>CAZFBV010000034.1:0-1717 GCA_964517325.1 uncultured Gammaproteobacteria bacterium | reverse complement strand
GCCTTCCTGATCATGGCCGCCGACAAAGTCAGTTCGACGGATCAGGACGCGAAAAGGATTTCCGAAGGCAAGATGTTCTTCTTGGCGGCCATCGGCGGCAGCCTCGGCGTCTATTTGGGCATGTTTGCTTTCCGCCATAAGACGCATAAATGGTATTTCTTGATCGGCATCCCGCTGCTCATGATCCAGAATATGGCTTTAGCCTATCTCGTCTATTTATTTTTTAAATAGCTGACAATATGAAAAATAATCTATCTCGAATGATTTTGGCGGCCGCCGCGTTCCTGTTCTTGCCCATGTTCGCGCAAGCGCATCAGCCGCGGATAATAGAAGCCGGCCAGACAGAGATTAAGAATCCGGAAATTTCGCAAGCTTTCTATGGCGAGCTTAAAGGCGAACCCGCCGATCTCTATATTAATTCCGAGAAAGATTTCCGGCTTTATATCGGCCTTCTCGTTCCTGATGTACCGGGCGCCAGGAAAGATCTTTCCGCGGATATCAATCGCATCGTCGATGGCCGGAAGCAGCCGGTCGCATTCCTTGATGGCGCTAATTTTTCTTGGACGCCATTTTTTGAAAAATTCGCGCGCGATAATTATTTTTGGGGGCCGGAGTACAAGGCCGACGATTCGCAGAAGGGAACCGCCCTCAAAGGCCGCCAGGTCCCGGCCGGAATTTATCTGATCGAGATTTCCAGTCCGGAGAATCTCGGCAAGTATTCGTTAGCTGTCGGAGACACGGAGAGCTTTCCGATTTTAGAGATGGTCCATGCGGGCCTCATAGTGCCGCAGCTTAAAGCTAAATTTTTTGGAGAATCGCCGCTTACGATCATCTCTTCGCCGTTCGGCTGGGGCTATATCCTTTTCTTATTCCTGCTCGCTTTTATTTTCGGATTCATCTATCGGAGCTTATTGAAATTTTTTGCCAAGGGCCGGCCGTTCGGCCGGACCAGGAACATCGGCTTACCGGACAGGCTGGTCCGCGCCGGCTTAGGATCGTTTCTGCTCGTTTTTGCCCTGGCTACCTCATGGAATCCGGTCCTGATATTTGTTTCCGGTTTCTGTTTCTTCGAAGCTGTCTTCAGCTGGTGCGGCGTTTATGCCGCTTTAGGCAGGAATTCCTGTCCGATCTGAGCATTTCTGTATTTTTGGCCCTGCCCGTCTTCTTTAATTGCTAGGCCGAGAATCTTCTGTTTTTCCTTAAAATAGTCTATAATAGTGATAGGTCATACTTAATAAATTTTTAGATAAAAAACTATGAGAATCTTAATCATTGATGACGATATCAGCGCCGCTACTACCCTCAAGGCTCTGCTCATGAGCCAGGAGAATTTTGATATCGATGTGGTCTATGCCGGCCGCGAAGGCTTGAATAAGATGATTGCCGAACCGGCTTATGATCTGCTCATCCTCGATATCATGATGCCTGATTTCAGCGGCATCGAAGTCTGCCGCGCGATGGCTGCTAATGAGAAATTGAAGCAGATTCCGGTCATGCTTGCTTCCGCTCTGCCGATCACTTCTAAAGAGCTGGGCGATCTGATGGCTGAGTTCAAGGCTTTGAACGTCGTTAAGGGAGTCCTGGAAAAGCCTTTTGTCGTCGAAGATTTGCTCGCCGAGATCCATCGCATCGTCGATAAGAAATAGCGGAGAGATTAGGCTTTTAAGAAACATTCATATGAAAATCCTTATCGTCGATAACGACGTCAGCACGGTCA
>CAZFBV010000033.1:0-2219 GCA_964517325.1 uncultured Gammaproteobacteria bacterium | reverse complement strand
GATTGCTCCCACAGCGTTCTGAACACTGCGTGTCTACCAATTTCACCATCCGGGCAGAATATTCACCTCTACAGCTTGCCATAGAGTTTTAAGTTTGTAAACTGGTCTTGACATTTTACGATAAAAGTTTTAATATTAGGAGAAAATTGTAACTTAACATTAAAAACCAAAAATTAACCTAATGGGGAAAATAGATTTTAACGATCCTGAAAACAGGATTTTAATCATTCTGCCGAACATAAACGACAGTATCATCGCGGCCGCTCTCATGACCGATATCATCGATCGAACAGACATCGCCGTCGCTTTCATCAACAAGAACGGCCTTGACGGATTGAAGGTCAAGCGCCATATCAAGAAGATATACTTGCTAGGCGTCGGGCCGCAGAATTGTTCTAATTCCAACCTGATAAGATTTGTCGAGGCTCATCATGACAAGATTTATTTCTGGATCAATAATTGCGCCAATTTCAGCAACGAACTAATTAAAGTTATCAACGGCTGCCCGAATCTTACAAGTCTGACTTTCGGAAATAATCCTTGCTTATCCCGATTCTTGATAGATACTCTGAGGATACGCAAAGTTCGGAAAGATTGGCTTATAACCATGGATGCCTTAGCTAACTACAAGAAGACTTATCCTAATGCCAGAGCTCTCCGTTTCCAAAAAGCCACTTACGCGGCCGAAGTCATGGCTCAATACAACAACAATCATGACCTGACGGCCGATACCAGGACTCATCTGCTTGATGAGCTATTATCCGATTCCGCCAGCGAAAAGCTGGACGGAATGATAAAGATGCATCAGAAGATAAAAGAAGAAAACAGAAGCATCGTTGATAATATCGATGAACGCGCCTTAAGGCTGACTCCGACTTGCGGCTTGATCATCCAAGGCAAACGGATCTTCGACCGCAAGAAGATTTTCGGAGAATTATTATCAGGATTCAACCCGGCCATGATCCAATATCATGATATCAAGGGAAATCCGCTGACAGAGATAATGATGGTCAAGGATTTCAGCGATAAGATCGAACTGATCTCGGCAGCCTTGAAGGACGCTGATTATAAGATTTGCCGAGATAAATCTAAAATTACCGTCAAAGGAGATTGGCAAGCCATACGGAATATTATCGTTTCCGAACTGAGCCTCTGACCTATTTCCGCCTTAACCGGGCAAATATTCGCTGACAAGCGTCTATTGCCCGGTTTTTTATTTGTGCTTGATTTTTCGATTGATATGCTATAATAAAACCAATAAAATATGCTTGACCTGAAGACTGAAAAATCATATTTCGACCAAGGCTACCGGCTCGTCGGCGGAGTGGATGAGGCCGGCCGCGGCCCCTTAGCCGGGCCGGTCGTAGCCGCCTGCGTCGTCGTCGGCCCGGATTTTAAGATTGACAGTCCGGATTTAGAAATGATCGCCGACTCTAAAAAATTAACGGCCAAAAAACGAGAATATCTTTTCCATATCATCAAAGAAAAAGCTCTGGCAGTAGAGATCGGCGTCGTTAATAATGAAACTATAGATAAGATAAATATCTTGCAAGCTTCCTTCCTGGCCATGCGGCGAGCCATTAAAAAATTGCCGCTCGAACCTGATTATCTGATCACCGACGGCAATTTCAAGATTCCTAAATTAAAAACGGCGCAAAGCGCCATTATTCGAGGCGACGCGACGGTCTGGACGATTGCCGCCGCTTCCATTATCGCTAAAGTCAGCCGCGACTGGATGATGACGGAAATAGATAAGCAATACCCGCAATATCGATTCGCCAAGCACAAGGGCTACGGCACTAAGGACCACCTGGAACTGCTGAAAAAGCATGGTCCCTGCCCCCTGCATCGCTTCAGTTTCGCTCCGGTCAAGGAGGCGAACAGCCACAATTAGAGCGCGACTTCCCTTTCTGAACTGTCGCTCATATTCTTGATCTTATATATTCCCCGAGCAGCTTCATCTTCTCCCATGATGACGACTTGGGAGATATTTTTTTTATTGGCGAACTCTAAAGCCTTGCCGACTTTCTGCTCCTCAAGGCCGACGAGCACGTTCTTGCCCTGGCCGCGCAAACTTTTAGCGAGGCGATTAGTTTCCGCTATCAAGGAGGAGCTGAGCAAGGGTAGATAATATTTCTCCGGGGCAGAACAGGCGATCTTATCGGTCAATTTCCAGCTCTCCAGGAATAATCTGATGGTCTCGTCGCCCGGGGCAAAAC
>CAZFBV010000032.1:0-2379 GCA_964517325.1 uncultured Gammaproteobacteria bacterium | reverse complement strand
GGATCTTCGTTGGTGATAACTATAAAATCAGCATATTTAGCGGCCAAACCGCCCAGAATCGGCCGGCGCGCCTTGTCTCTCCCGCCGCCGGCGGAACCGAGAAGATGGATGATTCTATTATGGGGCAAAAATTCCAATGTCTGATAGAGTTTGATCATCGCTTCCGGCTCAAAAGCATAATCGACAATGACAGTAAAATCCTGACCGGCGTTAATTATCTCCATTTTTCCAGCTAATCCCCTGATCTCTTCCAAGCCGGATTTTATCTGGGTAAAACTAAGTTTCTGATTGATGCCGACAGCGGCTGTCGCTAAAGCATTGGCGGCGTTAAAATCTCCCAAAAGCTTCAAACCGACAGGCTGGCCGTCTATAGTCATCTTCGTGCCGCTGCCGCTCGCTTCTACATTGGCTCCCCGCACAAGAGTAAAATCCTTGATAACAGCTTCGCCTGCCAGCTTATTCGATAAAGAAACGATAGAGACCTGGGGATCCAGAGTATAAGCCATTTTCGCTTCTGCTCGGAAATTCAAAAAATAATCGGCGTTCTTATCATCGCCATTGACAATGATGGTTTTCAGAACGCGAGTCAGATCCAGCTTCTTGAGCTGGCTGGCCGGCTTAGTCACCTGATGTTCATCATTAATATACTTGGTCCGGCAATTCTTCAGATGTTTGAATAATTTTCCTTTGGCAGCGCGATAATTCTCAAAGCTGCCGTGCGCTTCGATATGTTCCGGATAAAGGCCAGTGAAAACAAGCACATCGTAATTTATGAAAAGATGCCGGAACTGTTCAATGCCCTGCGAAGTAGTTTCCACGATCGCATAGCGGCAATTATTCTTGACCATACCGCGCAAGATTTTCTGGATGAAGAAGCGCCCGGGCATAGTCATCTTCTTATCGTTCAACCATTCGCGATTGCCGTCGGAAAATACGGATGTCGAAGTCAGACCGGTCTTATAACCGGCGGCATTCAGCATGCGCGCAATCATATACACGACCGAAGTCTTGCCGGTGGTGCCGGTCACGCCAATAACTACGAGCTGGCGGCTCGGAAAACGATACCATAAAGCCGCTGCCAGATTAAGCAGAAAGTGGTAAGGCGGCTGGAGCGCTTGGAAAAGCTTTGCGGGAATTAATTTTTTGACGGCTTCTAACATGGAATTATTATATCCTATCTCGCAAAAAACATCTCGTCGTCATCATCTAGGGGCGTTTTCTTTTCAGCCGCAGCTGCTTTAGCGGCCGGCTTCTCTGTCTTGACTGAAGATTTAGCTTTCTTATCTTCTCTAATTTTCTCCAATATCTCATCTTCATCATTGATAGCCTCATCTTCTTCGTCAGGGGTCAATCTTAATTCCGATTCAGCCTTAGTCTCCTCTTCTTCGCTAATTTCCTCGTCTTCTTCAGCCTCCTCGGTTTCCGGAGCGGCTTCATCTTCATCTTCTTTAACTGCATTACCCTTGAATACTAAACCGCTATCTTCTTCATCTTCTCCCAGATATTTATCAGGCGCGACCGAAGTGGCGCGATCATGAACCGGAATGCCGACGATATCGCTGCCGCCCATGGCTTCATATTGCTCCGGGCTGATCATGACTTCGCGCGGTTTCGCGCCGTTAGACGGACCGATGATGCCGGCTTCCTCTAACATATCCAATATCTTAGCCGCTCGGCCATAACCGATAGACAGGCGGCGCTGCAACATCGAAGTCGAAGCTTTCCCGGCCTTGATGATTATCTCTTTCGCCTCTTCAAACAGTTCATCTTCATCGCCATGGTTGCCGTCGAGACCGACGCCGGCATTCCCGCCGACTTTCTGGCGATCAGTTACGCCCTCCAGGTATTCGGCCACGCCGCTTTTATCCTTAATATAATTAACAACATCATTGATCTCTTCGTCGCTGAGATATGCTCCCTGGATGCGTTTCGGCTTGGCGAATTCTGCCGACATGAATAACATATCGCCCTGCCCTAATAATTTTTCCGCTCCGGCTGAATCAAGGATAGTTTTTGAATCGACCAGAGAAGCGACGGAAAAAGCGATGCGCGTCGGCACATTCGCTTTGATAAGACCGGTAATGACATCAACGCTCGGACGCTGCGTCGCCAAGATCAGATGGATGCCGATAGCGCGCGACATCTGCGCCAAGCGGATAATGGCCGCTTCCATATCTTTTCCGGCCGTCATCATGAAATCAGCCAGTTCATCAATAATAAAGACGATATAGGGCATCTTCTCTACTCCGCTAGTCGCGTTATAGGATTGGATATTTCTCTTGCCGGCTTTATTAAGCACATCATAACGGCGTTCCATCTCGTTCAAGCACCACTTCAAAGCATTGATAGTCTTATTGACGTCAGTGATAACCGGAGTCA
>CAZFBV010000031.1:0-3361 GCA_964517325.1 uncultured Gammaproteobacteria bacterium | reverse complement strand
ACGACTTCGATTCTCGGCCTCGCTCTATATAAGATAGTAAAAAGCTATCTGATGGAAAATATTCCGCTTATCGCCGGAGCGCTGCTGATCGGCGGTCTAGCGATAATCATCTTAGAAAAATATTATTCCGGAAAAAATAATAACGACAAGAAAGAAGCGACAACAATCCCGGAGCAAGAGTTGAACTCCATTTCTTATAAGCAAGCTGTGGCCATCGGTGCCTGTCAATCATTGGCTATGGTTCCCGGGGTCTCCCGCTCGGCAGCAACGATACTCGGCGGGTTGAGCCTGGGCATCAGCCGGAAGAACATCGTGGAATTCTCTTTCCTCTTGGCCATACCGACAATGGCGGCTGCGACCGGCCTGGATCTATTAGAAAGCCGCGAACTTATCGCTAGCCTGACCGGCTACGATCTGATGGTCTGGGCTATCGGCTTCATCGCCGCCTTTATTACAGCCATCATCGGCATTAGATTCTTCATCAAGTTCATCCAAAAGAATGATTTTGCGCCTTTCGGCTGGTACCGTATAATCCTGGGGGCGGCGATCTTCGCCTGGATTCTCTGGAAATAATTTCTAAAATATAAAAAAGACCGTTTGCAGCGGTCTTTTTAAAATAACGAAAATCGGGATTATTCTTTCTCGGATTTAGAGGCGATGAAGCCGTCGACTTTGACGCGATCGCCGAATTCTTCAACAGCAGAGCGGCCTACCTCCAATAAATGACTGAGCTGATTGGAATCCTTGGCGGAAACAACGATGTAGAATGGGTTTTCCGCATTAAGGCGTTGACCCATCCCATGATCACCTAACGCAATGCCAGTCAAAGCATTAATCTCTGTCTTGATATAGGCATCGCTTAAACCGATAGCGGCTGCGGAAGAGATAAATTGCGGCGGGAATTCCGACCAATCGGAACAATTAAACTTTAAGGTTCCTTCTACTACCAAAGCACGCTCATCATGAATCGGACTGCGGAAATTTTCCTTATAAATCTCCTCATATTTATTACCGGTTTCAGCCGCAAGTTCTTTCGCTCCTTCATAGCCGTATTTATCGCTATCAGAATCTTCCGGATGTGCCATCTTAGCAGCGCCGCAACCTTCATGACCGGTAAGCGGGATATTCTTTCCCCGTAAAGCTTCGAGTAAAATTTTTCTATCTGCAGGATCCTTCACTAAGATACCTTCTCCGGCTAAAGCAACTTTAGGCCCGCCGCTCTTAACGCGGCCATCGGAACATTCGAATCGGCAGCCTGGGCAATCTAAGAGACTCACTTTACTGAAAGCTTCCTTAAAGCCAGAGATGGTTGGTAATATCTCGGCAAGCTTCTTGCCAGACTTCAACTGTTCAATAATTTCATTCTGATTGCTCTTTTCCCAAGCAGCATCAAACAGCTCCTGGTGATGATCATGGTGTTCGTGTCCTTTATCCATGTGCATGTTTTCAATTGGGTTAGACATATGATTTATAATGTACTGAAATATATAATATTATTTATTATCTGTTCCCTTTAATCTTCTCCAGCGGCTAACTGCCCGCAAACGAGCCAATTCCTTTTCGAGCTTAGCGGCGACGGCAGTGAATTGGATGTCATCGACGTTCCTCACTTCTTCTTTCAGCTTCTCGGCGCGCGCTTGGGCGGCTTTGATACGCTCTTCATCAAGCTCTTCCGCCCTTTCCGCGGTATCAGCTAAAATAACGACTTTGTCTTTCATGACTTCGATGAATCCCCCGGAAGTCGACATGATTTCCGAAGTATTATCCGCCAGTTTGATCTCGATAACGCCCGGCTTCAAGACTGAAACCAAAGGAATATGATCCGGCAGGACAGTTATCTCGCCGCTAGTCGTCGGTACGCTGATCTGCAGGATATCCTGCGAGAGCACGACGCGTTCCGGCGTTACGATCTCGAATTTTATAGTCTTGTTAGACATAGATTATTTTTTGGCGTTTAAATCTTCAATGCCGCCGATCATATAGAAGTCATCTTCGCTGCGGTCATCATATTTGCCTTCGAGAATCTCCTTGAAGCTGCGGACAGTATCGGCTAATTTAACGTATTTGCCGGCGCGGCCGGTGAACTGTTCAGCGACGAAGTTAGGCTGGGACAAGAATTTCTGGATCTTTCTGGCGCGAGCGACAATAACCTTATCTTCAGTCGACAATTCTTCCATACCCAAGATGGCAATGATATCCTGCAAATCCTTATAGCGCTGCAAGATCTTCTGAACACCGCGGGCGGCTTCATAATGATCCTGGCCAACAATTTTCGGATCAAGAATGATAGATGAAGAATCTAACGGATCAACCGCCGGATAAAGGCCTAATTCCGATAAAGAACGGGATAAGACGACGGTGGAATCCAAATGACCGAAGGTAGTGGCTGGCGCCGGGTCGGTCAAATCGTCAGCCGGAACGTAAACAGCTTGGATGGAAGTAATAGAACCGTTCTTAGTGGAAGTGATTCTCTCTTGGAGTTCGCCCATTTCCGAAGCCAAAGTCGGCTGATAACCGACGGCGGAAGGCATGCGGCCTAAAAGCGCGGATACTTCGGAACCCGCCTGAGTGAAACGGAAAATATTATCGACGAAGAAGAGCACATCCTGATGCTTCTCATCGCGGAAATATTCAGCGATAGAAAGCCCGGATAAAGCGACGCGGGCGCGAGATCCTGGCGGTTCATTCATCTGGCCGAAGACCATGGATACCTTATCGATAACGCCGGATTCTTTGAATTCATTATATAAATCATTGCCTTCGCGGGTTCTCTCGCCGACACCGGCAAAGACGGAATAGCCGCCGTGCTCGGAAGCGATATTATGGATAAGCTCTTGGATGACGACGGTCTTGCCGACACCGGCGCCGCCGAACAAACCAACTTTTCCGCCCTTAACAATCGGGCAGATCAGATCGATGACTTTGATGCCGGTCTCTAAGATTTCAGTGCTGGTTGATTGATCGACAAACTTCGGAGCCGGACGATGGATCGGATATTTCTTCTCGGTGCTTACCGAAGCGCCGCCGTCGACGGTATCGCCGAGGACGTTAAAGATGCGGCCCAAAGTCTCAACGCCGACCGGGACGGAAATGGCCATACCGGTATCGGTCACCTTATCGCCGCGCTTCAAGCCGTCGGTCGAACCCATGGCGACGCAGCGGACGACATTAGAACCGATATGCTGCTCAACTTCCAGGGTCAGAATCTGGCCGCCTAATTCTAGAGTCAAGGCGTTATAGATTTCCGGCAGCTTATTTTCAAAATGAACATCGACGACGACGCCGATGACCTGCTTGATGATACCTACATTTTTCTTGTGTTCTGACATATTATTTAAATTATTTATTCTGCTAAGGCATT
>CAZFBV010000030.1:0-3455 GCA_964517325.1 uncultured Gammaproteobacteria bacterium | reverse complement strand
CCGGAAGAATGCCCGATCTGCGGCGGGAAAGTAGTTAAAGTCGGAGGCGAAGTCGCCTATCGCTGCGCCAGCAAGCGCTGCTATGCCGTCAATTTGCGCCGAGTTATCCATTTCGTCTCTAAGGGTGCGGCTGATATCGACGGTTTAGGACCGAAACTCATAGAACAATTCATAACTGGCGGACTGATAAAGGATGCGGCCGATCTGTATTCCCTGAAAAAATCTGATTTGTTGAGCTTGGAAAGATTTGCCGAAAAGAAGGCGGATAATGTCATTAATATGATCGCCTCTCGCCGCGTGCTGGCTATCGATCGTTTTATCTATGGTTTAGGCATCCGGCATGTCGGGGAAGAGACGGCCGGATTGCTGGCAGAAAAGATAATAGAGAAGATTAAAAATGAAAAGACGAAAGACGTTATAGAAAGAGGGGCGCTATCTATTAAGAAATTAATCAGATGCTTCCAGGATTTCAGTTTAGAAGATCTGGAAAATATGCCCGACGTCGGGCCGATAGTCGCCAAGAGCATTTATGATTTCTGGCATGATGAAACCGATTTGAAAATGATGGAAAAATTTATCGTTAACGACGTTTCTTTAAAGATGAGCCTGATTGGCGCTAATCTTAGCGCCTTGAAGAGCGAAATAACAGGGAAAAATTTCGTTCTGACCGGTTCTTTGAGCGGTTTGACAAGGGATGAGGCGAAAGATAAGATTAAAGCAGCGGGCGGGAAAGTCAAAGAAAGCGTCGGCCGCGAAACTGATTACGTCGTCGTCGGCGCCGAGCCCGGGTCTAAATACGAGAAAGCGAAAAAGATGGGGATAAAGATATTAGAAGAAGATGAATTCTTGAAGATGATAAAATAATATGCCTATAACCCGTGAAGAAATAAAACATATCGCCGAGCTGTCGCGCTTGGAGCTCAGCGAAGAAGAGATGACTAAATTCGGCGGCCAGCTCGATTCTATTTTGAAATATATCAGCCAGCTGAACGAAGTCGATACGAAGAATGTCGAGCCGACGGCGCAAGTCAGCGGCTTGAGCGACATCTGGCGCGCCGATGACGTGCACGAATGGAATCAAGAAGAAGTTGAAACTGCTTTGAACCAAGGCGAGAGGGAAGGCGGGCAAGTCAAAGTAAAGAGAGTTTTATAAAATTATGAATCTGAACGAACTGACAATAAAAGAAGCGCGCGCGAAATTAGACAGCGGTGAAATAAGTTCCGTCGATTTGACGCGAGCCTGTTTGGAAAAGATAAAAGCGGCCGATAAAGAAATCCATGCCTGTCTGACTATCTGTGAAAAGGAGGCTCTGGCTGCAGCCGAGGCGGCTGATAAGAGAATCAAATCAGGCGAGCGCGGCGATCTGCTCGGCATTCCTTACCTCTGCAAGGACATCTTGATGACTAAAGGGATAAGAACGACGGCCGCTTCTAAGATCTTAGAGAATTATATCGCCCCTTATGATGCTACCGTAACGGCCAAATTGAAAGCTGCCGGCGCGGTCTTGCTGGGGAAAACTAATCTGGATGAATTCGCTCATGGCGCTTCGACGGAAAATTCCGCTTATGGTTCGACTAAGAATCCTTATGATTTGAACCGGGTGGCCGGGGGATCGTCAGGCGGTAGCGCGGCGGCCGTGGCTGCTAATATGTGTTTATTTGCCCTAGGAACCGATACGGGTGGCTCTATCCGCCAGCCAGCCAGTTTCTGCGGCGTGGTAGGCTTAAAACCGAGCTATGGGCGCGTTTCTCGCTTCGGCCTGTTATCTATGACCTCTTCTACCGATGTGGTCGGTCCTCTGGCTAAGACTGTTTATGATGCCGCTTTGGTCTTGAAAACGATTGCCGGCGATGACGACCGCGATGCGACAACCGCGCCGGAAGCGATCGAAGCTTATGAAAAAGCCGCCGGGAACAAATCTTTGCAAGGCCTTAGGGTTGGTTTGCCGGAGGAATATTATTTGAAAGATCTGGACGGAGAAGTGGCGGCCAGATTGATCGCGGCTGCCGATAAGCTTAAAGCGGCCGGAGCCGAGCTTGTTAAGATCAGTTTGCCTTATACGAAATATGGCATCCCGGTTTATTATATAATTACGCCTTCTGAAGTCAGTTCTAACTTAGCGCGTTTTGACGGTATCGGCTGGGGGCTAGCCAAGACGGAAGCAAAAAATTTGCAGGAATTCTATAAAGTGACGCGCGGCGCCGGTTTCGGATCGGAGGCGAAACGCCGGATAATGCTGGGCACTTATGCGTTAAGCGCCGGCTATTACGATGCTTATTACAAGAAAGCGCAGGCCGTCCGTACTTTAATCATCAAGGATTTTGCAGAGGCTTTCAAGAAAGTCGATATCTTGTTGACGCCGACATCGCCGCACGCGGCTTTCAAGATCGGGCAGCAAGTGAATGATCCCCTGGCTATGTATCTGGAAGATGTCTTCGTGACCGGCGCGAGCCTGGCCGGTTTGCCGGCGATTTCCGTTCCGGCCGGAACGATTGAAGTTGAAGAAGGGAAGCGTATGCCGATCGGCGCGCAGCTTGTCGGACCGCGCTTGAAAGAAAGCTTGATCATAAAAGCAGCCAGTATTTTAGAATAAATAAAAATAATCAGCGGTTCAGCTGATTGCTCATATTTCTCTTATGAAAAAAATTTACATGTACCTGATGGCCGTGGCCGTCATCTTGGCGGTCGTCATCGCGGTCATCATTATCAAGCCGAAAAAATCGGCTACCTCGAATTCTCCTTTAACTGTAAGGCCGTCGGAGGCGCGCGCGCAAAGCTTCGTGTCTTCCAAGTATCCGGAATTAAAAGCGGAAGATAAGGTTTTCGGTTCGGCTTCCGCTCCGCTTAAGATTTTCGTCTATGAAGATTATACGAATATCTATAGCGCTAAATTAGCCGATACTTTGGATAAGATCAGGGTCGAATCCGGCGATAAGGTCGCGGTCGTTATCCGCCCTTATTTCAAGAATTCGCCTTTGGCCAGCCAAGCGCAGGCGGCCGTCGATTGCGCCGGCGAACAAGGGAAATGGGTTGAAATGAGGGCTTTATTATTCGCCCAGACTAGCAATAAGCAGCTTAGCGCCGGTAATTTCAGCGCCTATGCCGGCCAGATCGGCCTGAATGCCAGTGATTTCGCATCTTGCTTGACTAAGAGCCAAAAATCAGTAAAAATAGAACAGTCAGTCAAAGAAGCGGAAACTTATACGGTCCAAGGAGCGCCGACGATATTTGTCGGAAACGAGATAATTTTGGGCGCGCGTCCGTATGATGATTTTACCGATTCTAACGGCGATAAGATCGAAGGGCTGAAGACGGTAGTCGAAAGATTGATCAAAAAATAAAATACTTTCCGCCTTTGGCGGATATTGGAGAGGTCGCATAGTGGTCTAGTGCGCACGCCTGGAAAGTGTGTGTACCGCAAGGTACCGAGGGTTCGAATCCCTCTCTCTCCGCA
>CAZFBV010000029.1:0-3593 GCA_964517325.1 uncultured Gammaproteobacteria bacterium | reverse complement strand
TAATCTCCATCCTTTTCCTCGTCTTGGCCCTGACCCGGCTAGACTGGGCGGTTTTAGTAATCATCGCCGCTTTGCCGGCCTATCTTATCCGCTTCAATATCTTCGGGCTACCTCTGACTTTGCTCGAAACGATGATTCTTATCGCCTTCGGCGTCTGGTTCTTCAAATTCTTCATTCCCGGATTCAAGAAGCTTGTGCGGGATAAAAGCGCCCGAATGAATTATCCTTATTCCATAGAAATAATCCTGATGCTGATCGTTTCCCTCTCCGCGGCTGGCATAGCCGGCTGGAACACTAGCGCTCTGGGAATCTGGAAAGCTTATTTCTTCGAACCAGCCCTGCTCTTCATCTTATTATTCAACGTCTTCAAAGAAAAAAAAGACTGGCTGAAAATACTGGGAGCTTTAACACTTTCGGCAGCCGCCGTTTCTATCTTCGCTATTTTCCAACAAGTTACCGGATTATTTATTGCTAATCCTTTCTGGGCGGCAGCGGCTACCCGCCGCGTCGTTTCTTTCTTCGGTTATCCTAACGCCGTCGGCTTATATCTCGCTCCTCTTGTCTTAATCATGAGCGGCTGGCTGGCGTCTCTGAACTGGCAGGACGGGATATTATTCCACGATAGATTTAAAAAAATATTTCTGGCATCCACCATCGCTATTTCTATCGCCGCTATCTATTTTGCCAAATCCGAAGGCGCTCTAGTCGGTTTGGCCGCCGGATTCTTTGCCTTCGGCTTGTGCGCCGGCCGGAAATCACGATTAGCGGTTCTCGGATTAACTTTACTCATCGGCATCGGCGCCTATGCCTATACCCCTGCCAGAAGCCTGATCATTGAGAAAGCGACTTTAAGCGACTTATCCGGCAGCATCCGCCAGCAGCAATGGAAAGAAACCTTGAAGATGCTAAGAGATTCCCGTCTCGTTAGCGGAGCAGGTTTAAGTAATTATCAAACGGCCATTAAGCCTTATCACCAAGAAGGACTCTTCTTCAATAGCGATAATCTGTCTGATTTCGATGCCCAACTGCGAGCTAGCGCCGAGCTGCGCGCTAAATATTGGCAGCCGACAGAAATATATCTTTATCCTCATAATATCTTCCTGAATTTCTGGAGCGAGCTGGGCCTAGCCGGCGCCTTGCTCTTCACCTGGATAATCGGAAAATACTTATTTTTATCTTTTAGATTAAGCCGGAAATTAAAAAAAGAAAAAGATACGGATAAATATATCGCGCTCGGCTTATTCGCGGCCATGGTAGCGATCTTAGTCCACGGCTGGGTAGATGTTCCCTACTTTAAGAACGATTTAGCCGCTATGTTCTGGGTAATGCTCGCTTTAGGCGCGGCGCTAGACTTAATTCATCGCACGAACAAAAAATAATATGATGATGATTTTACAGAAAGCAATCGCCACGAGCGGCTACTGTTCCCGGCGTAAGGCTGACGAGCTAATCCGAGCCGGATTCGTTCGGGTTAACGGCGAAATGGCGACCATCGGCGACCAAGCCGATCCGGAAAAAGACAATATCACCATCAAAGGCAAAAGCCTGCCTGGGCCGGAAAAGAAAATCTATATCAAGCTTAATAAGCCGCTGGATTATACCTGCACTAACAAGAGCTTCAAGAGCGAAAAGAATATCTTCGACCTCGTAGATATCCCCGAACGCCTCTTCGCCGTCGGACGCCTGGATAAGGATAGTCATGGCTTAGTCTTATTGACTAATGACGGCGACTTGGCCCAGCGCCTGGCCCATCCCCGCTTCCAGCACGAGAAGATGTACGAGGTCAAAGTCCGCGAGGAGGTCAAGAACCCGCAGGCGGCGATGAGCAAGCTCATGAAAGGCATTGATATCGGCGAAGGCGACGGCATAGCCAGGATAAAGAGTATCAAATATTTACAAGATCGTATTTTTATAATAACCTTAACGGAAGGAAAGAAGCGGCAGATCCGGCGCATGTTCGCAGCCATCGGCCTAAAGGTCATCGATCTGCAGAGAATCGGCTTAGCCGGCCTAGGTATCGGAATACTGAGAGAGGGCGCCTGGGCCTATCTCAGTCAGGAAGAGGTTGAAAAATTAAAGCGATTGACCGAGAAGGACGAGAAACCGAAACGCCGCCCGATGAGACAGAAAACCAATTAATAAAACCATATGAAGAACTCAAAATTGATAATGTTGGCGATCCTTAATTCCTTGGGCGTCGCCGTCTATGTCTTTCTGGTATCGCTGATAATGAGCCATGGTTCTAAAATCTTCGGAGAAAAAGATACCGCCGTCACGCCCATCGCCGTCCTGCTTTTATTTGTCCTCTCTGCCTTAGTGACCAGCGGACTAGTCTTGGGCAGACCGGTCACGCTATATCTGGACGGTCAGAAAAAAGAAGGAGTGAAGCTCCTGGTCTACACCGGCTTGAGCTTGTTCGTCTTAGTCCTCCTGACATTCTCGATAATGATACTGATAAAATAATTTTTATAAAAAAGGAGACGTGGCAGAGCTGGTTGAATGCGCCGCACTCGAAATGCGGTATACCCGAAAGGGTATCAGGGGTTCGAATCCTCTCGTCTCCGCCAATGAAAAAACAACCCCGCTACTGGGGTTGTTTTTTATTTTATAACAATATCAGATTAAATTATTTGTTTTCCTTAGGAACCGCCATATAGAACAGCACCGGAACCATGAAAAGCGTCATGAAAGAAGAGAGGGCGAGCCCGAAGATGATTACGCTTCCCAGTGAAACCCAAACCGGATTAGACAGCGTAATCGGCAATAGCCCGAAGATGGTACAGATAGAAGTGATGAAGATAGCTTCCAAACGAGATTTTCCGGCGTCGACGATGGAATCTAAGAAGCCGATGCCGCTTTTCAGATTGAGATCGATCTTATCGACCAACATGATCGCGTTCTTCACCACGATGCCGAATAAGGCCAAAACTCCGATCAGCCCCGGGAAGCTAAGAGTCACGCCGGTCAGCCCCAAGCCGATAAACACTCCGATAAGAGACATCGGGATAGCTGCCAGCACGATGAACATCTTGCGGAAAGAATTGAACTGAATGACTAGAGTGATCATTATCAGTATGATAGCGATAGCCATGGCGACCATGATCGACTGTTGAGATTCTTGGCTCTGTTCATTCTCTCCTCCGTAAGAAATAGAATAGCCTTGCGGAAGCTGATAGCTAGCGATACGTTTCTGAAAGTCGGCCAGGACTAAGGTAGAGTTAGTCTGGGTATTGACGTTCGCCGTCAAGACAACGGTGCGCTTCTGATCAATATGTTCGATCTTGCTCACACCAGGATTTAATTCTATCGTAGCCAGATCCTTTAAAAAGACCGGACGCCCGGACGCATTGACGATTTGTAAATTCTGGATAGAAGTCAGATCGGGAATATTTTCCGAGGCGAATGTGGCCATTATCTTCACTTCCTTATTATCCTCAATGATGCTGCTGATCTCCGTGCCGGCTAAAGCCATGCGCAAGACCGAACCGACATAAGAAGAGTTAAGATTATTCTGCGCCAGCTTAACAGGATCAAGCTGGAAAGTATATTGCGGAGCAGTATCTTTCAAAGAAATATTAGGATTGACCACGCCC
>CAZFBV010000028.1:0-5342 GCA_964517325.1 uncultured Gammaproteobacteria bacterium | reverse complement strand
TAATAATTATGTTAATTATGATATTACTCTAGCATTAAATTAAAGATTTGTGAAGAGGGTAAATTTATGCTCTGGTTTGAGGAGCCCTCTTTTAATTGACATATAATAATTTTTATGATATAATTTTTTGGTATTTTAATGCCTGATTCCGGAGGCAGAGATCCGGAAAAATAGTTTTTTAAAAATTTATAAGCATGAAAAATGTAAGTAAAAACGGAGGCGAAGCAATCGGTCTGCATCAAGCGGATGAGTTTATCGCCAAATTAGAAAAAGCCGGTTTGACTAAAGACTGGGCGCAACAAGTAATCGCCAGCAAGAATAACGCTTTGGCTAGAAAAATGATGGCGGCTATTCTGCCAGAAATGTCCCCAGCGGGGAATGACTCGCGATTTGAAAAGTTAGCGGAATTTGAAATTGAAATTTCCGATGGTCTCTCTTTGGACAAGTTTCAAGACGAGAATAAAAAGAAATTTTGTAGTTTCAATTCCAACATTAGAGACTGTAATTTTAAGCCAAGTTGTCCGTTAACGTTAGGAGATAGAAAGAAGGTTTTTGTCTATCAAGTAAAAGTGCCGATGGCCAGCGAGGATTATTTAAATTTTATCGCCAGCCAAAATGGACAATTGCCAAATGCACAAGGTTTGGCTGTTGTTTGGCAGCAAGCTAAAGATAAATTGCCTAAAGAGTTGTGGATTCTCGGTTTTGATCAAAAGGAAAACTTTTTCCGGGATTCGGACGGTAGCCGTAGGGTGCCGAACCTGCATCGGTATTCCGACGGTGACTGGGACTTCAATCTCGACTTCTTTGAGGTTGTTTGGAGTTCTGGCTGTTGCGTTCTTTTCTTCCGCGATTGTGCCTAGATCATTTGTTTCTTAGAAAAAATTTGTCCTTTGTCTCTTTGACCGCATTAAATTGATGCGGTCTTTTTTTATAGAAAAAGACGAAAGATGTCCTAAATTGCCTTTAAATCTGATTGACTAAAGCCCAAAAATAACGTAATCTTAAAGAATAGCTTAATATTTTAACTAAATTTCCCATGAATATTACCGAATTAGCCCGTATTTTAAGGATTTCCCCTCAAGAGCTGCGCGACTTATTGCCCCAGCTTGGTTTTGCTATCGGCCAGAAAGCCATTAAGGTAGATAATAATACGGCTAAGAAGATCATTAAGGATTGGCCGTTCTTAAAGCGCCAATGGGAACAGAAGAAGATGGCCGCGGCCATGAAGAAACAGGACGAGGTTCTGCCTAAGGAAAGAAAGACTATTTTTGTTCCGAAAGTCGTGACTGTCCGCGCCTATGCGGAAATCGCCGGCATCCCGGTCAACCGGGTCTTGGCGGAGCTTATGAAGAATGGCGTTTTTACCTCTATCAACGAGAAGATCGATTTTGATACGGCGATGATCATCGGCGAAAATCTGAACCTGGATGTCCATATGGCCGAAACTAAGGTTGAAGACAATGAAAAGGAAGATAAGAAGCTGGAAACGATTCTGGCCGGGGAAGCTGAAGAAGATCTCCAAGATCGTCCTCCGGTTATCGTCGTCATGGGTCATGTCGATCATGGCAAGACTAAATTATTAGACTCTATCCGCAGCACGAATGTTGTCGCCGGAGAAGCGGGCGGAATCACCCAGCATATCGGCGCCTATCAGATAACCCGTAAGGGGCGCGTCCTGACTTTTATCGATACTCCCGGCCATGAAGCTTTTACCGCCATGCGCAGCCGCGGCGCTAAAGTCGCTGATATCGCCATCTTGGTGGTAGCGGCCGATGACGGCGTCAAGCCGCAGACTATTGAAGCTTTCCGTATTATTGAAGCGGCCAAGATTCCATATCTCGTCGCGATCAATAAGATAGATAAGCCGACAGCTGATGTTAATAGGGTCAAGCAAGAATTAGCTACGCAATTGAATATTACTCCGGAAGATTGGGGCGGGAAGACTATCTGTTCGCCGATTTCCGCTAAGGATGGAACCGGTATTGAAGAACTATTGGATATGGTCTTATTAGTGGCGGAAACGGAAGGCGCGGCCTTGAAGGCCAATCCTGATGCCGCTGCGGCCGGAACTGTCGTCGAATCTAACGTCGATAAGGCGGCCGGGCCGTTAGCGACTATCTTAGTTCAGAACGGCACGCTGCGCGTCGGCGATCAACTATGTTTTAATGATGTTATTTATGGCAAGGTTAAGACCCTGAAGAATTATAAAGGCGAAGACGTTAAAGAGGCCGGTCCGTCTACTCCGGTCAAGATTTTGGGATTAAAGATTTCTCCGGCTGTCGGCGATATCCTTAATGTCGGTGAAGGCGAAAAAGTGAAGATTAAAAAGATTAGAGCCGGTGTCCAGAATATGGATAGCTTTATTTCCGCCGGCGATGAAGGATCGGAAGACAAGATCCCGAAAGTCAATGTTGTTATCAAGACCGACTTCCTAGGTTCAGCCGAAGCTATCGAAGAATCCCTGATGAAATTGAATAATGAGAAGGTTAAAGTCAAAGTTATCAGCAAGGGTTTAGGCTATATTACTGAAGGCGATGTGAAGCGCGCCGAAGACGCTGGTGCCAAGATTTTAGGCTTTAATGTCCGCATGTCTCCGGCGATAGAGAACTTAGTGCGCGAGAAACAGGTGACAATCAAGATGTTTACGATCATCTATGATTTGATAAAGTTCGTTAAGGATGAGATGCAGCTTCTGGTAAAACCGGAAATAAATCGTATCGATCTCGGCCGTTTGAAAGTCTTGGCTGTTTTCCGTACGGAAAATAACAGCCAGATCGTCGGCGGCAAGGTGCTTGACGGCATCTTGAAGAATAATAGTTTGATTGCGGTCAAACGCGGCGATGATTTTATCGTTTCCGGAAAATTAACTAGGCTGCAATCGGGCAAACAGGATGTCGATCAAGTCGAGAAGGATCAGGAAGCCGGCCTCAAGTATGAAGGCAAGCCGCTCATTGCCGAAGGCGATATCCTTTACGTCTATCAGGAAGAAAGAGTCGTCGATAAGATCTAATTACCGCAGATAGACTCGTTTATGTCTAAAGTTCCGCGTTTGAATGAAATACTCAGAGAAGAATTAGCTGCCGCTGTCAGCCGCGAGGTTGGTTTGCCGAATGCTTTGATTACCGTAACTTACGTAGAATGCAGTCCTGACCTGAAGCAAGCGCATGTCGGTTTTTCCGTTTTGCCGGATAATTTGGTCGGGACCGCCTTGAGGCACCTGACGTCGGCGACCGGAGAATTAGTGCGTATCTTGAAGTCTCGGGTCAAGTTGCGGCAAATGCCGCATCTGATTTGGGAGTTTGACGCGACCGAGAAAGAAGCCAGTAAGATAGAAAGATTGATAGCCGTAGCCGATAAAGATGAAGATGAGGAAGAGCCCAGTTAATCTGGACTTTTTTTTATTTCTGGTATAGGATAGACGGTTATGAATCTGACCGAAAAATTACAATCAGCCTATAGCCATCTCTGCCTAGCCAGGCGGATATTGATAGTCGGCCATACCTCTCCGGACGCCGATGCTTTGTCGTCTATCGGCGCGATGATCGAAGTCGCCCGGTCTTTGGAACTGGATATCCAAGCCTATGCCGATAAGAAGCCGGCCGGCACTTATAGCTTTATTCCTAACGAAGAGATTATTTCCTCGGAAGAGCCGAGAGATCTTTTAGGATTTGATGTCATCTTGATTTTAGATTGCGGCTCTATCTCTCGTACCGGGATAGAAACTCATCTGAGAACCATGATTGCGGCCGAGGCTGAAGGGCAGATAACCAGGCGTCCCTATATTATAGAATTCGATCACCATCAGCCTATGGAAAATTATGCCGATCTTGAGATCCGTCTGCCGGAGAAAGCTTCGACGACGGAAATAATCTATCATTTTTTAAAAGCTAATGGCTTGGAAATAACCAAGGAATTATCCAGCTGCATCCTTATCGGCTTAATGACCGATACCGGCCATTTTTTGCATGCTAATTCTTCCCAGGAGGCGATTGCCGTTTCTTCGGAGATGCTCTTGCGCGGCGCCTCGCTGCCGAAGATAGTCAGTAATACCGTCAACAACAAGAGTTTTGTTTCTTTGAAGATTTGGGGAAGAGCCTTGGAAAATCTGCATTTTAATGAAGAGACGGGGCTGGCTTCTTCCGGGCTGACGGCGGTTGAATTAGATGAACTGGCCAAACCGGAGGCAGCTTTGAGCATGGATCTTTTCGGCGATATCGTCTCCTTCCTGAGCACGCTCAGCGGCGTCAAAGTCGCCTTGCTTCTGCGCGAGGAAGGGGATAGAATAAAAGGCAGCTTACGAACGACAGATGATGAGATAGACGTGGCGGCTTTAGCTCAGAATTTCGGCGGCGGCGGCCATAAGAAAGCGGCCGGCTTCTCCATCGAGGGGCGCATCGCCAGGACCGATAAGGGTTGGAAAGTTATCAAGAGATAAATAATGAATATTTTAATTATATAATTGTTTAATCGAACCTTAAAATTTTGAATCATGAAGAAAGATGAATCTGCCCGTATCCAGATCCGCACTCAGATTTTCGTAGTGCCAGTTTGCGAATTTTCCAAGAAAGTGATCGATGAGATTACTAAGAATCGCCTCGCGGAACAGGTTGAAATTCTTAGAGGTCCTCAAGGGCCGAAGAGTCAGAAAAAAGCCGTCAAGGTTAACTATGCCGAGTTCGAAAGTTTAGTAGCTAAATCTAAGAATCCTCGAAGAAGATTGCAATTTGAGGTTTATCGCCGTGAGGGCGATACTGGTCCGGTTTTCAGGACTCGTCAGCTCCAAAAAGTTCGAAATAAAAAATTTGCAAAGAAGCCGGCTAGAGGATTCCATCCGTTGGCCGAATAGTGTTAAGCAATCAAGCTCTTTATAAAAAGCCCGGAAATAATTCCGGGCTTTTCTTTTATGATCTGCGTTTAGGTTCTTTTCAGGGATTTCTTCCGCCATTCCTCGATCTTCTTATGATCGCCGGAAAGCAGGACTTTCGGAACCGGATATTTCTTGCCTTTAGCCAGGAATATCTCCGGCCTAGTATATTGCGGATATTCCAGGACGCCGCTTTCTGAATGGGATTCTTCGACAACGCTTTGGGCATTGCCGAGCACGCCTGGCAGGAGGCGGACGATCGAGTCGACGATGGTCAGAGCAGGGAGCTCGCCGCCGGTCAGGACGTAATCGCCGATGGAAACCTCTTCGTCAATAAACTTTTTCAGCCTGGCGTCTACGCCTTCGTAGCGGCCGCAGATGATGATCATCTCGTCTAATTTTGAGTATTTTCGCGCCATCGCTTGGGTCCATTTTTTGCCGCCGGCGGACATTAATAATATTTTCCGTTTCTTCGGAT
>CAZFBV010000027.1:0-5691 GCA_964517325.1 uncultured Gammaproteobacteria bacterium | reverse complement strand
TTGAAAATTATGCAGCAGATCTTAGATCTCCATATCCATTCCCGCTATTCGCGGGCTTGCTCGCCGAGCCTCACGCTGGAGAATATTGACGCCGCCTGCCGCACCAAGGGCGTGGATATCATAGCCACCGGAGATTTTACCTATCCGGCCTGGTTTGAAAGCATCAATAAGGAGTTGAAAGAAACTTTTTCCGGGTCGGGGTTGTATATCCTTAAAGGCTCGCCGGATGACAAGGTGAAATTTATATTGAGTACCGAGGTTTCATTGATATATAAGGACGAAACGCGCGTGAGACGGCTGCATATCGTCGTCCATGCGCCTAGTCTCAAAGCTGCGGCCGCCCTGAATAGGGAACTAGATAAGAACTTTAATATCCGTTCGGACGGACGCCCGATTCTCGGCATTTCAACCCCGGAGTTTGTGAAACTGGTTTTAAAGATAGACCCTCATTTCTTAATTTATCCGGCGCATATTTGGACGCCTTGGTTTTCTGTTTTCGGTTCTAAGTCCGGATTCAATACTCTTGAAGAATGCTTCAAGGATCAGACTGAGCATATCTATGCCTATGAAACCGGCTTGTCGAGCGATCCGGAAATGAATTGGCGCTTGTCGGAGCTCGATAATCTGACCTGCCTGTCTAATTCCGACGCCCATAATCCGAATAATATCGCCCGCGAAGCTAATATTATGGAGATTTCCGAACCGGTTTCTTATCAGAAGATCTATGACAATATCAAGGGCAGGAAAGGGATGAAAATGACTCTGGAATTCTATCCCGAAGAAGGCATGTATCATTTTGACGGCCATCGCGCCTGTAATTTCAGCTGCGAACCGGCAGCCAGCCGGAAGAACAAGAATCTCTGCCCGAAATGCCAGAAGCCGCTCATCATCGGGGTTCTTAATCGGGTTGAGGAGTTGGCCGATAGAAAGGCCGGTTTTAAGCCTAAAAACGCGGTTCCCTTTAAAAAACTCGTGGAATTAGATAAGATTATAGCGGAAGCGCTCGGCGTCAAGGGCCGGGCTTCCGTCTCCGTTCAGAAGCAATATCGGCAGATGATCAAGGATTTTGGCAATGAATTATTTATCCTTCTGGATTTGGATTTAGAAAAGATTATCGGGGTTGATGAACGCATTATCGAGGGTTTAAAACGCGTCCGGGAAGGAAGACTGTTGATTAAGCCCGGGTACGACGGAGAATATGGGAAGATAAATATTTTTTCTAAAGATGATGACATCAAGAAGCAGGAATCTTTATTATAAGATATAAAATTTATGTCTAAACCTTTCAGCGCCTTAAGCAGTATCGTGACCATTGTCGTTTTTTTCGCTCTGATTGCGGTCGCGACCGTTATCTATAGCGGCGACCCGGAGCAGAAAGCTAGAGTCGAACAGAATTTCTTCTGGCGCAATGCCAAGGTAGCGATGGATTCCGTCTGGATAGCGGTTCAGGGTATTGCCGATATCGGCCTGGGCAAAAGTTATACGGGCCAAGCTTCAACCGCTCCGATAGTCCAAGCGACTGAAGAAGCCGGAACCTTCCAGCAGATTGGCGCCGATATCAAGGATGAATGGAATAAGGATGGCGGTATGAAATTAGATGCAGTTTCTGAAGTTAATCTGGATAAATTCTGGGAATGGCGTAAGAACGCCGATGGCGCTGAAGTAGTCTTTAAGGATAAGGACGGGGAAGAGCATATCGTTTCTTTGCCGTTCAAATTCCTGGCAGAATAAGGAAAGATTTTAAGATTAGTTTAATTTTTCATAACGAGCAGTGTGTTAAAATAGATTTATTAATAAAAAATAACATAAAACGTATGGCTAAAGAAAAAGAGAAGAAGATGGTCTCGGAAAAGGGAGAGAATAAAGACAAGCGCAATGATGCGGCTCTGAGCGCGATCGAGCAGATCCGCAGCCGTTTCGGCGAAGGCGCGATCATGAAATTCGGCGATGCGCCGAAGACTAATGTCGACGCGATCTCTACCGGCTGCTTATCGCTGGATATCGCGACTGGTGTCGGCGGCGTGCCGCGCGGGCGCATTATCGAGGTTTATGGTCCGGAATCTTCCGGCAAGACGACTTTAGCGCAGCATATCGTCGCTGAAGTCCAGAAACTCGGCGGCATCGCCGCTTTCGTCGATGCGGAACATGCTCTCGATCCTGATTATGCCGCCAAGATCGGCGTTAACGTCAAAGAGATGCTGTTATCCCAGCCTGATAGCGGCGAACAGGCTCTGGAAATCGTCGAAACCCTCGTCCGTTCCAATGCGGTCGATGTCGTCGTCGTCGATAGCGTTGCCGCTTTGGTGCCGCAGAAAGAAATCGAAGGCGAGATGGGCGATCAGCATATGGGTTTGCAGGCGCGCCTCATGAGCCAGGCTTTGCGCAAGCTCACCGCCGTCATCGCTAAGACCAATACCGTCGTCATCTTCATCAATCAGATCCGTAACAAGATCGGCGTCTTCTTCGGTAATCCGGAAACGACTACCGGCGGCAATGCCTTGAAGTTCTATAGCTCGGTGCGCATCGAAGTTCGTCGCGCTGCTCAGATCAAGCAAGGCGAAAAGATCATTGGCAATCGCGTCAAGGTCAAGATCGTCAAGAATAAGGTCGCCGCTCCTTTTAGGACCTGCGAATTCGATATCATGTATAACGAGGGCATCTCTGTCGCCGGCGATTTGGTCGACTTAGGCGTAGAGTATAATGTCATCAAGAAGACTGGCAATTCTTATTCCTTCAAGGAAGTGAAGCTCGGCACCGGCCGCGAGGCTGCCAAGAAGATGATCAAGGACGACAAGAAATTGGCGGCGGAAATCCGCAAGGCGATCCTAGCCGAAATCAAGAGCAAGGAAATAGAAGAGAATAAAGAAAATAAATAATTGATTTAATAATCGCTCCGCCATATCCGGCGGAGCGGTTTTAAAAATATGATCAAATCTTCAGTCCGGAAAAAAGCCTTCATTTTGTCCGTCGGCGGCTCGCTGATGGTCACGGCTGATGGCGTTGAAACAAAATTCTTGAAGGAGTTCCGCTCGTTTATAATCCGCCAGGTCAAGAAAGGACATAAGTTCTATCTCGTCGCCGGCGGCGGCATGACCGCGCGCGCCTATATCAAAGCAGCTCTAGCTATAGCGCCGATAAGTCCGGCTGATCGCGATTGGGTCGGCATCGGCGCGACGCGCCTGAACGCGCAATTGCTCCGCGCTTCTTTCGGCCAGCTAGCTCATTCGGAAATAATCATCGATCCGACTAAGAAAATCGATACCAAGAAGCCGCTCGTCATCGCCTCCGGCTATAAACCGGGCTGGTCGACTGATTATGACGCTGTCCTGATGGCTGAGAATAACAAGATCAGGACGGTAATCAATCTTTCGAATATCGATTATGCTTATGATAAGGATCCGCGCCGGTTCAAAGATGCCAAGAAATTAGAGACCGTTTCCTGGTCGGCTTTCCGCAAGATTGTCGGTAATCGTTGGCTGCCGGGGCTGAACGCGCCTTTTGATCCAATCGCTTCGCGCGAAGCCGCTAAATCCGGCCTGAAAGTCATAATCCTCAACGGCCGCAATCTGAAGAATCTGGGAGCCTGCCTTGATGGCGGAAAATTCAAAGGCACTGTGATTGGATGATTGATTTTATCAAAGCAAACTCTTGACCCGGATTTTATGATTTGTTATCATTAACTTCATGAGAAATTTACAAATCAAGACCACCTATACTTTCATTATTTGGCACTTCATTAAGATGGGCCGGTCTTTGTTTGTAGATAATATATAATTTCAAGAAATCAGGATAAATACAAACATACTAAAGACCGGACCCGAACAGGCCCGGTCTTTTTTAAGAATCAATAGTTCTTTAAACCCTAAAAAATTACAAGATGAGCGCTAAAAAAAGAAATCAGGAACAGGTGTTCCCGGAGCATGAAGGTAAATTCTTTGAAGAAGATTTTACTCCCCGTGGCAATTATGACATTATGCCGACGGCAAATCCCGAATCTCAAATTGAGCCGGATTGCCGGTCCAAGCGGGAGAGCCATAAGCGCAAAGACATGCTGTCTATCGGAGCTTGGGAATCTTTTAAGGGAATAGATTGAACGGCGACTGCGCCGATCAAAAAAGGGGCTAACCAATAGCTCCTTTTTTATTTAAGCGTTCTCTAATTTCTTCGAAGACGGTTTCTATCTTTGGCCGGCCGTCGATATTGATGACTTTTTTCTGAGCCTTGTAATATTCTAAGAGAGGCGCAGTCTGAGTGCGATAGACGACGAGGCGAGCCCGGAGAGTCTTGATATTGTCATCGGATCGTCCGGAAGTCTGGCCGCGGCTTAAAGCGCGCTTAACGGCCTCGGTTTCGCCTAGTTTCAGATTTATGACCGCGTCCAGAGTTATCTTGTTTTTCTTAAAGAGGCTGTCCATGGCCTTAGCCTGTTTGATGGTGCGAGGATAGCCGTCGAAAATAAAGCCGCTCTTCTTGGCGTTTTTTAAGACCGCCTGGTCCATTATTTTGATAATCAGGCTGTCCGGCACGAGCTTGCCGGCATCTTGGTATTTCTTTATTTTGGCTCCCAGTTCGCCATTCTTGAGTTCGGCGCGCAGGATATCCCCGCTGGATAAATGTATCAGTCGGTATTTCTTGGCAATCAGGTCAGCTTGAGTTCCTTTGCCTGCTCCAGGAGGCCCGAAGATTAACAGATTAGACATAATAGTATTTTTACTTCCTTATTATAGCGGAAATAGCGTTTTTCGCAAGGGTAATAAAAAAGGGAACCGAAGGGTTCCCTAGTAAATCGCTATGAGCGTCTTTGAAGCGAGGACATCGATTTATTATTGCTCGCGGAATAGCAACAAGCAATCTTCCTCATTTCCTAATAACTGGGCTGTCTGGAGTTCGAATTTCCATTTGATTTGTCCTGATAAGGCGTCCGCCTGGCTATAAAGACAAGGAATGAGTATTCCACCATCATTATTCAACCACCAGAAATTTTTTCCGATATCAAGGCCGAATATGATTTGGCTTCTGCGTCTATGCTCCCCTGGGCTATCAGGCCAGGGATTATTTAATGCCCGCAAATATTTTTCTCCCTGTTCAAAAGCCAAGGTCAGGCCGGCGGCATTAGGGAATAGCCCAGATTTTTCCCTGATGAAATCAAGGCAATTTCCAAATAGCCATTCACCGCTAAGTTCATATATTTCCGCAGCCATTTTTACCCCCGCTTTCAGGGTATTGCTGGGTAGAAAGTGGCGATCAATCATTCCCTCGGTCATTTCGTAAAAATTGTCAGGGTTGCGCCGCCGGAAGCCGGCGATAGAATAGTCATCGGGAACGATGACCGGGAATTCAATAATAAGTTTCGCGTCTTTTTTCATGGTTTATAGGTTTTTAAAGATTGTTTTTAAGGTTCTGGAATGACTTAATATATTACGATATTAGCCTATTTTAGTCAATATTTTTGAATAACAAAAAAACAAGCCGTTTCTGGCCTGTTTTTCACTTGGTGCGCCCAGTAGGATTCGAACCTACGACCGTTTGCTTAAGAGGCAACTGCTCTACCAACTGAGCTATGAGCGCATTACTGTTTTATTATATACTATTATTTTATTTAATCAAGCCTGATTTCCAGGCACAACCAACCTTCCTGTGGCGGGGGCGGGGATCGAACCCGCGACCTTAGCGTTATGAGTGCTACGCTCT
>CAZFBV010000026.1:0-6443 GCA_964517325.1 uncultured Gammaproteobacteria bacterium | reverse complement strand
TGAAGACTAGATAACAGCCGGCGAGAACTAAACCCACTAAAATTAAGATGAAAGGCTTGGTTAATTTTTGAGGCATAATATTTAGCTGCCGGCTGAGCCGGAAGGCGCTTATTTAGTTTCTTTGTGAGGCGTATTCTTCTTGCACTTGTTGCAATACTTAGACAGTTCCAAGCGTTCCTTGATAACTTTCTTGTTCTTGCGGGAATGATGAGTAGTGGTCTTGCAAACCGTACACTCCATTTTGATCATGTTGTCCTGTGACATATTGATGGCGCGATTAATTATTAACTGTTTAAACAATATATAAAAACTCGGTAAAAGTCAAATTTTTGACCATTATTTAGCTTATTTTTGGCAAATAGAGCAATAATGCGTGCCGCGTCCGGCGATTTTCGCTTTTTTGAGAGGATTATGGCAATTCGGGCACTTTTCCCCGCTTCGGCCATAGACTTTCAAGAACTTGGAAAAATTGCCACTGCGGCCGCGGGAATCGACATAATCGCTGAAAGTCGTGCCCCGCTTCTCGATAGCTAGCTTGATTATCCGATTAATAGCGTTATAGAGCTTCTTCAGTTCTGCCGGCTTCAGGCTCTGAGTCGGGCGATCCGGACGGATGCGCGCTTCCCAAAGGACTTCATCGGCATAAATATTCCCGAGCCCCGCAATCAGTTTCTGATTCAGGAGCGCGGCTTTGATCTTTACGTTCGTGCGGCTGAGGGCGTATAGAAAAGCCGGAAAAGTGAAGGCCGGCGTCAGAGGTTCCGGGCCGTAGCTTCTCGCCAAGACATCGTCTAACTCTTTCTTAGAGACTAATTTTATATAGCCGAAACGCCGGATGTCATTGAAAAATAATTTTCCGCCGTCCGCCATCCGCAGGACCGCGCGCGTATGCTTGTTCGGGAGATCTTTCAATTCGGCTTTGGCGTTATGGCTATGCCCGCCGGCGACCTCTTCCTTCTTGCCGGAGAATATCAGCTGGCCCGTCATCTTCAGATGCACGATGATATAATCCATCTTCTTGCCGGCGCTCGGCGACAGGTGGAAGATCAGGAGCTTACCGCGGCGGCCGACCTCGATTATCTTCCGGCCGACAAGCTCTTTCCTGAAGAAAGCCGCGGAATGCGAAGCGCTCCCCGGCGACATGATATCGGCGGAGATGATCTTCGAGTCCAGCATGATGGCCGCCAAATCGCGGCGGATAGTTTCTACTTCGGGCAATTCGGGCATATTAGAGGGCGAGCAAAATGACGACAACGATCGCCAGCGCGACGAACTCGATGGCGAAGATCTTGACCAGGCCGACGCCGATCTTGTCAGGGTTGATTAAAGGCATAGATTTAAAAGCTTACTTATTAACATCATAATTGAATTGATAGGATTTCTCAAACGCGTCGACCAGGCTCTTGATATCGGTGACCATGATCGATTCGCTATTCCTGAAGAAGCCGCCGGTGCTCCAATTATCGGTTCCGAATAATGCAATCTTATCATCGACCAGCAGAAGGTGCTGATGCAGGAAGGAATTGAAATTCTGATGCGGCATGAATTTTTCCACTTCCTGGTTGCGCTTGCTATCGTTGATGATAGTCAGATTATCGAGATGCTGCCTCTGCTTCTGAGCTAACAAGGCCGGAAAGACGGAAGCTTCTACCGATTGATTAAAATCGTCGGTAACGATGCTGACAGGAATTCTCTGAGCAGCGCCGGCTAATTCAGCAGCGATTTCCTTATCAGTCATATACCAGATCAGAATCTTGATATTGCTGGCAGAATTCTTGATCAGCCCGATCATCCGATCCTTGATGCTGCTTTCATTAGATCCGGGAGAAAACCAAATTTCCAAAAATCCTTCCGGATATTTTACTAAAGCAGCGAAAGGATTATTGCTGCGCTTCTCCCTTATCCCTTTGGCTGTTTGGGTGATCTTGGCGCCTAAACGGTCGAATTCTTCGCCGAAGACGCCGACGAGTTCCGGACGTCCGGTTTCCATGATGAAACAGGGATCATACTTGCCTTGGATAAGAGTGAAATTATAGGAAGTGAAGAATAATTTTTGTCCATCCAAACCCCGGTCGATCAGCAGGAATTTATGATGCATGTAGCCGTCAGTAGCCGAGGAAACGAAACCGATCTTGATCGCCCCGGGCTTATCCCTGAAAAGATTATCTATGACATCTTTCCGATTATCGCTGAAGATCAAGCTGACCGCCACCCCCCTATTGGCGGCACGATACAGCGCTGCCTTGATCTCCTGGCTGTCCATGGAATAGACGGCTATCTCCACAGTCTTAGAGGCCTTGTCGATATTAGCGATTAACAGGTTGGAAAAATCATCAGTTCCGAGCTGATCATTGAAATGCATGACTCCGGAAAACGGCTCTTTGACTTCGATGATCCGGGCGGGCTCGCCTGGCCGGCTAACCGGCGCCTGATAAGAGCGGAAGAGTTTCAATCCGGAAAAGACTACCAAGCCTAAGATAACTGCCGGCAAGCCGATGAAGACCAGAATTTTCTTAAATTTTCTCCAGGTCATAACGTTGATCGTAATTTAGATTAGCGCCATCCTTATGGGCGAAAACCACCATGATCGCTTCCGGCAATTCGCGGCTGATTAATTTCAAGATATCATTGACGCCCGGATAATCCAAGTCCAGCCAAAGATTATCGATAATAATGAGCGACGGCTTCGTTACCAGGCAATGCAGAGAATGGAGAGCGAAAGCGGACAGATGGTTGCTCCAGATAGCGGCGGCCGAGACGTTGAAATTATGGTCAGACGAAACGAGCCGGACGAGCTCCGGATAGCTCATGGCGATCGCCAAGGCTTTCTCGATTTCCGCGAAAGGCGTCTCTTCCCGGTCGAGCCCGGTGATGATCTCGATCAAGCTCTTCTGGGAATTGAAATTAGGATCAAAGAGATAAGCTCGATTAAATTTGCTCTGATAGTCATAGAAGTCCAAGCGCTGGCCGTCGATCTTCACTTTCACCGCCTTGGAATTATAGGTCTCTCCTCCGAAGAACAGCCTGGCTAAAGCCGTTTTGCCGGAAAGGTTAGGGCCATAGATCAGATACCGTCCGCCTTTAGAAAAAGAAAATTTCAGATCTCGATAATACTTGCCGGTCTTGAACAATTTAGTCTTCCGGCTATAGAAAACGATTTCCCGCTTGATATCCTTGAAATTGCCGCGATGCCGGTATTTCTCGAGCGGCACGTTAGTGAGCGAAAGACCCAGCTTCGCCGGAAAGATATACAGGCCGAAGCGCAGAGATTCGGCCGCGACCCGGGACAGATAGATGAGCAGGAAGACATAAAGGAACTTGAGTTCCGGCCGGATAAGGTTTATCTTCAGGGTCAAGTCGCTATAGAAAAGATTGCTCAAGACCGAGATGACGAGGAGCAAAGCGAAGATTACCTTAGAGCCCATCTTCATCCAGAGGTCGCGGCGGATGCGGAAAATAGAATCGAAGTTCACTAAGTTGTCGAATTTCCTCAAGATCACCGGCTCGAGGTTGAAGCTCTTGGAAAAATATTTTTCCGACAAGCTCAAGTCGATATGCTTGAGGATCTGGGAATAAAAAGTCACTTCTTGCGAGATATAGCGCCTGACCGTAAAATAAGCGGCGGTCGCGATGATAAGCGACAAGACCGCGAAAGCGCCGATGATGAGCGGCACGTTCAAACCGGCCAGATAAGCCACGACCGCAGCGGAAGCCAGATAGATCAGCCAGCGGATAGCGCCGAAAAAAGAATTCGTAAGGCCCATCGAGACGAGGGGCAAGTGATAAGAGATCTTGGCGACGAGATCGGCCTGCTTTTCCGCCCTCATCTCTTCCGGCGATTTGCCCAGATAATTCTTGAATAGGCGGCGGCGCAGATTATTGATGAAGATGACGATGAGCGTCTTCTCCTGTTTGATAGAAAAGAAAGAATTGACGATGAAGAGCGCCAAGATCACGGCTAACAGCCCCCAGAATAACGAGCCCTCGGCGCGCGCTCCGGCAAAAGCCAAGCGGCTCCGGCCGATAACGACGAGCAGCGTCTCGACAATCCCTTGGACGACAAGCAAGCCGAGAGTCCCTAAGATAAGAATCCTATGCTTCCTGAAAAAAAAGCGCAGATAATTCCGATGCAATTCGGCCTGCTCCGCTGTCTCAAATTTGACGCGCCTGGTCCTGACTTTCTTAAGCAGCCGCATCTGATCTTTATCTTCTATCATAATGGAAATCCTTATATGTCTTATAAAGGGAGACAAGCTCCAGCTCTTTTAAGTCGCGTTCCAATAACCGCCGATTCCTGACCGTATAGCTCTTGTAGACGAAACGGGTCAGGATAGAAAAAAAATTCTCCGACATCTTCCTGATCTGCGTCGAATCATTGACCTGGGATTTATCCTTGATGATCTTCTGAAATTGAAAATTAAAATTCTTCGCCGGCCGCTTCATGATCCTCTCCAAGATCTTCATCTTCGATATCTTCGGCAAGTTCTTATACGTCAATATCTTCTGCCAATCCAGCTTGATCTTCCGGACGAAACCCGGATCAAGACTGATCATCCCCGAATCGAAAGCATACCCCAGGAAAGAATAGCGGCCCGCCGCCGGACCCAGGAATAATTTCTTCCGATTCATCTCCAAGCCGCGCGCCGCCACATCGCCGGAAATCTCTTCCAGGATTTTCGCCAGTTTGTCAGGATCAGGATCCAGGATAGCGATATCGTCGCCGACCCTGATATAAAAATCCGCTTGCGCCTTATACTTAAAATCCAAATCAGTCAGATAAAGATTGGCGAACAGGGCGATGAGCGGCACGCCTTGCACCAGCCCGACCGCCGGCAATTCGCAGAGGCCATTACGATAGACCTTATTGAAGATGAACAGGCGCAGGATGTCCAGCACTTTCTTGTCCGTGATGACGCCCTTAACTTGAGAGAACATGAGTTCCCTATTTATCTTATCCGAATAATTCTTCAAGTCCACTATCAAAGCCTGATCGCGCCGGAATTCGCGGCGATAACGGCGGCAGAATATCCGCGCCGCGAGATACGGCGGCTTATCCGGCCGATAAGAAAAAAGCCTATCGGAAAAGATCTTTTCGAACACCGGCAGGACGACGCGATAAATGGCCTGAGCCTTGATTCTCTCGCGGAGATTATAGATAAATATTTCTCGATACTCTTCAGGGCGATTAGCTTTAGGAATCTTGACGGACAGAGCCGGCTCGATTTCTTTCTTCTCTAAGAGTTCGGCTCGCGCCATCTTGATGATCTTCTTGGATTTCAGGTCAAGATCGCGGAGAAAGATATTATCTATGCCATGATATTTATAATTGCGGCGGTCGACGGCGAATTGCTCGATAATTTCCAAATAAGCAGCTTCAAAATTGGCATGACTCATTATTTCGCTGAACATATTTTAAAGATCGCCCCCAAGGTATCCGGCCAACTACGATCGGATACGAATTAAATCTAACAGAAGGTAGGCGAAAGCCGATAACTATTTCTCGGATATGGCTTCGATATTAACGAAGCAATGCCATATCCAAAAAATAATTGCTAATATCCCGATAAATCGGGTTTTGAGGGCGATTTTTAAAATAGCTAGCACAAAGGTATTCATATTATAGCTTTTGGCGAATAAAAAAGGAAGTCTGATGTTTTAGACTTCCTTTTAACCTTTTTACCTAACACTAACTTTTAAATCCCTTGACCGTAGACACAATTCCGGCGATATTACATGCGCCTATCACGAACAAAAGAAAATAAAAACAGAAATAGCCTGAACCCGGCATATAGCTGCATAGCGTGATTTTCTTTTCAGACGCAAGATAAGATACCCTATAAGCCTTTATGTGCATATTATCCGTGATTAAGTCTGAATAAAGGAAAACCCCGGAAGTAAAATTGTCAGGCTTCCAAATTTTTACACCCTCTCTACCGTAAGATAATATAGCATTTTCTCCAAATTTCAGAGCCTCGGACAGCGGTACTTTGATTGTAAAGGTTCCTGGCCTTATTTCTTCGGCAGAAATAATCCTTCCGGAAAATTGGGTCAAGTCGAGATCAATTTTTTCCGTTTTAATTGCAGACAGCTGCCACATAATAATGGTGACTAAAGCAGCTGCCAACACGAGATTTAATAAGATCCTTAATGATCTACCTACGATTTTTTTCATGACATGCAAATTATTTAAGGTTAATATTAATATTAATTAAGCTAACAATAGACCCGCTAAACTTGAGCGAGCTTAATAATTAGCTCAATTTACCTTATTTTAAAGATCTTATTTGACTTTCAACTATATCATAATATTTTATTATTGTCAAATAAACATTACATAGTTTCCTGCTTTAACAAAAAAAGACTCTCATGACGAAAGTCTTATTTTAAGGTGGGCCGAGTTGGATTCGAACCAACGAAGGCGCAAGGCCAGCAGATTTACAGTC
>CAZFBV010000025.1:0-6555 GCA_964517325.1 uncultured Gammaproteobacteria bacterium | reverse complement strand
TGCTTTAAATAATTGCTGTTAATATTATACAAAATTTATAGAAATTAAACAATTCTTTCGGCCCCCTAAAACAAGTTCAAATACCAGCTAATTATCTGTCCGCCCCAAATTAAGGTAATAATAGCCCCACTGACCAAAAACGGCCCCAAAGCAACCGGAGATTTCCATTTCTTTTTCGCCGCCGCCATGAGAATCAGGCTGATAATAGACCCTAAACCATAAGAGAGGACCATGATCAGGAGCAAGGACCAGCCACCAGGAAAAGCGGCGCCCAGGAAGGCTCCCAGCCAGATATCCCCTTCGCCGATACCCTTTTTCTTAGTCAAAAAATATTGCGCCAAGAAAAAAGCGGCGCCCAAAGCGACATAGAATAATTCCGTTAACCAAGAAACTCCGAGAATGATATTCAATGCCAAGATAAGCGCGCCCATGAACCAGACGACCTTCACCGGCACGAGCTGCCAGCGGGCATCATAGACAAAGACTATCACGAAGGTAATTATCATGAACCAATCGCGGATCAGCAGCCAGGAGAATTGCGGATTCAAGGCATCCATTTGAAAAGTCAGGAGAAACAGGATGGCCGTAGCGAACTCCACGAGCGGATATTGCCAAGAAATCTTCTCGCGGCAATGGCGGCAGCGGCCTTTGAGAAAAAAGAAGCTCAAAAGCGGAATATTGTCATACCAAGCGATCGTCTGCCGGCATTTCGGGCAATAAGATCGGCCGCCTAAAGTCTCATCCTTATATAAGCGCCAAATCAGGCAATTCAAGAAGCTGCCGATGATCAAGCCGAAGACGAAAACGAAGATGGAAAATAAGAGAGTCATAGATTATTTTTTAAACTTTTTGATTTTTTATAAAGATATCTTCCCAAATGAAAATTATAAATACTTTGACGCCTCGCCTCTTCAAAACCCAATCTTTGAAAAATTATCTCGCAAAAGGATTTTAAAAATTTTAAAACTGGCAAAAGAAAAAAACCGGCATAACGGCGCGAAAAGCTATATGCCTTGGACCAATCTTCTTTTTTAGCCTGAAAATTATCTAGGTCTTCAAAATCTTTCAAGATATATTCTGCTTGTATCCTGGCGCATTGTCTCTGATTACCCCAATGAATTACTGAACATTTCTTAGAAAGATGACCGAGAACATAATTAGAATATTCTAGCCGACCCCGCGTCTGCCAAGCCCAATGAGGCAATGGTAGCCAATAAAGATCAACTTTTTTAAATAAAATCGATTTGCGTTTCGCACTATTCAAAAACTTATCTTCAAAAAAATCCAACCAGCGGAAAGAGTAAGCACTGATATCATTGACTTCAGCTTCTCCAGCCAAACGTCTTAAATTATTCTTCAATTCATCGGATAAAAATTCATCAGCATCAATCCTTAGAAGCCAATCTCCGCAAGATTGCTTAATAGCGAAAATCATATGCGCTTCCATAACACCTACATATGGCCGCAAAAAAATTTTTGCTCCGTACTCCTCGCAAATTTCTAAAGTCTCATCCGCGCATTCCCCGTCATGAACCACGATAATTTCATCGACCACGCCGTGAATGCTATCCAGGCAGCGACGGATATTCTTCTCTTCATTATAGACCACCAGGCAGGCGGAAATTTTTATGTTATCGTTTTCCATAAGCTTTCTGCAAATCGATGATATCTTGATTGCCCGGTGCCAGCTGCCAGGCCCTATCTAAATATTCCGAAGCTCTCTTCTGATCGCCGCTTTCATGGTACAAAACTGCCAAAGCCAAAGGCCATTTATAATCTTTGGCATCGCGCGCCAGTCCCCGCTGTGTATACTCTATGGCCTTCTTTAAATTTCCGCGAGAGTAATAAGTGTCCGCTATCCTTTTCAGCAAGGAATAATCGGACGGATCGCTCTTATAAGCCAGCCAAAAATATTTCTCGGCGGCGGCATAATTATTTTCCTGTTCATAAATATCGCCGATGCTATGATAGGCGAAATAATAGAAACGCCGGACTAACTGGCGGTGCGGTTCATTAAGACGGCTGTCGTCCGCCGCGGGCAGATTGAGCAAAATTAAATTGCAGGCGACCAGAGCTTTCTTATAGTCTCTTTGATTAACCGACAATCTCCCCTGCTCTATGTAAGCCACGGGCCAATGCGGGGTCAAGGCGATCACGCGGTCGAGATAGCTTTGCGCCAGCGCATATCGGCCGAGAGCGTTATTGATCTTCGCCTTATTCAGCCAATCCATATAGTTATTTTCCGGCAGAGTATGATTTATTTCTTCGAGCTTGGCCGTCACGATCTTCTTAGCCGCCAACTCGTCGATAGAAGGATAAAACCCGCTCAATTTATCCGCCCAGAAAGAATCGTAAGCCGCCCGATTAATAGGATTTATCTTCTGCTCCTTGAGGTAGCCGTCAAGCGTCAGAGCCGTAAAATAATCCAATTCAGCTAGCGTAAAATATATCTTATTGAAATAATAATCGGCCGTGAGCGTTTGGAAATTCAAGGATATCTGCCAAAAAACTAAAATAACCGCGGCTAAGGCCAGGATAATCCGGATAAAAAAATTAATTTTTTTCGTCCCATGCCGGCTCGAGATCTCATCATGCTCATAATTGGCTATTGCCAAGAGCGCCAGAAAAAGCCAGAAATATACTTCCCCGGTCGCAACGGAAAAGCTGAACAGGAGAGAAAAGAGATAGGCGGCCGCGCCCAAAGCCAAAGCCAGAGACAATCCGAGTTGGCGCTTCTTCTTGATATTTTCTTGAGCCAAGGAGAAAAAGAAATAATAAAGCAGGATAAATAAGACCAGGCCATAAAAACCGACGCTGAGGATAGTATCCAAAATCAGATTATGCGCCTTATCCGTCGTCTGGCCGACATCGCCATAGACCGCCCAATCCGGTTCATAATACTTGATGAATATCCCGTCGCCATTCTCTAGTCCGTAACCGAACAAAGGGCGAGCTTTGAGAGAATCGGCGGCAGCAGTATAAAAATTCGCGCGCGCGCCGACGCTGCCTGACTTATAATCGAAAATATCGCTGATTCTTCCCGGCAAAAATCTATTGGCGGCGAACAACATGATCGCCGTCAAGGAAACGAATCCCAACCCGACTAAGAATTTCCGGGAGTGCGTCCAAGGAGAATTTATGAACAAATAGATGAGATAAAGAGCGCCGGCGAACAGCAAAGCCAATAGCCCGCCGCGGCTGCCGGTCAAGAACAGGCAGACTAGCTGCAAAATAAACGCTAAAAGATAAAGGAATTTGATTAAAAAGCGGCGAGCGCTATAGGCCGCATATAGGCTCAGAGGAATAACCATCACCAGCCAAGAGGCCAGAAAATTGGGCTGGCCGAAAGTCGAGAAGGTCCGATTAGTCGAAAAAACCGATTCCGGCCAAAAGATAAAATCAATATCCAAGATCTGTAGAATGCCATATATGGAAACCAGAGAGGCGGAAATCACGGCTATCGAGACGACTCTCTTTATCTTCTTATTCTTGCTGTCAGTTCTTTGCGGCTGATGATTATCAACCGTTAAGAGGTTGAAACTGAAAAGGATAAACCAGAAAAAATAAAATAAGAAAGATATCAAGCCGGCCTGGCGGCCGATTGATCCGTAAAAACTGAGCGTCGGGTTATCCGAGAATAGGAGAGTCAAGCTTAGACCGGCTATAAAAATCAAAGGGATGAACCAATACTTCTTGAAGAAGGCGCGAAACGGAAAATTAAAGCTGGAATGGAAAAATATCAGCTTTAAAGCGGTAAAAAAGAATAAGAGCCAGGTCAGGATCTTAAAAATGACCAGCTTATTCAATTCGAAGATATTATAAGTCGGGAAAAGATAAGCGAACCATAGAGGCACTAAAAAAATTACTGCCAAATAAGAAGCTTCGATCAGCAAATCCAAGATTTCCCGGCAAGAATCGGCAGAAAATAGCTTACTAAATCGGAAACTAAGATTCATCTTCATATTCTAATAGTATACCAAATAAAAAAAAATTCGCCATCAGCTAGCCGCCGCGGCGAATCTTTCTAAAATTTACGTAATATTGGATTATTTCTTGCGACGGGTCAGGTTGTCCCAGACAACAAGGACCGGACTGGCGATGAAGATAGAGCTATAAGTGCCGACGAAGATGCCGACAACGAGCGCCAGGGCGAAATCCTTGATCGTGTCGCCGCCGAAGAATAAGATAGCGATCAAAGCCAGAGTAGAAGCGACTGAAGTGTTAATGGAACGAGTAATGGTCTGGTTGACGCTGCGATTGACAGTATTCTCGAAATCTTCTTGGCTCTTAGGCAAGTTCTCGCGGATACGATCGAAGACGATGATCGTATCGCTGACGCTATAGCCGAGAACGGTCAAGATCGCGGCGATGAAAGGCGTATTGATTTCGACGCCGTAGAAATGTCCGAGGACAGAAAAGACGCCGAGCGTGAATAAGATATCATGGATCAAAGCGATAATGGCAGCGACGCCATATTTCCAAGAGGCGACCGGCTTAGAAACTTTCTTGAAGGCCCAGGAGATATAGATGATGATCATGACAAAAACGATGGCGATAGCATTGAACGACTTGCTCTTGAGCTCTTGGCCGATGCTGGAACCGACGGCATCGAATTGCAATTCTTTAACCGAGGCATCTTTCTTGGAAGCGGCCAGATTCTGGAGCTTCGTCATGACGGCCTGATGGGATTCTTCGGTGCTTTCCTTAAAACGCAGAATCACGGAATCATTAGTCGGCTGGACGACCAAGCCATGAAGATCGATTCCTTTAAGGCTATCCTGGATTTCGGTCACGGTCGGCTGATAATTAGTGAATCCGACTTCCAGCAAACTGCCGCCGGTGAAGTCGACGCCGAAATTCAAGCCCCAGAAGAATAAAGCTAGGATCGATCCGATGACCGCCAAAGTAGAGAACGTCAGAAAGAATTTTCTTTTTTGGATTATTCTATAAATCATATGTTTAAATTATTATTTATTCTCTATAGCGGAGCGGCGGACGCCCAAAAGCCAAGTCCGCTTCTCCAGCCAATCGCCAAGGATGATCACGAATAAGGTATGGGTGATGACGATAGCGCTGAATAAGGAGACGGCCGTACCGATAAACAGGGTCGTACCGAAGCCTTGGACGGCGGAAGTTCCGAAGAACATCAATATCAGACAAGTAATAATAATAGAGACGTTGCCATCGCGGATAGACGGCCAAGCGCGCTTGAAGCCGTCGTCAACCGCCTGACGGACAGATTTGCCGGCCCTAAGCTCTTCACGGGTACGAGAGAAGATCAAGATATTCGCATCGACGGCGATGCCGATAGAAAGGATGAAGCCGGCGACGCCTGAGAGCGATAAGGTGATCGGCTTTAAAGCATAGAAGAATAAGAGCAAACCGATGACTATGAACATGAAAGCGAGCGTGCCGTTGAAGATTTTGAGCTCGCTGAAAGTATAGAAAACCAGGCCGATCATGACTATGACTAGAGCCAAAGCCAACCAGACCGGCAAAGCCTTGAAAATAGCGAGAACGGTCAAACCATAGACTAAGAGCGACATGACCGACAATAGCCCTGGCAAGCGATAATACAGGACCATGAAGATAGAAACCAGCAACAAGCCGATCAACCCGGCCAACATGCTATTATCGATCGATTTTGAGCCTAAGCTCGCCTCGACAGTCTTCTGGGATATCAGAGTTATCGGTACCGGCAAGGCGCCGGAATTAAGCCTCTTAACCAGAAGCTTAGCCTCCTCAACATTGAAACGGCCGGAGATCGAAGCCTTTCCGCCCGTGATCTTCTCATTGACGTTAGGAGTGCTGATAGCATAGCCATCCAAGAAAATCGCTACCGGCTTGCCGATATTGCGAGCCGTAATCTCTTCGAATAATTTCGCGCCCTCATCATTGAATTCCAGAGAAACTTCCGGAGAGCCGTCGTTAGGGTTGAATTGAACCGAGGATCTCTTTAAATATTTTCCTGTCAGCTCAGTATTTTTCCAATTAGTAACCGCACTTTCATCCAAAACGGCTGTGCCGGAAGCATTGACCTTGAGGGACTGAGTTCCGTCTCCCTGCTCCTTGAATTCCAAGATCGGAGTATCGCCGATAGTCTTGATCGCTTCCTTAATATCCTTGATGCCGGCTAATTCAGCGATGATCCGGTATTCGCCGCTAGCGCTTTTATTTACCTGGATGAGCGGTTCACTGACGCCGAAAGCATTGACGCGGCGTTCGATGACGTCGCGGACCGATTCCATAGCGTCGGCTCGATCGGCAGAAGCGATAGTGGAAACATCGGCCGAGTAGACTAGATGAGCTCCGCCTTGCAAGTCTAGCCCTAAATTATAAGGCAATTCCTTAACCGCCGGCAAAACCACGATATCGTTGGTTTTCTTGGCCAAATTCTTCACCCAGCTGTTATAAACATGGCCTCCGGCAGTTAACCCGACTGTGATTGCAAAGACGAAAATTACCGCCAAAACCCACCAAGCTCTGGCTCGAACGGACAATTTTGAGAATTTTTGGATGAGTGACATATACTTATTTTATATTAGCTTAAACTGG
>CAZFBV010000024.1:0-6863 GCA_964517325.1 uncultured Gammaproteobacteria bacterium | reverse complement strand
TCGAAAAGCTGGCTGTCTATGGCGATATTTAATTACATTGATATATTAGCAGATTATGTTTATTTGTCAAGGGGTTTAGTTATAAGAAAAAAGCCCCGGATTGATTACGGGGCTTTTTTAAAGGAACAAGGGTTAGTGGCTTAATCTATAGAGCCAATTGCTTTCGGATTCCTGATACTCCATCCTGATAGTTAAGCCGCCATCAAGCCTGATGGTTTCTGTTTGCAGGCTGCATAATTGCGGCAGGCCATGTTTCTTACGCAGGTAGTCTCCATAAGGAATAAATCCATCCCGTCTAGTTTTTACCAGAGTTTCCCGGATCGGCGAGAAATTACAGAGATTATACTGCTTTTTATCTTCGACACCGAAGGTTTTAAATATCAGTTCTGCTTTATTGATGGCGGAATCGCAGAATGATTCCCCGTTTCTTAAATAATAGCTGATCTCAAAGGGTTTTGTGAACTCGTTGTCTATTACCTTGATGACGCTTTCGTCCAGATTTTCTAAGCGGGCAATTATTTCTTGACGCTTAGTAGTCGGACCGATGCTGACTCGGAAAAGGCTGATTTTTATAAGCGCTTGGCGATTATCCTGCCTTTCGTTGAAACAGGAGATGATTCTCAGATCTTCAATGGTATGGAAATGCTTATCCTTTTTGTCATGCCAGTCGTCTACTGGGATGTTTGTTTTTAAGCTGCTGACATGGCTGATACCCCAGACCATGGTGGTCTTGTCGTAAATCTGTGTTTTCATGTTTTTACCCTTTCTTTAGGTTATTAGACTTATGTTAGTTTAAGCGTCCGGTATAGGAGACCGGATCTTATTGTGAATGAACTGATAATGGAATTCTATTTAAATTACCAAATAATTGAGGTTTTGTCTAGATACAAAAAACCGCTCTGATGATGCGAGCGGTTTTTTATTGGGTTTATTTTTTTAGCTTATTATTTAACTTCGTAAACCAAGGTAGCCTCTACCTTGATCTCATTCTGACCGGATTGGATAGACGGAGAAGCCAGTCTCTCGTCCGCTGCTCCGGCTGCTAATTCCATCTTGGCATTGCTGTAGCTGATCGGGCTGACTACAGGAGCCGAGCTCTCATAGACGCTCTTTACCTCGCCTAATTTCATCCCGGACTGCTCAGCGATCATCATCGCCTTCTCTTTAGCTTTTTCGATCGCCAGTTCTCTGGCTTGGTTCTTCAGCTCGTATTCATCATCGATAGTAAAGCTGATATTGCCGATCTGGTTAGCGCCTTTCTCGGTCGTCTTAGCGATGACGTCTCCGATCTTGCTCAGATCGCGGATCTTCAGAGAGACATTCTGGCTGACCTCATAGCCGATCAGCTCTTGTCCCTTGGCTTCAGTCCAGTTATAGACCGGATTTAAGGAATAGCCGCTAGTCTTGATATCCTTTTCTTCGATGCCTAAAGCCTTGACCGCTCCGATGATTCCATCCATCTTGGTCGTGCTCTCGGTGGTCGCTTCAGCGGCCGTCTTCTTGACGCCGGTCTTCAGGCCGATTTCTAGATTAGCAATGTCAGCCTTGGCATAGACCGTGCCCGTGCCTGTGACCGAGAAACGATCTTGGTTATTGGCCTTAAGAGCCATAACCAAGGCGACGACGACCATAGCGGTAACCGCTAAGATGCCGAGGGTCGCTAGGAAAACGTAGGTTTTTTTCATATGGTTTTGTTAATTATTAGATTATTTAAATCTACCTATATTATAGCTTATCGTCTTTTTTTGGGCTAGGTATCCTTGGGGATATTCTTTTAAGCTTCCGTCCTCGATTAGCGAAGCGATGCGCTTCTTCCCTGAGCTTCAATAAGGTCGGTTTGATGTTTTCCGCTAAGCCGCGTAAAGGTTTTTTGGCGTCGGCCGTGAAAATGAGCTTGTCGCCGCCGAACTTAGAGATGCCGACTAGCGGGATATTTAGATTATTAGCCTTAAAAACCCGAGAGAGGAAGCTTATCTGCGGCATCCCGCCGTCGATCATGATGAGATCTGGCGTTCGCCATTCGTTATGCTTAAAACGGCGCAAAAGCATCTCGCTCAGAGCGCGCTCGTCGTCGCCAGCCGGAGCCTCTTTTATCTTGAATAAACGATATTCGTCTTTAACGGCTTCCCCATTCTCAAAGACGACCATCGAGCCGTAGGTTTCCTTGCCGGCATGATGTGAAATATCATAGCCTTCGAGACGGCTCATCTTATGTTCTCCTAAATCATCCTCGCGAGTCAGAAGCGCGACGTCCTGCAAATGCCTTAGAGCCTTGATCTTGTCCGGATTCTCTTTCTTTAATTTGTTGATCAGGCGCTTCTTTTCGCCAGCTAAGAGCAGGCTGATATTATTAATATTTTTTTGATAATCTTTTTTCGAGATCACTCCGACGCAAGTGCCTGGGCATAATCCGATCTGGTAATCGAAGCAAGCTTTGCCATCGGGATTCCCGGCCGTACCCATCGGAGCGCAAGTTCCATATGGAAAGACGCGGCGTATCAGGCGCAGAGCGCTCTGGATCAGGTAGAAAGATTGGTAAGGGCCGAAGATGTTGGCTTGGCTTTTTTTATTCGAAGATGCGGTGGAGAATTTTTTTAAGTCTGTGCCGCGGACGATGAGTGGCCTGGGAAAGTCAGCTTTCGGGATGACGACATAGATGAAAGAACGGTCATCCTTATCTTTGACGTTGTATTTCGGCCAATGCTTCTTGATGTTCTTGGCCTCCAGGATTATCGCCTCCAGGAGAGTTTCTGTCTCTTCATACTTGATGTCGGCTGCTAGCGCGACCATCTCAGCAATGCGCGGATCGATATTTTTTTGAAAATATTGGCTGAGGCGATTCTTTAAGCTAGTCGCCCGGCCGATATATAAGATTTCTCCAGCCTGATCCAGCCAGAAGTAGATTCCGGGATTTTTGGGGATGGTTCTTAATTTGTCTTTAAGATCTGAACTCATAAAGATATTTGGCTAGGTCAGCCCGCCCTTTCTTTATAATTATACCCTCTTTTTTCAGCATAGCTATCTTTTTGGCAGTCCCGCTCGCGAAGCCTCCGATCGTTCCATCGGAGCGGACGACGCGGTGGCAAGGCACTTGCGGCGCATAAGGATTCTTATTCAAGGCGTTGCCGACAGCGCGGCTGGCGCGCGGATTGCGTAAAGCGCGGGCGATGGCCCGATAGGTAGAAACTTGGCCGCGCGGTATCAGAGCGGTCGCCTTATAAACTTTTTCTCTGAAGCTAATCATAGTCTTGACGGATCTTATTTTTTAGCCTAATGTTTAAATATCGATAAGTTGTTGGGTTCTTTAAATCAATTCCAAGACCGGATAAAACCGGAAAACGACCAGAATGGATTCAGGGGCATATAAGCCGAGAAAAACCGCGTGATTAAGACATGTCTTAATTGCCGCTCCGCAAAGATGCTCACCCGAGATAGGGACAATATCCAGTAGCGGTCAAAACGACCGAGATTTTTCTAAGTGAATTCCTGCGCCTTGAGCTCAGGACAGATAAACTTAGAATCTTCTCGGTTTTTTTATTTGCTTATCAATCCGATCAATAAGCTGCAAGCTATCGCCAGCCCGGCTCCAAAATATTGGATCCTGTTGATTTTCTCTTTATTAAAGATTACGCCGAGAACGAGCGCGATGACGACGAAGCTTTCAGTGATGGCGATAGTGATTGATAATTCCTTTTCGGCGACCGCTAAGACATAGAAGACCCAGGCTGCTGTATCCACGATGACCATGGCGAGGATAAGCTTCCAATTAGCCCGGCAAGTCTTAAAGAACGGAGATAATTTTTGGCGGCTGATGATATAGCCGCAACTGAATAAACCGCAGGTTAGCCACGGCAGCCATAGAGCCATGATCGGGCTGATTTCCTTGGCTTGAGTAGCGGTCAAGAAATTCACTAAAGCGACCAAAGCGGATGACAATAAGGCTAATAAAGACCCCTTTTCTAAGAAATCTTTTTTGTTTATCTTCGTAAAATCGACAGATACTAGGATAATGCCGATGAATAAGATGATAATCAGGATTACTTGCATCAGGTTTAATCTCTCTGCAAAGAAGATCATGCCTAATAGGATAGTCAGAGGCAGTTCGACCGATAGGATTATTTCTACCACTGAGAGCTTACCGACATGCAAAGCTTTCATGTGGACGAAACCGCTGGCAAAGCCGGCTATGCCTAGAATTATCAGGTTAATTATCTGCCTAGAGGTTAGTGACGATAGGTCGTTAAAGACAAAGGGCAACAAGGCCAAAGAACTGAACAGCGTTATCCATAATAAAGTTCCGACGGCTCCGATTTTCCTGACGGTCCTTTGGATCAGGAAATCTCCGATTCCCCAGCCGAGCATCGCCCCGAAGGCGAAGAGGATTGGTAAAGTCATAGGTTATTTCAGATATTCTTTTAAGTATTTTCCAGTGATGCTTTCCGGTTCGCGCGCGATATCTTCCGGCGCGCCGGCGGCGACTAAGCGTCCGCCTTCTTCTCCGCCCTCTGGACCGAGGTCGATGATATAATCCATGGATTTGAGCATGTGCATGTTGTGTTCGATCACCAGGGCAGAATTTCCTTTCTCGACGAGCTTGTTCAGGACGGACAAGAGCATGTCGATATCATAATAATGCAGCCCGGTTGTCGGCTCATCTAAAAGATAGAGAGTGCGTTTCCCTAAAGTATGCGTCAGCTCTTTGGCGATCTTGATGCGCTGAGCTTCGCCGCCCGACAAGGTTGTGGCGCTCTGACCGATTTTCAGATAACCGAGGCCGACTGATTGCAGGACTTTAAGTTTGTCGGTAATGAAATAATTGCCTTCAAAATGTTCGATTGCTTCATCAATAGTCGCATCCAGCACTTCAGCGATATTCTTGCCTTTGTATTTTACTTGCAAGGTTTCGCGGTTGAAGCGTTTCCCCCGGCAGACTTCGCATTCCACTAATACCGGTGGCAGGAAATGCATCTCGATCAGGTTAGCTCCAGCTCCTTCACAAGCCTCGCAGCGCCCCCCCGGGCGATTAAAGGAGAAGCGGCCGATAGAATAGCCGCGTTCGCGGGATTCGGGCAAAGAGGCGAAGAAATCGCGGATAGGAGTAAAGATGCCGGTATAGGTAGCAGGGTTAGAGCGCGGCGTCCGGCCGATCGGAGATTGGTCGATGACGACTACCTTATTGATATATTCCGCCCCCTTGATCTCTTTGACATGTTCTAGCTTGGCATTACCCGGACGATTCTTGATATGGGTGATATTCTTATAGATGACATCATATAAGAGGGATGATTTGCCGCCTCCGGAAACGCCGCTGATGCCAACCAGGCGGCCGAGCGGAATATCGACATTCAGATTCTTCAGGTTATTCGCGTAAGCGCCGCGGATACGCAGAGTGCCATGATTCTGTTCGCGCCTTTTATCTGGAATAGATATTTCTCGGTGGCTGTTCAGATATTGCAAGGTCAGGGATTTTTTTATCGCCGTCCTGCTCTTTTCCTCATTCAACAAGTCTTTAGTATTGCCGATAGCGACGACTTCGCCGCCATGGACGCCGGCTAAGGGGCCGAGATCGACCAGATAATCAGACTCCAGAATAGTCCGTTCGTCGTGTTCGACAATGATGACGGTGTTGTGCTTATCGCGCAAAGCTTTGAGCGTCTCGATCAGGCGGTCAGTATCGCGTTCATGTAAGCCGATAGTCGGCTCGTCAAGGACATATAAGGTTCTAGACAGATGCGAACCGATCTGCGAGGATAGGCGGATGCGCTGGGCTTCGCCGCCAGATAAGGTATGGGCCTCGCGCTCGAGAGAAAGATAGTTCAATCCGACTTTCAGCAGGAATTCGCAGCGGCTGATAATCTGGATAACCACGTTCTCAGCGATAGTTCTCTGCCGTTTAGTCATCTTTTCGTAATAAGAATTGAAGAAATCAAGGAACTTCTTCAGAGGCAAGGCGCAGACAGCAGCAATGTTCTTATTATTGATCCTGACTGACAAAGCTTCTGGTCGCAGGCGCTGACCATGGCATTCCGGGCATGGCTCTTCGCTGAAGAAATCAGTGCGACCTAGGCCAGTGCATTCCGGGCAAGCTCCATGCGGCGAGTTGAAAGAAAATAAGCGCGGCTCGACTTCCGGGAAAGAAAAATTATCATTCGGGCAGGTCCAATTAGCGGATAATAAGAATTCTTGATCCTTGAATTTAGCGATCAAGAGCCCCTTGCTGTATTCGAGAGAATTTTCGACGGCTTCGAAAAGGCGAGTCTGGTCATTTAACATCACCTTGTCGATGACGATATCGATATCATGCTTCTGTTTGGGAGCCAGCTTCACCTGCTCGCGCAGCGAATGGAATTTCCCATCAATGCGCGATTCGCCGTAGCCGAGCGATAGATAATTATATAAGAGTTGATAATATTCGCCCTTGCGATCGCGAACGACCGGAGATAGGACGGTCACATATTCTTCTTTTAGGTCAGTGCCACGGTTGATGATGATGTCCACCATCTCTTCAACGGTCAGCTTCTCGATCTTCGTGCCGCAGACCGGACAGAAGACTTCGCCGACGCGGGCATAGAGGACGCGCAAGTAGTCATAGATATCGGTCAATGTCCCGACGGTGGAACGCGGATTATGCGATAGAGCTTTCTGATCGATAGATATGGAGGGCGCTAAACCGATCATCTCATCAACATCAGCCGGCTTCTTTTGGCCTAGGAATTGGCGCATATAGGGCGAAAGAGATTCGACGTACTGCCTCTGTCCTTCCGCAAAGATCGTATCAAAAGCCAGCGACGATTTGCCGCTGCCAGAGACGCCGGTAATGACCGTCAGCTTATTGTGCGGTATTTCCAGGTCTATGTTCTTAA
>CAZFBV010000023.1:0-7242 GCA_964517325.1 uncultured Gammaproteobacteria bacterium | reverse complement strand
AAATCATCGTAACGGAAGGGAAAATAAAAAAGCAGGTCATGGACAGTTTCCAGACCCAGCTTTTTTAATAGTTTAGAAGTGGTTTTGCCGACGCGGTTAAGTTCAGTTATGTGAGAATCGAGGCTTATCATAAGCTAGATGTGCTTCCACCAGGAATCGAACCTGGATTTCAAGATCCGCAATCTTGCGTCCTATCCGTTGAACGATGAAAGCTTATTTATCGGCATTGACGCCAACAACTGACAACCCTTATATTATTATAGTTTCAGTAGTTTAGTCAACCTCTCCGATAACGGCATCTCCGTCCTTTCCAGATTCTCATCCAGATAGCGGATTAGGAAATTCCTGACTGTCAGGGCATCCAAGCGGCGCAAAGGCAGCCCCAGGCGAGGCCTGATCGAACCCTTAAATTCGAAATAGACGCTTTTTAGGCTCTGTTTGGGCTTATAGAGGACGACGAAGCTCTTGATCATATCGTAGTCATAGAAACTGCCACCGATCTTGATGCCTTCCGGACCCAGTTCCACATCGACCATTAGAGGCGGCCGGCTCTCGTTGATTATCATGATGATAATGGCGATGACCAGAAAGAGGGCGAAGAGGAAATTAGAGCTGGTGCCGAGAAAGACCAGTTTCCAGCCGCGGATAGCAAAAAAGCAGAAGAAAATCATGATAAAAGCCGCGATTCCGGCGATTATATACCATTTTCGGTCGCGTTGCGGAACGCGGTATTCAGGCACTTGCCAGCGAAGGTATTGCGAGTTGTTTTCAGGCATATTTTTAGGGCCGCCGTGAGCGGGGCGGTTTGACAAGCGAGACTAGATTTTATATAGTGATTATATCAAAAAATAGGAAAAAGCGGAAGCGGGGTAGCTCGCCGAGTTGATATGAACGGCAGGACAATTCAATAGATAATGGAGAGGTGGCTGAGCGGCTGAAAGCGGCAGGTTGCTAACCTGTTATAGGGGTGTAAACCCCTATCGAGGGTTCGAATCCCTCCTTCTCCGCCCATAAAATAGAACACCCTCCGAGGTGTTTTATTTTTATGATTTGGACGAGGGCAACCCCCTTAGTGGAATAGTGAATTAACTAAATTAATTTTTATGGAACAATATTTAGAATTTGCCAAAAAATTAGCAGTAGAAGCTGAGGAGATAGCATTAAAATACTTTAGCTTTGAAGTAGAAAGTGTCTGGAAAGAAGATAATACTCCTTTAACTCAGGCTGATACGGAAATAAATGATTTGGTTATAAAAAGAATCAATGAATCTTTCCCGGACCATAGTATTTATGGAGAGGAAAAAAGCGATATAAAAGAAGGTTCCAAATATATATGGGTCTGCGATCCGATAGACGGCACGATGGCATTTTCCTGCGGTATGCCTATATTCGTTTTTTCTATTGCCTTGGTGGACCAAGCAACCGGACTGCCGATATTAGGACTAATTAATGATCCCATAATGAAAAACATGTATTGGGCATATAAAGACGGCGGGGCTTATAGAAATGGCCATAAAATACATGTACCAGAGGATGATAAATTAAAAAATACCTATCTAAGCACTGGAGCTTCTGGACGGGATGTCGGATTTTCTAATCTGCCCCTCATGGATACTTTAAGCAGGGCAAAATGTAAAGTCATGAGATTTCCGTCGTTTATTTATGGTGGAATACAAGTGGCTAACGGTAAATATATTGGCGGCATATTCTATGGCAAGTTCGGCCATGATGTGGCCGCCTTGAAGATTATTACCGAAGAGGCTGGCGGGAAGGTTACGGATTTAAATGGCAATGAGAGAAGATATGACCAAGATGGTCTCGGCTGTATAGTTTCCAACGGCATACTCCATCAAGAATTGTTGGAGATAGTTCAGTTTGGAAAAATAAAATAATTTAATTACGGATGCCCATAACTAATTTGTAGTAATTATTCATTTCATAATGTGCACTTTAGCGGCTAAAAAAATAAACGACAGCTTCTTGATCTTTAAGACGCGCGATTTGGAGCGGAAGGCTAAGACGAGGGTAGTGAAAGAAGCCGGCATGGTCAAGAAATTGCTTATCGTCGACGAAAAAGGCCATTGCGAGGGGCTGAATGAATATGGCCTGGGCATTATCGAGGCCACGCTTAAGCCCTATCCGCCGGTCAAATATCCCGACTCTTCCACGATTACCAGGCGTCTTCTGGATAAAAAAGATATTAAAGAAGCCTTGGAAGTTATTAAGAAAAGCCGCTGTTCGTTCAATAGTATCCTCTCCGATGGAAAGACAGCTTTTATCGTGGAGAAGACTCCCGATAATTTTGCCGTTACTAGGCTTAAGGATAGCGGAGTCGTCACTAACTTAAGTCTTAAATTAAGTAAAAAGAACGGATCTAAATTAAGAGAGACGAGATTAGCTTCAAAAATCAGGCTGCTGAGAGGAAGGGAAATAATTAAAGGTATCAAAAGTTTAAACGGCATTAAAAAATTTTTATCGGATAAAAAGGGCTACCCGCTTTATAGTATTTGTCGAGGCAAAGAATCAATATCTGAAACCAGGTGCGCTTTCATTTATGATTTGGAACGAAGAACGATTATCTTCTGTCCGGTATCGCCGGATAAAGGGAAATTCAAGGCGTATAAGCTGTAATTGAATTTTATTTAGTTCGGGCGCTTGACGCTTTTTATTTTTGGGTATATAATTAGATATATATCTAAATATCAATCAACCTCTTATGTCTTTAAGCCAAACCTTTGCCGCCCTCGCCGATCCGAACCGCCAGAAGATTTTGCGCTGCTTGAAAAAATCGGAATTGCCGGTCAGCGAAATCGCGAAAAGCGTCGATATTACTCTAGCGACTCTATCGCATCATCTTGATATCCTGCGCCGCGCCGACCTAGTCTCTTCGCGCCGCGATGGCCGGCAGATCTTCTATGAGCTGAATCTAAGCATCGCCGATGAGATTATGGAGGGGATCGCTAAGATGCTTAAGCGGGGAAGATAGACCGAACAAATTCTTTTTATTTTTATCATTCAAAAATATATGAAAAATCCAATCAAGTATTCATTTAAGACGGAAATTTGGCCGATCCTTCTCCTTCTAGCCGCTATCGGCTTGAGCCTTTGGGCTTACCCGCAATTGCCGGCGCAAGTCGTCACGCATTGGGATTTCTACGGTCGAGCGAACGGCTGGAGCAGTCGCGAATTACATTCTCTCCTGTTTCCCGGCATCTTAGTCGCCATGTATATCTTATTCAGCGTCATGCCGATATTTGATCCTCGGAGCGAGCGTTATCAGGATTTTGCCGGCGTCTATTTGATTATGCGTAATCTGATACTGTCAGTCTTCTTGGTGATTTTTATGGCCGCTACTTTCTCGAATCTCGGCTACGCCGTCAATATCGGCGCCGTCGTTTCCGGAGCTATCGGCTTGTTGATGATCGTCCTTGGCAATTATTTCGGCAAGCTGAAGCGCAATTGGTTTATCGGCATCAGGACTCCTTGGACCTTATCTTCCGATAATGTCTGGAATAAAACGCATCGCCTCGGCGGCCGCTTGTTCATGATCTGGGGTCTAGGCTTGATTTTTGCGCCTTGGCTCGCGCCGACCGTCGCTTTCATAATCCTTATCGGCGGATTAGTAGTTTTAATGGCCTGGATTACTATTTATTCTTATATTTTATATAAGAAGGAAAAGAAAGATAATAAGATATGAGGAAGAATGGTTTAAAATATATTTTTTTGGCCGTCGGATTAGTACTGATTGTCTCGGCGGCCTTTCGTTTTGTGCCGGCTTTGAAGATCGAGGCTGCGCCGGAAACGATTAGCGATAACTTTCAAGAGGCAGGATCTTCTTCTCTGTCCGTCTCCGCTTCCAGCTCGCCTTCAACCGTCGCTCCGATCGCACTTCCTATTGCTCTAACAGTCGCCACCCCGACTCCGAGCATAGTTTCGGCGCTAGCTACGTCTTCGACTGCGGTCGTCGCGCCTAAAGCTTCCTCATCCAACTTCATCATCCCGGTTCCGTTTACTTCCCAGGCGCCGCTCGGTGAATGGAGCGATGAACGCCAGCAAGACGGCTGCGAAGAAGCGAGCGTAGTCATGGCCATGGCTTGGGTCAATGGAGAAAAAACTATTGCCAAGGCGGAATGGTTGAAGCGGATACTGGCTTTGTCTGACTTTGAAGAAGAGAAATATGGCGAGTATCGCGATGTCGCCCTGAAAGACATGGTGAGCTGGATGTTCAATGACTATTTCGGCTATGAAAAAATAGCCATCAAGCCGGTAGCAAGCTCTTCGGCCATTCTCAGGGAATTAGAACGGGGGAATATCGTCTTAATCCCGACTAACGGCCGCGCCTTGAAGAATCCTAATTTTAAATCTCCCGGTCCGGAAGAACACATGATTCTTATCAAGGGCTATGATTACAAAATGGAGCAGTTCATCACTAATGATCCGGGCACGCGTCTCGGAGAGAATTACCGTTATAGCCCGACCGTCATCTTTAATGCTATCCGCCCTTATGAAACCGGGTATAAATTGCCTTTCCCGAAGGTACTAGTTCGGGAAATGATCGTGGTTGAAAAGTAGCCGGATTATTAGATTGCTAAATAAGTTCAATTTCAAAAAAGACTGCCTTTTGGCAGCCTTTTTAATTTTATGATGATTTTGACTTATTCGATGCAGCAATTGATGACTTTCTTGACGAGGGCGCCGAGCTTGCCGGCGAAACCATGCGGTTCCTGGTCCTCATTATTCAAAGCACCTTCCTCGATCTTCTTGATATCGCCAAGATCGATCAGCTTCATGTTTAATCCCCAGAACATTGAATATAGGTCGTAAGCTTTCTTGAACATCTCTTCCGCATCCTTCTTCTCGCCCTTTCCCTGAGCCTTGGTGCCGACTTCCATCAAGCGGTATGATGCGGCCAGGAGATGCTTGGAAATGCACCAGACTTCGCCTTCATATTCCTTAATGATCTTCTTCAGGAGGTCCTTGCGCATTTCGCGGACTTCCGCAAGCAGGTCGTAATATTTCGGATTGCCGGTCTTGGCTCCCGTAAAGAAGAAATGCTCCTCAATGCTGACAAGATTCATGATCGCGATAGAGAGATCCTGGTCGGAAGAAAGGTCGAGGACATTATCTTTCTTGAGCTTGTCGACTTTTTCGATCATGTCATGCAGGCTTAAGATGTCAGACATATTTTTATCTAGTTAAAAAATAAAATATCAAGCTTAAGACGATCAAGGCTCCTACCGGCATGGCGACTTTCTGGAAAGGGAAATGGGCATGGCCGCGGCGCTTCTTGATCCGGTCATACCAGAGAGTGAAAATTAGGAAGCCGAGACTGCCGGCGCCGATGCCGATGATCAGCTTATCAAGACCCCAAAGGCGGTTAGCGGGATTGCCGATAAATCCTTTGCCCCAGAGCGGCCAGAGAGTTAAGCCATAATAGAGGATGGCAACTAAAATGTCGCGGATATCTTTATTGCCTAGGGACCAATTTTTTTTGTTCAGCCAATTGATAGTCCAGATAGTGACCGCGACCAGCAGGCCGCCTATCCAGACGCCGGCGATAGTGTCGTCGATGCCTAGATATTCGCTTAGGCCGAGGCCGGCGCCGACCGCGATGACGCAGACCGGGCAGATGGCTTGAACTTTCAACGCGAAAGCTAATCCTCCGGCAGAAACTAGGGCGATAATCTTATTTTTATTTTGGCTGATTAGCATAGGTTCGTTTTATTTCAAAGTTTTGAAATAATTTATGATCGGCTCGTCGCCGACTAAACATTCCTGGCCGTTGAAGAAGAAAGGAACGCCGATACCCTGAGTCGTGTCCAATCCGCATTCGTTCGCTTTGCGCTCCATGAGCGTAGCGTTAGCTTGGTCTTGGGAAACCTCTTTTTGGCTGAACTTTATCTTATTGCTTATTCCGTTTTCGTTGATATAAGCTTCGACATTCTGGCAATGCGGGCAGGAGTCGCTGTAGAAGAGGATCATTTTTGGAGAGCTTTTAGCGTAGATGATCGACCCTATAAAGATCGCGATGACTCCTAAGACGACCAGTCCGGTCTTTTTCTTGAAGAATTCTTTTATTTTATCCATATGGAATAATGTTATTATTTTTTAAATTTTGCGTAAATTTATAATAACATATTTTAACCTGTTTAGCGATGATTCTTGATATTATCCAGAATTTCCTCGATAAAATCGTTTTTAGCTATGTCTCTCGTGTCCATGGCGCCGCGGTCGCGGACGGCGAGAGTCGGAGAATTAGCCTCCTTATCGCCGATAACGAGCATATAAGGGACTTTTTCATTGGCAGCTTTGCGGATCTTGTTGCCGACAGTCTCGTTGGCATCGTCTATCTCGACGCGGATGCCTGCTTGTTTGAATTCAGCGGCTAATTTTTCGCAAGCCGGAACATGGGTTTCGGCGACGGAAACTATTTTTACTTGGACAGGGGCTAGCCAGACCGGGAAGATGCCGGAATAATGCTCGATGATGACGCCCAAGAATCTTTCCATGGAGCCTAAGAGGGCGCGATGGATGACGACCGGAGTCTTCTTGCTGCCGTCGGCGTCGGTATAAGTTAATTCGAAGCGTCCGGGCATCTGGAAATCGAGCTGGATAGTCGCTAGCTGCCATTGGCGTCCGATAGCGTCCTTGACTTTGACATCTATCTTCGGTCCGTAGAAGGCGCCGTCGCCTTCGTTGATCTTATAGGCCAGCTTGGCGTTCTCCAGCGCGGCCTTCAAATTATCTTCCGCTTGATCCCAGACGGCTTTCTCGCCCATGAAGTTTTCCGGGCGAGTCGACAGATGAATCTCGTCGATATTTAAGTTGAAGATCTGATAGATGCTCTTGATCTTTTCCAGTAAGGTGGAAATTTCTCCTAAGATCTGATCGGGACGAGCGAAAATATGAGAGTCATCCTGCGATAAGCTGCGGACGCGGGTCAAACCATGCAGGGTGCCAGATTTTTCGTTGCGGTATAACGTCGTGGTTTCAGCCAAGCGCAAGGGCAGGTCGCGGTAAGAATGGATATCGCGCTTGAAGACGAGCATGTGCGCCGGACAGTTCATCGGCTTGATGCCTAAGTCGCACTCGTCGGCGGCATGATGCAGGATGAACATATCTTCCTGATAGTGCCCCCAATGGCCGGAAGTTTTCCAGATTTCGGCATTCAATAATTGCGGCGTCCTGACTTCACGATAACCCTCGCCGTAAGAATATTCGCGGATGAATTTCAATAATTCT
>CAZFBV010000022.1:0-7594 GCA_964517325.1 uncultured Gammaproteobacteria bacterium | reverse complement strand
AATGAAGAATTTGAAGAACCAGACGCCGAAAGCGATGAGAATCATCGTCTCGAGGAAAGTCAGGGGCAGGCCGAAGACATCGAAGCGGATGAGGTAGGCCGGCAGAGCGGCGATAATCGTCAAAATCGCCCAGTCTAGCCGGGTTAGGGCTAGTCCTAGGATGATAGCAGCAATGATGATCATTAAGTCCATATACGGTCATTATATCATCAGGAGCTCAAACAAACAAAAGCTGCCTGACTAAAAAACCGCTCCCGTTCGGGAGCAGTTTTTAGATATCATTAATTGGCTCTTTCGACGTATTCTCCGGTATCGGTGTTGATCCTGATAACGTCGCCTTCATTGATGAACATCGGGACGTTGATCTTGGCGCCGGTCTCTATTTCTACCTGCTTATTGACGTTGCCGGCGGAATTGCCTTTCACTCCCGGAGGAGCGCTGACGACTTTGAAATCCATCTTGATCGGCAAGCTGATGGAAACCGGTCGGCTCTCGAAATACAGGACATCGACATCGACGCCTTCTTTCAAGAATTGGGCCGGTTCGCCGATTTCTTCCAAAGGCAGATTGAACTGCTCGAAGCTAGCGTTATCCATGAAGTAAGCTTCATCCTTATCTTTATACATGAAATTAGCTTTCTTGGTTTCGGTTTCCGCTTCTTCGGCTTTTTCCGCGCCCTGATAAGTCCTCTCAAGGATATTGCCATTGATGAGATTGCGGCATTTTATCTTCAAGACCGCGCCGCCGCGACCCATCTTATGATGATCGGTCTTGATGATGATGAACGGCTCGCTGTTGACTTTAATGACCTTGCCGGTCTTGATTTCGTTAAAATTCAACATAAGTTTTAGAAGCTAGATTATTTATGAGTCGCGGACAGGAGTGCCATGACGCGGGAGCGTTTGACGGCTTCGGATAATTTTCTCTGATGCCAAGCGCAGACGCCGGTGCGGGCGCCCGGAAGTATCTTCATGTAGAAGTTGACGAAACGGCGCAAAGTGCGGGTATCTTTATAGTCGACTTCTAGATTATTGACGCAGAAATAACATTCTTTAGTTTTTTTGTTAGTCATAATTTTATTATTTTATTAGAAGGGGATATTCTCGACGCGGATCTCTTCGTCGTCCATCGGCTCTTCCGGAATTTCGATTACCGGTTCGCTGGCGTTATTGCCGGCTCTGGGAGCGCTGAAATTTCCGTCGCTTGATCCGCCTTTGGTGTCCAGCATGATCATGTTTTCGGCGACGATTTCCGTGCGATAGCGCTTGACGCCGTCCTGTCCGGTCCAATCGGTTGTCTGTAAACGACCTTCGATATAGACTTTGGAACCCTTATGGAGATATTTAGAGCAGATTTCTGCGAGCTTGCGCCAGGCGATGATATTGTGGAACTCGGTCTTCTTCTGCTGCTGGCCGCTCTGATCGGTCCAGACTAAGTTAGTCGCGACTGAAAACGAAGCGACGCTCTGGCCGGAAGGAGTATTCCTTAATTCCGGATCGCGGGTCAGATTCCCGATAATCATGGCTTTGTTTAAGTTCATATTTTTGGACTAGCCCTCGCAAGAGGGCTGAATTATTAAATTAAATCCTTGGCATTCAGGATGCCTTCTAATTTTTCGTCCAAATCTTTCAGTTCCGCTCTCTTATCGCCCTTGTCGCTGATCTTGGAAGCGGTTGAAGACGGGGACGCGGTTTTTATTTTTTCTTCCCGCTTCTTGCTGTCAGCGGCTTTTTTAGAATCGATCTTCGCGCGGATCTTCGCTTCCTTAGCGAGCGCTTCGGCAGATTTCGCCTTCTTGACGACGATCTGATGGCGCAAGACGTCGGTAGACAAGCGGAGAGCGGTATCGATCTTAGCCAGATTTTTCCCTTCTAGATCAAATTCAAACAAGCTGTAATATCCGAAGGCATTATGTTTAATCTCATAAGCCAGGCGCTTCTTGCCCCAGTACTCGCGAAAAGTGACATTGCCGCCGTTGTCGGCGATAATCTTTTCGACGCTGGCACTGACGGTCTTAGCTTCATCATCCGTAAATCTGTTTGGGATGATGAAAAGCACCTCGTAATGGGTTGCCCCAGTTGTTTTGGTTTTTGACATAGTTATTATAGTCTTAGGGTGTTGAAAATTATTTAAAGTTTTTTTAAATAATTTGTTTATACCCGCTTATTAAATAAAATCCCAAGTATTCTTGATAACTTGGGTTAAGAAGAATACCTTTAATTCCGTCTATTATTAGCGGAATTATCTCGACATCAAGGCCGAGATATGGGAAAGATATTAGTAAATATTAACTTAATGGCTTTAATTTATCATAAAGCCGCTAAAATTACAAGGGCCGCTATGGGCGGCTATACATGAACGGCTATACTTATTCTTAAAACTATTATATTGTTATATTATGAAATATTTTTTTGTTCTCGGAACTAATTCCGCTTTGTCAGTCGCCGAACTCGCGGCCGTGATAGATTTTAACGAACTGCGCCTATTGGCGGCGGATTTTTTAGTCGTGAATTTACCGCGAGAGATAAATGTCGATAATCTGATCAAGCGCTTGGGAGGAACTATCAAGATCGGCCGGATCGAAGCGGAAATAAAATCCGGAGACGATAAGAATCTGGAAACGCAGCTGAGAAAGATGGCGATGAAGCGCCGTATGGCCGGAACCGGCAGCAAGTTCAATTTCGGTTTTTCCGATTACGGCAAGAGAGCCTTTAATAAGAAGGATCTGGGGTTGAAGTTGAAAAAATATTTTAGCGAAGAGAATGTCAGTTCGCGTTTCGTTATCAGTCGAGAAAAAACCCTGTCTAGCGTCGTCGTCGCTCAGAATAAGTTATTGAAGAACGGTATTGAGATAATCCTGGCCGGAGACGGGGATAATATTATTATCGGAGAAACTTTGGCAGTCCAGCCTTTCAAGGATTTGTCCTTACGCGATTTCGGCCGGCCGGCGCGCGATGATATGAGCGGCATGCTGCCGCCGAAACTAGCGCAGATCATGATCAATCTAGCACAAGCGGATGATATTAATGCTGTTTTGATCGATCCTTTCTGCGGTTCGGGCACGGTTATGAGCGAGGCTGTCATAATGGGATATAAGCACCTTTTTGGTTCTGATGTTTCGCCTAAGGCTGTCGAAGATACGCGCCGGAACATTAATTGGACTAAGGAATTATATAAGATTGAAGATATTAAGCTGAAGCTATTCGTCAAGAACGCGCTTGACTTGTCCAAATTCATCAAAGGCGATTCCGTGGCGGCTATTATCACTGAACCTTACCTTGGTCCGCAGCGAGGTCTGATCGCTTTTAAGGCAGTTATCAGCAATCTCGAAGAGCTTTATTCCGGATCATTAAAGGAATTCCATAAGGTTTTGCAGCCAGGCGGCCGCGTCGTTATGATCTGGCCGATGTTCTACGGGCAGCGCCCCATGACTCCGGATTATTCCGGCTTTAAGCTGCTTAATATGATTCCGGCGGAGCTGAGAGCGAGCGAATTCATCAAGAAGCATAATCGCGACACTATTATTTATGGCCGCCCGGGACAAAAAGTTTATCGCGAGATAGCAGTGCTCGAGAAAATCTAGATAGTCTGTTTTAGTATTAGTAAATAAAAAAGGGTTCTGAATAGAACCCTTTTTATAGATCGATTTTTTTATCTCGCTCTATCTCTCGCTGATTTTTTTCTGGACATCTTCCATCATTTCCAGAATTTCATAGAATTGCCGATAGGCCGATTTCTCGACATATTCGATATCGACTTTGATAGTTCCGTCTTTTTCCATTTCCAGCTTGTTCTTGCCGAAATATTTATCCGTGGTGCGATCTTTCTGGCTATATTTGATTATCCCGCCCGTCTGTTCGTCAATAAGCATATATATCCAGCAATCATTCCTTTTTTTTCGGAGCTCATCGCCCACTAAGATTTCCATGAATCCGCTATTATTGAAAACGACGGCAAATTCGTGGCGCGGCCTTTCAAATTCTTCCAGGCCTTGATTGGAATATTCCGTACTCGGGTCGACGCGGCGGATGAACAGGGTATTACCATCTATGAATTCAGCTTCATAAATATATTCCCATTGGTTCAATATCGTATCTTTTTTGAAATCCCCTGTTAATGACGGATTGCGCAGGTCTATCTTGGAATAGCCATAGCTAGCGCGATCCGCGAAGTTAGAGAATATCTGCTTGGCCCTCTTAACGTCTTGAGGTGAAACTCTTTCGGCTTTTTCTGTCTTGGAAAAATAATCGGATATCGTCGTATGGGTCGGCATCTTGGCGCAACCAGCCATCAAGATGGCTGCCGCCATCAATAATATTTTCTTCATGATTAGATTATTTGGTTAGTATTATTTTTAAAGTTCGATTCTTGACTTTATATATTACAATAATATTTTGTTTTAGTCAACAATAACATAAAAAGAGCCAACTCGGCTCTTTTTATGTTGATATTCTAGCTATTTTTACCTGTTTATTAAGAAATTAGCGACATCCCCGTCCTGGAAAATATAATCTTTTCCTTCAGTCCTGATAAGCCCCAGCTCTTTAGCCTTGGCTTCGCTGCCGCACTCGACGAATTTTTCCCAATCGATCACCTCGGCTCTGATAAAGCCTTTGATAAAATCAGTATGGATAACGCCAGCCGCTTGCGGCGCTTTAGTGCCTTTCTTTATGGTCCAAGCCCTGGTTTCATCAGCTCCGGTCGTGAAGAAGGTTTCGAGGCCTAAAGTATCATAAGCGCTCCTGATGAGCTTATCCAGGCCGCTTTGCTCTAGTCCTAGTTCCTTAATGTATTCTGCCTGATCTTCTTCTGGGAGATTGGCGATTTCCTCCTCAAGTTTTACATTCACCTTGATAACTGCTTCCTTGGTTCCCGGAAGAACATCGCCGGAGTGCCCTTCATCGATATTTAGGAGGTAGATCATCGGCTTGATCGTCAGAAGATTCAAGGTCTTAACGAAAATCAGCTCTTCGTCATCAAAAGCTAATTCTCGAGCAGCTTTGCCGGCAGCCAGATGCTCAAATATCTTCTCCAAGATCTTATTATTGGCGATGATTTCCTTATCTCCGCTCTTAGCCTCGCGCCGGCTCTTATCCAGACGCTTTTCGATAGTAGCTAGATCGGCTAATATCAGCTCAGTATTGATAGTTTCTTTATCTTCAGCCGGGTTGACGCGCCCTTCTACATGGATGACATTTTCATCTTTGAAGTCGCGGACAACTTCGCAGATAGCATCACATTCTCTAATATGAGCCAAAAATTTGTTGCCAAGACCTTCTCCTTTGGACGCTCCGGCGACTAGGCCGGCAATATCGACGAATTCGATCGTAGTCGGGATGACTTTAGCCGGTTTTGAGACAGCAGCTAGCTTATCTAAGCGAAAATCCGGGACTTTGACGACGCCGACATTAGGATCGATGGTGCAGAAGGGGTAATTGGCCGCTTCTACGCCTTTTTTAGTTAAGATATTGAATAAAGTGGATTTGCCGACGTTCGGCAAGCCGACTATTCCGATTGATAAAGCCATAATAGTTATATATGTTTTCGAGTATAGCGATAATTTTGCTTTTTGCCAAATAGGCCCTATATTTTTGAAAAAAAAGAGACCCAGATGGGCCCCTCTTTATATAAAAAAATGAATATAAATACTAGGCCGTATCTGAGTCTCATCCCCAATTTGATAATCCCTTTTGGATTGTTTTTGATCGAGGATTTTGGCTCTTTGCTAACTTAAAGTGCAATTCTTACCATCTTCTAGCAAATTTGTTTTTATTTTAATTATTTTTGCTAATTTTTAATAAGATTTAGTAAAAATTTCTTTTTTGATTTTTATTAGATCTCATAGATTTTTATTAGCACTATGATTTGCTCAGAATTTTATCGATCATGTTAGCTCTGATCGTGATAAATGAAGATAGTTAATGAACTTATATGTTTATTATAGCACTTTTAAATATAGGGGTCAAATATAGTAGACTTAAAATCAATGTTTTTGATGTTTTTGCTAATATTAAATTAAATATTATTATTTTAACTTTTTAAGTCTAGGCTATTTTAGACTTAAATTATGAGTTTATACACATAAAACACAAGTTATCCACAGTTTTTAGAGTTATTTTGTTAATAAAAAATAATACCCCCAATGAGGATATTATTTAATGAGGCTTGGGTGGGAGTCGAACCCACGAATGACAGTTTTGCAAACTGTAGCGTTAGACCACTTCGCCACCAAGCCGTGATCGTTAGCCGGTATTAACCGACTTTTGAATTTTAGCCTATCTCTTCTCAGTTGTAAACAGTTCTATCTTTCCGTCCGTCGGAATATTAAGTTTTTTAAGCAAAGCCTCTTTCTCCGAGCCGTCTGCCATTATTTCCGCCTGGCCGTAATCCCGGATCTTTATAGGGATGAGTTCTATATTTTTCCAGTTGTTATCCTGCCAGCTTAATTTAGCGATCAGTCCTTGGCTAGTTTCCAAGGACCACATCTGATCGAAGACCAGGTTGCCCAGAGAATAGATTATCGGCTTATCCAAGTAAGTTTCCCATAGCTGCGGCCAATGCGGATGATGGCCGATTACTAGGTCGGCGCCGTTTTCTATGGCCGCGTGCGCGAAAGCGACCTGCTGCTTATTCGGTTCGGTAGTATATTCTTCGCCGGCATGCATCATGACTATGATAACATCAGCCTGGCTTCTTAAATCTTTAATGTCGGCGGCCATTTTATCCGCATCCATGCCGGCGATGCCGGGGCGCTTAGCAGTCGCAACCGAATCGTCTTCCGGATAGGCATAATCCAGGAAGCCGAAGCGTTCATTGTTAATAACGAATATTTTGGCTTTATGCGCTGCCGCTTCATTCTCTCCGGCGCCGACAGTTTCTATACCGGCTCCGGCTAAGACGGCCTGTGTCTTGGTTAAACCCTTGGCGCCCTGATTCATGATATGGTTATTGGCCAAGGCGGCGAGATCTACTCCTGATTTTATCAGGCCGGCGGCGGCTTCCGGATTAGCCTTGAACATGAAAGATCCTGTCGGCACGAAATAGTCTTTAGAGTCCGAGAAAGGAGACTCCAGATTTATGATCGTCAGGTCGGTGGCGCTTAAGAAATCGGCGATTTTAAGGAATGGCCAGGAATAATCCTTATTTTTTTCCATCCGGTCATTGACTTGGCGGGAAAGCATCACGTCGCCGCCGAAAATCAGGGTCGTGGGGCGAGATTCGGTCGATGGCAATCTTTGGGTATCGGCTTTTTCTTGCCTAGGAAAAGGAAGGATATTCGATAGGATATTGCCTGAGGAATCGGGCGCGGCCGGAGAAACAGCGATGCCGAATAATAAGAATATCGCTATTGCCGAGATGATGGCGACTGAGACGATGACTATGATCTTTTCAGTTCTCTGATCCATGATTATATTATAGCATTAAATCCGGGGTTTTGCGGGTAAAATAGGGAATAAGGGGTCAGATTGACAAGATTTAAAAAAATATATAAAATAATCTTGCGATTAAGGAATACCCTTAGTCTTATTTATAAAAAGAGGTCCCTTCGTCTAGTGGTTAGGACACCAGGTTTTCATCCTGATAACAGGGGTTC
>CAZFBV010000021.1:3711-7931 GCA_964517325.1 uncultured Gammaproteobacteria bacterium | reverse complement strand
ACATTTTTCTTGTGTTCTGACATATTATTTAAATTATTTATTCTGCTAAGGCATTCGCACCGGCCGAAATTTCCGCGATTTCCGCGGTGATGCCGGCTTGGCGGGCTTTATTATAAAATAGCGTCAATTCACTGACCATATCATTAGCCGCCTCGGTCGCCTGATGCATGGCGGTCATGCGCGCGCTATGCTCGGAGGCATTCGCTTCCAAGAACGCCTGGTATAACTGGATCTCTAGGAGGCGCGGAATCATAGTGTCTAAAACTTCGCGCGGGGACGGTTCGAAAGTATATTCTGACAAGGTTTCGGCGGCTTTAGCTTCCTGAAGCTGTGCGCTGCCCGCTTGAATATTAACACTGGCAGAACCTAGGTCCGCTTCCACTTTTTCGAGTTCGACCGGTAATAATTGTTTGACGCGCGGAACCTGCTTGGCCGGATTGACGAAATCGGTATAGGCAACGAATATCTTGTCATACTTGCCGCTCAGATAATCGTCAACGGCCATCTTGATAATCGGATTAATCTCACGGACATCATTTAAAATATCGCTCTTTTCAAATTCTGCTATGACTGAATGGCCATGCTGATAGACAGAAGCGCCCTTGCGCCCGGCTAAGATAAAATCGGTCTTAACCCCGCCATGCTTCTTCAGAGATTGCTCAGCCTTATTCACGACCGCAGAATTATAACCGCCGCACATGCCGCGATTAGAAGTGATGAGAATGACGGCCGCCGTCTTGATCTCATGGCGCGGAGCTAACAACGGATGAGTATTCTCATCCCGGGATTTTTCCAAGGCTGCCAAACGCAAAACTGTCTCCCAGCTTAAGTTAGCATAAGCGCGAGTCTTCAGGACGGCTTCAATCGCCCTCCTCATCTTGGCCGCCGCTACCATTTCCATCGCTTTCGTGATCTTCTTGGTGCTGGTGACGGATTTGATGCGGCGAGATATTTCTTTAGTCTGGGCCATATTATTGATTAAAATATATTTTTCACTTAGATGATTTCTGTGGCAAAATTATTATAATAATTTTGCTTTACGAAATCATATGCGCTCAAAATATATTTTAATCCATTACATCTTATTTTATTAAGTAATCCACCGTTGCCTTGTAGTCCTCAATCAATTTCTTCAAACCGGCCTCAACTTCAGCATCGATCTCTTTCTTAGTCTCGATCATCTTTAAGACGGCGTCATTCAAATCGGCGTACTTATATAAGCCGGTTTCGAATTCCCTGATCTTCTCGACCGGAACATTATCCATGAAGCCGTTGATGAGCGCATAATAAGCGGCCACCTGCTTGGCGACGGACAAAGGCTGATACTGGTCTTGCTTGAAGATTTCATATAATCTCTTGCCTCTTTCCAATTTCTTCATAGTGTCGGCATCCAGATCGGAACCGAATTGAGTGAAGGCCGCGAGTTCGCGATATTGGGCCGCTTCCAGGCGCATCTTGCCGGCAACTTTCTTCATCGCTTTGATCTGAGCGGAAGAGCCGACGCGGGAAACAGACAAGCCGGCGTTAACGGCCGGACGGTTGCCTTTATAGAACAAGTCCGGTTCCAAGAAAATCTGACCGTCGGTGATAGAGATGACGTTAGTCGGAATATAGGCGGATAAATCTCCTGCCTGGGTTTCAATGATCGGAAGAGCCGTAATCGAACCGCCGCCGAAATCCTTATTCAGTTTGCAAGCGCGCTCCAATAAACGAGAATGGAGATAAAAGACGTCGCCAGGATAAGCTTCGCGTCCCGGAGGGCGGCGTAGCAATAGGGATATTTCGCGATAAGAGACGGCATGCTTGGACAGATCATCATAAATAATCAAGACGTCTTCGCCCTTATCCAAGAAATATTCGGCCATAGCGCAACCGGCATAAGGCGCGATATATAATAAGGAAGCGGGAGTCGAAGCGCCAGCCAGAACGATAGTCGTATAATCCATGGCGCCGGCTTCAGTCAATTTAGTGACGATATTGGCGATCTTGGATTCTTTCTGACCGATAGCGACGTAGATACACTTCATGTTCTGCCCTTTCTGATTGATGATAGTATCAATCGCTAAAGCGGTCTTGCCTAATTGGCGGTCACCGATAATGAGTTCTCTTTGTCCGCGGCCGATCGGAATCATGGCGTCGATAGCCTTGATGCCGGTCTGAACCGGTTCTTTGACGGAAGCGCGGGTAATGACGCCCGGAGCGATCTTTTCGATCGGATAGAACTTAGTGGTCTCGATCTTGCCTTTGCCATCCAACGGTTCACCGAGCGGATTGACGACGCGGCCGATCATATTCTCGCCGACCGGAACTTCGAGAATGCGCTTGGTCGCAATAACTTCATCGCCCTCCTTGATGGCAGTATAGTCGCCAAGGATGATAGCGCCGACCTGGCTCTCCTCAAGATTCAAAGCGACGCCCGTAACTTCGACATTTTCGGCCTTGAAGATCAAGATTTCGCTCATCATCGCCTCGGCTAATCCAGAAATCAAGGCGATACCATCGGAAACCTTCAATACTTTCCCGACTGATTTTTCGCTCACTTCAGCTTTAAAGCCGGATATTTCCTCTTTCAGCTGTTCGACGATGAAATCCTTTGTAGTTGACATACGTTTATGCTAAATATTTATGCTTATTTATTATTAATTGCTAATCTTATGCTTTAAAGATTCCAGGCTATTCTTCAAGCTGCCATCCAGAACCTTGCTTCCATATCTCAAGACAAATCCGCCGATCAAATCCTTGTCAATATTTTCGTCTAAAATAATCTTTTTAGCTACTGTTTTCTCTTTTAGATAGGCGACGATGGACTCGCGGGCAACTGGGCTTAGTTCGCGCGCGCTCGATAGCGTTGCCATTACCTCGCCGTGTTCCCGATTCCAGATCTCATTGAAAGCCGCAATAATCGCCGCCTCCTTGCCTAATTCCCGATTCCTGCCCAGGATCGCGACAAAATTCTTCACTGCCGCTTTAGCTTCCTTCTCGGATTTGCCGGCAACGGCTTCAAATAGGCTGGCTGCGTATTGTTGAACGGATATCTTCATAAACTCATAAAAATATTTTTTCTTCGCTTAGATGATTTCTGTGGCAAAATTATTATGATAATTTTGCTTTACGAAATCATATGCGCTGCGAAAAATTATTTTTATTTTACTAATTTTTTTATTAAATCTTTGTCCTTATCGGCATTCATCTTCTCATTTAATAACTTCTCGGTAGTTAAAATAACCAGTTCAGCCACTTCTTTCTTGATCTCTTTCAAGGTTTCCGCTTTTTCGCTAGCTAATTTAGCCTTTTCATTATTAATAACCTGGCCGATCTCCTCTTTGGCTTTAGCGATGAGCTCTCCTTTTCTGGCTTCGCCGCGCTTATCCGCCTCTTCGATAATCAGGTTAGCCTGCTTCTTGGCGGCCGCGATGATGTCTTCGCGCTCCTTCTCAGTAGCAGCCAAGCGCTTTTCAATCGCATCGGCATCCTTCAAGCTCTTATCGATCTTCTCGGATCTCTCGGCCATGACTTTAACCAAAGGCTTGAAAGCGAAAAAATATAGGACGGAAAAGACAATAGCGAAATTGACCAGCTGAGCGGCCAGCAATCTGATGTCGACGTGGAAAGTTGAAATTAATGAATCCATATTTATATTGGCCGGTAATCCGGCTCTGATAATAATCTAGCGCTTTCTCCCGAAAAATTCAGGAGAAATCCGTCAAAATATTATTTGATGCTGAAAGCGATAACGAGCGCATAAATAGCGACCGCTTCGGCGAAAGCCGAGACCAAAAGCATCGGAACCAAGATCTTGCCGGCTGCTTCCGGATTGCGTCCGATAGCTTCCATGGCCTTAGCGCCGATCAAACCGATACCCAAAGCCGGAGCGATGGAGCCCAAACCGATAGCCAGGGCTTTAGCTAACATTACATTTTCCATAATTTTATTGGCCGGACGGGAGGATATTATTCCCGCCCCGCTCTTATTTAAATTTTAATAATCTCTTAGTGTTCCTCGGCGGTAGTATTTATAGTCAGATATGTCAGGATCAACATCGCAAATATCAGGGCCTGGATCAAACCGACCAGGACTTCCAAAAACATGAAGGGGATAGGCACGCCATAAGCTAATATCGCCGACATTGAGGCCAGCAATACTTCGCCGGCAAAAACATTGCCGAATAAACGGAAAGAAAGGCTCGCCACTTTGGCCAATTCGCCGATCACTTCGATTAT
>CAZFBV010000021.1:0-3611 GCA_964517325.1 uncultured Gammaproteobacteria bacterium | reverse complement strand
ATAAACGGAAAGAAAGGCTCGCCACTTTGGCCAATTCGCCGATCACTTCGATTATTCCTACGAAAGCCTTAATCGGGTTAACCAGAAGAATCATCGGGTCTTTCTTGATCTTCTTCGGTATTTCCAAGAACGCCTTGATATTGATGAACTTATTCAAATATTTCCACCAGCCGATGGCGATAACACCCATGATATGGCTCAACACGACACCTAAAGTGGCTAAGGCCAGGGTCGTATTCAGGTCGGCCGTGCCGCCGCGGAGATAAGGAATAAAGATCTTTTCTCCATGTTCCGAAGCGATCTGACCGATAGAACCGACTCCGGGCAAAAGCCCCATCCAATTATTGATAAGTATGAAGAAAAAGAAGGCCAGAACGACCGGAGCGAACTGCAGCGATTTCTTGCGGCTGCCGGTAACGCCATCGAATATTCCCAAAAAGCCTTCAATTATCATTTCTAAAGCATTCTGCAGCCCGGTCGGAACCTTCTTGATGCCGCGACGGACCAATAAGGCCAAAATGATGATTATTACCAAAGCGACAGTCGAAGTCGCCAGCGCATTCGTAACCGGAAAATTACCGATATGAGCTATCGGTTCGGCATACAGAGTATTTTCATGGATAATTTCTTCTCCCGCCATTTTATTCAGATTAAATTATTTCTTTATTTCCGCCTTCAGCTTCTCGGCTTTTTCCGCGGCGTATTCTTTTTCGATCTTCTTAAATTCTTTTAAAGAGTTAATAACCAAGCCGTAAATGGAAACGATGAAACAAGCTCCGATAGTCGCCAAGAACAGCCAAGGCTCAGTCCCGAAACGCCTATCCAGCCAACGGCCCAAGAACAGACCGATAATGACTGGGAAAGCGATCCAGCCTGAAATATTAGCCATAACTTTCAAGGCTAAGCTCCAGGATTCATTTTTCATATATTTTTGCTTGTTTTTAACAACTCATTTATAGCGCAAAAAACCCTAAGTGTCAACCCTCCGATTTTTAGGGTCGAGGCCGCTTTTACGGCTAAATTCTGAAGAAATTGCGAGCGGTCGCCGTGGTCGCTTCCGCGACCTTTTCCAGTTTTATTCCTCTGATATCAGCGATCCGATTAGCGACATATTGGACGAGAACCGGCTCATTGCGCTGGCCGCGATATGGTTCCGGGGTCATATAGGGGGTATCTGTTTCTATCATTATCTTATCCAGCGGAACCTTGCGGATCAGGTCGTCCCATTGCTTGCTGAAAGTGATGAGGCCGGTGAAAGAGATGAGGAGGCCGAGCCGGAAATACTTCCAGGCCAGATCTTCGTCCCCGGAAAAGCAATGAATGACGCCCCAAGGCCGGTCAGCCGGAATCAGGTGGCCATATTCTTTCTTGAATTCAGTGAGGATGGCGAGCAGGTCATCATGAGCTTGGCGGCAATGGATGATTGCCGGCAAATCTAGGCTGCGCGCCAAGAGCAATTGCTGGGCAAAAATCTCATGCTGCTTCTTCTTGATGGCCGTCAGGTCTTTGGCCGGATCAAGATGATAATAATCCAAGCCGATCTCGCCGATAGCCACGACCTTCTCGAACTTAGCCAGCTTCTCATAGCTGCCGTAATCGAATTCTTCGGCGCGCGAAATAAAACTGGAATTAGCGCCCTCTTCTCCGGTGTCTACTGTTCCGTCTTCGAGATGGACAGGATGCAAACCGATAGCGGCATAAACGCCCTTTTCATACTTATTCGCATAATTAAGCGCCCGAGTTGAAGTCTTCATTTCCGAACCGACCAAAACCATCCAGGTATTATTACCCAAAGACCGGCGAATAACCTCATCGGCATCGTCTTTAAAGGCGGCAAAATTAACATGGGCATGAGTGTCTATGAACATGCGGCTTCTCTATTTCTTGATCTCTTCCTTGGCAGCCTCAGGAGCCTGAGACTTATCGTCATGATGGCAGCAGCAGCAATCGTCATGCTTAGAACAGCAGTCATCTTTCTTAGAGCAGCAGCACCCGCCGAAAAGTTTCTTGAAAAAATTGCACATAAATTTCATGTAAATTAATAATAAACTCACTTATAGTTTAACATTCTGGGCGGAATAGTCAATAAAAACGGCCTAAATATCTAATTCCTCCAAGAGCTGCTTCTGCTTCTTATTCAAGCTCTTCGGAATCTCGACCATGACCTTGATGAACTGGTCGCCCATTCCCCGGTTATTTAATTTCGTGACGCCCTTCTCTTTCAGCTTGAAGATCGTTCCTGATTGCGTCCCCTCCGGAATCTTCAATTTTACCGGGCCATGGATAGTATCAACATCGATCTTATCTCCTAAAATAGCCTGCTTCACGCTGATCTTTTCTTCCGTCCGGATATCATAGCCGTCGCGGATGAATTTCTTATGATTTTTAACCGAGACGCGCAGATACAAATCTCCGGCTGGCGCCCCCTTCTGGCCCGCCTCACCCTGGCCGCTCAATCTGATCGATTCGCCATCGTTGATGCCGGCAGGAATACGGACTTTAAATTTAACTTGATCATGATAAACGCCGCTGCCTTCACATTTAGTGCATTTCTGGGAATAGATCTTGCCTTCACCATGGCAATACGAACAAGTCGCTTGTGTCTGGATATTGCCGAGGATAGTGCGCTGGATGCGGCTGACCCGACCAGTTCCCTTGCAGGTCGGACAAGTTTCTACCTTAGAGCCCGGTTCAGCGCCATTGCCATGACAGCGGTCGCAAGTGATATTTTTAGAAAAGCTGATTTCTTTCTCTAAACCAAAAGCCGCTTCTAAGAAATCCAGGCTGACTTTCATCTCCAGATCGCGGCCGCGAGCCTGTTTCCTGCCAGCGCCCTGGCTGCCGCCGCCGAAACCGAAGATGTCGCCGAAACCGCCGAACATGTCTCCCAGATCTTCAAAGTCAAAACCTTGGCCGCCCTGAAAACCGCCGAAACCGCCGCCAAAACCGCCCGCACCGCCGGCTTGGCCGTTCTGATAGGCGGAACCGAATTGATCATACTGTTTTCTTTTTTCCGGGTTGCCTAAAACCTGATTAGCTTCATTAATCTCCTTGAATTTTTCCGCGTCGCCGCCTTTATCCGGATGATGCTCGTGCGCTTTCTTGCGGAAAGCCGCCTTGATCTCATCTTGAGAAGCATTCTTATCGACGCCGAGTATATTGTAATAATCTTTAGACATAATATGTATGCAACGGATAGATTTATTTATTCAACAAGCTGCCCCTCTGAAACGAGAGGCAGCCTATGAACAAAGAAATTATTTCTTTTCTTCAACTTCTCCTTCAACGACGTTGTCGTCTTTCTTTTCGCCCGCACCGGCAGCGCCGGCATCAGCTTGCCCGGCTCCAGTTCCGGTCGCATTAGCGCCCGGCTGCTGATACATGGCCGCGCCGATTCTTTGCGCGATCGCATTGATCTCTTCCATCTTCTTCTTCATGTCCTCAAGGCTGCCGGACTCTTTCGCTTTCTTGAGTTCGGCATTCTTGTCTTCCAATTCTTTCTTATCTTCCGGCTTCATCTTATCGCCGCTTTCCTTGATCATCTTTTCCATCGTGAAGCTGACGGCATCGGCCTGATTCTTGATCTCGACCTCTTCCTTCTTCTTCTTATC
>CAZFBV010000020.1:0-7973 GCA_964517325.1 uncultured Gammaproteobacteria bacterium | reverse complement strand
ATTAAATGTTTAGAAATATTTTTCATAAATTCACCACCTTTCTAGTTTTTTGATATTTTTTAATTTTACATCTTTAATTTTAGCATATTATCCATAACAAGACAAATAAATCCGGACATGGTAAAATAGGAAAGGATTAGCTTATTTTAGCCTATTTTATGAAAAAAATATCGGGGAAAAACCATTTTTCTTTGATTTTGTGGGCTTTTTTCTATTTTTTTATCTTCACTCTGCTTTTAAGATGGTCTTTCGGGTATCTAGACCCGGATTTAGGCTGGCATCTGAAAGTCGGAGAAGAAATCTCCCGGACCATGTCTGTCCCCGAGGCTAACCACTATAATTATACTTTTACCGGCGATTGGGTTGATCATGAATGGCTCAGTAACCTGGCGGCCTTCGAGGTTTATAGCCATCAAGGTTATATCGTTTTATCTATTTTGTTCGCCTTGCTTATCGTCGGCGTTCTGATCATCCTGAATATCTGGACGCGGCGCATTTATCCGGATATTTCGCCTTTTTTCATCATTATTTTTCAGCTTTTTGGGACTATCGCTGCTTCGCCGCACTTCGGGGTAAGGATGCAGGAAAGCGGCTTGCTATTTTTGGTCCTGATTCTAACCATCATCTATCATTATAATAAGCATAGAAACTGGAGATGGCTCCTGGTTCTTATTCCGATCATGTATCTCTGGGCCTGTTTGCATGGCAGTTTTCTGATCGGCTTCGCCATATTTTTCATTTGGGCAGGAGTAAAGATAGCGGAAAAAATCATTCATCATTATTCTAATAAAGATTGGCTGGATTTCTCTCATTCTCTGAAATGGCGGGAAATATTAATATTTTCCGGTGTAGCCTTAGCGTCTTTTTTTGCCACCCTCGCTACTCCATATGGGTTGAAATTATATTCGTTCCTGGGCGGTTACAAGGATAGTTTTTATGTCTGGCATATTCAGGAATGGCGCTCGCAATTCCTCTATCCTTTCCAATATGAGCAGTTATTATATTTAGCCTTGGTTTTATTCGGGGTTATTTTCTATATATATTACAGCCGAGGATCCAAGAGATTTTGGCGCCTTGATCTGTGGACATTAGTCCTTTTCGTTTTTTTTATTTTTTTAAGCTTTAAATCTCGTCGCCATTTTCCCCTGATGTTCGTGGCGACCTTCGTCCCTTTAGCAGGAATTTTCAACTCATTATTCCAGATAAATAACCATAAAGGAGAACTTGGATCATTCTGGACCATGAAAATCTGGCTGAAATGGTATTTGGCTCTCTGTCTGTTCTTGGCGGCGCTTCTGCAGCTGGTTTCAACTAATTTTACCGTCGATCCTTTCTTATCTTTTCGCCATGATTATCCGGTCGGAGCGGTTGAATATTTGCAGACGCATCCGCAATCTGAGCCGCTGCGCCTATTCAATGATTATGGCTGGGGCGGCTATCTGATCTGGATGATGCCGGGGCGCCAGCTTTTTATCGACGGGCGTCTGCCGCAAGTAGCCTATCGAGGGCAGACCTTCTTAGAAGAATATTTCGAATTTTTCAAGAAAAATGCTAAAATCTCTGAAAAGATGACTGATTACAATATTGGTTTAGTTCTCATGCCGGTTAAGGACGAAGAAGTGAGAGCGAAAAGATGGGAACAAATATTATTCGGCCTTAGCGGCCAGAACCTGGCCAGTCATAATTATCTGCGCGACTATCTTTCAACCGCCAGCGATTGGCAGGCGGTTTATTACGACGGGACGTCTATAATCTATAAGAAGATCAGGTAATATGCTAGTTGATTTTTGTTTGCCGACAAAAAATGAAGCTCTTATCTTAGCCAACAGCTTGAATAAGCTGCTGGCTTATTGCGACCGAGCCGGATTCAATTTTTCTTGGCGGATAGTCGTGATCATTAACGGTTCTAACGACGCCTCGGCGGAAATCGTCCGGGATTTTAAGCGGCGTTTTCCCGATAAGATTGATTTCATTGAAGTAGTCGAGCCTGGCCGCGGCCGCGCTTTGAAAAGATATTGGTCAGCCAGCGCCGCCGATATTTTCAGCTATATGGATTGCGATCTGGCGGTTTCTTTGGATAATTTGCCGGCCTTGATAATGCCGCTGGTCGACAATGAGGCCGATCTGGCCATCGGTTCGCGGCTCTCTGCCGGCGCGGCCATCGAACGGTCGCTATTCAGAGAGATAGTTTCCCAGTCATATAACCGCTTATCCCGTTTTTTGCTCGGGCATAATCTGGCCGACTTGCAATGCGGCTTCAAAGCGGTGCGCCGGGAAACATTCCGATCTTTGGAGAAATATTTAGTCGATGATTTTTGGTTCTTCGACACCGAATTGGCCATCCTAGCGCTGCGCTCCGGCTTCCGGATCAAGGAGGTGCCGGTAGATTGGCGGGAGAATCGCTATCAGCGCCGGCCGAGCACCGTCAAAGTCTTCCATGATAGCTTGGATTTTATAAAAAATTCGCTGTCTCTCAGGCGGAGATTGAAAAAATTAGAAGATGTCTTGGTAATGCCTAAGATCGGCTAGCCCGGCGGCGCGATCAGCCGTGATCGCAATCAGATCGAGGCGCACGGAATCTGGATGATTTTTGTTCTTGAGGCAATAAGCTCTGATAGCGCGCTTAAGATTTTTTGCCTGTTTGGCAGTCAAAGGAATGTCTTCGCCGTCTACCCCGTTTTTAGCGCGCGTCTTCACTTCAAAAAATATCAGCCGTCTGTCTTTTTCGGCGATGATGTCTATCTCCAGATGCCGGAATCGATAGTTCGAAGCGACGATCATATAGCCCGATTCTTCCAAATATTTTTTGGCGATCTCTTCTCCGCGGTCGCCGATTTTTTTATTTTCAGTCATATAAACAAATAACCCCTTGAGTAAAGGGGTTATTTTATTGATTGCTTTGACAATTCGAAGATGGTTATTTAGGGATGTATTTTTTCAAATTTTCTTCCTGTTCTTTCTCTCTCTTTCTTTGCGGTATAGCCTTCAGGCTGATAATAATAGGAATGATCCAAGCGATCATCGTCAACCCCCAGAGCCCTAGCCAGAAACGGGCGGATAAGAAGGGCACGCCTTCATAATTGAAGAATAATAGCAGCAGGCCGAGAATGGCATTGGTCAGGCAAAAAGCATAGAGGCGTTTGAAGAAGCCGCGATAGATTCCGCCGCGGTTCTTGATTATAGCGATCAGTAAAGCGGCTGCCGCCAGAGCGACTACCAGGGCGACGAACGATTTTTGCGCCAGCGGCATGAAAGCTTCGGGCGCCAGATTGAACCAATAATCCAGGGTTAATAGGTTTTTCATATTTATAGTTTAGTTAAGACTAATCCGTAATGATAGGGGCCGGCTTCGAATTCTTCGAGGATATTCAAACCGATTTTCGGAATCGCCGATTTCAGCGATTCCAGCTTGACGCGCCTATCCGGCGCTGGTCCCAGGGGCAAATCCATATTCTTCCATTCAATGACTAATAATTTTCCTCCTCTTTTCAAGAGGCGTATCGATTCGCGCAGTATTTCTATTTTCTTTTCCGATTGATGCAGGACATTTATCAGCAGTGCGCTATCTAGGCTGCTGGTTTCAATAGCGGCCGCCTTGAATACTTCCAAGTTGCTCCAGATCGGTATTACTTGCGGCATATTATTCTTTTTTGCTTCTTTCGTTATTTCTTCTAAAGTCGGTTTCAAGATATCGACGGCGTAAACCTTGCCTTGGCGTCCGACTAGGCGAGCGAGAGGGAAGACAAAAAATCCGAAATTGCCGCAGCCTAGTTCGGCTACTTGTTGTTTCTCGTCTATGCCTATTTTACTCAAAATGCTGTTGATGTCAAATAGGGCGCTTTTTTTTATTTCTGGCATATATCTTGGTAGTTATTTTTATTCTACTAATACCTGGCGGGTTATCGATTGTTCGCGGCTGTATTTTTTCTTGGCGCTGACAGTGATGCTATTCAAACCTTTCTTGAGATTGATCGTTTGGGAAAACACCCCTTTATTGTTATTCAAGACGATTTCGCCATTGATCCGCACTTCCGCTTCCGATTCTGTCCGGCCGCTGACAGTCAAAGAGCTGGCGCTAGTCAGGATATTCTTGTCCGGCTGGGTAATCACTAGGTCGGGAGCGGTAACTATATTTTTAAAATAGAAGACCAGGTAAAGAAAACAGATCAAGATGGCTCCGGAGATGAGGATATTCTTAATTATCTTCGGCCAGACCAAAAGTTTATGGCTCTTCAAGACTTTCTGCGAGAAAGGATCACCCCCCTCTTCTTCAAATGTCTTCTCGCCAAGATCCTTAATCAGTTCTTTCGGCTTTAAGCCTAGAAATAAAGCGTATTCTTTCAAGAAATTCTTGCCGTATAATCCGGACGGCAGCTTATCGAAACGCTCATCTTCCATAGCCATCAGATATTCGGCGCGGATTTTCAGCTTTTTGGCGATCGGTTCGATATTCAGGTTAAGGGCGCGCCTGGCTCGACGGAGTTTTTCTCCGACCGTATCTTCAAGAGCTAATTTTTTCGGAGTGAAGGGTATCATCTTGGCGATTATTGCGCTTGCGGCACGGCTATTTTTCCGCTCCAAGTCAGGCCCATCGATCCGAGGACAAACTTGATTATCAAGTAGCTGGCGAAGACGATAACGAGCCCGATAATAGCGGCGACGATTATCTTCTTGGCTTGCGTTATCTTCTCGCTGCCGCCTCCGGAAATTAGGAAGAGGACGCCGCCATAGATGAACATGACGAGCGAGAGCGACCCGACCATGCCTAATATCCATTTAGAGATATTGATGGCCAGCACGATAAAATCATTGATTTCATAATTGCCGCAATAAGTCGCATCGCCAGCCGAACAAGCTTTGCCGCTCGCTGACGGCACTATGCCCTGCCCATAAGCTAGCGAGACATTGAAAACGAACAGACCCAAGAAAATCGCGGTGATGATATTTTTTTTAGACATAAGGATTAGTTGCTTATTTAGAAAGCTCTTATTAATTGACAGTCTGTTGAATCTTAGAAACGGCATTGTTGATTACATCCTGGATCTTCTCGCTGGTATTATTGACGACGGCGTCGATCATTTCCTTGAAAGCGTCTTCGGCCGCCTGGGCATTCTTGCCTTTATACCAGCTTTTAGCCGTCAGGACTTGGTCAGCAAAGACGCCGATCTCGTCGCTAGTCCTTTGAGAGGCGACCAAAGATCGCAAAGCTGTCGGTTTCTTGGTTTTTTCCAGATAGCTCTTGGCCTGTTCTTCTTTGGTTATGAATTGTATGAAATCCCAAGCCTCATTCTGATGAGTGCTTTTTTTGGAGACGACTTCCACCCAGTAATTGGCGAAGTTGACGTTAGTCGGCGGATTGCCTTCGATTTGCGGCAGCTTGGCGATAGAGAAATTAAGTTTCGGAGCCTGCGTTTTTATGGTCGGCAGGTCGAACGAATAACCGAAATAGATGGCTAGTTTTCCGCTGGTAAACATTTCTAGGGAATTAGGCAAGCTGTTGTTCCAAGCGTATGATTCTTTGCCGGAATTGGAGAAGTCAGTATAGAAACGCAAAGCTTCCAGCCCGGGGTTATAGCCGGTATCTTTCGAAGCCGGCGGAACGAGATTGAATAAGACTTGGCCATTTTCCATCATGACGGCGCCATTTTGCATCATGAGTACGGATAAGATATCGCTAAAGCGGTTGATATTGGAAGATCCGCCCAAAGCTACCCCTGATTGGATCAATTCTTTCTTCGTATCCTGTTTAGTCAGTTTCTTGATATCCTGCAGGAATTCCTTGTTCCAATATTGCGGAGCTTGGCTGATACCGGCATTATTGAACAGATCCTTGTTATAGAACATCGCCAAGGTATCGACTGATAAAGGCAGGCCATAAACCTTGCCATCGTCGGAAATAACGTCGTAGCCGACCGCATCGACGAAATTATCCCTTATTTCTTTGAGAGTCGGACTATTGGTCGTCCGCAGTTCGATCGTCGTCTCTTTTTTCAGAGTTCCTGAAGTTACCGAATAAGGCATAGTGATCGTCGCCGGCATCGGAGTTATCTTAGACTCATATTCTTTTATCCAAGTATTATGGACAGAGAATATATCCGGTCCGCGATCTTCGGCTAAGGCGTTGAGAAGCGCATTCTCGTATTCTTCATAGCGCAGTTTCCGATATTCGATAGTGATATGGGGATGAAGAACCTTGTATTTGGCAATTATCTCCTGGAAAGCGTCGCTGTCATCGAAGACGCGCCAATAAGTCAAAGTAATCGGCGTCATCGCCGCTTGGGTCTGCGCGTTAGGAGCTTTACAGCCGAAACCGGTACTGAGAAGAAAAATCGCTAGCAGAGAGAGAATCGTTAATTTTTTGAACATATGGATAATTTTATTTTGCTGGCTATATTATAGCAAAAAATAAGCATATATTCCAATTGATCCGGTCCGGCTAATCAGACTGCGGCCGATATTGCAAAGCTTCGGCGATATGTCCCGACGAAATATATTCTTCTCGGCCTAGATCCGCGATAGTGCGGGCTATCTTAATGATTTTGAAATAGGAACGAGCCGACAGTTTCAGCTTGTCGCTCGCCTCGTTGAGCAGGGATTCTCCGCCTTTATCCAAGGAGCAGAAAGTCTTGATGAGCGGGCCGGGAATTTCCGCATTGGTCAGGAAATGATGTCTTTTAAAGCGCCGAGCTTGTATTTCGCGGGCGTTTTCCACTTTTTTCTTGATATCGGCAGAAGAAGAACAGCCGTCTTTTGCGTTAAGTTTTTTCCAAGAGAAACTATCGACTACGACATGGAGATCGATGCGATCCATTATCGGCCCCGATAGGCGGCGTTTATAGGCGGCTATTTGATTTTCTGTACAATAGCAGACATGATCTTTATTTCCATGATAGCCGCAAGGACAAGGATTCATAGCCGCCAACAGAGTGAAACGAGCCGGAAATCTGTGGCTTTTAGATGAACGGCTGATATTGATGGATCCTTCTTCTAAGGGTTGGCGTAGATTTTCCAGGACCGAGCGCGAGAATTCCGGAAATTCGTCCAGGAACAAGACGCCTCGATGAGCCAGGGATATTTCTCCCGGATGCGGATAAGCCCCTCCGCCTATCAAGGAATGGGCCGAGGCGCTGTGATGAGGCGCACGGAAGGGGCGGCTGTCAATGATGGCGGCATTTTTTAATTCTCCGGCAGCGCTATATATTTTAGTTATTTCTAATTTTTCCGAAAACTTCAAATCGGGCAGGATGCCGGGCATAGCGCTGGCGAGCATAGTCTTGCCCGACCCCGGCGGTCCGCAGAATAAGAGATTATGTCCTCCGGCCGCGGCGATTTCTAAAGCACGCTTAGCTTTTTCCTGGCCCCTGATATCTCTTAAGTCAAGATGGCGGATTTTTTGCTCCGATTTGGCAGTTGCCGGAGGCTGAAATTCAGAAATTAATGATTTATCCCGAAGATGCTGGATCGCTTGCCGCAAACTTATAACCGGAAAAATTATCAGGCCGCCGATGAGACCGGCTTCGATAGCGTTATCGGCGGGCACGAATAAGGTCGTCAGGCCGGCTTGTTTGGCGGCTATGGCTATCGATAGGATGCCGTTTATCGGACGCACCTCGCCGCTTAGCGATAATTCTCCGATCAAGACAGATTTTTCCAGATCAGAAGAGAATTTATTATTAAGAGCCAAGATACTGATAGCTATAGGCAGATCGTAGGCCGGACCGCGCTTTCTTAGGTCGGCTGGCGCGAGATTGACGGTAATCTTGCGCCGGGAAAAAGGGAGGCCGCAATTGCGCAAGGCGCTCCGAACCCTTTCTTTCGATTCAGAAACAGCTGTGTCAGGCAGTCCGACGATAGTTATCAGGCCGAAATCGCCGCCGCCGGCATCGGCCTCGACGGCGATTATTTTAGCATCAAGGCCGTCAAGTGCGGCCGACCAGACTCTTGCAGGCATATTTGATAAAATTATTTATCCG
>CAZFBV010000019.1:0-10247 GCA_964517325.1 uncultured Gammaproteobacteria bacterium | reverse complement strand
GGAGCAGATGTAACGGGCTACGGCCCTAAAAAAGAAAAAATATGTCTAACCTACCAAAGATCGAAGACATGCTTAAAGCTGGCATGCACTTCGGCCATCGGACTAACCGCTGGCACCCGAAAATGAAGCAATTCATCTTCACTTCTAAGAATGGCGTCTACATCATCGACTTGAAGAAGACGCAGGAAAAATTACAGGAAGCTTTGGAATTCATGACCAAGCTCGTCGCCGAAGGCAAGAGCATCTTGTTCGTCGGCACCAAGAGCCAGGTGTCTGCGCCGTTAAAGAAGATGGCGGAAGAGACCGGCCAGTCTTATGTCGTCGGCAAATGGCTCGGCGGCTATCTGACTAACTTCCCGATCGTCAAGAAATCAGTGAAGAAATATCTGGATCTGATCGAGAAGAGAGAAGCGGGCAAATTAGATAAATATACTAAGAAGGAACGCTTGAACTTCGACCGCGAAATCAAGAAACTCGAAGTCCGCGTCGGCGGCTTAGCAGCTCTTTCCAAACTTCCGGACGCTTTGTTCGTCTGGGACATCAAGGAAGAAGAGACGGCCGTCAAGGAAGCGCAGCAGAAGAATATTCCGATCATCGCTATCTGCGACACTAACGTCAATCCGGATCAGGTCAATTATCCGATTCCGGCTAATGACGATTCTACTAAGACCATCAAATTATTATTGGAAGCGATCAAGAGCGCTATCTTAGAAGGAAAAAAGAACCTCAAGTAAATCAAGTTATAAATCATAAACAAGATCGTGATCTCAATCGCGATCCCCTTAACAATATGGAACTCATTAAACAATTACGCGAAATGACCGGCGCCGGCATGGTTGACTGCAAGAAGGCGCTCGATGAAGCGGGTAATGATATCAATAAAGCGGTCGAGATCCTGCGCAAGAAAGGCATCTCTAAGGCAGCCAAGCGCACCGATCGCGAAGCGAACGAAGGCGTCGTCAAAGTCGCCGTCAATGACGCGAAGACCGAAGCCTATATTCTCCAGCTCAGTTCCGAAACCGATTTCGTCTCTCGCAATGAGAAATTTCAGGCTTTAGCCGACGAAATAATGGATGTTATCAAGAAGAATAAGCCGGCCACCCTAGAAGCTCTTTTAGCTTTGCCTGTTAACGGCGCTACTGTTGAAGAGCATATCGGCAGCCTGAGCGGCACGATCGGCGAAAAGATGAGCATTAAGCGCTTTGAAATAATCAGCGGCGCTTCAGTCGCTTCTTATTCTCACTTAGGCGGACGCATCGGCGTCCTCGTCGCCCTGGACCAGGCCGGCAAGGAAGCTTTAGCGGCTGATATCGCGATGCATATCGCGGCCTCTAATCCTAAATATATCCTGCCGTCTGAAGTCGCCGCCGAAGAGATGGCCAAGGAGAAGGAAATTTATAAGGAATTATTGATCAAAGAAGGCAAGCCGGAGAATATGGTTGATAAGATCGTCGAAGGCAAGATGGGCAAATATTATTCCGAAGTCTGCCTGGTTGAACAGGAATATATCAAGGACGATAAGAAGAAGGTCAAAGATATCTGCGGCGGAGTTAATGTTCTGAAGTTCGTCCGCTACTCTCTCTAAATCCAAGCTAATTAAGTTTAAGCCCCTCTAGCTAGGGGCTTAATGCTATCTAACCATCCAAATCCCATGTTAATAGCTCAAGTACAATTTGCTCCTTGGGACAAAGTCTATAATTTTTCTACCGGCGGTCTGGAACTTTCGTCCGGAGATTATGTTATCGTCAAGACTGAGCTCGGCACCGAGCTCGGCAAGATCGTGAAGATGCTGAAGGATGACGTCGCCGGGAAAGAAGGCCGCGAAATCAAGCCGATCTTGCGCAAGGCCGACTATGATGATATCGCTAAGCTGCCCAGTCCGGAACGGAAAGAGGAAGTCATGGATTTCTGCCGCGAAATGATCGCCAGGCATAATCTGCCGATGAAGTTAGTCGATGTCCATTTCGCTTATGAGAATAATCGCTATAATTTTGCTTTCATTTCCGATAGCCGCGTCGATTTTCGCGAACTCGTGAAAGACTTGGCCGGACGTTTCAGCGCCAATATCCGCTTGACCCAGATCGGTACGCGCGATGAGGCGAAAATTACCGGCGACTGCGGACCTTGCGGCCGCGGACTCTGTTGCCGCGGCTTCTTGGATGAATTCTCCTCGATTACTTCGGAAATGGCTGAAGCGCAGCAAGTCGTCCATCGCGGCAGCGAGAGGATTTCCGGCATGTGCGGCCGTTTGATGTGCTGCTTGTCTTATGAATATGAAGGCTATAAGGAGATGGCCGGCCAGCTGCCGCCTATCGGCACGAAAGTGAATGTGGATGGCACGCGCGGCGTCGTTATTGCTCATCATATCTTGAAGCAGACCGTTGATGTCCGCATCGCCGGCGAGAAAGAAGGCGACCGGGATACGGTGATCGAAGTCGATATCAACCGGCATAAGAAAAAAGAGAACAAGTAATAAAAAACCGCTCCTAAATGGAGCGGTTTTTGTTTTTGGCGATATTTTTGTAATTTTAACCTTTTTCGTAAATATGCTATAATTTATTAATAAATAATTAATCATAATTTTATGAAAAAGGTAAACGTCGCCATCAACGGGTTCGGCCGCATCGGTCGGGCCGCCCTGAAAGTCATCTGGATGCGTTTTCCGAATATGCATGTCGTTGCCATTAACGACTTGACCGACGCTGCGACCTTGGCGCATCTTCTGGCTCATGATTCCTGCTATGGTTCGACTAATCAGAAAATAACTGCCACTAAAGATGCTATCGTCGTTAACGGCCATAAGATTCCGGTTCTGGCTATCAAGGATCCGAGCGAGCTCCCTTGGGAAGAATTCAAAGTCGATATCGTTCTGGAATGCACCGGCCGCTTCACTAATAAGGAAGCGCTGAGCGCGCATCTTAAAGCCGGCGCCAGGAAAGTAATCTTGTCCGCTCCGGCGAAGAAGGGCGGCGTCAAGGTGATAGTGCCGGGCGTGAATATGGATAAGGTTAATAAGAAGGATGACATCTTATCCTGCGCGTCTTGCACGACGAATTGCTTAGCCCCGTCTACGAAGGTCATCAAGGAGAATTTCGGCATCAAGAAAGCGCTCATGACCACTGTCCATTCCTATACGGCCGATCAGAATCTAGTCGACGGTCCGCATAAGGATTTAAGAAGAGCGCGCGCGGCCGCGATCAATATCATTCCGACGACGACTGGCGCGGCTATATCCACGACCGAAACCATCCCGTCTTTAGCCGGCAAGTTCGACGGCTTAGCTGTCCGCGTTCCGACCCCAGTCGGCTCTTTATGCGATACCGTCTATTTATTAGGCAAAAAAACAACGGTTGAAAAAGTTAATAAGGCTTTCATGAAAGCGGCTAGCGGCAAGATGCGCGGCATCATTCAGGCTTCTGATGAGGAATTGGTCTCGACGGATATCATCGGCAATTCCCATAGCTCGATCATCGATATGAAGAATACGAGGATCGTGGATGGCGATCTGCTCAAAGTCATCTCTTGGTATGACAACGAATGGGGCTATTCTAACCGCTTTGTGGAATTAGCAGATTACGTGAAGAAGTTTATAAAATAATATTAATAGTATGAGACTAGAAAATAAAGTCGCTATCGTTACCGGAGCCGCTAGCGGCATCGGCTTGGCGATCGCGAATCTTTTTACAGCTGAAGGCGCAAAAGTAGTCTATTCGGATGTTAATGCTCCCGATTTGAAATTAGATCCAGCTAAAGCGCTGTTCGTGAAATGCGATGTTGCTAATTCTAAAGAAGTCGACGCGCTCGTTAAGACAGCGATAGATAAATTCGGACGTTTGGATATCATGGTCAATAACGCCGGCATCGGCGGTCTGGGCGGAATTCTCGATGTGACGGATGCGAATTGGGAAAAGACCTTGAAGATAAATCTTTTCGGCGTCATGTATGGCGCGCGGGCAGCGGCTAATGCTATGAAAGCCGCTGGAACAAAGGGCAGCATCATCAGCATGAGCTCTATCCTCGGATCGGTCGGCATGGCTTCTACTATCGCTTATTCGGCGACTAAGGGCGGAGTAGTGCAGTTGACTCATGCGGGCGCCTTAGATTTAGCGCCTTTAGGAATCAGGATGAATGCTATCGCTCCCGGATTCATAGCCACGAACATGACTAAAGGAGTCCTGGCTGACGAGGGATTCAACAATATGATCAAAGCTAATACGCCTTTGGGTTATGTCGGCGAGCCGAATGATATCGCTCAAGCCGCTTTATACTTAGCGAGCGATGAGGCGAAATATGTGACCGGCACCATCATCTATGTCGATGGCGGCTGGACAGCGAGATAAGACCTAATATTATTTCATGCCTAGAATAGATATCTTAAAAAAAATGGCCTCAGCCGGACTAGTCGGCCGCGGCGGCGCTTCATTCCCGACTGCTCAGAAATGGGCGGCGGTTAAAGATGCTTTGAAGACCAAGAAACTAGGCTATATTATCGTTAATGGCGCTGAAGGCGAGCCGGGCGTCAAGAAAGATGGCTATATTATAGCCAACTATCCCGAGGAAGTTCTTAACGGCGTCTATGCGGCTGATCAATTCTTGGGCGCGGCTAAGATCAAGCGGATTTATTTTTTCCTGAATCATGAGTATTATCAGAAATATGGGGCCGGACTTAAGAAAGTTCTCGAGGCTAAGAGGTATGGCGCTCTCGCTAAAAAAATAGAATTTTTTTTAAAGCCGGAAAGCCTGACTTATATCTGCGGCGAAGAGACGGCGCTCTTGAATCTGATTGAAGGAAAAAAGATCCAACCGCGCCTGAAACCGCCCTATCCCACGGCGAGCGGCCTGCATGGGCACCCGACCTTGATAAACAATACGGAGACTTTCTATAATGTCAGCCGGTTGGCGCGCGATAAATATGAGGAGGATCGCTTTTATACTATCACCGGCGGAGTTAAACGTCCGGGCGTTCATAGATTGCCGATCAATCTGACTATAGAAGAAGTCTTGAAGCGGACAGATAATTATCCGGCTTGGCCTTTCTTTGTCCAAGCTGGCGGCGAAGCGAGCGGGGAAGTCTTCAATTCCGACCAGCTGGATAGGCCGGTCGAGGGCACTGGTTCGATCATGGTCTATCATGCCGCCGAGACTGACAGGAGAAAGCTCTTAAAGTATTGGTTGAAATTCTATCATGAACAGAGCTGCGGCCAATGCGCTCCTTGCCGCGAAGGCACTTATCGCTTATGGGAACTTATCAATAAGAAAGAGATAGATTATAAGCTATTCTGGGAAATAGTTTCCAGCCTGGAAGAAACCAGTTTCTGCGCGCTCGGGTCTTCGTTGCCGATTCCGCTTAAGAGTTATTTTAATAATATAGTTAAGATAGTTAAGAAATAATTTAAACAATATGGACAAAGAAAAAAAGATCAAGCTCGCGCCGGTCTTCGACACTTTCGAGATCGCGCTGAAAACCTGGTGGAAGAACCTTAAGAAGATAGTGCTCATCTATCTCTGGGGCTTGTTGTATGCGCTCATCCCGATGGCGGTCATCGCTATCCTGCTCGGCGTCAATTATTGGCTGGGCGACAGCGTCGGCCTCGGTTTCCGGATTGCGACCGTCATTATTTCTGTGCTCGGCTTCTTCACCGCGCTGTATTTTTTCATCCGCGCTTATATCGGCATCTTTTTGCTCGTCAAGAATGATTACGCCGGCAATGAGAAGAAGCTGTTCGAGGAAACCTATAAATATTTTTGGCCCTATGTCGGCTTAGTTATCCTGACTTGTATCTTCGTGCTTCTTTGGACCTTGCTTCTTATAATTCCGGGCATCATCTATTCCGTGCTTTATAGTTTTGCTTGCTACGCCTTGTTCTTCGAGGATAAGAGAGGCATGGCCGCTATCCGCCGCAGCGTTCAGCTCGTTTCCGGATATTTCTGGCCGGTATTCGGACGCTTCATCTTTGTCGGCGTCATCGCCTGGGTCTTTTCATTATTGATATCTCTGCCGCTATCTTTCACTGACGATGGCAGTCTGTTCAATTCTATCTGGGGCGCTATCGTCCAAGTCGCAAGCATCTTGATCGGTCCGATAGTCCTAATCTATACCTATAGCATCTTTAAGGAATTGGTGAAGATAAAAAAATAATGACTCTCAAATAACCCTCATGACTCTGAAGATAAATGACAAGGTCGTCGCGGTTAAAGCCGGCCAGACGATATTAGAGATCGCGCGCGAGAACGGGATAAAGATCCCGTCTCTGTGCTATCATCCTGACTTGGACGTCAAGGCGAATTGCCGCGTCTGCGTCGTCGAGATCAAGGGCCGCGATAAGCTCGCGACCGCTTGTTCGACCGAGGCTAAAACCGGCATGGAGATCTGGACCGATAGCCCGCGAGTGAAAAAAGCGCGCGCTACCAATCTCGAGCTGGTTTTAGCTGAACATACCAAGAAATGCGCTGATTGTATCGCTTTCCCGGATTGTGAATTATTGCGATTAGCTCGCGTCTATAAGGTGAGAAGCGATCGTTTAGCTCTGCGCAAACATGGCCGCAAGACCTATCGCTTCGCTAATGCCGTCGAGATCGACGGCGAACAATGCATCGATTGCAATAATTGCGTCTCCGCCTGCCATAACCAAGGCATCGATTATCTGAAGATGTCCGGCGCCGGGACTGCCCAAGAGATCATGCCGGATAAGGATAATAAGAGCGCTTGCATCTATTGCGGCCAATGCGCCTTGCATTGTCCGGCCGCGTCGGCGCAGGAACAGAGCGCTTGGCCGGCTGTGGAGCGGGCGATCAAGGATAAGAAGAAGATAGTTATCGCGCAATTCGCGCCGTCTATCCGCGTCAGTATCGGGGAAGAATTCGGCTTGCCCTATGGCGTCAATTGCGAAGGATTGATCTATACTGCTTTGAAGAAATTAGGTTTCAATAGCGTCGTCGATGTCAATTTCGGCGCTGATATCACGACTTTGACCGAAGCGGAAGAGCTGGTAGAACGCATGAAGGACAAGAAGGCGATCTGGCCGATGATGAGCTCTTGCTGTCCTTCTTGGGTAGCCTATGCCGAATACTATCATCCGGAATTATTGCCGCATCTGACGATGGCGCGTTCGCCGCAGATTCATCTGGCCGGCGCCGTAAAAACTTATTGGGCCGAGAAGAAGAGGATTGATCCGAAGAATATCGTGCTCGTTTCCATCATGCCTTGCACTTCCAAAAAATATGAAGCGGCGCGTCCGGAATTGAGCTTGAACGGCCGACCGCTCATTGATTATGTCCTGACGACGAGAGAATTGGCTTATTTGATTAAAAAGAATAAGATTGATTTCAAGAAGTTAACGCCATCTGACGGCGATAAGCTCTTCAACCATGGCAGCGGCGCGGCCGCTATCTATGGTGCTTCCGGCGGCGTGATGGAGTCGGCTCTTAGGAGCGCGGCCTCGTTCGCCTGCGAGGATAAGAAAGGACCTAAAGCCAAAAAAAATCCCCTCTGCACGGAAAGATTAGAATTCAAGGATGTCCGCGGTTTAGCTGGTTTCAAGGAGGCAATCGTCGCTATCGGCGGCCAACGGATCAGGGTCGGTGTCGTGAGTGGCATTGCCAATCTTCATAAAGTTCTGCCAAAGCTCAAAAAATATCATTGCATAGAAGTGATGGCTTGCCCCGGAGGCTGCATTGGTGGCGGCGGCCAGCCCATCCCGACGACAGCGGCTATTAGACAAAAACGTTTGGATGGTCTATATAATATTGATAAGGGCCGGACGATCAGGCGCGCGCATGAGAATAAGGCCGCGGTCGAATATTATGAATGGGCCAAGAAGCACGGCCTGAGCGCCAAGGTCCTGCACACTAAATTCAAGAAAACGAACGGTTCGATCTTAACGACTGTCAAGAATTAATCCTTATTATGAATATTCCTGCCTATATAAAAGATATCGTCAAGTCTTTACAGGTCTCGGGTTACGAGGCCTATATTGTGGGCGGTTGCGTGCGCGACGTCTTGATGAATAAGGAGCCAAAAGATTGGGATATTACGACCAATGCCTTGCCTGAAGAGATTCAGAAAGTGTTTCCGGATGCGCGCTATGAAAATGTTTTCGGTACTGTGCTTTTGCCGATCCGCACCGCGCCGACAGAAGGAGACAGTAAAGGGCAATTGCAGGACGTCGTCGAGATTACGACTTACCGGAGCGAACAGGGATATTCTGACCGCCGTCATCCCGATATCGTCCGTTTCGAAAAAGAGTTGGATAAGGACTTGGAGCGCCGCGATTTTACTATCAACGCTTTAGCGTTAGATCCGGCCGATCCTGATAAGATCGTCGATCTCTTCGGCGGCGAGAAAGATATCAAGAAAAAAATTATCCGCGCTGTCGGCCAGCCTGAGGATCGTTTTAAAGAAGATGCGTTGCGCATGATGCGCGCCGTGAGGTTCAGTTCTCAGCTCGGTTTTGAATTGGAGCCGAAGACGCAGCGGGGAATTATTAAATTAGCCGGCAGCTTGAAATTCGTTTCCGGTGAAAGGATACGCGACGAATTAGTGAAGATATTATCATCTGATCGTCCGGCCGAGGGCATCATGCTGCTTCAGGATTGCAAGCTCTTGCAATATATCTTGCCGGAATTGGAAGCCGGTGTCGGCGTTAAGCAAGACCGCCATCATACGACTTCGGTCTTCGTCCACAATGTCGCTTCTTTGAAATATTGCCCGAATAAGGAATGGCCAGTGCGCTTAGCCGCTTTGTTCCATGATATCGCCAAGCCGAAGACGCGCAAGATTATCAAGGGCATCGCTACTTTCTATAATCATGAATATCTGGGCGCGAAGATGACGGAAAAGATTATGAACCGCTTAAAATTCTCGACGGAAGACCGGACGCGGGTAGTCAATCTGGTCAAGAATCACATGTTCTATTATAATGTCGGTGAGGTGACCGCTGCTTCGGTACGCCGCCTGATCGTGAAGGTTGGCCGGGAGAATCTCAAGGATCTGATTGATTTGCGCGTGGCCGACCGTCTCGGCTCTGGCACGCCTAAAGCCATGCCCTATAAGCTGCGTCACTTGGAATACATGCTTGAGAAAGTCCAGAATGATCCGGTTTCCGTGAAGATGCTGAAGATCAATGGCGACAGCCTGATGCGCATCTTGAATATCCCGCCCGGGCCGAAGATAGGAGCGATTCTCGACGTATTATTAGGCGAAGTCCTGGAAAATCCGGAATTGAATACTGAAGATAGCCTGGAAAAACAAGCGCGAAAATTAGCGGACATGGATCTGGAAGAATTAAGAAGCCGCGCCAAGGAGATGATTGAGGAAAAGCGCCAGGAAGAGGATAAAGAGATCAAGAAACATTATAAAGTCTAATTAAAATATGAGTATGAAAAAAATCATGTTCGCGGCCATGTTGCTTGCAGCCGCGTTAAGCGTTTCCGCCTGCGCTAATAGCGACAATAAAGCGGCGGATAATAATATCAATATTAATATTAATAATAATTTAGCGGCGATAGATGATGCTTCGAGTAAAAGCGCCATAGATTCGTCCGCACCGGCAACCAATACTATCGTTACCCCTGTTCAGACTGGGGGAATGGCAGTGCCGGTTGAAACTAATACCAGTATGAAAACCTTAGAAGGCCAGGAAGATTTGTTCGCGCAATATTCCCAGGCGCTCATCAAGACTAATTACGGCAATATCACCGTTAAGCTTTACGGCGCTGATTCCCCTAAGACGGTCAATAATTTCTTGAATCTCGCCAAGAAGGATTTTTATAACGGCACGAAATTTCATCGCGTCATCAAGGATTTCATGATCCAAGGCGGCGATCCTTCGAGCAAGGAGGCTGATACCAGCCTTTGGGGAACGGGCGGACCGGGCTATAAATTCGATGATGAGTTCAATGCTCATAAGCTGGTGGCCGGCAGCTTGGCCATGGCTAATGCCGGTTCGAACACTAACGGTTCTCAGTTCTTCATCGTCACGGCCGCGGCTACTCCGTGGCTCGACGGGCATCATACTAATTTCGGCGAAGTCGTTAAAGGTATGGATATCGTCAAGAAGATTGAGGCCGTCGAAACCGGCGTTTCTGATCGGCCGGTTAAGGATGTAATTATTAATTCCATCGAATTATTAAAATAGCCTCTCGATAGATAAGAGAAGAAAATAAAAAAGCTATCCTAATTGGATAGCTTTTTAAATAGCGGCTTTGGCGCCGTTTATTTTTTGCGAACTCTCGTAAAACACCAGAAA
>CAZFBV010000018.1:0-10758 GCA_964517325.1 uncultured Gammaproteobacteria bacterium | reverse complement strand
CTTTTTTTATTACTAAAAATAAAGTAAAATAGAGATATGAAGAAGTTAAGATCCTTTTGGGAAAAAAGGTCATTTTTGTTTAAAATACGCCTTATTTTAGGGCTTATTATTGTTATCTTAACGTTTCTTTTTTTGTTCTTGAAAGTCGTGCCTTTCGGCCATATTACCTATAGCCGGACTTGGCCACGCGGACTGGCTTCCGGCAAGGGCTTTATTTATGATTTTAAGCCAGCTGAGAGGATAGATGCCAGTTCTTCGGCCTTGCGGGTGGTTGCCGATCCGGTCTATTTCAGCCTTTATGCGCCGCGGGCTTTTGATAGCGCCGAGATAACTGTCAAATACCGCGATAAACTGGCGACGGCGACTCCGATAATCGAAGTAGGAGCCTTGAAAGATAAATTGACCGGGCAATACGAGCTTCAGCCTCTTCAGAATGATATCGTCGACCGCTATCGTTTTTCATGGCCGCGCCTGCAAGATAGTCCGGAGCGCTTGGTCCTGCAAGCAGAAAAATATTATGATGATGTTTCGGAATTCAATCAGGATCTGAAAGCCGGCCATCTAAAAGGCTGTCCGAGTAGCCCGGCGTCTTGCGTCGCGACTTATAATTACCAGTTTGATTCCGAATTCCGTCTGCCGGACTATATATCGCCCGTCCCGACAGTCATTAATCAGCCCTTAAGAGGCACGCATCAATTCTATGTCTATTTTAAGTCATCCTCTTGGCGCCTAGCTTTCAATTTTGTCGATCTGAATCTGGACAAGGAACAGGATCCGATTACGGTTAATGTTTATTCCAAAGACAAGATTATCGCCACTAAGACTATGGCTGATAATAATCAGACGCCTGATAATGGCCAGAGCGAAGAGAGGGCGATAACTTTGAGCGGACAGGAGGTCTCGGGTTTATATCGCGTCGACCTCAAGGTCAGCGATGATATCGTAATGTCTAAATTAGAAAGTTCGTCCGACAAGATCGCTTTCATTAATAAGATCTGGCCGGTATCCGGGAAAGGCAGCCTGACTTTATTTACTGACGCTCCTTATCTCGGCGTTTCGACCATCAATCCCGCTTCTCTCGGCGAAATCAGTTTCGGCGGCCAGAGATTCAGCCTTGATAAGACCTATAAGCAATTCTTTTTTCCGGCCGGAAACGGCAGCAATAAGATTGTCTTGGGTAAGGATGATCTGGTTCTGGAAAATAGCGGCGTTTTCGCTTTTTCTGCGGCCAGCCTGATCGATCCGGGAGCGGAGAAAGTCGACCGTTATTTCTCGGCCTCCGATAATATCAGATATATCATGGCCGCTTACGAGCGTCCTTTGGAAAATAACGGCGTGAAAACGGCGCGCGCGGCTTTGAATCTGAAAGGGGCTGTCAATGAAAAGAATAAGTACACCTTCTTGATATCTGTCCCGGGATTGGATGGATCGGCCGGAGCGGAGAATTATCTGGATATCCAGGAAATTCGGATAAAGCTGACGGGGAAGACCGTTTTTGAAAAGATCAAGGAGATTTTTAGGAAATAATATGGATAAGAAAGATATTATAACTGATAGGAGCTTGATAGTTAGGGAACTTTTTTATTTTTTTACCGTTCTGGCGGCCCTTTCCGTCATCATGGAAATAATTTGGCCGAATATTATCCTGGCCTATTTCAATTTGAATTATCTTCTGATCGTTTGGCTTATTTCCGGCTTGGCTCTGCTGTTTTGTAAGAAATAAGATTAATTAACAAATAATATATATAAATCGTACCTATGTCTCTGAACAATTTTTTCAATCCGCGCTCGGTCGCGGTCGTCGGCGCCTCGAATAGTCCGGAAAAGCTGGGCCGTCAGATTCTCGATAATATCATCAAAGGCGGCTTCAAAGGCCGCATTTACCCGATCAATCTGAAAGAGAAGAAGATCGGCAAGCTGAAAGCTTATCCGAATCTAGCGGCTTTGCCGCACGCGGAAATGGCCGGGCTTTTAGCCGTCATTTCGATTCCGGCGCCTTTTGTCGTAGCGGAGGTGAAGAATTGCGCTTCTTTGGGCATCAAGAATATCATTATCATCACGGCCGGATTCAAGGAAGCGGGCGAAGAGGGGAAGAAATTGGAAACAGAGATTAAAGAGATCGCTTCTCGCCATCATTTGAATATCCTCGGTCCGAATTGCTTGGGGCTCATTAATACTTGGCACAAATTAAATGCGACTTTCGCAGCCGCTGATACTGAATCCGGCAATTGTGCTTTACTGTCGCAGTCCGGCGCTATCGGCGCGGGCGCGCTTGATTGGCTCAAAATCAAGGATTTTAATTTCGGGTATTTTATCTCCCTCGGCAATAAGGCGGTTCTGGATGAGAATGAGATCATCGAATATCTAGCGGCTGATAAGAAAATCGATCTGATTATCGCTTATCTCGAAGAGATGAAAGATGGCGGCCGCTTTATGGAAATAATCTCCCGTTTAGCCAAGCGCAAGCCGGTGGCTATCTTGAAGGCCGGCACCAGCGCGGCCGGAGGAAAATTGGCGATGTCTCATACGGGGTCATTGGCCGGTTCCGCGGCGGCCGTCAAAGCGGGCGTAGAAAGGGCCGGCGCCATCTGGCTGGATAATCTTGAAGACATGTTCAATCTTTTGATGATCTTCGATAAGAAGTCCTGGTTCAACAATGGATCTCCGGAACTCCATGTGATTACCAATGCTGGCGGCGTAGCCGTGCTTACCGCTGACGAGATCAGCCGCCAAGGCGTGCCATTAGGAACGAGCCAAGATCTTTTAGGCGATGCCGATGCTGCACGTTATGAAACCGCCTTGAATAAGACTTTAGTCGATAAGAAGGTGAATAATCTTTTAGTCCTCTTAACGCCGCAGACTTCGACCGAGCCGATGGAAACCGCGCAGGCTATCATTGCGGCCAAGAAGAAATATCCGGATAAATTGATCATGACGAGCTTTGTCGGCGGGGAAGCTGTCGCGGCTCCTCGTAAATTATTATCCGAGAATCAGATCCCATCGTTTGATTATCCGGAAGAAGCGGTGCGCAGCTTCAAGCATCTGATCGCTTATCGCTCTTTAGTCAAAGACCTCAAACCTTTTAAGAACGCCGGTATCACAGCGAAGAAGACGGTTAAGAATGGCGATTATCTGCAAGCCTTCTCCTTATTGAAGAGTTATAATATTCCGGTCGTGAAGAGCTTGCGTTATGAAGAAGCGAAATTGCGGAGCTACAGATATCCGGCAGTCCTGAAGACGGTCGGACCGGATTTTTTGCATAAGACCGATTCCGGCGGCGTTGTCGTCAATCTGAAAGATGAGGCGCAACTGCAAGCGATGGCCGAGTCATTAGCGAAGAAAAACGCCTGGGCGTTCAAGAATCCGGCGAATTATCTGGTCGTTCAAGAACAGGCGAACAGATTTCAGGAAATAATCTTGGGCTTCAAGCGCGATGCTGTCTTCGGCCCTTTGCTTATGGTCGGCTGGGGCGGAATCTATACGGAAGTGATGAAAGATTTCAAGCTGGCTATCAGCGATATCGATCTGGCCGGAGCGCTCAAGCTTATTGCCGGTCTGAAGATATACCCTATCTTAAACGGCGCGCGCGGCCAGAAAAAATATGATATCAATGCTTTGGCTCAAGTCATCGTCAAATTAGCCAAGCTCGCCAACGAGCATCCGGAAATTTCCGAATTAGACATCAATCCGCTTTTTGTCTTTGAGAAAGGCGTGTCAGCCGGAGATGTCCGCATAATCTTAAGTTAATATGTTCAAGGATATCTTCAAGAAACAGATCAATAGCATCACTGTCGCGGCCGCGCTCGTGGCTCTGTCTTCTTTGGCGTCGCGACTCTTAGGAGTCATCCGCGATCGTATCCTGGCCGGGCATTTCGGCGCCGGCACGACTTTGGATATATATTATGCCGCTTTCCGTGTCCCTGATCTGATTTATAATCTTATCGTTCTCGGCGCTTTGTCAGCCGGCTTCATTCCGATTTTCGCCTCGCTGGTTAAAGATTTTAAATGCGTTAAGACGGAAGAATGCGATCCGCGCCAGAAGAATAGAGAAGCTTGGGATTTGGCGAATAATGTCCTGAATATCTTATTATTAGGCTTAGCGGTCTTGTCTCTTATCGGCATAATCTTTGCTCCGGCCTTGACCCGCTTGATTGCTCCGGGATTCGGCCGCGATGAACAAGCTTTGACCGCCGCGCTGACGCGCGTCATGTTCTTGTCTCCGTTATTTTTAGGCATTTCCGGAATCATCGGCAGCATCCTGCAATCATTCAAGAGATTTTTGGTCTATTCATTGGCGCCAGTCTTCTACAATGTCGGTATCATCATCGGCGCCGTTTATTTTGTGCCGTTATGGGGCGTCTATGGTTTGGCTTGGGGCGTTATTCTGGGAGCTTTTTTCCATATGGCGATTCAGATTCCGACCGCTTATCATCTCGGCTTCCGTTTCCGACTGAAAATAAATTGGCGCGACACTAATACTTGGAAAATGGGGAAGATGATGGTGCCTCGGACTCTGAGTTTGGCGATTTCCCAGATAAATCTGGTCGTCATCACTATCCTTGCTTCTAATTTGTCCGCCGGATCTTTAGCCGTCTTTAATTTAGCCAACAATTTGCAATCTTTTCCGATCGGCATCTTTGGTGTTTCTTTCGCTATCGCCGCTTTCCCGAGCTTGGCTGAAGCCGCTTTTGACAAGGAGAGGCTAGCCGCCAGCTTTTCTTCAACCATGCGGCAGATCCTATTTTTTGTCATACCGGCGACTTTCCTGATCATCGCGCTTAGGGCGCAGATTATACGCGTCGTGCTCGGAACCGGAAATTTCGATTGGCAGGATACGATTCTAACCATGAATACCCTAGGATTCTTTGCAATCAGTTTGTTCGCGCAAGCGACCATCCCCCTGCTTATCAGAGTCTTCTATGCGCGCCATAATTCTGCTCTGCCTTTTTATCTTAGTCTGATTTCCGCGGCTGTTAATGTAATTTTATCTCTAATATTAGCTCCAAAAATGGGGGTTGCCGGCTTGGCGCTCGCCTTTTCAGCAGCCAATATCTTGAATTTCATATTACTATGGATTTGGCTGTATCTTAAGGTCGGAGTTCTGGATATTGGCAATATTCTTATAGCTGTGTTAAAGTTTACGACTAGCGCGATCGCCGCCGGAGGCGCGGCTCAGATTATGAAAGTCGTGGTCTGGCCCTTTATAGATATGACTAAGTTCAGCGGAGTCTTCATCCAGCTGATCGCCGCCGGAGGAGTCGGGCTCTTGGTTTATCTATTATTCTGTTATCTGTTCAAGAGCGAAGAACTTTTCGGATTCATCGCCTCCATGAAGCATCACCTGCCTTTCAACAAGGTCAAGATCGATGATCAGTTGTCGAGCAATAATTAAGATCGGATTAGCAATATTAAAGAAAAGATTCACATATGTCAGAAGAAATCAGTAAAATTAGAAATTTTGCTATCTTGGCTCACATTGATCATGGTAAGTCTACTTTAGCCGACCGCATGTTGGAGTTGACCGGCACAGTCGAGAAGCGCAAGATGAAAGATCAGATCTTGGATGGCATGGATATTGAGCGTGAACGAGGCATAACTATCAAGCTACAGCCGGTAACCATGAATTATGAGGGTTATCAGTTAAATTTGATCGATACTCCGGGGCACGTCGATTTTTCTTATGAAGTTTCTCGTTCTTTAGCGGCGGTAGAGACGGCCGTTCTTCTGGTTGATTGCACTCAAGGCATTCAAGCTCAGACGTTGGCCAATCTATATCTGGCGCTTGATCAGAATCTGACGATTATTCCGGTAGTCAACAAGATAGATTTGCCGGCGGCGGATGTCGAAAAGACTAAGAGAGAGATCATTGATCTGCTCGGCTGCCGCGAAGATGAAATAATCTGTGCGTCCGGTAAGACTGGTGCTGGAGTAATAGAAATTTTAAACCGAGTAGTGGCTGTGGGGCTGGCACCAGTCGAACCCAAGATGGAAAAACCAGAAACAGATGTCCTGCGCGCCCTGATTTTCGATTCTAAATATGATATTTACCGCGGCGTTGTCGCTTATATCCGCATCTTTAACGGCGCCCTGAAGAAAGGCGATAAGATTCGATTGATAGCTACTAAGGCTGAAAGCGAAGTTTTAGACTGCGGCATCTTCAAGCCGGATTATATTTCTACCGGCCATCTGAAGGCTGGAGAGATCGGCTATGTCGTCACCGGCTTCAAGCAGGTGGGCGATTGCCGCGTCGGCGATACAGTCACTTTCGTCAAGAATGTCGAGGCAGGCGCGATCGTCGAGCCTTTGGCCGGTTATAAAGAAGTCAGGCCGATGGTGTTTGCCAGTATTTTTCCACGCGAAGGCAATGATTTCAAAGAATTGCGCGAAGCCATGGATAAATTGAAATTGAACGATGCCGCTCTATCGTATGAGCCTGAGCGTTCCGATGCTTTAGGCTTCGGTTTCCGCTGCGGCTTCTTGGGGCTCTTGCATCTCGAGGTTTTCCAGGAAAGGCTGCGCCGTGAATATGATTTAGATCTGATCGTGACTATGCCGAGCGTCGCTTATAAGGTTTTTAAATCCAGCGGCGAAGAAGTAATTATCCGTTCGCCGCAGCGCTTGCCCGATCCGACACAGATCGAACATATTGAAGAGCCTTGGGTGAAGCTCGATATCATTACGCCGAAGACTTATCTCGGCAATATTATAAAATTAGCTCAAGACAAGAAAGGCATCTATAAGAATACCGAATACATATCTTCCGAAGGCGATGACAGCCGGGTTCTGCTCCATTATGATATTCCATTAGCCGCAATCCTGACCGATTTTTATGATAAGATCAAGAGCGTTTCCGCCGGTTATGCTTCTATCAATTATGAATACTTGGATTATCGCGACGCCGATGTCGTCAAGATGGATATTTTAGTCGCCGAAGAGCCGATTGAGGCGCTGGCGACTATCGTCTATCGCGAAGACGCCAATCGCCAGGGACGAGAGATCGTGGATATCCTGAAGGACAACCTGTCCAAACAGATGTTCGCTATCAAGATTCAAGCCGCGATCCATGGCAAAGTTATCGCTGCCGAGAAATTATCGGCGTTGCGCAAGGATGTGACGGCCAAGCTTTACGGCGGCGACGTGACGCGCAAGCGCAAGCTCCTGGAGAAGCAGAAGAAGGGCAAGAAGAAGATGATGGCCGCCGGCAAAGGCAGCGTCGATATTCCTCCGGAAACTTTCGTCAAGATCTTGAAGAGATAAGAAAGTTCCAAAAAAGTATATTTAACCTTATAATATAAAATATGAAATTCAAACGCCGCAAAGTCATCAAGACTCTCTGGATAATCCTATCGTTCATCGTCGTCTTATCCATGATTTCTTGGACAGTTATGGCCGGTCTTTATTAGGATCATGATAATGAAAACCAAGAAATGGGAACTTCTTAAAGATATGCCGGCTGGATTCGCAGCCGCTCATCCGGAAATAGATCCGGTTATTTTGCGATTGCTCTACAACAGGGGTTTAGAAGAAAATTCTTCTATCAATATGTTCCTGAAGGGGGAACTGGAACCGGAAAAGACCCGCTCTTTCGGAGAGGGAACTCCGGCTTTTTATGACCCCTTCCTCTTCAAGAATATGAATGCGGCCGTCGATCTGATCATTTCTCATATTAAAGCCGGTGATCGTATCGTCGTTTATGGAGACTATGATGCTGATGGTGTCACGTCTTCGGTTATCCTCTTGGAAACGCTGCACATCCTCCACGCCGAGGTCGAGGTCTATCTGCCTGACCGCGTCACTGAAGGTTACGGTTTGAATAAGATGGCGATAAATTCTATCGTGAAGCAAGGATTCAAGCTGGTTATTACGGTCGATAACGGCACTAGAAATAAAGATGAAGTCGCTTACGCGAAACAAAAAGGCCTGGATATCATCATTACCGATCATCATATCTTGCCGGAGGATCCGGCCGATCTGCCGGGCTGCTTATTGATAAATCCCTCCGATCCTAATTCCGGCTATCCGTGGCGTTATCTCGCCGGCGTCGGCGTCGCTTTCAAGCTAGTCAGCGCTTTGCTGACCAAAGCGAATGTGTCTGATAAGCAGAAGCAGCTGATTAGCGAGAAGTGCTTGGACCTGGTTGCGATCGGAACGGTCGCGGATATGGTCAGCCTTTTGGGAGAGAATCGCTTGCTTGTTAAAGAGGGCTTGAAGATCCTGAACGAGAATAAGCGCTTAGGAGTGAATGAATTAGTCAAGGTCGCCAAGGTTAACGGCGGCCGGCAGTTGGAAGCTTGGAATATCGGCTGGCAGATCGGACCGCGCTTGAATGCGGCCAGTCGCTTGGCGCATGCTAACAGCGCGTTTGCGCTCCTAACGACGACTGACGCCGCTGAGGCGGCCAGCTTGGCCTCGGAATTGAATCAGCGAAATATCAGCCGCCAGCAGATCACCGAAGAGATAACTTCCCAAGTCGAGGCGCAGATCGACAAGGACAATATTCCGCTGGTCATCATCGGCGTCGCCCAAGAAGATCAGATTTGGAATGAAGGCGTTATCGGCTTAGTCGCCGGCCGCATCGCGGAAAAATATTACCGTCCGACCCTGATAATCACGCGCCTGATAGAAGAAGCGGAATTTGACGCCGCAACCAAGAAGCTTGTGCCGAAGAAAATATCTTTCAAGGGTTCCGGCCGCTCGGTCGAAGAATTCAACCTGATTGCCGCGATAGAAGCTTGCGCCGATAAATTAGATAAATACGGCGGTCATCCCATGGCTTGCGGCTTCTCTATCAAAGGAGAGAGGGAACTGGCCGGATTCAAAGAGCAGCTTTTGGCTTTGGCCGCCGAAAAATTGACAGCCGAGATGCTGATGCCTAAGCTGAAGATCGAAATGGAATTGAAATTTGATGATATCAGCCTGGATCTTGCCGAGAAGATCGCCGCTTTCGCGCCTTACGGCCAGAATAATCAGCAGCCGCGTTTCGTTTCCTATAATCTCCGCCTGGATGATATTGCGACGATGGGTTTTGACAATCAGCATATCAAATTCCGCTTCTCATCCGTCGATCAGCAGACCGGGCGCGCCCATTCTTTTTGGGCCTTGGCTTTCGGCGCGGCTCAGGAATATAAGGATTTTAAAGCCGGCGATGCCGTCGATTTAGTTTATTATCTGGAAGTCAATGGCTTTAACGGACGCAAAGAAGCGCAATTAAAGATCGTGGATATAAGATTAACTGAGAATAAATAATATGGAGAAATTAATCATCTTTACTGACGGCGGCGCGCGGGGCAATCCCGGTCCGGCCGGAATCGGCGCCGTTATCTATAATGAGCATAAGAAGCTGGTTGCGGAAGTTTCGGAGTATATCGGTATTGCGACTAATAACCAGGCGGAATATAAGGCGCTTATCGCCGCTTTTCGCAAGGCAGCCGATTTGGGAGCGAAAGAATTGGAGTGTTATTTGGACAGCGAACTGGTCGTCAAGCAATTGAAAGGGGAATATCGAGTCAAGGATAAGGATCTGGCAAAATTATTCTTAGATATCCATAATCTGTCTTTAAGCTTCAAGCATATCGCTTATACCCATATTCCGCGCGAGCGCAATAAAGAAGCCGATCGGTTGGCTAACGAAGCGATGGATAGAGGAATGAGCTCATAAGATTCCAGACAAACATTTTTGAAGAGAATATTTTTTCGTAAAATAAAAAAACAATCCACTGTTAAGTGGGTTGTTTTTTTGTCACAGAAAAAATTCTGAACGGAAAAAATGTTTGTCTGGAATTATATTTAGAGCATCCGCTATTTACATGCTCCTTTTGTCAGAGTTCCGACGCCCGTGACGCTCATAGCCTTATCCAGGTTATCGCCGCTCCAGACATCGATTCTCTTGCCCATGATGCCGCCGCCCGTATCTTTGATCGTGTAAGTTTGGCCGCGGAAACAGACCTGCGTGCCATAAGGCAATTCCGCCCGGCAATTATTAGGTCCGGCAATGTCGCCGTCTTGCGGCTCTCCTCCGGTCGCCGTCATATTGCAATAAGAAGTATCTTGGGTGAATGGTTTGCAAGGATGATATCCCGGGAAAGTCTTGCCATAAAGCTGATCGCAATTTTTCGTCGTATCGACGCCATTCGGACAGCTGCATTGCATCGCGATGACGCAACGGAAATTATCAGTGTCTTCCCAAGTTGGTTTGTAATAGCCGGTCGCGTAGAAATCGACGCCTTTCTCTAGTTCGGTTGCGGTCGCGCAAGGGGCGTTCTTATAATCTTCCGCCTTAGAGCTATAACGGGCGCCGGCTAAAGCCAGTTGTTTGCCTTTGATTGTGCCGATACTGATGGCTTTAAATTTTACCAAGTCAGGATTTATTTGGGTGAGGATCAGATAAGAGGAAACCAAGATTGCCAGGCCGAGGATGCTGCCGGTGATCAATTCTTTAGCTTGACTGACTTTGCCGGCATCACCGCCGGAGACGAGCCACAAGACGCCGCCAGCCATCAAGACTATGGCTGCCAAGATGCCGGCGATGCTGAGGCCGTAATTGTAGATGCCGACTAGATATTGCCCGATCCAAGGAACTTCGCAATGGTAAGATCCGTCGCTATTGAGGGCGCACTCCGGTTCGGTGAGATCGACGGTGGGGATATTTATTTGGAATTTCGGCATAGTGAACTTCGGAGCCGTAGTATTGATAGTCGGCGTCTGAGTAACGGCGCAGCAGCAGGCATAATCGAAACTAGTATCAGTCGGTTTAGTGAT
>CAZFBV010000017.1:0-12017 GCA_964517325.1 uncultured Gammaproteobacteria bacterium | reverse complement strand
GTCTTATCGTTGAATTCTTTGCAGAATTGGGCGATATTCAAGCCGTGCTGGCCTAAAGCCGGACCGACTGGAGGAGCTGGGTTAGCGCCGGCTCCCGGAATCTGTAATTTTATCTTAGTCTTTATTTTCTTAGCCATATTATTGTGTTTAGTAGAGCGTTAGAAGCCCGCTCTTTATATTATAACCGGATTAGTCCGGGGTTATACTTTCTTAATCTGCAAGAAATCGAGTTCGACCGGCGTTTCGCGTCCGAACATCGAGACGGAAACTTTGACCTTGCCCTTAGCTTCGTCAATCGCAGTAATCTTGCCCTCCATGTTCTTGAACGGGCCTTCGTTGATCCTGACCGGAGTGCCGACAGCGACATCGATCTGGAATTTAGGCTCTTCGACGCCCATGCGTTTCTGCAAAGCTTTGACTTCCGTATCGCTGATCGGGGTCGGAATAGTGCCGGTGCCGATAAAACCGGTGACATTCGGGGTGTTTCTGACGATATACCAGGATTCATCGGTCACCTCCATCTCCACAAGGATGTAGCCCGGAAAGATCTTTTCTTCCGTGACTTTGCGTTTGCCGTTCTTGATCTTGATTTTCTTTTCGGTCGGGATGAGGATATTGAAGATCTTGTCCTCCATATCCAGGGATTCGACTCTCTGTTTCAGGTTCTGAGCGACATTCTCTTCGTAGCCGGAATAGGTATGGATGACATACCAGCGGCGGCCTTGGTTTAAAAGTTGCTTGGCCATAAATTTAAGAACAATGTTTTATAAAAATTTAATTTTATCTATTGATCAACAGCTGGAAGCCTTGAGTGAAAATATAATCCAGCAAACCTAAAAATATCGCTACGCCCAGACTGATGCCGATGACTAGCAAGGTGTAATTATAAGTTTCTCTTTTTGTCGGCCAAGTCACTTTTTTCAGCTCGGCGACGGACTCTTTGAAATAGGTAGTTAGTTTGCTCATAATAGTTGAAAAGCTATTTAAAAAAAGGCCCAGAACAGGCTAATTTATCTACTGAAATAATACAAAATCTGTGAGCTCGTGTCAAGGGGGTGGCGAGGGGTTTGACGGACAGTCGCCATCAGGCCGGTAAAGCGTTCATAACCGGTCTTTTTATTGCTTTTTATAGGCAAACAGGATACAATAATATTAAGAACAATTAATTCTTAATTTTTTTATGGTTAGCCCAAATTTAGCTAAGCGCGCCGAAGACGACCGTCCCGTAGAGATCAATGACGACGCCAAGAAGCTTTTTCAGGTTATTTATAGCGAAAAGAACAAGAAAGCGGAGATAGATGAAAATATTCCTAAAATCAAGGTTTCGACTCTTATATCTCGAGTCGCTTTTTTCTATGAAAAAGTCAGGAATGCGGTTGACTATGAAGAAGAGCATCTCTTGCGCAAGAATGCGATTTCTCGCATCCTGCGCCGCCAGATAATCATCGAAGGCGTAGTCATGGAAACCGATAGCGCCAAGATCGCCGAACACCTCTTGGTCGAGCTCATCCGCGCCAGCTATCTGTCGAATAATACTATTCCGGAAACGAAGATCGGCGAAATCGCCGGATTGTTAGAAAAATATATCAGGCTGAAGAATAAGGTCGTAGCCCAAATCAATGCCGGTTTGAATCTGAAGACCGATATCAATAAGGCCAAGGATCTGATCGCGGAGAAGAACAAGCTCATCCATTGGCTATTGGACATGGCGGCTTGCGAGATTGAAGAGAATTTGGCGCCTAATCCGGTTAAAGCCACCATCGTCGATAATCTTTTTTCCGTCTTGCATAAGAATTTGAAATTACCGGCGGATCTGCCCTATGAAGATGATCTGGAAATCCAGATATATCTGAGCATCGGCCGCACTTTTTCGAAATTCGATGCGGACATGCTCGGTTTTATCCTGTTCAAATATTATAACCCCGCTTGGCTCAGCCTTTCTTCTGACGCGATTTTGCCCGAGAAAGAAGATAGCCAGATAAATGAGATTGCCAGCCATATCGTTTCCTTGCGGGAAAAGATCGAGGCGCAACTAGGCCACCCGCTTGTCAAACAGCTAGATCGCATCGTTAAGGTCTATGCCTTATATTTCTCCATCCTTTCGGAAACGATTGAAAGCGATCCGGCTAAAGTCTACAACGAGCTGCAGAAAGGCGAAAAGAGCTTTGTCGCCCTGATCCGCAAAGTTTGCAATAAGAAATATCTGAAAGCTAAAGCTAGATTATGGCGGGCCGCTTTAAGAGGCATCATCTATATCTTTTTGACGAAATCGATCTTCGTCGTCCTGATCGAAGTGCCGGCGATAAAATTTTTTAATGAACCTATTAATCCGGTTTCTCTGGGTATTAACATCGCTTTTCCGGCCGTGCTCTTATTCATCATCGTCTTCTTGACGCGGACGCCTAGGGATAATAATACCGATAAGATCGTCAGCGGCATCAAGGAAATCGCTTTTGTGGGCAGCGAGAAGAAGCAGCCGCTCATGCTTCGCCGCCCTTCACGCCGCAACTGGTTCAAGGACGGGGTCTTCCATCTTATCTATGCCGCCTCTTTCTGCCTATCGGTCTGGTTCGTCATCTGGGCTCTGAACAAGATAAACTTCAATTGGGTCAGCATCACCATCTTCCTATTCTTCTTGGCTTTTGTCAGTTTCTTCAGCGTGCTGACGACTAAGGGCGTCAAGGAATTGATAATAGTGGAGCGCAAGGAAAACCTCTTTACTTTCCTGATCGATCTTTTCTATATGCCGATCATCCTGGTCGGCCGCTGGCTGTCTAGCCAGTTCTCCAAGATCAACATCTTTATCTTCCTGTTTGATTTTATCATCGAGACGCCGTTCAAGGTCTTAGTGGAAATAGCGGAGGACTGGACCAAATATGTCCGGGAGCGCCGCGATAATATGGATTAATATGGGAATATTGAGGATAGTGGCCACTCCGATAGGGAATCTCGAGGATCTGACTCATCGCGCCGAACGGACGCTGAAAGAGTCTGATTTTGTGCTCTGCGAAGATACGCGCGTCACTAAAAAATTATTGGATCATTATAAGATAGCGACTCCGACCATCTCTTATCATCAGCATTCCGGCGAACTGAAGACCGATAGGATTATCGCTCTATTAAGAGAGGGGAAGAATCTGGCGCTCGTGACCGATGCCGGCACGCCGGGCATATCTGATCCGGGCTCGAAGCTCGTGTCTGCGGTGCGGGAAGAATTCGGCGACGAGATCAAAATCGAAAGCGTTCCCGGAGTTTCCGCGTTGGCGGCAGCTATCTCTATTTCCGGAGTCGGCTTCGACCGTTTCTTATTTTTGGGTTTCCTGCCTCATAAGAAGGGAAGGCAGACGATGCTGAAGCAGATTTTCAGAAGCGAATATCCGGCCGTCACTTATGAATCTAAGCATAGAGTGATAAAGCTCTTGGAAGAATTGATAGCCATGAGTGGAGAATTGCAGATTCCAGTGGAAGTCAAAGTGGCGCGAGAGCTGACCAAGATGTTCGAGAGTTTTTATAGCGGATCTCCGGAAAAAGTTTTGGCGGAATTACAGTCTGACCCGAACAGCCTGAGGGGAGAATTCGTCGTGCTTATTAATAAGAAATAATTTATGTCAGATTCTAAACATTTTTACATCACCACTACTTTGCCCTATATCAACTCCGAGCCGCATATCGGCTTCGCGGCCGAAATAATCAAAGCGGACGTCATCGCCCGCTATGAGCGCCAGCGCGGCAAAGATGTCTTTTTCAATACCGGAACCGACGAGCACGGTTTGAAGATCTATCAGAAAGCGCAGGAATTGGGCCTGGATGTGCAGGCTTATTGCGATGAATATTCGGCGAAATTCCGTCCCCTGAAGGAGAAATTGAATCTGACTTATGATAAGTTCATCCGCACGACTGACGCCGCTCACGAAGCGGCCGCGCAGGCATTTTGGAAAAGATGCGACGCCAGTGGTGATATCTACAAGAAAACCTATAAGATAAAATATTGCGTCGGCTGCGAATTAGAGAAGACCGATTCGGAATTGGTCAACGGACGCTGTCCGCTGCATCCGAATAGGGATTTGGAAATCATCGACGAAGAGAATTATTTTTTCCGTTTTTCAAAATATCAGGAGCCGCTTTTGAAGCTATATGATTCCAATCCGGAATTCGTTCTGCCGTCCAGCCGTTTGAAAGAGATCAGGACTTTCGTGGAAGGCGGCTTGCAGGATTTCAGCATCTCGCGCGTGAAGGAGAAGATGCCGCACGGCATCGCGGTTCCCGGCGATGATACGCAAGTCATGTATGTCTGGTTCGATGCTTTGGTTAATTATATCTCGACGCTCGGCTGGCCTGACGAATCCGGAAATTTCAAGACGTATTGGCCGGGGCTGCAGGTCTGCGGCAAGGATAATCTGCGGCCGCAAGCGGCCATGTGGCAGGCGATGCTATTGTCGGCCGGCCTGCCTAATTCTGCTCAGGTCCTAGTCTTCGGCTTCCTGACGGCGAACGGCCAGAAGATTAGCAAGAGCCTGGGCAATACGGTCGATCCTTTCGAGCTAGCCGATAAATACAGCGCTGATGCGGTTCGTTATTATCTTTTGGCAGAGATTCCGCCCTTTGAGGACGGGGATTATTCGGAAGAGAAATTTAAGGAGCGCTATAACGCCGACCTGGCGAACGGCTTAGGGAATCTGGCGGCGCGCGTTTCTAACCTCTTGGAGAAGAACGGGATCGAGACTAACTTGAAAGTAGATTTAAAGAGCGCCTATATCAAGGAGGCCTTTAAAGATTTCGAGGCGAGCATGTCCGGCTTCCGTTTTAATGAAGCTTTGCAGATAATCTGGAGCCAGCTCCGGGATTGCAATGAGACTCTCAGCCATAAGGCGCCCTGGAAGATGACTGACAAAAAAGAGATTGAAGATGTTCTGAGACCTTTGGCGATTACAATCCTTAATTGCGCTTATTTGTTAGAGCCTTTCATTCCGGCTGTGGCACAAAAGATACAGAGACAGTTTTCCGAGCCGCAAGTCAGGAAAGGCGAAATATTATTTCCAAGAATTTAAATATTTACCATTATGTCAACTTTTGACATCGTCCTCATTATCATCGTCGGCCTGTTCATGGTCAATGGCCTGTTCAAGGGGCTGATCAAGCTCTTAGGCAATATCGCCGGGCTGATCGTCGGCGCTTACGTCTCCAGCCATTTCTACCTTAATTTTTATGCGTTCGCCCTGAAATGGGATTGGCTGGCGCGTTGGGCTTCTGACCATGAAAACTTCGCCAAGATCCTGGCTTTCATCATCCTGTTCGCGCTGGTGACGCGCCTGACCGCCCTCGTCTTCCTGGTGATCGAGAAGATCTTCAATTTCATCGCCATCATCCCCGGCAGCCGCTATATCAATAATCTTCTCGGCGCCGCTCTCGGCTTATTGGAAGGATCGTTATCTGTCGGATTGATCATCTATGTCATTTCCCGCTATACGCTCGTCACTAATTTTTTTGGCGCCCAGCTGGCCGATTCCGTCGTTTCGCCTTTATTGTTGAAAGTCGTGAATATCATCCTGCCGATATTGCCGGAAGCTTTGAAAGCGCTGAAGGCGATTATCTAATTTTTGGTTAGCTTGAGCATCGGCTTCCGATCGAGCTGCAAGATATCTTCGCCCTCGATCCAATATTTCTTGTTGACGATATTATAATAAGCGGCGATGCCGATCATGCCGGCATTGTCGCTGCGGAATCTAGCTTCGGGGAGGAAATATTTCTTTCCCGTTTTTTTAGCGAGAGAGCCGATTTCGCGGACGATATATTCATTATTGCTGACACCGCCGCCGATGACGACGGATTTTATTTCCGGATGGAGCTTGATGGCTTTGCGCAGCTTGAAGGTCAGGGATTTGGCGATCGCGTTGATGAATTCGCGCGCGAAGTCATAGGACCAATCCGTGTCTTTCGCATATCTGGCCCTCAGATCCCGGATCTTGTATAAGCAGGCCGTTTTTAGGCCGGAAAAGCTGAAGTTCAGGTCGCCGGAGCGCATCATCGGTATCGGCAGTCCGAAACGGCCGGCGATTTCCGAGAGCGGTTTCTTATCGTTCCTTTCCTCGAACCCTAAGCGCGCGTCCGCCCATTTCTTATCCGCTCGCCCGGCTAACAGGGTCATTACCGGTCCGCCCGGATAGCCGAGATCTAGCATCCTGGCGACTTTATCGAAGGCTTCGCCGGCGGCATCATCCAGAGTTTCCCCTAGAATCTCATATTTGTTCAAGCCCGCGGCATATATTATTTCGGTATGATTCCCGGACATCAGGAGCGCTAAGGCAGGGAAGACCTTATCTTCTTGGTCTTGTTCTATCCGCCCCTTGGCTTGCCGGTTCAAGATGAAAGAAGCGAGCAGATGCCCTTCCATATGATTTATCGGCACGAGCTTTTTTTTCTGGCTATAAGCCAGGCGCTTGGCGAACTCGACGCCGACTTCCAGCGCGATGGCCAAGCCGGGACCGTAAGTGACCGCAACGAACTCGATCTCCGCTTCGGTGATCCGGGCTCTTTTCAGGGCTTCTTGGTATACTTTGCCGATATTCTCTTTGTGGGCCCGCTTGGCGATATCGGGCACGACGCCGCCCCATTTCTTATGAAGCTCGACTTGCGAAGAGATTACACTCGATAGTACGCTCCTGCCTCTCAAGACGGCGACGGAAGTATCGTCGCAGCTCGTATCGATCGCTAAGATCAGCGGTTCAGTTTTAGGGGTAGCAATCTTATTCATAAGTTTTTATATTCCTCGTGTTCTCATCAAGATACTCAAAGATGACGTTGATGATTTTGCCGCTAGCGGCCTTTATCTTGACCTGCAGATCGCCAAAGAATTTATCGGCCCATTCGATCGCGATGACATTTCCGGCGGCAAGATATTGATCGAGTCCGATAGTTTCCAAATCTTTCAAACTCTCGACCCGCCAAGTGTCGATATGGATGAATTTGCCTTGCCTGTGGCCGAGCTCGTATTCATATTCGTTCAGGATCGTAAAAGTCGGAGATTTGATGATCTCCTTGATGCCGAGCTGGCTCGCCAGTCCCTTGGAAAATTGGGTCTTGCCCGTGCCGAGCTCGCCGCTGAGGAAAAAGACGAGCGGGCCGGAGAGCGGATCGTCGATATGTTTCAGCATGTTCATGGCTCCAAAGCTGACAGTCTGTCCGTCGCTATTCGTTTCCGCGGACATGATCGCTTTTTGGTCGGATAATTGCCGCGTCAGATCTATCTGTCCCGGCCGCATGATATTCAGGTTGTTCATGGTCGTGTCGACTACGGTCGAAGTTTCGTGATGCGGCAGTTCGCCCGCGTCGATTATCAGATCGATCAGGTCCTGGCTTTTTTTAGGCATATCTTTCAGCAGGGCTTCGATGCTGTAAGGCTTCGGCATATAAGAAATATTCGCCGATGTAGCCGTGAAAGGCTTTCCGAAAGCGCGGATAATATCCAGAACCAATTCATGGTTAGGAACTCTGACGCCTAAGGTGCCATATTCAGATTCAACTCCTTTGGCGACTTTCCCTAAACCTTTAGAAACGACAGTTATCGGACCGGGCAGATAATTTTTGTAGAGGTTTTTGGCCGTTTCGTTGATTTCGACATATTTGGAGGCCATAGCCAGATCGCAAACGGCGATAGAAAGCGGTTTGCCCTCCCGCCTCGTCTTATAGGAATATAATTTATCGATAGCCGCCTGATTAGTGGCGTCAACGCCGATACCGTAGCAAGTTTCGGTCGGAAATACGAAAATGCCGCCATCTTTTAGAACATTTAAGGCTTTTTTGATGATTATTTTAGAGTTATCTTTGGTATATTTTATGCGTTCCATAGAGCGACTCTAACATATTTTTGCTATTATTTCAAGCTTAAAACGAAGCGATTTTTTGTCCGGTTTGCTTAAAAATAATTTATTGGCTAAAATACTATTGTGGCCGGGTTTTTAACCTGCGGCCCTAGAAAATAAATTAAAATTATGTTCCATCGGATCATGAGGAAATTCCATAATCTCAGCCGCGAATCATACAAGAAGATCAGTCTGATCTTGATCGCTTTTGTCGTTCTGGCGAGCATGTTCGCCGCCGGTTTTTATTCCGGCCGGAAGAAGAGCGCTAATCTTTCTTCCGGCAGCCGGCTGATAGCCTATTCCGAAGATGCCGCTGAAGCGAACACCGGAAAAGACGGACAGGCGATCGATTTTAATCTTTATTGGCAGGTTTGGGACAGCTTGAAGACAGATTATGTCGATAAGAATAAGGTTGATGACGCCGATCTGTTCTATGGCTCGTTAAAAGGTTTGGCCGCAGCGGCCGGCGATCCTTATACTGTTTTCATGGATCCGAAAGAATCGAAAGAATTTTCTGACGACCTAGCCGGGACTTTCGAGGGTATCGGCGCCGAAGTCGGCATGCGCAATGATATTACGACGATCATTTCTCCTTTGGACGGCATGCCGGCTCAGAAAGCCGGAGTGCGCGCCGGCGATAAGATCTATGCTATCGATGGCGTTTCGACCGTGGGTCTGACCGTGAGCGAAGCGGTTAAGAAGATCCGCGGCCCGAAAGATACGAAAGTAGTTTTGACTATCATCAGAGGCAAGGAAAAGCCTCGCGATATCACAGTGACGCGTTCCGTTATTATCGTTAAGAGCGTTAAGACGGAAATGCGTGGTGACGGCATCTATGTGATCCGGGTCAGTAATTTTAATGACGACACGCAAGACCTCTTTAACGCAGCCGTCAATAATATATTAGTGAAGAATCCGAAAGGTATAATTCTCGATCTCCGCAATAACCCCGGCGGTTATCTGGAAACTGCCGTCAATATGGCTAGCGAATGGATAGAAGCCGGACCGATCGTAGCCGAGCAATTCAACGGCAATCGCCGCAATGAGTATCCGTCTAACGGTAGCGGCCGCCTGAAAAATATCCCGACTATCGTCTTGGTTAATGAGGGCAGCGCGTCCGCCTCGGAAATATTGGCCGGCGCCTTGAGGGACTATAAGAAAGCGACCATCGTCGGAGAGACCACTTACGGCAAGGGTTCTGTCCAGAGCTTGAGCAACTTATCCGGCGGCGCCTCCCTGAAGATAACCATCGCTCATTGGCTGACTCCGGCCGGAGATTTCATCAACGAAAAAGGCTTGACTCCGAATATAGAAGTTAAATTGACGACGGCCGATGCTGATAAAGGTTTGGACCCGCAATTCGATAAGGCGGTAGAATTGTTGAAAGCAGTGAAGAAATAAAAAAAGGGACGATTTTTTCGTCCCTTTAATTTTTGGAAGGCAGTTCCTTTTATTTGGCAAATTATTTGCTTTCAGCCATCGTTTTTTGCTGAGCATTAAATTTGCCAGAGATTAACTTTACCAATCCTGCTCTATCCGCGCAATCTATTTGGGAGAAATTAATGTCGCCAGTGTCAGCGCCGCGCATTATTTGATTGGCGTCGGCCACTTTTTCGGCGATAACTGGATAATCGCTGACTATGTAGGTAGCGACTTCCTCTAAAGATTTGCCCTCGATAAGCGGGGTTGGTGGTTTTACAAGGAACAAGGAAAATGTAGCGTTTCCATTATACCCATGTTTCACAACACGCAACTTTTCCATAACAGCTGTTTTTGTTAATTATTTTATATCAATAAAACGTTCAAACGTCAAGTTTGAGAGACCAAGCACTATGGCTACCAAATACATTTTCGTTGTCGGCGGAGTAATGTCCGGAGTCGGGAAGGGTATAACCACGGCCTCTATCGGCCAGATTTTACAGGCGCGCGGCTATAAGGTCAGCGCAATCAAGATGGATCCGTATATCAATGTTGATGCCGGGACTATGAATCCGATCGAGCATGGAGAAGTCTTCGTGACCGAAGATGGCGATGAGACCGATCAGGATATCGGCAATTATGAGAGATTCCTGAATACTAATATCTATCGGGAGAATTATATGACGACGGGGCGCGTTTATCAGAGCGTCATCGCCCGCGAGCGCAATCTGGAGTATAAGGGCAAGTGCGTCCAGGTCGTCCCCCATATCCCGCAAGAGATCCGCGAACGCATCGAAAGAGCGGTCGAGAAGACCAAAGCCGAGATCATGATCATCGAGATCGGCGGCACGGTCGGAGAATATGAGAACTTGTTATTTTTGGAAGCGGCTAGAGTCATGAAATTATTCCATCCTAAAGATGTCCTGTTCGTCATGGTCTCTTATCTGCCTATTCCTAATAAGATCGGCGAGATGAAGACCAAGCCGACACAGCACGCCGTCCGCAATTTGCAGGGAGCCGGCATCCAGCCGGATTTCTTGGTAGCGCGCAGCGAACGGCCGATCGATATGGTCCGCCGGGAAAAATTGTCTATCAACTGCAATGTGCCGCTTGAAGCGGTCATTGCCGCGCCTGACGCCGATTCTATCTACGATATCCCGCTTAATTTTGAGAAAGATAATCTGGGCGAGCGCATCTTGGAGAAATTCGAGCTGCCGGCTCGGAAGCATGATAATGCGGCCTGGAAGAAGATGGTGGCCGCTTCCAAGATCAAGAGCCCGATAGTCAATATCGGCATCGTCGGCAAATATTTCGCGAGCGGTGATTTTTCTCTGGGTGATTCTTATATTTCGGTCATCGAAGCGATCAAGCATGCGGCTGTAGCTAATCATTGCAAGGTAAAGATAACTTGGCTGAGCGCTGAAGATATCGAGGCCAAGGGCGTCAAGACTTTGGCCGGCATGGACGGGCTTATCGTTCCGCAGGGCTGGGGCGGGCGCGGATCGGAAGGGAAGATCAGAACTATCCAGTATTGCCGCGAGAAAGGCGTGCCTTATTTCGGCTTATGTTATGGCATGCAGATGGCGGTGATCGAGTTCGCTCGCCATGTGGCAAAACTCAAAGATGCTAATTCGGCCGAAGTCGATCCGAAGACTAAGAATCCGGTCATCCATATCATGCCGGGACAAGAGAAGTTGATCAAAGAGAAGGGCTATGGCGGCACTATCCGCTTGGGCGGCTGGCCTTGCAAGATCATGCCGGGCACGCATTTAGCTAAAGCTTATGCCAGATATACTAAAGCTAAGACCGTTTCCGAACGCCATCGCCATCGTTATGAGTTTAATAATGATTATCGCGATATGTTCGAGCAGCTCGGCTTGAAGATTGCCGGCACCTCGCCTAACGGAGAAATCGTCGAAGCGGTCGAAATCGCTAACCATCCTTTCTTCATCGGCGTGCAATTCCATCCGGAATATATCTCCCGCCCGCTAGCGCCACATCCTTTGTTCGTCGAGTTCGTCAAGGTTTGCAAGGGGAAGGGGAAGAAATAATCAATATAAAACACCTGAAACACAAAACACCCGCCAGATTGGCGGGTGTTTTTGAAATGATTTGCTGAAGATTTATTTTTTAGCCTTCTTCGGTTTAGCGACGATAGCCTTACGTTTCACATTTTTCTTCTTGATCGGAGGTTTAACGCCTTTTGGAGTCGGGTTCTTAGTCGGAGCCGGAGTTTTAGCTGTCGGCAGGACGCTGACGATCTTGCAATCTTTAAGAGAATTGTCAAATTTTCTTAATTTCTTGGAAGAGAAACAAACGAATCCAGACTTAAGGGCGAATAAAGTATCGTCCTTGCCTTTCTTGACGTTCAGGCCAGGGTGGTATTTGGTGCCGCGCTGTCTGATGATGATTGAGCCGACTTTAGCCCATTCGCCGTCAGAGAGCTTAACGCCTAAACGCTTACTTTCTGATTCGCGGCCTAATGAGGTTGATCCGGCGGCTTTCTTATGTGCCATATTGGTGCTGACATTAAAATACTAGTCAATCAGACCAGTATTTCAGAGTGCTTATTAAAATTTTATACTTTCAATATAACAAAAGCCGGTTTAATTGTCAACTTTAGCTATTTTTAGGCTTTATTTGGTCATTTTTAGATACCCTAATGTCATTTCAATTTTTTTTAAATATGCTATAATAAAAACATCAAAAATAGCTAAAAACTAATCAAAATCATATGGT
>CAZFBV010000016.1:0-12802 GCA_964517325.1 uncultured Gammaproteobacteria bacterium | reverse complement strand
ATATGCTATAATAAAAACATCAAAAATAGCTAAAAACTAATCAAAATCATATGGTCAAAGTAGACAAGAACAAGTGCATCGGTTGCGGCTTGTGCGCCGGCATGTGTCCGGAAACTTTTCAGATGGATCTGGACGGAAAGTCTGAAGTCATAAGCGACGCAGTGACTGATTGCGCCAAGAACGCGGCTGAGAATTGCCCGGTAGAAGCTATCAGCGTTAAATAATCGCTTTATTAAGGATCGCTGTTGTCGATCCAAAATATATGGCTGAAGAGAATAAAATTGAAATACCGCAGCGTGAAAAGATAACTCTGCCGGCGCATCAAGCCGAAAAAATAGCCAGCCCGGAAAAAAAGGCGGAGCAGATTCCTGTTGCTCCGGAAAAAGCGCCGGAAATTTTGAAAGCCGGAGAAGCCGCACCGGTCGCGCCGCGTCCGGTAACGCCGGTCGCACTCAGTTATCAGGAACAACGGGCGCAGGCTATAGATGCCGTCTTAGCCGAAGGACTTAATGAGGTTTTCTTGAAGATGGATGCCAAGCGCCAGCAGGAATTCAAGAAGCGCGGCGAAGAGACAGTCAAGAAAATAAATACGCTTCTGGACAAGACTAAAGTCAAAGCTAGTAAGATTATCGATCTGATCAAAGCTTGGCTCAAGCTCATTCCCGGCATCAATCTCTTCTTCTTGGAGCAAGAGGCGAAAATAAAAGCCGATAAGATAATAAAGATAAAAGATTCTTTATAATATGGAAAATCTTCCTTTCAATTTAGGAGACGCCGCCGTTTATTATTTCGCCGTTTCCGGCGCGATTATTTTCGGCGTGCTCATTATCCTGAATATCATCAGGCTTTTGCTGGCGCGCCGCCGTTATTTTCCGCACCAGGTTTTTCTCGTCCGTTTGCCGAAAGAGAAGCCGGCTGATGATAAGAAAGAAGCGAGCGTCAATCAGATGAAGGAGGAAATCGCTAAAGGAGAAACGATATTTTCCGCTATCGGCGGCCTGAAGGCGCAGGGCGGCTTCAGCCATTGGCTGACTGGGCGCAATGACCAGTTTTCTTTCGAGATCGTCGCCAGCCATAACCGCATTTCTTTTTATGTCGCCGCGCCTAAGGATAGTGCCCGCTATCTAGAACAGCAGATCCACGCGCATTATCCGCAAGCAGTGATCGAGGAGCTGGAGGATTATAATTCTTTCAGTCTGAAAGGAGCCATCGCCGCCGGTTATCTGCGCACGACCAAGAGCTTTGTCTTTCCGATCAAGACTTATCAGAAGATGGAAGTCGATCCGCTCAATTCGCTCATCAACATCTTGTCGAAATTAGATAAGGATGAAAGCCTGGCGATCCAATATACCGTCCGCAGCGCCAGGGGTTCTTGGCATGGGATTTCGCGCCGCGTCGCTCAGAGCATCATCAAGAAGCAGTCCGTTAAGAACGGCTTGACCGCCGCTTCTTCTTTTGGCCGTTTTGTTAATTTTTTTAATGAGTTGTTGCCGACATCCAAGCCGAAAGACCCGGCACATCCGACGGACATAAAAAAATTGTCGGCCGTTGAAGAAGAAATGCTCAAGGCGATCGAAGAGAAGAATCTGAAAGCCGGACTGGATGTGAATGTCCGCGTCGTCGCCTGCGCGAATACGAAAGAGAAAGCGAATGTTTATCTGGATAATGTCTCGAGCGCTTTCATGGAATATAATAATTTCAGTTATGGCAATGTCTTTTCCCGTGTTTATAAGAGCGATCCCGATAAGATCATCAAGGATTTTATTTATCGTTATTTCCGCGAACAGACCAGTTTTTTGATGAATAGCGAAGAGCTAGCCAGTATTTTCCATTTTCCGCTGTCTTCGACGGAAACCCCGAATATTTTCTGGCTGACGTCCAGAATCGCTCCGGCTCCGGCCGAAATTCCGACAGAAGGCATAACTCTGGGTGAAAATGTTTATCGCGGCGTGAAGAAAGAGATCCGGATCAAGCGTGCCGACCGCCGCCGCCATACTTATATCATCGGTAAATCCGGCGTCGGTAAATCGGTCCTTTTGGCGAATATGGCTATCCAGGATATCCAGAACGGTGAAGGCGTCTGCGTGCTCGATCCGCACGGCGATCTGATTCAGGATATCCTTGATCGCATGCCGCCGGAACGGGCCGAGGATGTCATCATCTTTTCTCCCGGAGATTTGGAGCGTCCGCTCGCCTTGAATCTGCTGGATTATGATGAGCGCTATCCGGAGCAGAAGAGCTTCGTCATCAACGAGATGATCGGCATCTTCGATAAGCTTTATGATTTGAAAGCGACTGGCGGGCCGATGTTCGAGCAATATATGAGGAACGCGATGCTGCTGATTATGGACGATCCTGACAGCGGTTCGACTTTGATGGAGATCCCGAAAGTTCTGGCTGACGAGGAATTCCGGCGTTTGAAATTAAGCCGCTGCAAGAATCAGACCGTCGTCGATTTCTGGCGCAAGGAGGCGGAAAAGGCTGGCGGGGAAGCAGCTCTTGCCAATATCGTGCCGTATATTACTTCCAAGCTGACTTCATTCATCTCTAACGATATGATGCGCCCGATCATCGGGCAGCAGAAGAGCGCCTTCAATCTGCGCGAGGTGATGGATAAGCAGAAGATCCTGCTCATCGATCTGCCGAAAGGCATTGTCGGCGAAATGAACGCTTATCTCTTGGGCATGATTCTGGTCGGCAAGATCCTGATGGCGGCGCTCAGCCGTACGGACATGCCTCAAGAAGCACGCAAGGATTTTTATCTCTATATCGATGAATTCCAAAATTTCACGACCAACTCGATCTGCCAGATATTATCGGAAGCCAGAAAGTATGCTTTGAACCTGGTCATCGCCCATCAGTATATCGGCCAATTGACGAAGAATAATAATACCGAGATCAAGGATGCCGTCTTCGGCAACGTCGGCACGATGGTGAGCTTCAAGATCGGTTCGGAAGATGCCGCTTTCCTAGTTAAAGAATTCGCCCCGGTCTTCAATGAGTACGACCTTATCAATGTCGATAAGGGTATGGCTTGCCTTAAGCTCTTAGTCGATAACAGCTCGTCGCGGCCGTTTTCATTAAAGACGATCTGGCCGATTTTGGGCGTTAAGCATCCGGGGCTAGCCGATAAGATCCGCGCTTTAAGCCGCTTGAAATACGGACAGAACGCGAAGCTGGTCGAAGCGGAGATCAGCCGCCGCAGCGGACGCTAATTTTAAAATATTTTTTTCTATTTTCAGAAATATCTATGTCAACTTTATACCGCGATTATCGTCCCCAGAATTTTTCCGAAGTTCTCGGACAGAATCATATCAAGATAACTCTTCAGAATGAAATCGCCGCCGGCCGTCCGGCGCACGCTTATCTTTTCTGCGGTCCGCGCGCAGTCGGCAAGACTACTTTGGCGCGCGTCATGGCTAAAGCGCTTAATTGCGAGAAACGGAAGAATGGTGAAACCGAGCCCTGCAATAAATGCGCCAGCTGCGTCGGCATTACGGCCGGAAAGAATCTGGATATTATTGAGATCGATGCGGCCTCTAACACTGGCGTCGATAATGTCCGCGAGAATATCATCGCTTTTTCCAGATTGACGCCGACGAGCGCGAAATTCAAGGTCTTCATCATCGATGAAGTCCACATGCTTTCTATTTCTGCTTTCAATGCGCTCTTGAAGATAATCGAAGAACCGCCGTCTTATGTCGTCTTCATTCTCTGCACGACGGAAATTCAGAAAGTTCCCGGCACAGTCATCTCCCGCTGCGAGCGTTTCGATTTTAAACGCATCAGTGTCAGTGAGATCGTCACTAAATTGAGCAATATCGCGAAAGCCGAGAAGATCAGCGTCGACGCTTCGGTCCTAGAAGCGGTGGCGCGCCGTTCCGGCGGGCATCTGCGCGACGCAGAAAGCCTTTTGGGACAGATATTCGCTCTCGGCGACAAGAAGATCACGGCCGAACAAGCCGAATTGATTCTGCCGCATTATAATAGCAATGAGGCGATCAGCCTGCTCGATTACCTCGGCAAGAAAGATGCCGCCAAGGCGGTCAGCTTAGTGAACGGCTTGATCGATAGCGGCGTCAATCTGAAAACTTTCACCGGCGAGCTGATCGGCTTGCTCCGTAAGATCATGCTGGATAAATTAAGCCCGGAATTGGCGGATAACCTCGGGCTCGACTTAGGCGAGAATCTGGAAAAACGCCTGACCGAAGTAGCCGGCAATCTCAGTTGGGATCAGATATTTTCTTTTACGCGCCGTTTCTTGGAAAGCGCCAATGACAATAAGAGTCCGCTCATTCCGCAATTGCCTCTGGAACTGGCGATAGTGGAATTATGTTTCGGCTTTACTCCGGCTTCGTCGACTCCGTCCATTCCGTCTTCTCCAAGTTTGCGCCGGGAAACGATCATGCCTAATCAAAACCGGAGCGTTGGTTCGGCTTTCATGAAAAAGGAGACTTTAGCGCCGGCAAAAGAAGAGGCTAGGCCGCTTAAAGGCACCGTTTCGCCTAAAGAAATCGATAATGAGTGTAATCTATGTTCTGAGGAGATCTTGGCGAAATGGCCGGAATTTTTAGTGAAGATCAAGAAGTATAATCATTCCTTGTCTTTTGTCTTGCAGAATTGCGAACCCCGGGAAGTGAAAGAAGGGAAGATGATGCTGGTTTTTAAATATAAATTCCATCATGACCGGGTCAGCGATCATAATATCAAGAGCATCGTTGAGAATAATTTGAGCGAAGTCTTCGGACGGGCTTTGAGCTTCGTCGCGTTGGTCGATGAAAATCTGGAATTACATCATGAAGAGGCGGAAATAGCCGAAGCGCCGGCGGCGGCCCCTGAAGCGGCGGCTCTGAAAAAAGAAATTGAACCGGCTAAAGCCGCTTCCGTTAAGACAGAGTCTTCCGGCGGCTTGATGGCCGATCTCTTAAAGACCTTCGGCGGGGAAGTGATAAATTAAAGAAAGAAATAATTATAAATATATGTTAGATATAAAAATTATCAGGGAGAACTCGGAATTAATAAAGAAAAATTCCCAGAATCGCCTATCAGCCGTCGATATCGATGTCCTTTTGGACTTGGATGCAGAGGTTAGAACTTTAATGACAAGCATAGAAGCTGCTCGCGCCGAAAGAAATAAGGTCTCCAAGACTAAGCCCACTCCGGAAATAATTGTAAAAATGAAAGATTTGGGTGAAAAAGTTAAAGCATGGGAAACAGAATTGATCGAGAAGGAGACTAAACTAAAAGAGATGCTTCTGAGCGTCCCGAATCTTACCCATCCGGACGTCAAAATCAGCAAGAATGAAGATGATAATCCGGTTTTGGAAACGTGCGGCACGCCGACAAAGTTCAAATTTGCGCCTAAAGATCATGTCGAGCTGGCAGAGTCCCTGGACCTGATTGATTTCGACCGGGCGACCAAGGCGAGCGGCGCTAAATTCTATTATCTGAAGAATGAATTAGCTTTGATGGAATATGCCCTTATCCAATACGCCTTAGAAATCCTGGTCAAGCGCGGCTTCACCCCTTTCACGACTCCGGATTTGGCGAAGAGGGAAGTCGTCGAAGGCATGGGGTTCAATCCGCGCGGCGAATCTACCCAGATATATAATATCGAGAATTCCGATCTCAGCCTGATCGGCACGGCGGAAATAACTATGGGCGGATATCATAAGGATGAAGTTTTAGAAGAGGCTGATTTGCCGAAAAAATATGCCGCCGTCTCGCATTGCTTCCGGACAGAGGCCGGCAGCTACTCGAAATTCTCTAAAGGCATATTCCGCGTCCATCAATTCACTAAGATCGAGATGTTCGCCTATGTGAAGCCGGCAGAGGCGGAAAAGATGCATTTAGAATTATTGGAGATAGAAAAGGAAATATTTAAAGGCCTGGGCCTTCCATTCCAAGTCATCGATCACTGTACGGCCGATCTCGGCGCTCCTTCGATCAGGACTTATGATCTTGAAGCCTGGATGCCGGGCAAGCCGTCAGCCGCTGGCGGCCAAGGCGCTTGGGCGGAAGTAACTTCTACTTCTAATTGCACTGATTATCAGTCTCGGGCCATGAATATTAAATATCGCCGCTCTGATGGCGAAAAAGAATTAGTCTATACTCTCAACGGCACGGCTATCGCTGTCCCGCGCTGTTTGATCGCTATCTTGGAGAATTATCAGAATGAAGACGGTTCGATAGATATTCCTAAAGCCCTGATGCCATATATGCCGAAAGGCTATAAGAAGATAAGCCGCCGGAAGAAATAAATTAATTATATAACCAGCGATGAAAAAGGCGCCGACATTTAATTTTTTTTCCATACCACTCTTAGCCGTTGTCATCGCCGGCCTTCTTTTTCCGTGCGTTTCCAAGGCCGCGGCTCTGAAATCATCTTATCCGCGGCTGGCTAATTATTTTTTGAAATGGGAATTGTCTGACAGCGAAGCCAGGGATCTGGCCAAATGGGATCTGCTTATCTTGGATATGGAAGTGGCGGAAAATAGCCCGGCGCAATTAAAAAAAATCCGCCAGCTTAATCCTAACGTGATTATCCTCGCTTATCTCACTTCTCAAGAAATATTGGATAATGTCGATGATTATGGCTCCGCCGCCTTAAGGCAGGAGCTCGCCAGCGGCCTATCCGCCGGCTGGTGGATACACGATCAGAATGGAAAGACGATTTCTAATTGGCCTTATACTTCGATGCTCAATCTGACCGACGGAGCCATTCCTGACGCAAACGGAAAAAGATTCAATGATTATCTGCCGGAATTCGTCGCGAACAGGATTGCGGCGAGCGGACTCTGGGATGGCGTTTTTTATGATAATACCTGGGGGGATGTTTCCTGGGTCAATGGCGGCAGGATGGATTTGGATAATAACGGCGTCAATGATACGCCGGCTCAAGCCGACGCCGCTTGGGCGGCCGGCTTCAAGAAGATGCTGGCTAAGACCCGCCTTTTGACCGGCAATGATTTTATCATTATCGGCAATGGCCGCGTCTATGACGGCTATCAATCGATCATAAACGGCATGATGCTGGAAAGTTTTCCTTCATCTTGGGAAAATGGCGGCACTTGGACTGGATCGATGAAGACATATTTGAAATTGCCGAATCTTAATCCGGCGCCGGCAGTTTCCGTATTGAATGTTTCGGATAAGAATGAGTTTGATTATCAGCATCTCCGTTATGGCTTAGCCAGCGCGTTGATGGGCAGCGGCTTTTATAGCTTTGATTATGATGTCACTAAGCACGGCCAGACTTGGTGGTATGACGAGTATGACGTCAATCTCGGTCCGCCCAGTTCGCAGCCGTTCAACCTGTTAGCGAACGCGAGCGGAGAACTGAAGCCCGGACTTTGGCGCCGCGATTTCAAGAATGGGGTCGCTATCGTCAATTCGACCGATAAGAAGCAGACTTACGCTCTTCTGAAAGAAGAATTGCAGAAGATCTCCGGCGGGCAGGCCCCGGCTATCAATAATGGCGCCAAGATAAACTATATCCAGTTGGCGCCGCAAGACGGCCTGGTCTTATTGAAGCGCAACACCGTTATCAGCAATAATGCCTTTACGAACGGCTATTTTTATAGAGTTTATAATATCCAGGGAAACCAAATCAGCGGCGGCTTCTTTTCTTATGTCAGCGCTTACCCCGGCGAAGCCGAAGTTATTATGGCTGCGGGTTCCGATGTTTCTACCGATATCAATCTCAGCGCCGCTGGCGGCCGGATAATCTTGTATCAGAACGGCCGATCAGTCTCATCCTTCTATCCTTATGATAAGGCATATAAAAAAGCGGTTAATCTGGCGGCTCATCTTGATGACGGCTATTTCAAGAAAGTAGTTGCCGGAGCCGGCCTGGGCGGCGGTCCGCAGGTCCGCGTCTTCAGTCCTGGCGGAAAACTGGAAAGCAGCTTTTTCGCTTATGATAAGAATCTGCGCGGCGGCGTCAGCGTCGCTCTGGCCGATCTGGATGGCGACGGACAGGATGAAATCGTTACCGGTCCGGGAAAGGGCGATAAATCCGATATAAAGATTTTTACCTTATCAGGAAAATTAAAGAAGAGTTTTTCCGCTTATGGCAATAAATTCAATGGCGGCATCAATATCGCGACCGGAGACGTCAATGGCGACGGCGCTATTGAAATAATAACCGTGCCCGCTTCTGCCGGCGGTCCGCAAGTCCGTATTTTCTCGGCTGACGGCCAAGCGATCAAGAGTTTTTTCGCTTATGACGAGAGCTACCATGGCGGCGCGCGCATCAGCGTGAGCGATATGAACGGCGACGGCACGCCGGATATCCTCGTCGGCATTAAAAATTTTTATTAATTTTTAAACATATGTTTAAATTGATCCATCGCTATTTCCGCGGCCGCTTCGAGAGATTCTATTTCAAGAGCCACTGGCATTTTGTCCTTGATTTGTCGCTCTTGATCGTCGTTATCTGCTTGTTGGCGACTCTAACCGGACTATATCTCTATCGTCCTAATCTGCCGGGATTCGGTTCTTATGCCCGGCCGACAGTCGATTTGAATAATCCGCCCCTCAGCCTGGAATTGGTTCCAGCTACAGGCATAGTCGGTTTAGATGAAGGCGTGGCTTTGAAGATAAATTTTAAGAATAGCGGTTCGGTGGCAATCTCCGATCTGAGATTATCACTAGAAACTTCCGATAGCAATTTTTCTTTGAAGAAGATAGAAAAAGCGAAAGATGATTCCGGCTTTAATATCGATAATCAGACTATCAGTTTTTCCAAGATTGCTGCCGGAGCGAGCGGGGAAGCGGAAGTGAAAGTTTACTTCAGCTCTAAGAGCAATGAGCGGACTATCAATTGGCGCGCGCGCAGCGAATACAGCATCGATGGCCAGGCTTTGAAGCATGATTTTGATTTAGCGGCTTTGAAAGTGAAAGCAGAATTGAAAGTTTCCGATGCCGCTTATTATACCAGCCCGCAAGGCGATCAGCTGGGTATCGGCCCGTTGCCGCCTTTTGTCGGCATCCCGACTAATTATTGGATCTTCTTGGAAGCGCAGAGCCAGGCTGATTGGAAGAATCTGATTGTCAGCGCTAAATTGCCTAAAGGCGTCGAGTTGACCGATAGCCGCTCTCTCTTAGCCGGAGATTTCAACTATAATCCCGAGACCCGCCAATTGATCTGGAAAGTAGCGGAAATGCCTGGACGGGCGGAAAGCTATCACCTGGGTTTCGAGGTCCAGTTGATACCGACCGCCGATCAAATCGGTCTAACCTTGCCTTTGTTGAATAACGCCCAGTATTATGCTACCGACGTCCTGACCGGACAGGAAACGAGCGGCGCCCTAGATAAGCTGACTACTGATTTGGATAAAGATCGTTTCAATTCTGGACAAGGGAAAGTCGTCAGCGAGTAATAGCGAGTAATTAAAAATCCGATTTAATTATGATGAATTTTTTAAGGAAGATTATTAAGCCGAAATACGAGACTCTTAATGTCATTGAGGTGGATGCTGCCAAGCTGATCGAAAATTTTCGTTATCTGGAAAGCCTGCAGCCGACAGCGGCTATTTTTCCGGTTCTGAAATCTAACGCTTACGGGCATGGTTTGAAAGAAGTCTGCCAGATCCTGAATAAAGTCAAGCCGCAGATGGTCGTCGTCGATTCTTATCCGGAAGCGCAGATAGCTTATCGTTATTTTCGAGGTCAAGTTCTCATTTTAGGCGAGATGCCGCAGCGCGCTTATGATTATTGCAAACTAGGGCGGACGGAATTCGTAGTTTATAATGAAGATACTTTGAGATATCTGTCGCGATACGGCAAACGCGTCCGTATCCATCTTTTCGTCAATTCCGGCATGAACCGCGAGGGCATCAAGGATATGGCATCTTTCGTCAAAGCCAATAAGGAGTATCTCGATAAGGTAGAAGTGAGCGGCCTCTGTTCCCATCTGGCTTCCGCTGATCAAGAATCAAAACTTAATCAGGAGCAGGAAGATAATTTCCGTATCGCCTTGGAAATATTAAAGAAGGCGGGTTTTGAGCCGCGCTGGATCCATTTGGGCAATTCGGCCGCGGTCTTTACGACTAAGAATAACCTCTTAACCGCTTATCGTCCGGGCTTAGCTTTCTACGGCTATAGTCCTTTTTCCAGCGAACGGGGAAGAGACGCTTCTCTCCAGCCGGCTTTGGAAGTATTTTCCCATATCGTCTCCTTTCAAGAGATCAATGTGCTGGAGAGCGTTTCTTACAATGAAACTTATCGCGCCAACCAGGCGATCAATATCGGCACCATCCCGTTCGGCTATTTTGAAGGATTGGATCGCCGCCTATCTAACCGGGCGCAATTCTTGGTCAGATCGGAGACTGGGTATTTTTGGGCGAAGATAGCCGGTAAGGTCTGCATGAATCTAACTTCGTTAGATTTAGGCCAAAATAAGCCAAAAATTGGTGATATTGTCCAGATTATCTCAGCCAAGAAGGAAGATCAAAATTCCATTTTCAATCTCGCCGCGCTGTGCGATACTATCCCTTATGAGTTCTTGGTCAAGCTCCAGGCCAATATCCGCCGGGAAATAATCAATAATTAAATATCATGGTTTTTCGTCCCAGTTACAAAAGAATAAAGAAAGATTATCAAAGTAAGAATCTTCATAATCCTTTTTTCCATAAGAAAGCCAAGGCGGTTAATCCGCATCGTTGGAAATGGATTTTATCGGCGATCATTTTGGTCATCTTGTTCATGATCTGGTTTATTTTTGCGGCGCCGCTTTGGCGTATCCAGGAAGTGCGGGTAAGCGGGCTCACTCGCCTCGGTAGCGCCGAACTGGAAACGATCATCTGGAATGAGACTAATAACCGCCGCGGCCTATTTTTCCATGAAAGCAATATTTTCCTGTTCCGCCGAGAGGCGATCATTAAAAATATCGTCGCGACTTATAATTTCTCCGGAGCGGAGATAACGAAAAAATGGCCGCATACCCTAGAACTGAAAGTAATCGAGCGGCCGTATGCTTTTATCTTTCAGGAGGGAAACGCTTATTATTACGCTTCAGCCGATGCTTTTATCATTAAGGAGCCGGCAGTATCCGAAGAAGATAAGAAGAAATATTTTATTCTCGAGAATAAAAATTCCGGAACCCTGGTGACCATGAACGAGAAGATCAATATTAAGGATGACTATCTGAGCTTCATTTTCGACTTGAATCAGCGCTTAGCCGCTTATCCGGAGCTGCCCGTAGAACGATTCATCATCGATCAGGAATTCAATACCGTTAAGGTAAAATTCGTCTCCGGACCGGTTGTTTTTTTCAAAATCCAAGAGGGAACTGACGTCCAGGTCAATCGCCTGCTCCTTGTCAAAAGAGAGAAAATCAAGGATAATTTCAGTAAGACTAATTACATCGATCTGCGCTATGGCGACAAGATCTTCATCAACCCCGACTTTAATTAATTTAAATTATAATTTACTTATATGGAATCAGCTTTTAAAATCCTGTTCGCTTTGGCAGTTTTGGTTTTCTGTATTACGACGATCGGAATATTCCTAATCATCGTCAAGATCATCCTGATGTTTCAGCCCCAAGTCCATCTGATGGGGCTGATAATCAGCTGATAGGCTCTAAAGCTTCAAAGTGTCTTAAAGGGCGGCTTTCTGTAGCCCCCTTTAATTTCCTTTGTTTATAGGTGTATTAATATACATTATGCGAAGTATTGTAGATAGGAAAAGCCTATGGATATTGAAGTTTATTTAATGTTCCCTGCTTTATTCTTTTAATAAATTTCATTTTTAAATATATTTTTAAGGATGTACATTATAATTCCAGGCTCATATCTTTTGACTATGTTTGTCCTTTTCTTTAAATCAAATCCCATCTTTTTATATATTGACAGATATTGATATTATGTGTTAATATATCATATTACTCAGGCTTAAATAGAGTAAGAAGAAAAGTTCTTTAACCTAAAACAATATAATCTATGGCCACAAAAAATGAATCTTTAAAAGGAAAGATCGCTTTGGCGACTGTCAAAGCGTATATCTCTGAGTATAATCTATCTACCAAAGAGTTGTTTCTGAAAAATTTAATCGGAGGTAAAGATATTGACGACTCTTGCAGATTATTAAGCTTGTCCCCTGATAAGATCACGGCTTTCTATGATGCTGTTTCTTTGGAAAAAACCGAAGCTAAAATGGACAAAGAAACGATGGAAGAAATTGCAGCTGCGATAATTAAAAAATATGTAGAACGGGCGATAGGACTGATGGGGCATTCGCCAACATCTTTAGAGTTCCAATTCGTAAAACCGTTCGTCGGCGCTAGTAAAACAATAGGATTTTCACACCAAGAGGTATCCTCTTTCCTGTATGAGATTTTTAAAGAATTGGGAAAAGAGAATATATTTCCTAGCCGAGTTGGCTTCGCAGCCTCTTTCATGTAATTTGTGCTATTCCTAAATTAACCAGAGAACCGCCCTTAAACAGGCGGTTTTTTTATTATAATTCCCTTTCTTATGGTATAATTAAAGCATGTTAGATAATAATAAACCGATAATTAAATATCTGATCGACTTCCTCGATTATTGCGAGATCGAGAAAGGTTTGTCTTCTAAGACCCAAGAAAACTATACCCGTTTCCTGAGGAAGTTCTTCACCTGGCTCAAGGATACCGGCCATGAGACCCTGAAGCCCTCTTCCCTGACCCCGGAATTGATTTGGGAATACAAGGTCTTCTTGTCGCGCCATATTGATCCTAAAAAACGGGCAACGTTAAAAAAAACAACGCAGAACTATTATCTCATCGCCCTTCGTTCTCTTTTAGAATTTTTCGTGGAGA
>CAZFBV010000015.1:0-21615 GCA_964517325.1 uncultured Gammaproteobacteria bacterium | reverse complement strand
TCAGTCAGGCCGACGCAAGTCCATTCCTTATCTCCGGGGCCTTTCTGCTTATGGAAATCAAAATCATAACCCAGTTTTTTTCCTACCAAGCTTTTGGCCAAGGCGACGACGCGCGCTTGCTGCAGGGCGCTGACTGATTTCGGCATGCGAGCGCCCAAAAAAGTCTCGCCATCGGCGCGATTGACGAAATATTTCGCCGGATTCTTGACTATGCCGCCAGCCATCGCTTCCACGATATAATCTTGCCCATTCTCTTTGCCGATATAGATAGCGGCATGGCCGGAATAGATATCCTTGACTATTCCTTTTTCCGAATAGATTAAAGGGGCCTGGCTATAACCGAACATCTTGCCGCCGCCAGAGGTTCGATATAGCAGGGTTCCCGGCGGCATCGCCCGGCATAATCCGGGAATAAATATCAAGCCGAAGATCAAGATTGACTTAAACAATAATTTTCTATATTTCATAAACAAATTTTAATTATTATAATACTCTTCCCATTCCTCCGCGCTTATCTCCGGCACGGCCAATTCTTCTCCACCCAGCCGATTAAGAATATCGGCGGCAAAAGCGCGGCTGATTGAATCGCCGCTGAGATCGGTCTTATAAAAGACAACGAGGATATCCTTGGTTTCCTCAGGAAAAACCGGATAATAATCGCCTAGCAATAAAATCAAGGCTTGCCGCAAGCGCTGGTCATTTTTTGGATCGAATATCATCTTCTTGATATATCCTAATTGCTCGCTAGCGAAGAGGTTTTCTTTGCCGGCCGCCGAACTTAGCGCCCTGGCCGCCGCCAGTTTTACGGCGATATCTTCGCCGCCTCTCAGGATCTCATAATAATAATCGAGAGGATTGGCGGCGGCGCTTAATGCTTGAGCGCTGAAAGAGGAAAGAATAGCCGCGCGGATCAAAGGCTCTTCCCCATTATGCATATACTCCTGGATATAATCAGGGGGATTATCCGCCCCGAATGCTTCTTGCAGGATATTAACCAAGCTGATCCGAAAATTAAGCTCATTATCACTATCTAATAGATAAACTTGCAGCCGCCATATCTTCTTAGAATCGGGGTTTTCTTCCAACCCCTTGATTATTGTCGCTATGGCCGCTTCTCTGTCCGCGGCGCAAATCTCATGGCAGATAGGCTCATCGCGGTATGACCGGCGCAGCTTTTCCAGACTTAATTCCGTCTGATCGACTATCAGCATCGACAAGAAGAGATAAAGCAAGATTAACGATAAAACGATTACGATAACCAGGAACCATCTTTTCCGGAGAGAAAAAGATCGCCAGAGCCGGCACTCGCGCCAGCGTTGAAAAATTTTCTTCATATTTTTTGGCATTAATTATTTAGCCTCTCCACTATAACAAAATGGCCATGATGAGATGTTAAATTTTATCTGAGCTGTCTTTTTATCTAAAAAATTAAAAAACCTTGTTAACCCGGGATTTCTTGCCAAAACAAAAAATCAGACCATGGGGTCTGATTTTTGTAAAAAATATCTTAACTTTTTATCTGTGATCGCGTCCGCTCTTTCCCTATTTCTTCACGTTGCTTGAAGAAGCTCTGAGGGCTTGCTTGCTTAATAAATCCAGGAAAGAATTCCAGCCTGCTTCCAGAGATGAATCTAAACTAATAGCCTTAGCTGCCGCCTCGCCCGCTTTGACAGTATCTCCGGAAATCGTATAAAGCTTGGCCAGATTAAACCAGATCTGTGCGTCCGTATTATACAAGGATGCTAACTGCTCGGCCGCCTTCAGGGCATTAGGATAATCTGACTTGCCGGCAAAATAATTTATCGCCTGAGCCAATAATTGCCCGGAATTAATATCTTTTATCCCATCTAATTCAGCGCATTTAGTCATCGGTTCGTTCATATCATTTTCCGTGATGCCGCTATTCGGCTGAGACTTCAAGAAAAGATAAAATTGAGCCAAGCGGCAATAGCCTTCCGGATATTCCGGATTCAAACTGATAGCATAATTAACCGTCTCGATAGCTTCTTTCTGGACGACCGGATCGTTTGTGGCCCGCGCCAAGAGCATCTGCGCTTTGACTAGATAGATAGTAGCGCGACCCGGGCTGGCCTCGATCGATTTTTCTATCGCCTGCAAAGCCAAGGCGGAATAATAATTGAATTTAGTCAGATCTTCTCTATAATATCTGGCAGCCGTATCCAGTATCTGGGCCATCTGCATCTGAGTCAGGCTGTCGAGAGGGCTTTCGTCGACGTTCTTCTGAGCCAGAGAAATCGTATATTCCAGGGCGTCTTGCGCTTCCGCGGCCGAGACTGTATTTAAGAGATCAGGATTCATCGTGACCAGGTTGATCAGCGTCCCGCGGCCGTCTCTATCCAAAGGCGTGCCGGTCAGAGCCTGGCGGTACTTAGCCACGCCGCTAGTTAACTCTCCTTGAGCGATATAGCTATAACCGCTGATAACGCCCTTAAACATGCGCCAAGGCTTCAAATTATATTGGCTGGTGAAGATATAGGCGCCGATGATCAGGAGGATAAGAACGACCCATTCCCAGTCACGATTCATGACCAGGCGTCTCTTAGAGGGTTCATCCCCCGCCAAAGACGACTCTTCCCCGAAATAAAGCCAATAAATGAAGCCTAAAATCATCATCAGCCCGATGTAAGTGACGAAAGAATCAAAAACGGCCAGATTCTGGATGAAATAAGCGGCCAAGAGCGCAACGATAACGATTATTTCCAGATTCTGACGACCGGCTTCATCATCAAGCCCGGCGCGCCGGCCGTTCGCCTTGAATTTTTTCCAAAGGTAATACAAAGCCGCGACAAAGATGCTTAAGTAAGTGACCAAGCCGAATAATCCGGTCGTGGAAGTAATATCGATGATATTATTATGCGCCCGGTCAAAATAAGTTTCCGTCCGCGTATAGCTCAAGAATTTAGAATCGAAATGCTTATCGAAGATGATCGCATAATTGCCGAAACCGGTGCCGAAAAAAGGATGATTCTTAAAATCAGCCGCCGCCCCCTTCCAGGAAATCAGGCGAGTTTGGAAAGTCACTTTCTGAGCGGTCAGATTCTTCAAGAAGCTATTCTGGAACCAAGCCTTGTCGCTCTGGGAGAAAATAATAATCACGCCGGCGACAGCCAAGACGAAAACGATGAGCGAAGAACGGCGCAGAGTCTTATTCTTATGGAATAAGCCTAACAGGAATACGGCTAATAGAATACTGACGGCCAGACCGATGATTGCGCCCGAAGTATGGCAATGCCAGAATTCAAACAACATGATCACAACCGGGATAGCATAAAGCCAACGCCAACCTTTATATTCGCTGCGGAAGAATAAGATAGCGCAAAAGAAAATATTGAATATCAGGTAGCCGCTGACATAAGCGGTATTGCCGATAGTGCTATAAGGAACTTCGCCGAATAAGCCGATGAGCGCTACTATCGGCGCGATGATTATGGAAGCCAAGAACAATGCTCGCCATTCTTTCCAAGACCGGAAAACAGTAACCAATATGAGATAAAAGATAAAGAAATGGAGGATATGGAAAAAGCCGAGCATGCGCTCGGAATCCCCCCAAAAACTCAAGATAGGGTCGACGCTGATGATACAAGAAGCGATAATGGCTATGAAATAAGCCATTAACCCATAAATAATCAGATTCTTCTTCGGGCGATATTCGGGAAAACGCATGACAAAAACGACCCAGATGACTAATAGGAACTCCATCAGGATATTGAATGATAGCTGTTTGGAGGTGATGTAGGGGAACAGCAGATCCCTAAAAACAAAGAAGACGATCAGGAGCGAGGCGATCAGGCCGCCTTGCAGGATTCTCAAATAGGTTTTCGCGGACATATTTATTTTATATTATTAGGGGTTTCACCCAAGCTTATCTTCCTCAGATTGACGTTGGTTATTCCCAAGCTCAAAGACCGGAAGATATCCATCAGATTAGACGCTTCAATATCATGGCGATAGCCATCAAGATCGATATAGCTTATCCGGCCAGCTTTTTCCGCGCGCAATAAGAGGCGCCCTTTCAAGCGGTTGCGCAAAGCAATATTTCCCTTCTGGCCGCTGGCTTTAGTCGGAATCAGATCGAGGTTAGCTTCGGTTATACCCAGAGCCAAGGAGCGGAAAATACTTAAAGCGCTGTCCTGGCTGATAAAATAACGCTTATAATCTTTAGGATTCACATACCAGATATAACCATTGGTTTCGGTCTGCAAGAGCAAACGTCCGGCCATCTTGGCCGCTAATTTAGTGTCAGTCTTCCCGGCCAGTTTTTTCTCGGCCGCGATAACATCGGCGACCGTATCCTTTATCCGGACGACGCTGGCGCTGACGGCCGCGCTATACTGACCGCTAGCATCCAGAGCCATCAATTCAAAGCTATTGGTTCCCAGAGATAAGCTCATAGAATAAGACCAGGTCTCCGAGCTATTGGCAGACACGACTTCCTGCCCGTTTATAAGGACGCTCGCTCCGGCTGGTTTAGAGCCGCTGACAGTCAAATTAGCGGCTGTAGTCGTGCCTAAAGAAGAAGTGATTGCCGGTGCGGCCAAACCGTTATTGCGGCGGATATAGACCGATAACCGGTCGCTCTGCTGGCCGGAAATATCCTGATAGAAGATCGAGAAGCTATTATCGCCAAGTTCCAGATTAACCTGATAAGACCAGGCGGAAGCATTACGATCATTATAGACGGCCTGACCGTTCACGAAAACAACCGAACCGATCGGCTTGGTGCCTGATAATTCGATAGAAGAAGCGACGGTCGTCGTGCTGAAATTATCCAGGATCGGCGCTATCGTCGCGGACAGGCTGCTTTCGGACGTCAGAAAAGGTTTGAAAACGACCGGATAGACCGTAGTATCGACGGTCGAAGTCGCGGTTGTCGTTGTGACCGTCTTCAGGAAAGTCGCTTCGATAGCCGTCTCATCAACGCTGCCCCAATAATTATTGGCGGCGGCCAGACTATAGACATTATTCTCCAAATTATAATTCTTATTGTTATAGATATTATTCAGGCTAAAGAGATGCGGCCGGCCGGAAAGATGCAAGCCATAGCTGAAATTATTCTTAATGGCGTTCTGGATAAGGATCGTATCGGCCGAAGCGATGTCCAGACCGATCTCATTATTACTGATGTTATTCTTTTCCAAGACGCTAGCGCGGCTAGCCGCGGCCGCTAAGACACCGGCGACAGAATTGTATTTGATAGTATTGTTTAAGACGGAGTTATTGTCGCCGCTCACGATATTAAGGCCGACGCTATTGCTGTTTAAAGAATTGCCCTCGATCACCGCAGTGATTATCGGCTGACCGATATAGGATAATCCGGCCGGAGTCACGATATAGCTCTGGCCGTTATTGCGATTGATAGAGATAGCCGTCGTATTATCGGTAAAGACATTATTTTTGACATACATCGGAATGACGATACTGGCGTTAGGATTAGCGGCTGAAACAGAGGCGGCTATCCCGCCGGTAGAGCCATTATCTCCGGTGATCGCCAAGCCGGTCACGTTATTCATGATCTGATTATCGCTGATGAAAGGGCTGGCGTCATCGCATTTTATGCCTTGGCCGAACTTAATAATAGCGTTCTTAATGATGCTGCCGGAGACATACTGGCCGTCCTTGACTGTCGCATCGACCGCATCCGCCGTAAATTCGATGCCGTTCCAAAGGCTAGTGCTTGAAGCGGATGACGCTAAAGTCATAGTCACCGGGCTATCCGTGGTTCCCAAGACCTGAAGTTCGCCATTAACCAGGATCTTCGCTCCCGGATTGAAACGGATCTCTGTCCCGGCCTCGATCTTCAAGGTCGCGCCCTTAGCCACCTCGATCGTCCCGCTCACTATATAAGGACTGTTCTCTGTCGTCCAGACGGGGTTGGTAATGCTGCTGGAGACGGTCGTTCCGGCCGCTAGGCTCGGCCACGGAAAAAATAAAAAGGCCATTAAGAATAAGGATCTCTTCACATTCGCTCTTAACATAAGATTAAAAATTAATTTATCATTATCCTTATTATAGCATAACCGCCTTTAGCTGACAAAACTAAAAGAGCCCCCTTGCGGGGGCTCTTTTATTACTCACTTACTATTTTCTAAATAATTTAATTATTTAGACATGGCTTGAGTCATGGTGGTTAAACCAGGGACCTTATAGCCGTTGGAATAAGTAGGAGTGGTGACAGAGGCGCCGTCAGACCATTCAAAGCTGCTAGCTGCAGTGTAGCTAGTAGGTTCAACGATCTTAGTAGTGACGGAAGAACCGGTGTCAATTGTTCCGGAGATAGCACCGTAGACTTCGAAGGTCTTGGTGGTGCCAGCGGAGATGACTTCTACGGCAGAATCAGCAAAGTCAAGAGTCAGCAAATTGCCAGACAAAATAGTTGACGAAGCTAAAGCCTTCATAGAGCCATTGACTCTAACAGCGGTACCAGCTGCCATACCAGCGAGGGTGGCAGAAGAAGTAGCCGTTGTAAGAACGATCTTCTTCAAAGTTACATCGCCATTGCTATCAGCAGTGACAGTGAACTTAGAAATAACCGCGTCGCCAGCAGTCAATAAAGTCGCAGGTAAAGCAACTAAAGCAACGGTCGGGACAGTCTTTCTGATGCGGAATGAATTTGCATCTACGTTAGTAGAAGCAGAAGTATATTCAGCGCCGGAAGAAGACTTGGCTTTGACGGTCGTTAATCTGATCTTCAAATCCTTGTTGGTAGAAGAAGCGTCGTTATCAATGTTGTTCAAAACAACCTTGACAGATAAGGTCTTGCTCAAGTTAGCATCAACCTTAACCTTGCCAGAGGCAATAGTGAACTTGCCAGTACCAGAAACCGGTACGAAGCTGTCGATTAGAGTAGCGCCATCATATAACTTGACGGAAGCGATTCTAGCATCGGCAGAAGAGGTGGCTTGAGTGCCATCCCAGTTGACAACATTGATTTCAGACAAATCAGCGCTGTCATTGACAGCAGTGAACTTGAACTGAGCAACTTCCTGTTCAGCACTCTTAGAGGCTAAGATAGCGGAAGCAGGGGTGTTGCCACCCAACTCGATGTTCAAAGTACCGGAGCTAGCAGTAGCAAATAAAGTAGAAGTTGCTAAGTTGCCAGAGGTAATTGAAGTACCACGAGAATCCTGAGCATTAACAGTCATCAAAGTCTGGAAAGTACCAGTAGCAGAAGAATCAAAGGAACCCTTCAATTCGATAGCTTTGGTAGAATCCTTGGCGATGGTGAAGTTCAATGAAGAGAAGGTTGAACCGGTAGAACCGAAATCGACAGTGCTGCCGACCTGGGAACCGTCAACAAACAACTTCATGTCATTGATGTTAGCTGCAGAGGTGCTGCCGATGTTGGCGCCCAAGGTAATAGAGGTAACCTTGATGTCATCATTAGTAGCCTTTAAGGTAAATTTACCTAAGGAAACATCAGTGCTGCCCTGGACAATAACCTTGTTATCAGAGTAACCGTCGCTCTTAACAGTAGTTAAGGTAGCGCCGGAAACAGTGAACAAAGCACCAGTAGCTGAACCCATGTTAGATAAAGTGGTAGCAGATACTGTGTTGCCAGAAACAACATATTCAGCATTCTGACCATCGAACATGGTGGTGTCTAAGATGAACTTGATGACACCGTTAGTAGCATTGGTCTTCGCTTTGGCCATAACCTTAACTTCATTGTCGCCCTTGACTAGATTCAAAGTGCTATCAATGGTTGCTGAGACAATGCCAGTGCTAGTAGCCGGATCAAAGGAGTCTAAGAGGACGCCGTTCAAATAAACTCTGACGTTCTCAAACTGATTAGTAGTGGAAGCAATAGCTCCATTGCTAGTATATTTGATCTTTAAGCCATCAGCGGTGATCGCTTCATCGGCACGGACATTAGCCAATAACATAACGTTATCGGTGCCCTTGACGATAGTAGTATCGGAAGGAGAGGTAGATTTCTTAGAAACAGAAAGCGTACCTGCATCGATATCTACAGTTGAGATAGCGAAAGCATCGGCAGCGGTGGCGCCAACAGTAGTATCATTATAAACATTAACACCGAAACCGGTCGCTTTTTCGTAACCGACTAAATCAGTGCTCTTATTCATAACAAATACTAAACTGCCAGTACCGGCGATGTCCTTAGAGATGATATCTCCCTTGATGTAGAAAATCTTGGAAGCATCATCCTTTAAGATATCGAAGCCAGTGCTCGGGAAGTAGAAAGTAACATAACGATCAGAGACAACGGTGTTGACGCTGACCTTATTACCCGCGTTCTCCAAGTAAAGATTCATGGTAGCATCAGCTAAATTTTCAGTACCATTATTCTTTATCATGATGGACTTCAAGGTAACATCTTTAGCGGCAGAAGCAGAAGTTCCGCCGACTAAAGTGTTAAAATCTACAGTGAATTTACCTAACTCAACTTTCTCGTCACCAACCTTAACGGTAGTAGCGGTAGTAGTAGTGCTGGTAAGACCCAAGTTAACAACGCTATAAGTAGTCGGAGACATCAAGTTGCTGTTGATCGGGAAAGACCCGCTGACAGAAGCGGCGGTAGCGCTGACCGCAGAAGCGGTAGCGATGCTCAAGCCGATATTGCCAGAAGCAGAGGTCAAAGAAGCGATTAAATCTAAAGAAACAGTCTGGCCAGCGTTAACAGTTAAAGCCGGGGAGAAAGTCAAAATAGATTCATCATTGGAATTCATGGACTTCTTAGAAGCGACGATAACGCCGTCCTTTTCCGCCCAAACCTTATCAATCTGGTTGTAGGTTGATAAGCCGATTCTCTTAACGGTGATGGAGTTAACGGTAACTGCACCATCGTTGGCAGCAGTCAAATTGACCTTAGCCATCGGAACGCGAGCGCCGTTCTGAGGAACAGAAGCCGCGGCCGGGGTGGAAGCAGATAAGCTAACCATCAAACCGGAACCGGTAATGACGTTAGTAGAAGAACCGCTGTTAGCTAAATTAACGAATTCAGCAGAGGTAATGGAAGAACCGCCGGCAGTAATAGTGCTGCTCAGGGTTAAAACATTGGCCATCTGGAATCTGTTAGCGGTCATAGCCGCTTCATTAGCGATCAATCTGTAGTTAGAACCATCATAGTAATAAACGCTGGCAGAGCTAGCATTCTTTACTAAGGAACCAACCGGGGTAGCGCCAGTCGCTAAAGCAGCGCCGGTGGTGTAGTTGGTGAAGAAAGCGTCAGGAACATCGACGACTCTCTTGTTCCAGTTAGTGCCATATAAGGCAGTTGCCTGGGCTTCAGTCTGGATCCCTCTTAAGACGCCATTAGGTTCAACGGCGTAAACTTTAGGATCGGTCGTGATTTTCACTAACTTAGTGCCCGGTCTCATGGTGACATTGCCACCCAAAGGATAGCTCTGTAATTCGGCAGCCGGAATAGTAACTACTCCGCTGAAATCCGGGTACCAAGAGAAATAGGTAGTGGAGTTAGGGAAAACGTATCTCTTACCGTCAGCACCGAGGTAATAAACAGAAGCATTGCCAGCCATCTTGATCAAGTCGCCGGTTGAAGCGGCAGCCTTGGTCTGGATAGGTGTGATTAAACCACACGTAGCAAAGATTGTTAAACCCATTACGCTGACAGTTAAGAACTTGCGTAATTTTTTCATAAATAATGATTAATATCATTCTAATTGTCCGGACAATAGTAGTCGGAACAGATTATAATGATGGGTTCGATTCTCTGTCCTAATAGATCTAAGCTTTAGTCTGATCTGTAAATCAGTCGGAATCCCGCTCCACCAGCCCCTTAAGGCTTAAGGCGAAGGCTGACTGATCTTACGTATAAGTTCTGCCAACCTAGCGCGTGTTGCACAAAGGCTGGAGAAAAGCTTAACCGATTTACCGCTCATTTCGAGCTCATAATCGTTAAAACTTCGAATCGATAATAAGGTTTATAAGGGACAAAACCACTACATCTTGCGATATAGCTCGACCCTTGACGGGGTTCTGCCAATCCGCTATCTGCGGCAAACAGCCGTAAACGCGAATTTGTTAATTTATCTCATCCGGCATTGTCCAGAGCAGATGACGTATCCTCTAAACTTGGAGTAACCAATAGGCGAGATAAACTAACAAACACGCGCTTGAGCGCTTAAATTTATTTTATTGTTTCACTGACTTCTTTCAATTTATCCGAGGCTTTCTCGTAATCCTTGGAGCTGAATAATTGAATCGCTTCATCAAGCATCTTATCCGCTGCGGTCGGTTCTATCGTTTCCGTGGAGCTAGCTGCCATTTCTGCGGAAGTCGCCTTCAGATTCAGACCGGCCGGAACTACTAAAGTCGCGGTGGCGGAAATAGCCGGCTGGGCGCTAGCGGCAATCGAAGCGACCGCGGCGTTCAAGGCCGAGCCGTCCGCTACCTGAATTCCCTTCGCGTCCTTAGAGCTGTCGGCAATAACGACTTCATCTCCGGTAGCAGCCGGAGTAGCGGCTGCAGCCAAACGGCTGATATTTTCTTTGACAGTATTAACCTCCTCATTAAAGCTATCGTTCAGTTTCGCGACCTGATCCTTATTCTCTTCATTATTGAAAGACGGGTCAGCCAACACAGCCGTGATATCCTGCGCATGCTCAGAAGCGAATTTCATTTCCATCCGATTGCGCGTCGCAGTATCGAAAGTCGTATTCAATTTTACTTTTTCAGAAAGTATCCTCGCGATATACAAAGAATCGTTCGGCTTAGTGCTGGCTAAAAGCTGACCGCTGAACAAACTGCCGGTAAGTAATAAGAGGACGAAAGCTCCTAAAGCATAGACGGGCTGAGCCGCTGACTTCATGACGCTAGAAATATTAATAAAGATGACTCTCCATGTCGACAGGTTTTCCGCGCCGGAATTAGAGACCTGAGATAACAAAAGCTCCCGATTGCTTTCCAGCCATTTTTGATCGGGAGAAATACTTTTCAGGTTATTCAATTTGGCGATCAATTCTGAGTTAGTCATACGTGTATTGATTCTCTATTTAATCTTACACTATAATATACGGAAAATTGGCCAAAACGTTACAGTTTTGAGTCTTTTTGGCCATCCTGTTCCACGAGTTCCCGCAAGGCATTCAAGGCTCGATGCAGCAAAACCCGGACATTTCCCTTGCTTTTTTCGCTAATTTCAGCTATTTCTTCTAAACTTAAATCATTAATGAACTTCATGATGATTATTTCCCGATACTCCTCTTTTAGAAGAGGCAGCTTAGCCTTAATCAGTTCGAGATCAGCCGCCCTATCTAAACGTTCTTGCGGGTTCTCGGCCTCATCAATGACCTCGATCCGATTCTCTTCGTCATCGAGAGAAGCTGTAATCTTATTGCCGGTCTCGCGATAATAATCGACGATCGCATTACGAGCGATCTTATATAATAAAGCTCTTAAAGTTTTCGCGTCTTCCAGGGTCTTATTCTGGATATGATTCCAAGCCTTTAAGAAAATCATGGAAGTCAGGTCGTCGGCTTCTTCGCGACTGCCTATCTTGAAATAGACGAAGCGATGGATATCTTTGACATTCTCGTCATAAACCTTAATGAAGGCCTCTTTATCGCGGCTCTTCAGTTTGCTTAAGACCTGCTTATCCTTAAATTTTTTAACCAGATTTATGGACATTTTAAGATTTTTATAAATGCTAAAAAAGCGTTAAGTGATTTTAACAAAAAATAACGGGAACCAATACGAACCCGCCGCTAAATTAATTATTCTATTGTGGCTTTATCCTAGCATAATGAGAGCCTAAAAGCAAGAACAAAACCGGCAATATACTCTATTAATACGCATGAGGCCACTCTTGACTTTTAGCTGATTCCGGATTAAGATAATATGACTTAAGTCTAAACTATTCTAGACTTAAATAATAAAGCAGCAAAAAAATGTCCGAGGAAATATTTTTCCAAACTAAAAAAGTAAATTCCCCTATCTGGGTTTCAGTTTCTGAAGCAGCTTCTTTAGGCGGCGTCCAGGGGAAAACTATCCGCCGCGCTATCAAGACCGATCCTAATCTGCTTTTCCGGATAGTCAAGAATCGCTATCAGATAGAATTCGGCTCCCTGCTCTCTCTCCTCCATAAGAACAAGAAGCTGAATAATAAATTAAAAGATTTCGGTCTCGGCCAATACGTCGAGAACTGGAAATAAAAAACATCCCGGATTCCGACGGGATGTTTTTTTATTTGAGAAACTTAACTGCGATTATAGAACAGTGTCCTTGACGACCTTAGCTAAGCGGAACTTAACTACGGTCTTAGCCGGGATCTTGATGGTCTCGCCGGTAGCAGGATTGCGGCCCTCTCTGGCCTTTCTCTTAGCCTTGACTAACTTACCGAAGCCAGGAACGATGCATTCGCCGTTCTTCTTAACTTCTTTGTAAACGAATTCCGCTAAATTATCCATGAAAGTAGCGGTCTCTTTCTTGCTCAAACCGGCTGCTTCGGATAAAGAAGCAATCATCTGTGACTTTGTCATTTTTGACATAATTTTAGCATGGGGCTTTACCAATAAGCCGAAAGGCTTAGAAATAAAGTCCATTATAAATTATTGCTTATTTAAATTAATAAACTACTATTGATTATTCATTAATGTTTACAGGAGTTTTCAACAGGCTTCTTTTAAAACATCAATGTTTATAAGTGTATTATAACACACCTAATAAAAACATGCCAATATATAAGGCTTTTTTATTTTCCGGCGACGATCAGACCCTCGACGATAGCCGAAACTTTAAGTCCCAGCTTCTTGAAATTCAAGACGCGACCGCTCTCCCGCAAGCGTTTTCTTAATTCGGAAATACTCGGCATCTTCTCGTCGTTAAAATTTAGCGGCGCCGCTTCCCTGTCCGCGAAGAGGTTGAAGATATGATTATCTTTTATCTCTTTGGGGTAATTATCTAAAGGCGGCAGGATTTTTCCGGCCGGAAGCGTCTGGAATTTCTGGCCTTTAGTTTCGGCGCGATAGAAAGCGCCGTAGCGCCGCAATTTCGCGTCGCTCGCATACATCGTGCCGCGGCAGAACGGACTGCCGCAGAAGCAAGGATGCAAGAATTCCTTCTTGTTCCTATTGCCGGCGCGGCCGTCATCAGTATCGAAGCCATAATCGATCGTCAATTCTTCGCCCGGCAAGATGCGGCGGAGAGTGAAATATAAAGTATGGCCGTAATAGAAATAAGCATCGCAATTAGAAGAACAGGAATGATTGATCAGATGGACGCCGGGAGCTTTAATGTCGACCGGAAATATGGATAAGCCGTTATCGTTATAGTCCATGGAATAGCAGGAATTCCCATACTTCTTTTCCAAGAGCTCGGCCTTCTCGTCCTTGATCAATAAGCCGAGATAATCGCCGATAACGGTTCCGGCCGGAATCTCGCGGCGCGCGAAAACGCCGCGGCCCTTTTTCTTAGTCTGCCTGATCTGATAATAGCTAGCGGGTATCAAAAACATAAATGATTTTATCTTTAATTATTTATTATTTCCTTTTCGAGCTTGGCAGCTTCCTCATATCCGGCCATATCTTATCGATATTCTTCTCCCGGAATTCCGGGTCGAGCCAATCATTCCCGGTGATGAAGCCGCGGCAATTTTTCGCCCCGCAAGCGCATTTCATCTTTAATCTCGGATCAGTATACATGCGGCCGTAGTCGACGAACAGTTCTTCGCCGGCCCTAATGGCGCGATCGGCGACGAAATTTCCCTTCTTATCATAGGCGACATTAGAATCGCAGCTATGATTAAAATACCAGGAAGCGCCCATATTATTGATATCAGCCGGCACGCAGTATTCTCCATCTTCATCCATGACGCAGAACCGCGTTATCCGCCGGCGCGTCAACAGGTCGAGCTTCTTGAAATCAGCCTTCTTTAAGAAGACGACTTCTTCCGGCGAATCAACGTCATCGATGATCTCCCCTTTCTTGATATTCCTGACTGCGAAAGTTCCGACCTCGCCGCGAAAAGCTTTCGAGGGGCGGATCTCATACATGAGCTTCGGAATTGTTTTTACTCGCTTGATCATATTATAAAAGGCTTTATTCTTTCAGCTTGATAAATTTATATTGCGGCAGCTTAGCCATATGCCAATGGGTCTTCCAATTGCAGTCTCCCAGAGAACAATTAAAAATCTTAGCCTTCTTGGCAAGAGCTAATTCCAGATTAGCTTTAGTCAGATATTTGAAAACATCGGGAACCTCGCTCATATCCGCGCCGGCGATCATATAGAAATAGGTGCCTTTATACAGGACGGACAGCGAGCCGGCGAGCTTGACGCCATCGACCCGGATAGTTATTGAATGCCAATCCAGAGGCAGCTTGATCAGGTCGAAAAACGGCTGCCTTTCCTTGTCAGTATTCAGATATGACTCGTCGCTGAAATTCTTAACGCTCAAGTCCATGATAAGCTTCAGATCGGAAAAATCATTGATAATGGTCTCGACTTGATGATCCTCTTCCATGAGCGTGGCGACTCTCCGGAACTTAGCCCGCTTCTTGCGGTCGGAGAAAGCCTTCAGGAGATAATCATCAAAGCTCTCCAGGCCTTCCAGATCAATAAAATAAACATAATCTTCAAGAGGCAAAGCGCGGGTAAAATCGTCTATCCCGTCGAGATCATAAAGCTTCGCAGCTTGATCAAAGTCCTGTTCAAATAGCCGCTGCGACAAATATTCATAACCGGGCTTGAAAAAAGGCCGGTTATTCTCCATGAAATTCTCGGCAAAAAACTCTAAACAGGCGAATTCTTCGCTATGCTGCAACGGCAAAAGCGCGACCGGCGCGCCGTCGTCGTAGGCAGTATAAAAATAAAGAGGCTGGGGATCGTGCCTATAAAAGCAATAGCGGAAATCCCAGAGATCATAGATGGTCTCCGCCGGCGATAATTCATTCCATAAGCTCTTGGCCGTTTCCAGGTCGTTGATGACTTTTATTGCAATCATATTTAGAGCTTACATCACGTTCGGCTGGAGATGATAATAAGGAGGATTGTCCTTATAGCGCTTGATAGCCAGGCGGATAATCTCTTCCAGGAAGTCGCCGTAGTCCATGCCGATGACTTCGGCTGAAGCGGAGAAAGTTCCTTCGGCATCAAGCGACGGATTCGGATTAAGCTCGAGCACGTAAGGATTATTATTCTTATCGACGCGGATCTCGATGCGGCCGTAATCATGGCAGTCTAAGATATTATAGGTATCGAGCGCGATTTCGCCCAAGAGCTGTTCCAGCTTCTTGCCGATATTCTTCGGCGGGCGCTGGACCACGATCTTATTATATTCTCCGCCGTCGGTATATTTCGCTTCGAACGGATAGATATGCCAGAGGTTAGAAGGCAAATTATCGAATAACGAACGCGCTAAAGGCAGGACGCGCAGATCATCCTCTTCCGAGCCGATGATCGGCACGTCATATTCGTCGCCGTCGATATATTCTTCGATTAAAGCCGGCCGGCCGATCTCTTTTAAGACTTTCTCTAATTGGCGATTAAGCTCTTCCTTGTTCCTGACGACCGAATCATTAGTGATACCGATAGAATTGTCAGTGTTAGCCGGCTTGACGATGAGCGGATATTTTAGATCATCGCGGATATCATCTTCCATAGAGTAGACATAATCCCATTCCGGAGTCGGGATCTTATGATAGCTCAATAATTTCTTGACGCGGATCTTATCGATGCAGAGCCCGAGCGTAAACGGATTGGAGCCGGTATATGGGATCTGCAAGGTATCAAGAATGGAAGCGACATGCGGCTCTAAGAGACTGGAATTATTGATGCGCTCGCAGACATTGAAGACGAGGTCGACGTCGCTGTTCTTAAGGTCATTAAAAGCCTTAGGCAGATCATTAAAATCGAAGAAGCTGATCTTATAACCCCTTTCTTTCAAGGTTTTCTCCACATCTAAGCCGATGACTGTCAGATCCTTCTCGACGACCGTTTCCTGCTCTTCGCCGGCTTCCTCATAGAGATTACAGGCGATGCCGATATGGAGATTACGCTGGTTAGAGATAGCCATCTTGCGGATCTTCTCGATCTTAGAGCGGCGCTTCAGAATATCGACGTTGATAGCCGAAGCCGAGAACGGCGACCGGCGCGTCGTCTTGCCGATAGAGGAAGCGGGGTGGAATTTCGCCACTTCGTAATAGATAGCTTTTTCCGCTTCACGCAGATTATCCTGGGCGTCGAGCGGATTATGCCCGGAAACCAGGACCCAGCCCAGATACTCATAGCCGTCCGGCGGACAGAGCACGGAATCGCCGATCTTCTTCTCGAATTGGAATTCCTTGACGAAAGGCCGGCGCTTCAGATCCTCATCGATATCGAGATTGACGATAATGCCGGAATGGTCCGATGAAAAAGTTTCCGCGACTAAGTATTCATAGGGGCCGGCCGGAAAATCAAATTTAGGGATATAGATGCCGCAAGCGATCTTGACCATATTCTCGATCAGATCGACATGCCAAGCGGCTTTGACGCTCGGATAAACCTCGTCGCCGCCGAGACGCAAATTTATTTCTAAAGGAATCGGACCGGTTGCGGTCGATTTGGCTTCAAAATGGATGCAGCCGTTGAGCACGCCTAATTTTTCCAAGGTCTCGTCGGCCATGGCGAGCAGCTCGGCCTGATGTTTCGGCGGCAGACTGGAAGGAGTCATGCGCGTCGTCTCGATGAAGAAAGGCTCCTTAGTCTTGCCATTATCGGATAAGGCGCAGAATTTGATCTTGCCGTTCTGGATGAGGATATCGAGATCGACTTCGTCGCCGTCGATATATTCTTCCGCAAAGACTTCTAAGCCGTCGGCTAGAGCCGATTCTATCTTCGGAGAGATAGTCTTCTTGATATAATCATAACTCTCGCGGAATTCTTCTTCATTATTCACTTTCACGACAAAAGCGCTAGCCGCGCCGTAAGCCGGTTTAACGACGAGCGGAAAGCTCATGATCTTCATGGCTTCCTCCAGATCCTTATTGTTCTTCAAAGCCTTGAATTTCAGAGTCGGCAGATTATTAGCCGTACAGAATTCACGGAAAGAATATTTATTCCTGATCTGAGCCACGACCTTATAGGGAGTATTGATAAGATGGTACTTATCGGCGATCTTGGCGGTTAAGAGCACGTCGTCTTCCAAAAAAGTCAGGACGCCGTCCATCTTGACGGCTGGATTATTACTTAAAAATTTATCCAGAGCGCCCAATGATTCGCTATAATTAGAAGTATCGGCTGAAATCGAATAATCAACATAGGGCTGGAAGCTATTGGCCTCCTTGCTGAGAATAATGATCTTCACTCCCAAATTCTTCACTTTCTTGATAAAAAGCTTCTTGGAATGCAGAGGATCATTCGCCCCGGAAGTGTTGACTACGAGAACCGTCTTGCCGACTAAGGGACTACGGTTAGAATCCGAATTGCCATTGCCATTCATAATTATTTAATATTATAGGTTACTCCGATTTCAATAACCACTTCGCGGTCTCCGGCCGGAGTCTGCGGCGCCACCGCTCCGCCTCCTCCCAGACCGCCTTTGCCATAGTCAGCCGTGCTATACATCGTAATCGGATTGACCGTATTCTCATACCAGCCCGTGATATCTTTCAAACGGATGCCGGCGCTATCGGCTAAAGCCGTGCTCTTCGCTTTTGCATCAGCTATCGCTTTGACGCGAGCTTCCTGTTTCAGGTCATTCATATTCGAAGCGTCGAAGGACAAGCTATTGACCTGGTTAGCTCCGGCCTTAGAGGCGGCAGCGATCACCTGGCTCAATCTGTTCTGGTCCTTATCATAGCCGCTGACCTTGATCACTAGCTGTTCATTGGCGTTATAGCCGGATACGGTCGAGATATTATCCTTATAATCATACTGCGGATATAAGGAATAGTTCTGCGTCTGGATATCGGCCGGCGCGATGCCGACGGCAGTCACGGCCGCAATGATGTTAGAAACTTTAGTATTCAGCTGATTCAAGGCGTCTTCCGGCTTAGCGACTTTGTCAATCTGGACGCCGAGATTCAAGATCGCCAAATCGGGAGTATAAGTGACTTTTCCCTGTCCGGTGATAGTCACGGACTTGAATTGCTGATTGACGATGCGGTCGCGCAGGATCGCGCAGATAACGATCGCGGCCAATAAAATCAGGCCGATAATCTTTACGGCGCCGCGGCGCTTATGATCATGGCAGCTGCAAGCGCAACCTTTCTCTTCGCAACATTTTTTTTCGTCTTTCATATAAATTTTTATAATATAAAGATTTAAAAATCTTATTTTATTATAACACGTCTTTAAAAAACTACAATAAAATCGGAGCCTATTTTGCCAAGTAATGCTCCCTTTCCCGCGGACTGAGACGCTCGATGGCATAGCGCAGCGCCGTCCGGGGCAGCTGGCGATAATGCTGGTCTAAAAAATCAATTAAGATCTTCTTGTCTATCCGCTTGCCCATCTCTCTAAGCATCCAGCCAACCGCCTTATGCATCAGATCATGTTCATCCTTCATTAATTTCTCGGCTATCCGGATAGTTTTCTCGGCCTGTCCTTTCTTGATGAAAGCGTAGGTCGAAACCATGGCCATGCGCCGTTCCCAGAGATTATTGGATCCGGCTAAACGCTTTAATACTTTTAAAGCTTCTTTTTCCGCCAAAAGAAAATCTCCCAAAATCTTATAGACCGACAGATCGACGAGATCCCAATTATTGGCGCGATCGGCATGAGCCAGATAAAAATCGACTATCCTCTTCTTATCTTCTCTCCGAGAGGCTTTCTCATATTGATCCACCAGGATCAATAGACCGATCAGCCTGAACTCATGGATTTTACTCGCTAGGAGCGTTTCGATGTCTTTTAAGGGCAGATAGGCGTATTTTCGAGCTAAAAGCCGCTGCAGGGGCACTTTCAGGCCTAGAAACAGGTCTCCCTCGCCATATTGGCCCGGACCGGTCTTAAAAAAACGCTGCAGTATCGAGGCTTGCGGCTTATTTTCATGGCTCTTGATTTCCTTGATCAATTTTGGCAGATCGGACATATTTTTGATTTAGGATATTTTGATTAATAATGATACTCTTTCCCGTTCAAAATAGCAGCCGCGCGATACAGCTGCTCTATCAGGACGACTCGCGCCAGCTCATGCGGAAAAGTCAGAGGCGATAAAGAGATCTGGGGATAGCGCCTATACAATTCATCAGAAAAACCTAGAGCGCCGCCGACGATCAAAGTCATAGGAGAATTCTTTTCCAGCCAGCCGGCCAGAGCCGGAGAGTCAAAAGTCCGACCGCGCTCAGCCAAGAGATAGGCCGAAACTGCGCCTGATTCATGGCTCTGCTTTTCCAAATAATCCATAATCCTTTTTCCTTCTATTTCTTTAGCTTTTTCTTTGCCGCTTTTAGAAAAGGGCTCGGGTGCCAGTTCGATAACTTTCAAGCGAGCATACGGCTTCAACCGTTTATCATATTCTACAAAAGCGTCGCGCCAAAAAGCTTCTTTTATTTTTCCAACAGCGATGAGAGTGATATCTAACATATAGTTGACAAAAATGCTTTATTATATTAGCATAAAGACAAACAAAACAGCTTAACGATGGAAAAGACAACAGTGGAGCAAGAACTTAGAAAGTTCCTTAAACATGCTGAAGATTATCTGGAAAATCCCCGCAAGACCGAGGATGATTGTTATATGACATTATATCATATAAAAGTCATTACCGAAGCCTTGAAAGATGGCGACGAGAATCTGGCCAGTATAATATCTTCTTGGATGGCAGAAAATAAAGAGAAATTCCATTTCTGCGCCACGGAAGATGACTTCTATCGGACAACCGGACAGATTGAGATGAATGCGGAGCAGATCCTGGATGCTGAAACTCCCAGCAATCCAGGCAATGGCCTCGATCTCTATAAATTCGTTCGCTACCTGAATGAAACTTATCCGGGTTATGTCGAAAAGAGTTTGAAGGAAATAAAAAGCTGAAAAGAAAATCCAAAAACAAAAACCGAAGCGAGAGCCTCGGTTTTTTATTTATAGCTTTTATAGATATTATTTACCAGCTGCCGGAAGATCCGCCGCCGCCGGACATGCCGCCGCCGAAACCGCCGAAACCTCCGCCCGACGATCCGCCAAAACCATTGCCGCCTCCGCCGCCGAAGAACCAAAGATTATTCCGGCCTTTCTTGATCGGGCTAGGCTGAGGCAAGACGCGAGAAACGAGAAAATCAAATAATAAGCCGAAGGCGCCTATGGCAGCCGGCAGGATTATCAAGACTAATAAAGTCCTAAAGAAAATCAGAGCGATGATGAGACCGATCGCTCCGCCCAAAACTCCTCCCTGCCACCAGCTCTTGCTCTTGGCTAAGAAGCGCCACAGAGCCGAAAGCAAATAGAAGATAGCGATGATGATAAAGAAGATCGTGTCGAAGCTCAAATTCTTGACGAATCCGGGAACGGAGCTAGGGGCGGACGCAGCGGCGCTATATTCCCCTTTGGTCGCCGCTATAATATCATCGGTGGCCTGATCTATCCCGCCATAATAATCATTATTCTGAAAAGCCGGCTTCAAGGTCTTATTGATGATCTGGAAAGTAGTTGCGTCCGGCAAAGCGCCTTCCAGGCCGTAGCCGGTCTCGATGCGCATCTGCCGATCATCAATCGCGATGAGCAATAGGACGCCATTGTCTTTTTTCTCTTTCCCTATCCCCCAGTCCGCAAAGAGCTTAACCGCGAAATTCTCGATCGTATCGCCCTGCAGGCTCTTAATGATGACGACCGCGATCTCATTAGAAGTAGTGGCGTTGAACTGGCTAAGCTTGCTATTCAGAGCGCTGACCTCTTCGGCCTTCAGGACGCCGGCGTAATCATTAACAAAAGAGGCCGGCTTGCCCGGGTTATAATAAGCCCGGGCCGAAAAACCGGCCGCTAAGAATAAAGCTAGACTGAAGATTATCAGCGCGCGACGCCACATAAGCGATTGATGAGCGAGATGAATAAGCTTCTTATTTGGTTACTTGCAGATCGACGGTCGGAGCAGTAGCCGCAGCAGCGGAAACTTCAAAATAAGTCTTCTCTGCGAAGCCGAACATGCCGGCGATCATATTAGTCGGGAAACGCTTGATCATCACGTTGAAAGCCTTGACTTCGTCATTGAAGCGGCTGCGTTCGACGCTGATGCGATTTTCCGTGCCTTCTAATTGCGCCATCAAGGTCTGCACCGTATCGATAGATTTCAGCTGCGGATAATTCTCCATGACGACCAATAAGCGGCCCAAAGCGCTCTCTACCTGGGTAGCGGCCGCGGCTTTATCGTTGACGCTAGTCGCGCCGCTATACTTAGTGCGCGCTTCGGCTAAAGCATCAAAGACGGACTGTTCCTGAGCCATCGCTCCTTTGACGGAGCTGACGAGATTAGGAATAAGATCGAAGCGTCTTTGATACTGCGTCTGGACTTGCGCCCATTGGTTATCGACGCCTTCGTTGGCGGTCACTAAGCTATTATAAGAACTCCAGAACCAAGCGCCGATTATCACGACGGCGGCGATAATGGCGATCCACACGGTCTTTTTCATATTTGTTGTTGATTAGTTAATAAAAAGCGTCAAATAACGCTTTTAAAGCTGAAAATATTATAGCACAAAAATCG
>CAZFBV010000014.1:0-21892 GCA_964517325.1 uncultured Gammaproteobacteria bacterium | reverse complement strand
GGTCCCTTCGTCTAGTGGTTAGGACACCAGGTTTTCATCCTGATAACAGGGGTTCGATTCCCCTAGGGACTACTAATAAAAAATATCCAGTGAATACTGGATATTTTTTATTGGCAATTCGCAACTAGGAGAATCGAACAAGCGGCGAGCGAGATACGAGGATGAGCGAAGCGATTCCGAGTAATCGAGCGACGATAAGCGCGAGCTGGCGTAGCGCTTAGCGGCCGGTCTGGACAAGTGAGCTTTTCGGAAGAAAAGCGAGCGCGATAATTCCCCTAGGGACTACGGAAATAAAAAACAGGTAAAAAGCCTGTTTTTTATTGATTTTTTATCACCAAACTAGTAATATTAAGCCAGATATGGAATTAATTAAAGTAATCTTGAATAGTTGGCAATTTAATGTTATCGCCGCCGTGATATCAGGGGTTTTGTATGTCCAGTATTATAAACTGGCAGTTAAAGATACTCAACGAGAGGGAGTCGCGACAATCATCCTGGAATTTATTGGCGGGATTGGGGTGTTGATATTGATGCCCTTTTTTATTTTTAAATTTTCACTTGATTTGAAAGTAATAGTATTATTTATTTTAGCTAACATATTTTATACTCTCAATGACAGAATAAAAACTATAGCTAGAAAAAATCTGGAAGTTTCTATTTTTTCTATTATTGACCAACTATCAAAGGTATTTCTAATAATGTATGGAATTATTTTATTTCATAATCCGATAATCACCACTAAATTAATCGGCGGGGCATTGATTATTTTTGGTAATGTCGCCCTTTTTTATCATAAAAAGAAGTTCGTTATTAATAAATATATTCTACTTTCTGCGCTCGCCTCTTTTTTATTGGCTACGGCATTAATTATTGATGTTGATATTTCTAAACGATTCAATCTTCCTTTTTATGTCATGCTAACCTTAATTATTCCGGCTATTTTTAACTATGTCATAGAAAGATGTTCGATTAAAGATATCGCTGATGAATTTAATAGTAATCGTAAAAAATATTATATTATTTCCGGTCTAGTTTCCGGCCCGATGATATTTTTTACTATTCGCTCTCTTCAGCTCGGCCAAGTGGCCTTTATCGCCCCGTTATTAGCCACTACAGTATTATTGAACGTGCTGGTTGCTTCAGTAATGCATAAAGAGAAGACTAATCTAATTAAAAAGATCATCGTGGCTATTATTATAATTATTGGTGTATATCTAACTGTGGTTTAGAATTTTCACTCATTTTTCAAAAAATAAAAGACGCATGTTATGCGTCTTTTATTTATGTAATTGCTGGGTTTGGGTAATTGAATCAAAAATCAAATTTACATGGAAATTTTTATTTGCTTAAAGTTTTTTCTATCCAAACCCTTTATCGAGATATTATCTTTTATTAAATCGGTTTTTTCTAATTGGCTGGGCGAAAGGATAGATTCGATGAAACTATCTTCAGTCCTTTTTAAAACGCCAACGCCAACCCAAAATTTAGCCACCGAATTTTTCGTGGTGCCAACCGCGACGCATTTGCCATCCGACAGGCGATAAGGGAAAACCAGTATTTTATTGCTCGCCCTATTATATGGTCTTCTTTTATCAACGGCATAATAGGCTTGATGCATTAATTCAATTTTTTCTCTCCACAAAGGATCTTGATCTTGGCCCGGATTAAGTTTTACATTTAATTCGACCATGTCTCTTTTTTTGTCATCTAAAACCGGCAAGCCGCCGAATTCTTGTTTTTTCTTTGTAATTTTATCGGCTAAATCTTTCTCAAATTCCTCCGGAGTATAAAAAGAGCTGATGGGAGTAAAAGTGAATTTGAGATTTTTTGGTAAATATTGTTCTAAAAATTTAACAATTTCTTTAAAGCTTTCGGCATAACTTTGCGTATCCTTTTTAGGAATATTGTTCATGCGCTCCACGATCACATCGTCTGAGGCAAAATCGAAAATGATTCCCGGTTGGTATGCCTCGGCGATCGGCTTTAACCATTTGGCATAATACATCAAAGTAAATAATTCGGCCCAGTCTACTTCCGGAGTTTCTTCCAAGCGCCATAATTTATAGCCGCCGAAAGGAAAGGAAAATCTTACAGGTAAATTATCTTTAAGGCTATTATCGATTACCTCTTTTATATGAGCGACGTATTCCGGGATAATGCCGAACTTTCTAAACTTTTTAGACATTATCATCTTTAAGATATAATCGGATAGTTCTTTTGAAGACGAAAAATCACCTAGCTTTTCACCGCTAGGCCTTAGTTCGTTTAGTTTGTATTCTATATACTCTTTAGGCTCCATAGAGATGTGGGCAGGGATCGGACCTGCGAATAACTGTCTTGCGGACAGTCGCCTTACCACTTGGCTACCACATCAAGCTCATCTTAGCAGAATAAATATATAATTTCAACTAAAATCCGTATAAAAAGACTCGGCTAATTACTAAGTCTTTTTTGTCTGATTAAGCTTCGAATGAATAATAAAAAAGGCTTGCGGCATATGCTGCAAGCCTTTAATCTTTTAAGATTACCATTTGGTAAAATCATTTTCTTTTGCTAAGAGTTTTTCTAAGAGAGCCTTGTTGATGGTGAAAGCCTTCATGTTGTCAGTCGTGTGGACGAGGATGAAGATTGTTTGGTTGATCATGTCGCCGCCAGTAACCGAAACTTTTATGAAGAATATTCCGAAAGGAACCTTCATCGATTTCGAGGATTCGCCGCTGCCTATGGAAATAGGATTTTTTACGCCTGGTTCCGAAAAAATCTTATAGCCGTTGGTATCGTGGTCCAGCCGGAAGACTATCTTTATCTCTTTGTCATTCGGCCCCTTATCCTCGGACATTATTTTGATGTCCTGGTCGGTGATCCGGCACTCTGTTTCTCCCGGGTTTATCCTTTTTCTGATTTCGGCATAACGCCAGATAAACTGCGCATCGCTTTCTTCTTTAATGATGACGCCAAGCACTAAATCTCTGTCTTTTGGAGGAGCGGGAACATAAGTTGCCGTGTCTTTACCGAAAAACTCAGTTCCTTTTCCTGTCATTGAGATGACTTTGAAACGGATGTTTCCTTTATAAACAAATCTTATCTGTCCCGATGGCGCGCTAACAATTTGGGAAGTTTGTCCGTCGCTAGGGTTGATCAGGATAAGTTTATCTTGCGGAACGGCTTTGGTGACGGAGAATTTATTCATGCCGTCCAAGGTTTCGCATTTGATGAAGACAGCTTGGCCGGTCGCAGAAAAAGCCTGCACGCCACTGTTCGCGATCGTGAACTGTTGATTGTTGATGGTTACCTTCAGTGTCTGACCAAAATTATTAGACACCCTTAATTGACCGAAAGCAGCGCCTAGGCCGCATATGATCAATATCGCCGAAGTAAAAATGATTTTTTTCATCTATACGTTATTGGTTTTAAGTTCTTGTTTTTTAGTTTTTAAAGAAAATATCATTGAGACTACCCTTGAAGATAATCAAAGTATTGTATCAATAAATCTAATTTTTGTCAACAATTGAAGGGCGCATTTGATTGTTGATGTGATTTAACTAATATTAAGTAAAAATTAATAGAAAAAAGTTGGCGGGTATTAGGCCTATTATTTCAAGATCGCGTTGAATAGATAGCCTGTAAAGATGATGCCGACCCCGACTATCGAAGCGAAGATGATGATCAATTTAGTCTTCATAACCCTCTTTAAGATAAAGAATTCCGGTAAAGATAAGGCCGTAACCGCCATCATGAAAGCTAGGGTCGTGCCGATAGCCACTCCTTTTTCGGTCAGGGCGCTGATTAATGGAACGATTCCGGCCGCATTGGAATAAAGCGGAATGCCGATCAGTACCGCCAGCGGCACGGCATACCATTTATCGGCGCCGGCATACTGTGCCAAGAAATCAGCCGGCACATAGCCATGTATCCAAGCGCCCAGGCCGACCCCGATGATGATATAGGGGCAGATTCGGCCGATGATATTCAGGGCATAATTTTTGGCATAATCCGCCCGTCCTTTCCAACTTAGTTTTGGTTGGTTGGAAATATCTTTTTTTGATTTATTATCCCAGACGAAATCAGCCACTAGGCTCTCTACTTTTAAGCGTCCGATGATGAGCCCTGAAATTATAGAGATGACCAGGCCGCTGGCAACATAGATGGCAGCAATTTTCCAGCCGAATAAGCCGAATAATAGGGCTAAGGCGACTTCATTAATCATGGGGGATGAAATCAGGAAAGAAAAAGTAATGCCTAAAGGAACGCCTGCTTCAACAAATCCTAAGAAAAGCGGGATAGCTGAACAAGAACAGAAGGGGGTGACTATGCCGATCAGGGCCGCTAAGATATGGCCGGTCAGAAGGCTTTTTTTCGCTAAGAAAGCGCGGACTTTGTCAGCCGGCAAATAGGTGCGGATGAAAGAAATGATAAAGATGATGACGAACAGGAGGATGAGGATCTTGAAGGTGTCCAGGATAAAAAAATTGAGCGCATTTGCGATTTTTGTTCCCGTCTGGAGCCGAAAAAAGCTATAGGTCAACCAGTCGGCTGATAATTGAAGAGGATGAAACATAGTTTTGCTATTTAGTATTAATATGATAGTCCTATCAGCCCGCAGAAGCAAGGCGCAGCCGTTTCTTAATTCTTAGTTTTAATGCTATAATTGCTTAATAAATACACTTTCTATGAAAAATAAGATAAAAACTCGCAAGACTGTCGGCCTGGCGTTGGGTTCCGGCGCTTTCCGCGGCTTTGCTCATATCGGTGTTCTTAAATCTTTGATTAAACATGGCATCCCGATAGATTATCTCAGTGGCGCCAGCATCGGCGCTTGGGTAGCGGCTTATTATGACGTATTTCAGGATATCGAAAAGATGGAAATTGAATTAGCGTCTAACCCGACCGATAACTTGCCGATGCTTTTTGATTTTAGCCTGACCGGAGGCTTCATCGGCGGCAATAAGGTCAATAGTGTATTGGAAAAAGGGTTGAAACGCCATACTTTTGCCAGTTTGAAGACCCCCTTAAAGATAGTTGCGACCGAGCTAGTCAGCGGCCAGCCCTATGTTTTTGAAAGCGGCGATGTGGCTCGAGCGGTGCGCGCTAGCGTTTCCGTCCCTTTAGTATTCAAGCCCTTGTCTTATCAAGGAAAATTATTCGTCGATGGAGGCTTAAGCAATCCTGTTCCTTGCAAATTGGCCAGAAGCATGGGGGCGGATATAGTTATCGGCGTCAATCTATATCATAAGAATGAATTTGTGGATAGAAAATTTACGATGGCCAAGGTGGTGCTGAGAAGCACGCGCATAGCTCTTCATAACCTCGCTAAAGCCGATCTGAAGATGGCCGATATAATCATCGAACCGGATACTTCCATGATCGTGAAAGAGCAGGGATTCAAGAAATATTTTACGAAAGATGTCGTCGTCAAGCTGATCAAGATAGGCGAACAGGCGACAGACAGAAAAATCCCCATGATCAGGAAATTATTGGCTGAATAAGAAAAAATCGCAGAAGTTTAATTTATGAAATATCGTCTTTACACTACTTCGCACAAAGCTTGGGACGCTATGTTCAAGGCAATGGAAGCTGCGCAGAAGTTCATCTATATAGAGATGTATATTTTTTTGGATGACACGCAGAAGACCCATAATTTTCTCAAGCTCCTGAAAGAGAAGGCGCGCGCCGGCATCGAAGTCGTCGTCATCGCCGACGCTTACGGCAGCAATTCTCTGAAGCCGGAAGCGATAGAAGAATTACGGACGGCCGGAGTGGAATTCATTTATTTTTCCCATTGGTTCCGGCATACGCATCGCAAGATAGTCATTATCGATAATAAGATCGCGCTTATCGGCGGCGTCAATATTGAAGAGAAGACCAGGAATTGGCGCGATCTCCAGATCAAGCTTCAAGGCAAGATCGTCAAGCCGCTTCTGAAATCTTTCGCTTACGCTTATGAGATGACCGGCGGCAAGAAAGAATCTATCCTCAGATATAGCCGCTTGCCTCTCGTCCAGAAGATAAAATCTTGGATCACCGATAATCTTGATATCACTCTCGGCGGCTATCATCTTAACGAATATTATAAGAAGAAAATCGTTGGCGCGAAAGAATCCATCCAGATCGCCACTCCGTATCTGTTGCCGCCGCGCTGGATGCTCGCCCTCTTAGATGATGCTTGCCGCCGCGGCGTCAGAGTGGAAATAATCATTCCCGATGATACCGACGTCAAGCCTTTGAATAAGGTCAATTATCTGAATTCTTGCCGGATGGCGGCTTTCGGCGTTAAGTTTTATCTGATGCCGGTGATGAATCATGCCAAGATAATGCTGATCGACGGCTCCGAAGGCGTGATCGGTTCGCAGAATATGGATGTTCTGTCTTTCGGCTGGAATATCGAAGCCGGCATCTTCTTCCAGCAGAAACAGCTGGTCGCCGACATGGAGAAGATCATCGAGCACTGGAAGAAAGAGTCGGTTGTCTTTGAAGCTTCGGGCAAGAAGATAAAATGGCGCGACCGCATCTTGATCGCGATACTCAAGATATTTTATCCGATATTCTAAGCTTTTCCGGATAAGCCTATCCGTCTCGGGATAGGCTTGTTTTTTTTAGACTTTTCGGCTATAATGAACCTATTAATTTTTTAATATCCTCGAATAACATGGCCGAGAATCTCATCAAGATAAGAGGGGCGCGGACTAATAATCTCAAGAATATCAATCTGGATATTCCGCGCGACAAGCTCGTGGTGGTCACCGGTTTGTCCGGTTCGGGAAAATCTTCTTTAGCTTTCGATACTATATATGCGGAAGGGCAGCGCCGTTATGTCGAGTCCCTCTCTTCTTATGCGCGCCAATTCGTCGGCTTGATGGATAAGCCTGACGTTGATCTGATCGAGGGGCTGTCGCCGGCTATTTCTATCGATCAGCGCACTGTCGGCCATAATCCGCGTTCGACCGTCGGGACGATTACCGAGATCTATGATTATTTGCGCCTGCTTTATGCCCGCGCCGGCCAGCCTTATTGTCCGCATTGCCAAGTGAAGTTAAAGAAAGCGGCCGAGGAGAAGAAAACCACCAAGACCGTCCGCGGCCGAGAAATAAAATCGGCGCGGATGGAGAGATATTTTTCTTGTCCGAATTGCGATTATCGGCGTTTAGAATTAGAACCGCGCGATTTTTCTTTTAACTCCGGCCATGGCGCCTGTCTGGTTTGCGGCGGCTTAGGGACAAAATCAGAAATCGATCCGGAATTGGTTTTTAATAATAATCTGAGCATCCTCGAAGGAGCGATTAAGCCTCTGTCGCATGCCAATCTCAGCGTCAGCGGTTTGCTCGGCGATCTGGAAGCTTTGGCGGGGCGCCATAATTTCAGTCTGCGTCCTGCTATCAAGGATCTCGGTCAGGCCCATAAGGATCTGATACTCAAAGGCGATGGTAAATTCGGCGGATTATTAGCCGCTTTAGAAGAGAAATATCAAGAAACGAAATCCAGCTTCGTCAAGCAGGAAATAGAGAAAGTTATGCGGACCGCTTTGTGTCCAGCCTGCCAAGGCGCGCGCTTGAAACCGGAATCACTGCTCGTCAAGATAAATAATCTTTCGATAATCGATGTGACCGATAAGAGCATCAAGTCTCTAGTCGAGCTTTTGAATAATTGGCTGAAAAGTCCCGCAACCCTGAATGGCGGGGCAAAAATCGCCGAACCGATCATCCGGGAGATGATCAAGAATCTGGAATTCTTGGCAAATGTCGGACTCGATTATCTGACGCTCAGCCGCGCCGCTTCGACTCTTTCCGGCGGCGAAGCGCAGCGCATCCGCTTGGCTTCACAAGTCGGTTCGACTCTGAGCGGAGTTTTATATGTCTTGGATGAACCTTCGATCGGGCTGCATCAGCGCGATAATGACAAGCTCATCAAAACTCTTAAAGAATTGCGTGATAACGGCAACACGGTCATCGTCGTCGAGCACGATGCTTCGACTATGGTCGCGGCTGATTGGCTCATCGATATCGGCCCCGGCGCCGGTGATTTCGGCGGCAATGTCTTGTTCGCCGGTAAGCCGGCTGATATAAAAGATTGCGCGCCCTCTCTGACCGGAGCCTATCTATCCGGGCGCAAAGAGATCAAGATGCCGAAGGTGTTCCGAAAAGGAAACGGAAAATCCATCAAGATCATGGGTGCGACCGAGCATAACCTGAAGAATGTCGATATTGAGATCCCGCTTGGCAAGCTCGTAGCGATTACCGGTGTTTCCGGCAGCGGCAAGTCTACCTTAATGAATGATATTTTGGCTAACGCTTTGACTAAGAAATTTTATCGCGCCAAGACCGAACCGGGAGCGCATAAGTCTTTAACCGGACTGGAATCCATAGATAAGGTTATCAATATCGATCAGTCGCCTATCGGCCGCACGCCGCGTTCCAACCCGGCGACTTATACCGGCCTATTCACCTATATCCGCGATCTGTTCGCTGATTTGCCGGAGGCGCGCGTTAAAGGATTAAACGCCGGCCATTTTTCCTTCAATGTTCCGGGCGGCCGCTGCGAGAATTGTTCCGGCGACGGCGTGATCAAGGTGGAAATGCAATTTTTATCCGATGTTTATCTGACTTGCGATGTTTGCGGCGGCAAGAAATTCCAGCCGAAAGTCCTCGAAGTCCTTTATAAGGGTAAGAACATCTATGAGATCCTGGAAATGACTATCGAGGAAGCGAAAGAATTCTTCAAGGATCATTCCGCCATCAGCCAGAAATTGAAGACTTTGGATGAGGTCGGCTTGGGCTATATCAAGCTCGGACAGAGCGCCACTACTTTTTCCGGCGGCGAAGCGCAGCGCATCAAGCTGGCGACGGAATTATCGCGCCGCGCGACCGGGAAGACTTTATATATATTAGATGAGCCGACAACCGGTTTGCATTTCGCCGATATTGACCGCTTATTGAAGGTTCTCAATCTGCTGGTTGATCAGGGGAACACTGTTCTCATCATCGAGCATAATCTTGATGTGATCAAATCAGTTGATTGGATAATTGATATGGGGCCGGAAGGCGGAGATGCCGGCGGCTATCTCGTCGGCGCGGGCACTCCCCCGGAAATCGCTAAGATCGCCAAGAGCTATACGGGGAAGTATCTGAAAAGCGTGATCTAAGTAGAGTAAGTAAGGCAGTTGAATATAAAAAGCCATTCCGACGAATGGCTTTTTTCATAGGAAAACAAAATCTTATCAAGCGTGTCAGATTTTATTTTGTTTGATAATCTTCAAGACTTGCGTCTGTATCTTGGGAGCGGCTGCCAGGATATCTTTTTCTCCTATTTGCCAATCTCGTCCTTTGAAATCAGTGACTTTTCCGCCCGCTTCCCGGACCAGTAAAGCGCCGGCGGCGACATCCCAGTCCCAGGTACCAGGAATCATGAGCGAAGATAGCCGGCCGGCGGCGACATAAGCCATCTCGATAGCCGCGCTGCCGATCTGGCGGCAATCGAGCGAATGCTGTTTCTGGTAGCTGAAATATTTTATCATCCTTTTAATATTCCCAGTTTCGCGGCCGTGGCAGAAAGCGTTCAAGGTCTTGATCGGAGAATTATTGACTCTTATCTTCTTATTATTCAGATAAGCCCCTTGTCCGAGAATGGCATGAAATAATTCTTTCTGTAACGGCGCGTAGATCGCTCCGAGAACTATTTTCCCTTTGTAGGCCAGCGCGATTGAGACGGACCAGAGCGGATTATGCATGAAGAAGTTAGTCGTACCGTCGAGCGGATCGACTATCCAGAGATAGTCGCCCTTCTTATCGGTTCGGCCGGATTCTTCAGACAATATCTGGTGGTCGGGAAAGTTTTTTTTGATAGCGCCGATAATAATCCTTTCGCTCCTCAAATCAGCCGCCGTCACTAAGTCGCGCGGCGTCTTTAATCTTACTTGGGAGTAATCCAGTTTCTGATAATCCTTGACGATCGCGTCGCCGGCTCGCTTGGCAATCCTTAATAAGAATTTTTCGTATTTTGCCAGGCTATTTGATTTTGCGAGCTTGTTCATATTTATTTTTAATCCGATCTTATTTCAGATCGGCGATAATTTTCAGATCTAATTTTTTTGTGGCCGTGTCCAGGACGGCGAAAGTCGCTTGATGGAATACTCCGGCGACATTGCCGGGATTAGCGATTATCGTGTCGCCGTCATGCTCGAGCCAGGGTTTGTGAGTATGTCCGTAGAAGATGAAATCCGGTGCGGCCGCCGCTAGTTTGAAAACTTTTTTCGTCTTTTCCGGCTCATGGCAGAAGCCGAGGCTGAGTCCGCCGATTTCCCTCAATCCGATATCTCCGCCATACTTGATGTTTTTATATCGGCTTAACTCTTTTTCTTCGTAGAGCTCCATATTTCCTCTGACTAAAAAAATCTCGCCGGAAAAATTCGCGGCGAGATAATCTATGGTTTCCAGGTTAGTCATGTCGCCGCAGGCGATCATTTTTTCCACTTCATGTCCGGAACACCACCTCAGGCATTTTTCCAGGTTAGCGATATTGTCGTGGATATCGGAAACGATTGCAATCATCATAGTCGGATGCTGATTATCGATTTATTTTTTACCTCTCAATTTTATCTCATAAGCCATCTGCTCTAATTTTCTGAGATGGCCGCGCGCCTGATCGTATTTGGTGCGCAGGTATCCGGTCATGTCGAAATCGATGAGCTGGGCCATGATGTCTTCGGCGCCTTTCTTGATTTTTGCGACTTCGGCGAATTTTCCGACTGCCGCCTGGTTGGTGGCATAGCGGACCAATTCTCCGATCAGGTCGCAGATGCCGCCGAGGTAGCCCTCATAGTCGAGCTGCAATTCCGGCGTGGCTTCGATTTTCTTATTCTTGATGACGGTATAGAAAGTTTTTCCCTCCAGGTATTCTTCGGCGGCTGCCTTATAAGCGCCTTCTCGGTTCAATCTTTCTTGGCCGAAGCGTGCCGCCAGATTCTTGAGATTCTTCTCATTCTCTTCCAGCTTAGCTGCTGCCGTCTTGAAATCCTGGCGCTGCAGAGCGAAGATAGTCTTCTTGGCTTCGAAGAGGATATTATTGGAAGCGCTGATAATCTGCCGACGCTGCGATTCGTTAGCTTGATAATCTTTCCGGAGCTGTTCTAAAAATTCTTTATTGATCATAATATTTTTATTGCGCGATTAAATTATCTAGACTACTCTGAATACTTCATCAAGGCTGGTGTCGCCGTTCAGCGCCTTGAGGACACCGTCTTGGAGCATGGTTATCATACCATTATCAATGGCCGCCTTCTCAATGTCGGTATCGGTGACATTCTCCGTTTGGATCAACTTCTGGATAATCGGGTTCATAGCGATAGTTTCGTAGAGGCCCAAGCGTCCTTTATATCCCAGTTGTCCGCATTTCGGACAGCCGACGCCGGTATAAAAGACCAGGCTGGAGGGGATAGAGACCTTAGGGTTCTTGATGGAAGCTAATATTCCTTGGACGCGCTGCATTTCTTCAGGCTTCAGATCAACGGTTTTTTTGCAATAAGGGCAGAGCTTCCGGACTAAACGCTGGCCGATAGTGAATTCAATCGAATTAGCCAGGGTTTGGCGATCGACGCCAAGCCCGACGAAACGGGAGATGGCGCCGGCGGCCGAATTAGCATGGATAGTCGATAAGACCAAATGACCGGTCATGGAAGCTTCAATGGCGATCTTGGCCGTCTCGTTATCGCGGATTTCGCCGATCATCATGATATTCGGATTCTGGCGCAGAAGCGAGCGCATCGCGGAAACGAAAGTATAGCCGCGTTCTTCGTCAATCTGAGTCTGCATGACGCCGGCCAGCTGATATTCAATCGGATCCTCGACTGTGATAATCTTGACGTCCGGCTTATTTAATTTATTCAAAATGCTGTAAAGGGTTGTGGTCTTGCCGCTGCCGGTCGGACCGGTAGTGATAATGATGCCGCGCGTTTTCTTCATCGCTTCTTGCAGAGAATCATAGGCGACAGAGGTTATGCCGAGCTTGTTCATGTCTAGATTGGCCGCTGAGGTCGAGAGCAAACGGATGACGATAGTCTCGCCGTAGCCGCCGGATATGATAGATAAGCGGCAGTCGATCTTATTATCAGGCAGATAGATAGCGAAGCGGCCGTCAAAAGTAGCGCGGCGGATATTAGTCGGGGCGCCGGCTAAGATTTTCACCTCCGATAATAACGGGAGATAGCTGGTTTTTGGCAGATTGAGGATATCGTGCATGACGCCGTCGATACGGAAACGGACTTTAACATCTTTTTCGGTCGGTTCGATATGGATATCGCCGGCATCGCTGATAGAACCGAGAGCCATGATCAAGCTGATCAACTCTCCGGTCGGAATTTCTTTGACGGCCTGAGAAATGCCGCTGATATTATGGCTCAATTCTTCCGCTTTCTGGTATTCCTCCGGTTTGATCTTTACGCCGCGCCCGATAGTCTGAGAGATGACGACATCATATAATTCGTCGATATAGCCGAAATCGCCGACGACGCGATAGACTTCCTCGACAGAAGTGATGCCATCGAGAGTCTTGAGGATGCCATCTTGGAGCATGGTAATCATGCCGTCTTCGATAGCTTGTTGCAAAATCTTGAAGGAGGGAGCCTGGTCGATAGTCAATTGCTTGATCCGGTCGTTCATCGTGAAGATCTCGTAGATGCCGGTCCGGCCCTTGTAGCCGATGAAGTTGCATTCGCTGCAGCCCGGTCCGGCTTTGTATATCTTAGGCAGAGTCGCCGGGACGCTGACGCCGGCTTTAGGAGACAAGACCGCCAATATCTTATTGACTTGTTCGGTTTCAACCTCCTCCATATGGTGTTCAACTCGGCAATGCGGACAGAGTTTTCTGACTAAGCGCTGGCCGATGATGACATTGATGGCCGGAGCCAGAAAATATGGTTTGACGCCGATATCAATAAAGCGCGGGATAGAGCTGGCGGCATCATTAGTGTGCATGGTAGTCAGGACGAGGTGGCCGGTCAGAGAAGCTTGGACGGCGATTTCTGCGGTTTCGAGGTCGCGGATTTCTCCGACCATGACAACATTCGGATCTTGACGCAGAATCGAACGCAGGCCGTCGGAAAAAGTATAGCCGCGCTTTTCGTCGACCTGGCTTTGGTTGATGCCTTCAAGCTGGTATTCGACCGGGTCTTCGAGGGTGATTATCTTGGTGCCCGGCTTATTCAATTTGTTCAAGGCGGCGTATAGGGTCGTAGTTTTGCCGCTGCCGGTCGGGCCGACAGTCGCTATCAATCCATTCGGTTTGGCTATTTCTCTCAGGAGCAAAGGCATGATTTCCGTGCGGATGCCCAGGCTTTCGAATTCGAGGGCGGTCGCGGTCGAATCAAGCAGGCGCATCACGACGCTCTCGCCATGCGCTGTCGGCAGGAAAGAACAGCGAACATCTATTTTCTTATTGGAAAGATAGATAGTATAGCGCCCATCTTGGGGTTTATTCTCGATATTGATCTTGACGCGGGAAAGGATTTTCAGGCGGGCGATGATCTTGTCCCATTTTTCCCGGCTGATGATAGCCGCCTCCTGAAGGACGCCGTCGATCCTGATCCTGATAGCGACGCCATGCTCTTCGGCTTCAATGTGGACGTCGCTGCCGCCGACTTTCAGAGCGGTCGCGAGTATGAGCGTGATGATATCGGTGATATTCACTTCGTTTATCTTTTCATTCAGGCTCTTGTAGCTGCTGATAGCTTCTTTGAATTTTTCCAAGTTCTCTTCGGTTATTTCGACGCCGCCTTCGTATTTTTTGGTTTTCGGCAGGGACTTATAAGCATCAATTCCTATGGTTAGGCTAGTGGCCGAAATCAAATATAGTTTTGTGCTGGCGAAATACTGGTCGCCGAGCCGAGCCAGCTCTTCTTTCACTTCAGTCGTCGGGCTGACGCAGCCGAGGCGGATATTCTTGCCGTCATAATAAAAACAGATAGCGCCGATCTCTTTGGCTCTTTCTTCCTGGATAAGCGACAAAGCTTCAGGGCTGATAGGGAAACCGGTCAGATTGACATAATCAAGCCCGAGCTGGCTAGCCGCTTGCTTCGTCTCTCTTTCCATTTCTTTCTCCTTTATCTCCCCCTGCTTTTTAGCAAAACGACCGGCGACGCTTTCTTCGTCATCGGTCGGGTTGATCAGATTTTCAATAGAAGCGAGATCACTCATAGATTTTGATGGATACGATTATTTTTGGGGATACGCTTCCGGATTTTAGCGCTTGAAGAGGCGTTCCAGCTTCGCAACACCGCCTTTTTCTTTCAGATGCAAGAATAGGTTAGTCCAGGAAGCTGTCTGGAAGGTCGTTAGAACGGATCCGAAGATGACCACGAGCGCTATCGCGATGAAGAGTATCAGGATCATCAACCAGTAAAGATTGAATACCAGGCTTAATAAGAATAGCGGCAATAAGAATAAAGCTAAGATTACGAGCGCTATGCCGCTGAAGAGGAAGTTGATCAGGAAGAGGATGACGGCCATCTCCAAACTGATAAGCCAATTATTCTTGAACATTCTCGTGCCATGTTCCAGGGACGCGACAAAAGATTTGTTTTCGATGACCTTATAGGCGATGGCATATTTGATGAGGAGCGATAAGCTCATGGCTAGCGGTATGAAGATCACGAAAATGAAGATATAGAAAGCGAACAGGAGAGAGGAATCGCTGACGGTCATGAAGAGAAGAGGCAGGCCGACGATGAAAAAGGCGAAGTAAATCAGGATTTTTACGAAGATATCCAGTCCTAATACCGGCCAGAAATAGCGGTGGCCTTCGCTCAGGCTGTCGCGGACGCTTAATCCCTCCGGTTTTTTCTTGGCGGTTAAGAGTTTCTTGAGACTGCCGACTAGAGCGGCTTGGGAGCTGACAGCCAGCCAGATGAAGAAAATCAATAAGATAGCGGTGATGAGCAGTATTGAAAAGGCGTTCAGGATAGTCCAGAAATCCTGATGGAACAAGCTGATCAGTCCGAGGAAGAAATTCTTCAAGACATCGCCGATAGTCAGGATACTCCCCATTCTAATATAAGAGCCCTCGATCGGATTCTGGCCGAGGTTCTGGGTGACTACTTGGTATTCCCAAGAGCCGCTGCCGGCTACTAATGTGGCAAATAGTCCGAGGAACCAGAGATATTTGTGTTCCCAGGTGGTCGCCCAAGCTTGTTTTAGAAGGTTTCTGTACGAAAACATAAGGTTAAAAATTAATTGAAAAATTTAAAAAAGTCTGATACTATTATAACATAATTCCTTAATTAATACCAAGAATTAACTTCTATATATGTCGAAAGTTATTACAGACAAGAAGCTCGTGGGAGAATTATTGGCTAGGGGCGTAGAGAAGATCTATCCGAGCTATGAGAATTTGGAGAAGAAGCTGTTAAGCGGCGACAGGATCCGCCTTTATTGCGGTTATGATCCGACGGCCTCGTCTTTGCATATCGGCAATGCCATCTCTATCAATAAATTGGGGCAATTCCAGGCTTTAGGGCATGAAGTAATTTTTTTGATCGGCGATTTTACCGGCATCATCGGGGATCCGACCGATAAGAAAGCGGCGCGTAAGAAATTGACGCGTGAAGAAGTGCTCGCCAACGCCGCCCATTATAAGGAACAGGCCTCGGCTTATCTGAAATTCGATGGCGAGAATCCGGCCAAGATCATGTATAACAGCGAATGGAACGATAAGCTCGGTTTTCGCGATCTGATAGAATTGGCTTCTAATTTTACGGTCCAGCAGATGATCCAGCGCGATATGTTCCAAGAAAGATTGAAGGAAGAGAAGCCCATTTATCTCCACGAGTTCATGTATCCGCTGACTCAGGCTTATGATAGCGTCGCTATGGATGTCGATCTGGAAATCGGCGGGAATGATCAGATGTTCAATATGATGTGCGGCCGCGATCTGCTGCGAATATTGAAGAACAAGGAGAAATCGGTTCTGACCATGAAGCTTTTGGCCGATGAAAGCGGCAAAAAAATGGGCAAGACCGAAGGTAATGTCGTCTTTTTGGATGAAACGGCTAATGATATGTATGGCAAGATTATGTCTTGGCCGGACGGGACTATTGTTTCCGCCTTTGAGCTATGCACCGGTATTCCCTTAGATGAAATCAAGAAGATTGACGCTGAATTGAAAGCCGGCCAGGCGAACCCGCGCGATTTTAAGATGCGGCTTGCTTTCGAGATTACTAAGATCAATCGCGGCCGGGAAGCGGCCGAGAAGGCGCAAGATAATTTCATTAATACCATCCAGAAGAAAGAAATACCGGAAGAGATGGGTATCTATAAGGCGGTAAAAAAGCAGAATATTCTCGTCGATCTGCTCGTGGATACTAAGCTGGCTAAAAGCAAGACTGAAGCGCGCCAGAAGATCGAAGAAGGAGCGATTAAGATCAAGCCGGAAAAAGCCGGCCGGAAAGACGGCGGCGAGATGATGGTCGTCAAGGATGTAAAGCAGGAAATAAACTTTAATGCCGATATGGATTCAATCGTAATCCAGAAAGGCAAGTTCACCTTCGTGAGGGTTAGCTTATAAATGGGCGTATAGATCTTATGAGCATATATATATTGGAAGAACTTGAAGAAATGATCGTTTCCGCCCTGAAATTGGAAAAGGCGATTTTTTCTTATCCGCCGAAATCTGAGTTGGGAGATTTGAGTTTGGCCTGTTTCGAGCCGGCGAAGAAGAACCGGCAGAATCCGGCCGAATTCGCCGCCGATCTGGCCGCGAAGCTGAAGAATTGCCGGGAACTCCAAAAATATTTTTCCGACATCAAGGCTGTCGGGCCCTATCTTAATTTTTTCATCTCTCCGGAATATCTGGCCGCTTCGGTCATCGGTACGATTAAGAAGGCCAAAACCGCCTATGGGTCAAATCATGCCGGAGCCGGCAGAAAGGTGATGATCGAATATTCTAACGGCAACACGCATAAGGAATATCATGTCGGCCATTTGCGCAATATTTCCTATGGCGACGCCATCAATCATCTCTTGGACGCGAATGGCTATCGCTCTATTCCGGTTTCTTATATCAATGATTTTGGCATCCATATTGCCAAGACGATCTGGAATTGGCGGAGGAATCCAGAATATCGAGCCAGCTCCGAGGCGAAGGGCTATCTGTTAGGCAAATGTTATTCCGAAGCGAGCCGATTATTAGAAGATAATCCGGAAGGCAAGGTTGAAGTCGCTAAGATCATGAAGGAGATAGAGAGCCGCTCGGGAGCGAGCTATGAATTATGGAAAGAGACGAGAGAATGGAGCATCGAGTATTTCTCTTCCATATATAAGGAACTGGGAATAAGATTCAGCGAGATATTCTATGAGAGCGAAGTCATAGACAACGGCCTGAAGCTGGTCGAAGATCTGAAAGCGAAAGGAATCTTGCGGTTGAGCGAGGGCGCACTGATCGCCGATCTGGAAAAATACGAACTTGGCGTCCTGCCTGTTATACGTTCCGACGGCACGGCGCTCTATCCGGTCGCCGATTTGAGTTTAGCTTCGGAAAAGTTTAAGAAATATGACCTGTCCCGCTCTATCTATGTCGTTGATGTCCGCCAGAGCTTATATTTCAAGCAATTGTTCAAGATCATCGAACTCATGGGTTATAAGCAGCCTTTAGTCCATCTGACTTATGATTTTGTGACGCTGCCGGAAGGCATGATGTCATCGCGGACCGGCAATGTTATAACTTATAAGGAATTGCGCGATAAGCTTTTTGCCAAGCTGTCAGAAGAGACGAGCAGCCGCCATCAGGATTGGACGGCCGGCCGGGTGAAGGCGGTGGCCATGACTTTGACGGTTGCGACCATCAAGTTCGAGATGCTGAAAGTCAGCGCCGATAAGATAATCACTTTCAATATTGAAGAGGCGGCGCGCTTTGACGGCTATACGGCTTGTTATTTGCAATACGGTTATGCTAGATTGAAGAGTATCGTCCGTAAGGAGGGTCTCCGTTTCGGCGCCGCCGACCTTAATCGGCTGAAAGAAGCGAAAGAGAAAGAATTATTGATCAAGATGGCTAAATATCCGGAAGTGATCGCGCAAGCCGGAGCCAAGTATAATCCGAGCGAGGTCGCTAAGTATCTTTTTGAGCTAGTTCAGCTTTTTAGCGATTATTATCATGAGGTCAATATCCTGAAGGCGGAGCCGAAAGTCAGAAAAGCTCGCTTGGCTTTAATCAAGGCTTTGGCCCAGGTTTTGCATAACGGTTTCGATATCTTAGGGATCGAAGCTCTGGAAGAGATGTAGGGATCGGATTGTATATATAAATGAAGAAAAACATATGAAGAAAAATGCGGCTGACAATTCTATGGATAAGATAATTTCTCTCTGCAAGCGGCGCGGCTTCGTTTTCCCGTCTTCCGAGATTTATGACGGTTTCGCGGCGGTTTATGATTTCGGCCCTTATGGCGTAGAGCTGGCGAATAATATCAAGAAGGAATGGTGGAAAGCGATGACGCAGTTGCGCGACGATATCGTCGGATTAGATGCGGCGATCTTCATGAGTCCGAAAGTCTGGGAAGCGTCAGGACATGTCAAAGGCTTTTCCGATCCATTGACCGAATGCCGCAAATGCCATGCGCGCCTGCGGCTCGATACTTTATTGGAAGAAGCGGGCATATTCGCCGATGAGAAAATGACCGAAGAAGAGATCAATATCATCTTTGAAAATAACCGAGGCAAGATCAAGTGTCCGAATTGCGGCGCTAATGATTTTACTCCCGGCCGCAAGTTCAATCTGTTAGTCCAATCGAATCTCGGCAATTTCACCGGTGACTGGACGAAAGAGCCGACCTACCTGCGCGGCGAGACTTGCCAGGGCATCTATGTGAATTATAAGAACGTCCTTGATTCTGCTCGCGTGAAGATTCCTTTCGGCATCGCTCAGATCGGCAAAGCTTTCCGCAATGAGATCACGGCGCGCCAGTTCATTTTTCGGACCCGCGAATTCGAACAGATGGAAATGCAGTATTTCGTGAAGCCCGGCGATGATATAAAATATTTTGAGGAATGGAGGGAAGCGCGCTGGCAATTTTATCTTGGCCTCGGGATAGATCCGAAGAATCTGAAATGGCATAAGCATGAGAATTTGGTCTTCTATGCGAAGGAAGCTTATGATATCGAATATAATTATCCCTTCGGCTTCAAGGAACTCGAGGGCGTCCATGCTCGCGGCGATTATGATTTGACTCAGCACTCCAAGCATTCCGGCCAGGATCTGAATTATCTGGATCCGGCAACGAATGAAAAATTCACGCCGCATGTCGTCGAGACTTCCGCCGGCGTCGGCCGCACTTTCTTGGCGGTCATGACCGAGGCTTATCGGGAAGAAGAATTAGAAGGCGAGACGAGGATAGTGCTTAAGCTTATTCCGAAGCTCGCGCCGATCAAGATCGCTGTTTTTCCGCTCTTGAAGAATAAGCCGGAATTGGTCGGGAAAGCGCGCGAGATATTTGATCAACTGAAGCTGGATTGGCGTTGCGAATTCGATGATAACGGCAATATCGGCAAGCGCTATCGCCGCCAAGATGAGATCGGCACCCCTTATTGTCTGACAGTCGACTTCGATACTTTGGAAAATTCGGAAGTGACGGTGCGCGATCGCGATACTATGCAACAAGAGAGAATTAAGATATCGGATTTGAAAAATTTTTTCCGCTTGCATATATAAAACGTCAGCGGAGAAACTCTTGTGAAGAGAAAAAAATAAAAAATCCGTCGCTCTCGGAATCGAGCGGCGGATTTTTTTTGCAAAAAGTCGGAAAAACTATTGCTACTTATTTCAATAAGTTATATAATTAAGGTAAGAAGAAGATTTTAAAAAAATAAAATAAATAAATCTAATTTATTTAAGAGAGGGGGTGATATTATGAAAAAGAAAGCTGCTAAGAAAGCTGTGAAGAAAGTCGTCAAGAAGGCCAAGAAGGCTGTCAAGAAGACCGCCAAGAAGGCCGTTAAGAAGACTGCTAAGAAAGCCGTCAAAAAGACTGCTAAAAAGAAAAGATAATTTTTAAAATTTATTTTAATCGATAAATTTTATTGATTTGAAAATTATACAGAGACCGGCCTGCGGAATCAGGGCGGTTTTTGTATAAAGAAAAAAGCCATCTGTTATTTTCAGATGGCTCCTGTTTCCATTAAAGATCTTTTCGATCTTTTTTATAATTTTTTGACTCTGATGAATTTATCGGTGCCGAAGATCTGTAATTGGCCTTCGTCGGTGCCGATAGTGATTTCATGTTCAGGCTCGAGAGCGTTCACGGGATAATAGTCAAGGACGAAGCTTTGTTCTCCGCCGCGGCTATAATTTTTTTTTATCCGGATACAGACATCGGCCATTATTTTTTGGCCGAGACTATCCGCGTTCATGTAAAAATTCCTGAAAACCTTTTTTCCGTTGGTAAAGGGCAGGCTGCGGTGGTAATGATTGTCGACTTCGATAATCTTTATTTCCGTGCACTCGGGGTTGCTTAACGTCAAACATCGATGTTTCGGACAGAATTTCAGATACTTGTCGTCCGCGGGCGGAAGCTTGACCGAGACGTTTTTGATGAGCCCCTCAGTCCCCAGGATCGGTTGGTTTGTGAAAATAGCATCGAAGAACACGAGATTTAACTTGGCGGCCTCGTTTTTAGCTTGTTCGACGAATTTTTCGCGCCTGCTGGTAATCGGGATAATCTTAGTCTTTTTTTCGGTAGTTACCATGATTCGTCCTCCTATTTAGGTTTATTTTTGTTTATTTTGATGTTAATGAATATCATATTGTATAATATTTATTAGATTTTGTCAATACTTTAATTTTTCTTCATCTGCTCTTATATATAATAGAAGAATCGCGGCTAATCCGTAATATCCGTAATATATGAAGAAAAAAAGATTAAAAATCATGGGGGCTATCTTGGGGGCGGCTCTTATAATATCACCAGCGTTTTTGCGCTGTGATAATCGATTAAAAATATCATTCTTGGATGTCGGACAAGGCGATTCCGTGCTTATAAAGACGCCTGGCGGCCAGGTAATCCTGATAGATGGCGGTCCGGATAATAAAGTTTTATGGGAATTGGGGGAAAGCTTGCCATTTTATCGTCGGCGGATAGATTTTTTGGTATTAAGCCACTATCATGATGACCATCTCGTTGGTTTGATAGAAGTAATCAAGCGCCATCGAGTCGGGACGCTTATTTATTCAGGCAAAGATGCTGATTCCTTATTGATCGCTGAGCTTTTAGAGGTCGTTTCTCAAAATAAAGTGGCTTTGAGGGCTTTGGACGGCCAGGCACGCCTATCTTTCGGAGTAGATTGTTTCTTGAATTTATTGAACCCGGATATTCTCGGAATAAAAGAAGATCCAAATAATTCCTTGGTTTCTCGGTTGGACTGCAACGGCCGGCGATTGTTGTCGAGCGGGGATAATAATGAGGCTGTCGAAAAGGCCCTCTTGGGGTCTGGCTGGCCGTTAGAAGCTGATATCTTCAAGGCCTCGCATCATGGATCAGATACTTCTAATAGCCTAGACTTCTTGGAGAGAATAGATCCGCGTCTCGTAGTTATTCCAGTTGGACGAGATAATCGCTTCGGTCATCCGAGTCCTGGTATTTTGGAGCGGATAGAAGATTTTGGAATTAGAATAAAGAGAACTGATCAAGACGGGCGGGTCGTTATATATGAGTAATATTGAATTATTGCTGAAATTATGGTATTATTTTGATATAAAATTGGTCATCAGACTAAATAAACTAATCTTAAAATTATGGAAAAACATGAGCGTCTTGCTATCCAAGAAGATGCAGTTAAGGACATAAGCGTCGAGCAGATGAAAAAATGGAGCGGCGATTTCTTGAATGCTAAAGGAGCGGAAGAGAAGAAAAATTTGCGATTAG
>CAZFBV010000013.1:1798-22343 GCA_964517325.1 uncultured Gammaproteobacteria bacterium | reverse complement strand
GCCGCCAGCGTTCATCCTGAGCCAGGATCAAACTCTCTAAAAATTTGATTGACTCTAGTTGAAAACTTGCGTTTTCGTATATGATTCCGTTTTAAAAACGGACAAAATTTTTTTTGTTGAATTGATGCTAATTAGCACCAAAATCTAAACCATCACCATGATTGTTCGTTATACAGTTTTTAAGGTTCCGAAATAGACAGAAAAAAACAAAGATATAAAACATATCTTGTTTTTATTAAATATTCTGTTTTATTTTTAATAACCTTATTTTATACTAATTAAATATCGATGTCAAGCCCCACCGTCTATGACCCATTTTTGTTTGACTTTTAGCGGATTTTGCGATATAAATATAGTATTAAATTTAGTTAAAAAGACGAATAAATAAAACAATGCGCATTAAATTCCATCGAGTTGAGAGAAAAGAAGTCCCGAGTTTTTCGGCCAATGCCCAAATTAAGGTGCCGGAAGTATTCGTGATTGATGAAAATAACGAAGCCCTAGGCAAGATGTCCACAGAAGAGGCTATTCAGAGGGCGCAAGAAGCCGGCTTCGACCTGGTAGAAGTTAATCCTAAGGCTAATCCTCCGGTAGTCAAGATCGTCAATCTCGGCCAATTGAAGTATGAACGGGAAAAAATGGCCCATAAGCAGAAAATGCAGCAAAAAAAGACGGAAACTAAGAATATCCGCCTATCTTTCCGGATCAGCGACCATGATTTAGATATGAGAGCTACTCAGGCCGAGAAGTTCTTATCTAAGGATAATAAGCTTAAAGTTGAGCTTATCTTAAGAGGCAGAGAGAGGCAATATCCTCAAAAAGCTGCTGAAATAATCAAGGGTTTTGTCGCTAAACTGCAGGCAAAGCCGGAGTTTCAGATTGAAACAGAACAACCCTTGACAAATCAGGGCGGAAGATTTACCATTATATTGATAAATAAAAAGTAATAACCGTTAAATCAGGTATCTGCCTGTTTTTTTAATCTGGAAATATATGCCAAAAATTAAGACTCATCAAGCTACCGCCAAACGTTTCAAGAAGACCGGAAGCAACAAGCTGACTCAACGCAAGCAGGGACAGGATCATTTTAATGCGCGTGAAACCGGCAACACTACTCGCAGCAAGCGCAAGGATCTTTCTGTCAATAAATGTTTCGTCAAGACTGTGAAGACTTTAACTCCCTACAAATAGATTTTATTTATAATTTGCAATTGAACATATGCCTAGAGTAAAACGCGGAATGACCCATGTTAAGAAGAGACGGAAACTGCATCAAGCGGTTAAAGGCTTTAAATGGGGCCGCAAAAATCTGATAAAAGTCGCTAAGACCGCTCTGACTAAAGCTGGGGCTCATGCTTATGTTGACCGCCGTAAGAAAAAGAGAGACATGCGCGGCCTCTGGCAGATAAAAATCAATGCTTTTGTTCGCGAATACGGCCTTTCCTATTCCAGATTCATCGGTTTATTAAAAGAAAACAAGATTGAGGTCGATCGCAAGATTTTAGCCGATTTAGCAGTCAACAATAAGGAAACATTAGCGGCCTTGATCGCTAGAATAAAGAAATAATATGATGTTCGGGATAAAAATAGCTCAAATCGTCGTTTCCATATTATTGATGGTCGCTATTTTATTACAGAATAGAGGCACTGGTTTAGGCGGAGTCTTCGGCGGGACCGGCGGCGTTTATATGACAAAACGCGGTTTAGAAAAAAAACTCTTCATTGCGACTATCGTTTTAGCCGCTATCTTCATACTCTTATCTTTAGGTGCCTTTATCTTATAGGAACATAAGATTTGTGGATTCATTCAAAAATAAAATCACATCGAACTTCCGGCGGGCAAGGGCGACCTGGTCTTTTTTTGGTTTTCTAAAAAAAACTCCGGTCAGCCAGGAAGAGATGGACAAAAAATTAGTCTATTCCCTGTCGCCGCGCAAGATTCCGACTAGCGATCAGATAAAACATATCAAGAAATTCCTGAATCCGCGCGAATTCTTGATAGTGAAAATCTGCGCTCTAGTCATATTAGTGAACGCGGTCTATTTGGGCGTAGTCTTCACCAAGAAGCATCTGACGTATCTGCCCGCTGTCGGCGGCGAATATGTCGAAGGAGTCGTCGGCTATCCGAAGACCATCAATCCCCTTTATGCTGTTAACCGGGATATTGATAGCGATTTGAGCCGTTTGATCTATTCCAGCTTGTTCAAATACGATCAGAATGGCAATTTAGCCGCTGATTTAGCTGAAACTGTCGATGTGAGCGCTGATGGGAAGGAATATATCATCAAGATAAAGAATGGCGTCAAATGGCACAATGGCAGCGATCTGACTGCCGATGACGTTTTATTCACCTTGAATCTGATTAAGGATCAGTCCTATCGATCGCCTCTCCGGTCCGCCCTGGCCAATGTCAATGCGGAAAAAGTAGATGATCACACGATAAAATTTTCCTTGTCGGATGCTTACGCTCCTTTTAAGGAAATGCTGACTTTCGGCATCTTGCCAAAGAATCTTTGGGAAAGCATTAATCCTGATTCAGCTGCTTTGGCTGACCTTAATATGAAACCGATAGGCTCAGGCCCTTATCAGTTCAAGTCCTTGGTCAAGAATAAGAGCGGAGAATTGAAAGAATACCGCCTGACGGCGAATGAAGCGTATTATGGTCAGAAGCCGTATATAACGGATATTACTTTTAAGTTCTTTGTCGATTATCCGGAAGCGGTCAAAGCCTTGAATGATAATCAGGTCGCTGGCTTGAATTATCTCCCCTTTGCCGAGCGCAAAGAATTATTAGCTCAGGATTCTTTAAATTTCCATGAATTAGTCCAGCCTCAGATAGTTTCCCTATTCTTCAATAATGATAAGAACAAGGCTTTGTCAGATAAGGAAACGCGTATCGCCTTGGCTACGGCGCTAGATAAGGATAGCCTTATCAATGATGTTTTTGCCGGAGTCTATAAACGGGCTGATGGTCCGATCTTATCTGGAAATTTTGCTTATAATGAAGCGATAACTAAATATAACTATTCCCCGGAAACGGCGGCGGCAACTATCAAGAATAAGCCGTTAACTGCCGTGCTGACTGTCGTCGACTCCGGATCCAATATCGCTGTCGCCGAGAAGATCAAGGCTTATTGGGAAAAAGCCGGAGCAAAAATAACTATTCGGACAATTTCCGGCGAGCAGGCAGCGAGCGTCGTCAAAGAGCGCGATTTTGAAATTTTGCTTTATGGCCAATCGGTCGGCGGCGATCCCGATGTCTATGCTTTTTGGCATTCCAGCCAGATCGGCGCCAAGGGTTTGAACTTGGCCGCTTATAGCAATGCCGAAGCTGATCGGCTTCTGGTGGAAGGCCGGACGATCACTGATATCCAGGAGCGTATCGCTAGATATAAGAAATTCCAAGAGATCATAACTAATGATCTGCCGGTCATCTTCCTATATTCTCCGACATATACTTACGTCCAAGAGCACCAGCTCATGGGCTTTACCGGCACGGCTATCATCGAGCCGGCCGACCGCCTCAACGGCGTCAGCAGCTGGTATCTTAAAACCGATAAAAAGATGAATTGGTAAGCATCCTCTCCGGATAGCTTACACTCGCATCACTAGATTTATTAAGGGGCATAATTCCCTACTCAATTAAATATGAATTTTAAAAAAACTCCGCCGGCAAATGATGCCGGCTCGTATGGCGTTCGCGCCAGATCAGGCCAAGCGCCGACGCCTAGACCCGCTTTTAGGGCCAGGCCGGCAGCTCAGCTGCCTTTGCATCGTCCGACTTTTTCAACTTCTGCTTCCGCTTCGCAGCGACCAGCTTCTCCGGTTCAGCCGAGAACGAATTTTTCTGCGCCGGCAAGACCAAATCAACCGAGACCCCCCTTTCCGGTTCGGCCGAAAGCCGTCGCTCCTATCCAGATCAGGCCAGCTAGCAGCGAATCCAGCTTCAAGATTTATCCGCTCGGCGGACAGGAAGAAGTCGGCCGCAACTGTACTGTCTTTGAATACGATAATGATATCGTCATTCTTGATATGGGCCTGCAGTTTCCTGAAGAAGACATGCCTGGAATCGATTATATCATTCCTAATGTTTCCTGCTTGCGCGGCAAAGAAAAGAATATCCGCGGCGTCATCTTCAGCCATGGCCATCTTGATCATATCGGAGCGGCGCCTATTCTCCTGGAACAATTAGGCAATCCGCCGATCATCGGCATGAAATTGACCCTAGCCATGATCAAGCACCGCCAAGAAGATTATAAGCGCGGCACGACCAAAAAACTTAAGACTATCACGGTCAATTCTGTCAATCAAAAGATTTCTTTGGGAAAATTTCAGATCAGTTTTTTCCAAGTCGAACATTCGGTCATCGATGCGGTCGGCGTCATCATCAGTACGCCCCACGGCACCGTCATCCATCCGGGGGATTGGACCATGGAGAATGATCCGATGGAAGGCCCGGTCGTCAGCTATACCCACCTAGCGCAGCTGCCATCTCCTCGTATCTTGATGTTAGAAAGTTTGGGCGTATCGTATCCGGCTGAACGCGTGCCGGTTAAGGTTACTCTGAATAATCTCGAGAAGATCATCAGCGAAGCTAAGGGCCGTGTTATCATCGGCACCTTCTCTTCCCAGCTGGAACGCATCACCCAGCTCTTGGCTTATGCCGAGAAGATCGGCAAGAAAGTTGCGCTCGACGGTTATAGCATGAAGATGAACGTGCGCATCTCGCAAGAATTAGGCTATATACCGGCTCATAAGAATGTTCTCATCCCGATAGAAGATATCAGCAAATATCCTGACAATCGGGTCGTGGTTATCTGTACGGGAGCGCAGGGCGAATCTAACGCCGTCTTCTCGCGCATCGTTAATGGCAATCATCGCTATCTGTCAATCCAAAAATCTGATGTCGTCGTCTTTTCTTCTTCGGTCATTCCGGGGAATGAACGATCCGTCCAGAGAGTCAAGGATCAGGTCTATCGCCTGAGCGACAATGTTATCCATAGCAGCATCATGGATGTCCATTCCGGCGGCCATGCCAATGTCGAAGATATCAAGAATATCCTGAAGCAGATCAAGCCGGATTATTTCTTGCCGGTTTATGCCAATCATTATATGTTAGTGGAAGCTAAGAAGCTGGCTATGCGCGAAGGCTTCCGGGAAGATCAAGTTTTTGTCCTCGATAACGGCAGCGTCATCAAATTTCAAAGAGGACGCAAGCCGCTGGTTCTCAAAGAAAAGATGAATACCGATTACGTCATGGTCGACGGCTTAGGCGTCGGCGATGTTTCTGAAATAGTGCTGCGCGATCGGCGCATGATGGCTGACGACGGCATGATCGTCGTCATCGCGACTATCGACGCCAAGACGGGTGCGATTATCGGCAACCCCGATTTGATTTCCCGCGGTTTCGTCCATATGAAAGAAAATCGCGATTTGATCGAAAAGACCAGGGCCAAAGTCAAGAAGATAGTTAAGGACAAAAACCCTATGACTGCCGCCGATGATGATTATATTAAGAATAAGATTAGGAATGAGATAGGCCAGTTCTTGTTTGTTACCACACAGCGCCGCCCCATGGTCTTGCCGGTAATTATAAAGGTCTAGTATTATTTAGCTTATATTTAATAAAAAAACTCGAGAAGATTCTCGAGTTTTTTGTGGTTAAAATGTGGATAAAAGTATTGACACCGCCTTTATTATATGATATAGTAATTAGTCGCTTAAAAAGACATATTTAGAAAAGACCGCTTTAAACGGGTCAGGCACGACAAGCATGGGGATTTTCTTGTTAGGATTTTTCCGGCTTTATGCTCGAAAGTGCCTAAAAGAAATTTTCTTGCCTACCCGTTTAAGTCGGTCTTTTTTATTATCCGAATTCATTATTCAAACATCCGATCCTTCCCTACTATTATATTAACCCGATCTCGGAGGACGCCGATTTCGGTTGGGGTATTTATCTCAACGGCGCCGTCGACTATCAGTTTCTCATCCGGATTAGAAATCTTGAAGCTCTTGGCGTTGAGGTAAGTATGATCTTTTTTCTTCGTCTTGATGACTATATCCAGAAGGCCGTCATGAGGATTGGATCTGATATCTTCATCCTTATCCTTTAAGAGATTTATTATTTTTATTTCTCCTCGCTCCATCGTTTCTATCGAGTAGTCCCCTATATCTATCCTTGTCCCCAGGCTTTGGATAGAAGCTTCATTCAAGAAATAATGGCTGCCGGCCAGGCCGAGATCTATTTTTTCGACACGGCGCGCTAGCAGTATATTACAGGCGTCCTCGGGGGTTTTAATACCGAAAGAAGTGGCGATCGAATTATCTTCGCCTACCGGTATTATGCCCAGAAGAGTTTTCTTTTGGAAATCACCATAGATATCATCATCAATGATAGCTCCGATGATCTTATTGACCGTTTGATTATTGCCGACGGCGACGATAGTTTTTGCGCCTATCCTGATTTCGTTCTGGATGGCCGCCTTAATGTTCTTTATTCCGGCCAAGCGCAAGATTTTTCCGTTCAAACCCAAATCAGTCAGCCGGATTTCTATCCGATTGATCGTCCTATTGAATTTGCTTTTGTTGAGATAGTCGTCGTAAACGTAAACATGCATAATGTTTTTCTTTCTCGACTATTTTTCAGACGGGGTTTCAATCTCTTCTTTAGTTTTTTCGCTGCGCTTATGTTCCTCGGATAACATTATCAATTGGCCGTTTATAGAGGCGCCTTTATCTATTGATATTTCTCCATATTGGATGTCGCCGAATATTTTGGCGGTTTCTCCGATAGACAGATAGCCTTTGGCTCTGATATTGCCGCGGACCTCCCCATTGATGACGGCCCCCTTCGATTCGATATTAGCTACGACTTTAGCCTGATGTCCGATGAAGACGTCAGAAGCCGTCTTTAAGGATCCTTCCAGAGCTCCCTCGATAATGATGTTTCCCTGCCCTTGGAAATTACCTTTTACCTTGATTGATGCGCCGATGATGGTTTCGGCGTCTTTAAATTTTTCCGACTTATTGTCTTTGCTAAACATATTATTTATGTTAAGTAAAAAATAAATGTAATCCTATGCTTATTGTAATTTAATGCCCCTCCTTTGTCAAAGAAAATCCGGCTTTTAATTGTAAAAACAAAATTATTGTTATAGAATAAAAGCGTCTTAATAAAGTCCTTGTAGTTCAATGGATAGAACGAGAATCTCCTAAGTTCTAAATCCCGGTTCGACTCCGGGCGAGGACACATATTTATTTAATATTAAGCTAATATTAAATAAAAATTGAATATTCTTAAAATGTTCCTTGAGGAACATTTTGGTAATTCCCTTTTTATTTTTGTTTGTAATTAATCAGTCATTTAACAATTTAAAACATAGAAGCCATGGGAAACAATCATCTTACTTTATTGTTAAGTCCAGATGACGTCGAAGGATTTCGAATTTTTTTAAGTAATTGTGATCCTTTGTTTTTTTTGGACAACGCGCAACAGTTTAAACTTGTAGTGCAGACCGGTGACTCTCTCATAAGTATTTCTTTTGGAGACATTTATAAGATTTCAGAAGAAAATGGTTTTATTCATGTCCATTATAAGGCTAGGGACGTGGATACTGGTAAATTTGTTTTCTCTAAGATCGGGCCGCTCAATAAGGATTTTCTAGAGCTTTTTCTTTTACCTTTTTTTGAAAAGCAGCTCTTCTGTAAAAAGGTTTCCATGATAGTCGGAGTTCTCTGTCTTTGCCTGAAAGATTCGGAGAATGAATTAGGAAAATGTTTTGAAAATTTAAGGGTTGTTAACACCCTTAAGATTGATTGTATTAAAAAACAAAATTACGAGGAAGCCAGCCTGTACAGGGACGAATTTAATAGCGCTGTTGATGAGATAAAGAATTATTTTAGAAATCGGCTTGGGCAAGATTTTGATGAAATTGTGGGTTATGTGCTGAGTAACTGCGATAATCTGATGTTTATTCCTGGGCTAGCCTCACAAGAAGAGAAAAGGGCATAAAAATGTAAAATTCATTAAGGCCTGAAAATTATTCGGGCCTTTTCTATTAAATCGATTTTTTGCCTTATTTTTCCTTCTTGACTTTTATTTATAATCTAGTATTATATAAATATTGCCTATTTTTCAGTTATTTTTTAAAATTGTTCCTCAAGGAACAATTTGGCTAAAAATGTTCCTTGAGGAACAATTTAAGAGGGCCATTAGCTCAGTTGGCTAGAGCGCTTCCATGGCATGGAAGAGGTCAAGGGTTCAAGTCCCTTATGGTCCACAACTGACAGAAAGATCTCATACGAATGGGGTCTTTTTTGTTTTTAGAAAATAATAAGAAATTGATAAACAGGGAACGGTGATAAGTCTAGAATTATGTAGACTTTTCTATATAATTTAGCTAATATTAAATAAATAATAACATTTTTATAATGTGCATAACCTGTTGGAATCTTCTTATTTTTTGGCTAAGATTATTAATTATATGGTTATTTTTATATTTTTTTGTGCTATATTTTTAATTTGCACAAAAGTTATAAAAACCATATAATTAAGATATCATTTTTATTTTTATAGCTTAAATTTTATGTATGATTTGATTATTATTGGCGCTGGCCCGGCTGGAATGACCGCTGGAATCTATGCGTCTCGACGTGAGATGAAGACGCTTATTATCGGGGCTGAAGTTGGCGGCCAGATGGTCTGGGCTAGCGAGATTGAAAATTATCCCGGTTTTTCAAAAATAAGCAGTTTTGAACTGATCGAGAATATGAGGCAGCAGACCATAGGCGCCGGCGCGGAAATGAAGATTGAAGAAGTCAAGAAGATTGAGCGTAAAGAAGATGGGAACTTCATCGTCTATACCAGTCGCGATTCTTTCGAGTCTCAAACCGTATTGATCGCTATGGGATTGTCTCCGCGCCGTTTGGCTGTTCCCGGAGAGGTTGAATTTAATGGCAAGGGCGTTTCTTATTGCGCCAACTGTGACGGGCCATTCTTTCGTAATAAGATCGTGACTGTCGTCGGCGGAGGTAATGCGGCTCTGGATGCGGCTGAAATCATGTCCAAGATCGCTTCGCAGGTCTATCTTATCCATCGCAATGAAAGCCTTAAAGCCTTTGAAACTTTAGTGGCAGAAGTGAATAATCGCCCGAATATAAAAATATTCTTGAATTCCGAGATAAAAGAGATATCAGGCGCCGGCAAAGTAGAAAAGATAAGGATATCAAACGTTAAAGATAACAAGGAGGAGGAGGTAAAGACAGACGGAGTTTTCATCGAAGTCGGCCGCATCGCTAGCACCGACCTGGTCGCTGATTTCGTCGACAGAAATGATAAGAACCAGATTATTGTCAATGAGAAGGGTGAAACTAAGACCCCGGGGATGTATGCTGCCGGAGATGTCACTAATTGTGAAACCAAGCAGATAACTGTAGCGATCGGACAAGCGACGATTTCAACTCTCAATGCCTATCAATACTTGCAATTAAAAGGGAATTCCCATCTCGCGAAGAAAAAATATTGATATTCTGCTATAATAGAAGGGAAATATAGCTCAGGCCGATATTTCTGAATTTTTGAAATATGCCAACAAAAAAAATAAACCTCGTCGCCGCTGACATGGGATATGGCCATCAGCGCGCGGCCTATCCGCTCATGGATATGAGCGCCGGAGAGATTATCACCATCAATGATTATCCGGGAATCGCCGATTGGGAAAAAGAATATTGGATCAAGAGCCTGCGCTCTTATGAGAAAGTTTCGCGCTTGAAGAAAATTCCTCTTTTCGGATATCTTGTTTTTGCGGTTATGGACGCTTTCCAAAAAATCCGTCCGCTTTATCCTTTCCGCGACCTGTCTCGTCCGACTACGCAGCAAAGATATTTTTTCCGTTTCGTTAAAAAGGGCCTGGGAAAGAATCTGATCGAAGAATTGAACCGCGAAGCCCTGCCGTTCGTCACTACATTTTTCGTTGCCGCCTATATCGCCGAGTACCATGGCTATAAAGGCGATATCTATTGCATAATCTGCGATACTGACGCCTCGCGCGCCTGGGCGCCGCTTACTCCGAAAGCGAGCCGGACTAAATTTTTAGTGCCGAGCGAAAAAGTCCGGGAGAGATTCTTGATGTATGGGGTCAAATCGCAGAATATTATCGTTACCGGTTTTCCTCTGCCTAAGGAGAATATCGGCGCGGCGAAAGAGATATTGATCGATGATCTGGAGCATCGCGTAGCCTTGTTGGATCAAGGCGGAGTATATCGCGATCATTATAAATCGCTCTTGAAGACCATTGCTCCCGATGCTTTAAAAAAAGAGAACCATCCGATTACGATTACTTTCGCTGTCGGCGGGGCCGGAGCTCAGAAAGAAGCCGGCGCCATGATCATGAAGAAATTAGCGCTCGGAATAAGAGAAGGGAAGATCGCTTTGAATTTAGTCGCGGGCAATAGGCCGGAAGTCAAAGATTATTTTGAAGAGGCGGCGGCTGCGAGCGGTCTGCGCGCCGGTAAAGGGATAGAGATAATCTTTGCGCCCGATAAGATCGAATATTTTAAGAAGTTCAATGAGTGTTTGCATCGGACTGATATACTTTGGACCAAGCCCTCGGAGCTTTCTTTTTATTGCGCCTTAGGATTGCCGATAATAATATCTTCTCCTGTCGGCAGCCAAGAAGATTGGAACCGCGAATGGCTTTTGGCAATGGGCGCCGGAATCGACAGCCTCGATCCGGAATACGTCGATGAGTGGCTGCCGGATCTCTTAGCTTCCGGACGATTGGCGCGCGCGGCCGTCGACGGCTTCCTGAATGCGGAACAGATGGGCGTTTATAATATTGAAAAATTATTAAGCCAGAAATAATCTATACCCTATGAATTGGATTGCAGCGGCTCTCTCAGCCTATCTGCTGTTGGCGGTCGCTAATTTATTTGATAAGTTCTTAGTTGATAATGTCTTGAAAAATAGCAAGGCTTATGCTTTTTCCGCCTGCATGCTCGGAGCTCTGATGCTGTTGGCTTCGCCTTGGTTTCTGGAGTGGCCGGGTTGGCCTCTTTTTATTTTTAATATCGTTAACGGATCAATCTTTGCAATCGCTTTATGGACTCTTTATGAGGCTTTGCGGCGCGGCGAAGCGGCTCGCGTGCTCGTCTTTATCGGCGGGCTGACACCCGTTTTTTCTCTTTTATTCTCCCTTCTATTCCTCAAGGAACATTTTTCTATCAATCAATGGCTCGGGATGCTTTTCATAATCATCGGGGTAACGATTATAATCTTCTTGCCGACAGCGCGCAGTTATCTGGCAAGAGTCTTTAAGAAATTCAGCATAGTCCAGGACGTTAAGTCCGGAGGTTTGGGTATAGCTCTTATTTCCGCCTTGGCTTATTCTGTTTATTTTTTAAGTACGAAGCAGGCCTATGTCTATCAGCCTTTTGCCAGCGCTTTTATCTGGACCAGGCTCGGGGCCGCTCTTTTTGTCTTATTATTCTTAATCAAACGGGTTGATCGGCAGGCGATCAAATCTCTGTGGCAGAAGTCCGGTCCGGATAAAAATAAGTTTTTGGTCGTCTTCAATCAGGCTTTGGGCGCAGCCGGTTTTATCTTGCAGAATTATGCGATTTATCTCGGGTCAGTCGTTTTGGTTAACGCCCTGCAAGGAGTGCAATATGCCTTCTTGCTGGTTATCAGCACTATCTTGGCTCTCAGCGCGCCGCGTTTATTGAAAGAGACTTTTTCCTGGAAGATATTTCTGCAGAAGATGGCCGCCGTCATTTCTGTGGCCGCCGGTCTTTATTTTATAACTTTTTAATTATGCCTTTTAAGAATGTAGATAAAGGCGTCAGCTCCGAAAATAATCGGGCTTTCAAGGAAGCTTTTGTCGCCTGGTATTTGCGCCGCCGCAAGATTTGGCTGGCGAGCTTGGTTCTGGCGGCCGCTTTAGCTTTTTATTTATTGAAAATCGCCAACTATTATCCGGCGAAGATCGATTTGAAACATCGCCCTGATTTTTTCGGAGTGACCTTCTCGACAAAATTCTGCGGCGATCTGGGTTTGGACTGGCAGGAGGCTTATACGGCTATGCTCGACGAGCTGAAGGTAAAATATGTCAGGATTCCGGTTTATTGGGATGAAATCGAGGCCCAAGAAGGCGTTTATGATTTTTCTAAATACGATTATCTTTTAGACGAGGGTGCGAAGCACGGAGTGAAATTCATCATTAGCATCGGCCGTCGGGTTCCTCGCTGGCCCGAATGCCATAATCCGGATTGGATTAATCATCGCGATGACGTGTCTGTGCAGGTTGCGACCATGAAGACTATCAGGACTATCGTTGAAAGATATCGTTCTTATGATAGTGTCGAGTATTGGCAAGTCGAGAATGAGCCGTTTTTAGGCACTTTCGGAGTCTGTCCGGAGCTGGATCCTGATTTCCTTAAGCAGGAATTCGACTTGGTGAGATCCTTGGATAGCCGCCAGATCATTATCACCGGATCGGGGGAGATAGGTTCATGGAAGGAACAGGCTAAGATAGGCGATATCTTCGGCAGCACGCTCTATCGTATAGTTTATAATTCTTGGTTCGGTTTCATAAAATATCCGTTCCCAACCTTTTATTACGATATCAAAGCGAAGTTGGCGGGGTTGTCCAAAGAACGCTTGATGGTTTTGGAATTGCAGGCAGAACCTTGGGTTCCCCATGGCAAGATGATGTATCAGACTACGGAAGAGATTAATGATACTATGAGCCTGGATCAATTCAAGGCCAATCTTCAATACGCGATCAATCTTGATTTCCGGCGCACTTATATCTGGGGCGTAGAATGGTGGTATTTCCAAAAAAAATACGGCAACCCGGAGTATTGGCGGATTGCCGCAGGATTATTCGAATAAGCCCGATCTAATGCTCTAATATTTTTAGGATTTTGTCGTTATTATTATCAACCCACTCTTTGAAGGCTTTTAACGCCGAATCGGAGCGGGTTTTTTCTTTGTCTGCCAGCAGCGACAGGTCGAAATTTTCAGACATCATCGCAATGCCGGCCCGGCAGGCATCATGGGCATTGCATCTTTGTTCAAAATGATTTTTAGTCGGCACCATAAGGATGTCTTTTTGCAGATAAGCGGCCTCGGCGATCGAATCGAATCCGGCCGTCGAGACGTAAGCATAACAATTAGCCAGACAATTCACGAATTTTTCTCCATGCAGATGATGGAAGATGAGGTTATCGCTCAAGACAGTGGTTTCCGAATCCGGCTTGTTCCAGAAGGCCTCTATTTTTATTTTTGGGTTTTTCTGGCTCCAAGCCATTATTTCTTGGCTATAACCGGCATTCAAGAGATAAACCATAATGAAGTCGCCGCTCGTCGGGGTCTGGATTTTTAGGCTTTGGCGGATAAGCGGCGGGCAGACCACCATATTCAGGCCTCTAAAATCAGGCTCTTCCGTAAAAGACAAGGCTATCTTTAATCCATGGCGGGGCGCTGTCAGCCAATTATAGAATTTAAGCCCGAAACTGTCTCCGGTTTTTCCGTTGGGAAATTTGAAAGCAGGATGCTCGGTGAAATATTGGTGGCTGATGCAGAAAAGCGGCCGTTTATTGCCGTAATAGCGGCAATAAATACCGGCCAAAGGTTCGTAGAAATTAATCAGGGCGTCAGGATTCTTTTCCGCTATTATTTTTTTTATTCTTCTTATCGATTGACGATAATGATGCAGCTGCTTGATAGTATTGATTATACTGGCGCGCAAATTGATGCCTTGGTTCTTGCTGTCGACGACAAACCGCGGGCTGGATATCCTGACGAGCTTGTCTTTAAATTGTTCTTCAAAAAAAGCCGGCAGCCCGTAATCGGGATCCGGTCCGGCAACTACTGCCAATATCTCATGGCCCCTTTCCTCTAGCTTGGCTTTGAGAGTCAAAGCCTGGGTAAGATGGCCGCGCCCTTCGCCTTGGACGAAGAATAAATAAGTCATATTGGAGCGGGTAAGGGGAATCGAACCCCTCTCATAAGGTTGGAAACCTTAGGTAATAACCACTATACGATACCCGCATGCTAGAATATCTTATAAAAAAAACCGCTTAAAGTCAATTCCCCGGTTATCCTATTTCGTATCTTTTAAAGATAGGGAAAACCACAGCCCGGATAGCATGATTATAGCCATGACCAAGAAAAGATAATTGAGCGGCCATAAGGTCAAGACTAAGAGGGAAATTCCTGATCCGGCAATGTAAGCTAGGGGCGTAGTGATGCGGAAGATATTTATATAGGAAATGTCTTGAGCGCCGACTGTCTTGAAGAAGTAGGTTTCTCGCATCGCTTCTACCAGAGCGGCGCCGATGCGGGAAAAGAAAAGCACGATCATCCAGAGCCAGAAGCTCGGGATGTTTATATAATAGAAGAGAAAAAGAGAGATGATTAGGATGATGAAGCCGGCAGACATCATTTCTTTCTCGCCGATGTACTTATCGGCGATGATTCCGGCCGGTATCTCGAAGATTATGAAGGGAATGAGCATCACCGAAAAGATCGGACCGAGCATTTCCCAGCCCATATTCAGATTCTGGAAAAGATAAAGAGGCAGATAGATGACGGCCGTGCTGTAGAAGAGCTGCAGCAGGAAGGCGACAAAGAATATTCCGCGGGTATTTTTTTTCTTCCAGATATTTTTTATGGAAGTTAATATTCCATCTTCTTGATATTTTATTTTGTCCTTGAGATTTTTGGCCTGGAAAAGGAATATAAGGAAGAAAGGGACGACTAGCAGCCCGGCGATCAGGAAGGATAGGGCATACTCGCCTTTGCCGATCAGATAGGTCGTAATTATCGGGGAAAGTATCCAGCCGGTATTCATGAAGGTAAAATAGATAGTCCGCGTCTTGCCGGTTGAAGCGTCCGATGAGAAGCTTTCCACCAGCACATCCATATTTATCCAAATGAGGTTGGAAGCCACGGTAAATATGACTATCGAAACTAAAGCAGAGAGAGCGTTGCTTGATAATGTTAATCCGAAGAGAGAACTGGCGTAAATTACCAAGATTACTTTTGTCAGGAAATAATTAGTCAGTTTTTTTATTTGGTTGGGAAAAATAAGTATTGCTCCGACGGTTGCCAGATTGGCAATAATCATGAAGAGGCTGACAAGATTGATCGAAACGAACTGGCTTAAGAAATTTGACTGGATATATGTCGGCAGGGCGGAAGATACGGCTAAAAGCAGTCCCAAGAAATATAAGATAATCAGGCGTTTCCGATTTTTTTTAGTTGTTTTTTTTGGGGCGGGCATAGGAAATTGATATTAATGAAATGGCGCCGATAATGATAATCAGGCTTATTATCTGAGGCCAGCGCATTCCGAGGACATAAGGAGTCGCATCTATCTTGATGGACTCTAATGAGAATCTCAATACGGAGTATAGTATCATATAAAGGCCGAGCGACCAAGAGTAGAATAAGCCGGAAAGCTGTTTCCGTCTTATCGTCCGGATATTAAGAAAGAAAAGGGCAAAGAATATTATTAGGCAGCCCAGGCTTTCGTAGAGAAAGGTCGGATGAAAATAGGAATCGGCGACATAAGCCGCCGGGCGATTCAGAATATCTATCGGAATGCCCCAGGGCAGGTTTGTCGGCTGGCCGAATAATTCTTGATTGAAATAATTTCCCCAGCGGCCGATAGCTTGGCCGATAGCTAGGCCCGGCACCAAGAGAGAGGACAATTTTAGAAAATTGATATTTTCTCGCCGTGAAAATAACCAGACGATGATCAATCCGGCGATAATCGCCCCATGGATAGCCAAGCCGCCTTGCCAGATCGCCATAATCCGCCAGGGGTGCGCTATATAATAAGGAAGCTCCAGACAGACATCGTAAAGACGCGCGCCGGCCAGGCCGCCGAGGATAAGCCAGAAAGACAAGTCGAAGATAGTATCCCGGGGAATTCCATAATATCTGGCCAGATAAAAAGTGACGCCGAGAGCCGCTATCATTCCGATAACCAGACAAAGACCGTACCAATGGATGGCGATCGGTCCGAGGTTGAAGAATATGGCAGTCGGCTGAAAAGTGTGGAGAAAATTGATCATGATTAGATTTTAGCAATTTTAACCGCCGCTCGCAACCTGGTTTAAGTATAAAAAAACAGGTTCGACCTGTTTTTCTTCGGTGCGGACGGAGGGACTCGAACCCTCATGAGTTGCCTCGCTAGCTCCTAAGGCTAGTGCGTCTACCAGTTTCGCCACGTCCGCGCTATTCTCGATTATTTTTATATTAAATGATTATTCTTATAAAGTAAAGTTTATGTTATAATTAAAACATAAAATAAAATTAAGCTATCAATATGCTAAAAAATAAATTCGTTCATTTTTTTAAGGAATTGACTATCAAAGATGTGCCGACAGTCGGCGGCAAGAATGCCTCGCTCGGCGAGATGTACGGCCATCTCACCAAGAAAGGGGTCAAGATTCCCAATGGTTTCGCAACCACTGCTTCGGCTTATCACTATTTTTTGGATTCGACCGGATTGAAAGCGAAAATAAGAGAAATTTTAAAAGGTTTGGACACGAAAGATGTCAAAGACCTGATGAAGCGGGGCGAAGTTATCAGGAAGCTGATTATTGCTACGGAAATGCCGAAAGATTTCAGGGAAGCAATCCTCAAGGCTTATCGAGAATTATCTGCCAGCTATAAGTCCAAGAATATTCACGTGGCTGTCCGCTCCAGCGCGACCGCCGAGGATCTGCCGGACGCCTCTTTCGCCGGGCAGCAAGAAACCTACCTTAATGTTTCCGGAGAGAAAGATTTATTATTGGCAGTCAGGAAATGCATCGCTTCCTTATTTACCAATCGCGCTATCTCTTACCGGGTCGATAAGAAATTCGATCATTTTTCTATCGGCTTGTCTGTCGGCATCCAGAAGATGGTTCGTTCCGATCTGGGATCATCCGGCGTCATGTTTACGATCGATACTGAATCAGGTTTCAAGAATGCGGTGCTCATCAATTCTATTTTCGGATTAGGCGAGAATATCGTTCAGGGCCATGTTACTCCGGATGAGTTCTATGTCTTCAAACCGACCGGTGCGATAATCTCCAAGAATCTGTCCAAGAAGAATATCAAGATGATCTATGACCTGAAGGGGAAGAATCCGGTCAAGAATGTTCCTATCCCGGCGGCTGATCAGATCAAACCCTCGCTCACCGATAAACAGGTTTTGCAGTTGGCCAAATGGGGCATGTTGATCGAGGAACACTATAAGCGGCCGATGGATATAGAATTCGCGGTCGATGGCCAGACCGGCGAAACTTATATAACGCAAGCGCGGCCGGAGACCGTCCAGAGCCAAAGATCCGTCAATATTATTGAAAATTATAAATTATCCAAGAAAGGTAGGGTAATAGTTTCCGGCCAGAGCGTCGGCAGCAAGATCGGCGCTGGCATCGTTAATCGGATGATGGATGTCGCGGATATCAATAAATTCAAGTCGGGCCAGGTTTTAGTCACCGATATGACCGATCCAGATTGGGAGCCGATCATGAAGATTGCTTCCGCCATCGTAACTGATAAGGGCGGCCGCACCTGCCACGCCGCTATCGTTTCCAGGGAACTCGGTATCCCTTGCGTTGTCGGCACCAGTAATGGCTCGATGAAGATTAAGAGCGGCCAGTCCGTAACAGTCGACTGCTCTGCCGGAGAAGCCGGTTTCGTCTATGAAGGCAAATTACCATTCCAGGTTAAGACAACCGATATTAAGGATATGAAGCGTCCGAAAACGAAGATTATGATGAACGTCGGTGAGCCGGATATGGCTTTTACCAACTCTTTCATCCCTAATGACGGCGTCGGCTTGGCGCGCCTGGAATTCATCATTAATAATTACATTAAGATTCATCCTTTGGCTCTGATCGGTTATAAGACTCTCAAGGACCAGAAATTAAAGAAGCAGATTGCGGATCTGACGGTCGGCTATAACGATAAGGCGCAATATTTTGTCGATCGCCTGGCTCAAGGCGTAGCGACTATCTGCGCGGCCTATTATCCGAAAGACGTGATTGTCCGTTTGAGCGATTTCAAGACTAACGAATACGCCAATCTTATCGGCGGAACTGCTTATGAACCGGTCGAATCTAACCCGATGATCGGCTATCGCGGCGCCAATCGTTATTATTCCCCGCAATTCTTGCCGGCTTTCAGACTAGAGTGCCAAGCGATCAAGAAAGTCAGGGACGAACTGGGTTTGAAAAACTTGAAAGTGATGGTTCCTTTCTGCCGCACGATCGAAGAAGGCAAGCGCGTCCAGGAAATCATGGCCGAAAACGGCCTGCGTCGCGGTCAGAATGGCCTAGAGATATATGTTATGGCGGAAATACCGGCGAATATTATCCTGGCCGATAAATTCTGTCAGATATTCGATGGTTTTTCCATTGGGTCTAATGATCTGACTCAGTTGACACTGGGAATCGATCGCGATTCCGGAGGCAGCTTGAACGTCGCCGGAGTTTCTAACGAAAAGAATGAAGCAGTTAAGATACTCATCCGCCAGCTGATAAAAACGGCTAAGAAATATCGCCGCAAGGTCGGCATCTGCGGCCAAGGTCCGAGCGATTTTCCCGATTTCGCCGAGTTCCTGGTAGAAGAGGGGATCGATAGCATCTCTTTGAATCCCGATACGGTCATCTCTACGACTCTGGCGATCGTTAAACGTGAGAAGGAAATCCGCCGCAGCCGGGGATTCTTAAGCCTATTTTTCTAGACAGTCATCTAATAACCGCTAAGCCGATAAATAAAAAACGCTCCGGTTGCCCGGAGCGTTTTTGTATGCTAATTTGAAAATTATTCGACTATTTCGACAACCTGGATCTTGGCGACTTTGACTCCGAATTGGATAGCGTCAGTCTTTTCAGCCATCCAGACATCGATGCGGTTAGGGTGTTTCTTATTCATGCGATCGCGGACGACGAAGACTCTGTCTCCAAAAAGCTCAGGAATCTGGACCTTGGTGCCGAACTTCAAGAAGTTAGCGGCAATAGTGTCCTCTACCCCGCTTTCGCAGACGTTATAGCCGTTGGCGGTGATGCAAGGAGAGTCGTCGGTCTGGCCCGCCTCGGAATTATAGGCGGTAATAGTATGGGTGCTAGTCTGGATAACCTTGATATTAGTAGAAGAAGCGGCCGCTTCAGCTACCGGTAGGACGGCTTGAAGGACAGCCGGAGTCGTCAATTTAGCGGCTTCTTCGCCCATTCTCGACTCTTTAACCAGAGAATCATTGGTAATAACGATATCGGAGTCATTGGTTTGGGCATTAGCCTTGCTGACAGCCTCATCAGCGAGTGCTGGAGCGAAAAATAAAGCGAATTGAAAGATACAAGCGATGATTACAAGCAGAACGATGTTCTGCTTTCTACTCAGAGGGACGATTTCTTGAGCCATTTTTTGTAGTATTTTCATATTTGTTTAATATTAGCCAATTAAAAAATCCCTACTATATCATAATGAAAGATATTAAAGCAGGGATTTTATTGACCAATTACTTTAGCACGGGTAGATAAAAAAGTCAAGACTTCATTGTGGATAAGACTTGACTTATTTTATTATTTATGATACTATATTCAGATAGTTAAATAAGCAGGACTATCAAAAAAAGCGAGCATTTCCGCTCCTTAACAACCGAATATAAACCAAAAAATAATAGAAACCATGAAGAAATTTGTAGTTTTACTAACGATGGTAGCTATATTAGCTGCTAATGCTTTTGGTCAGACCAAACAGGAATTGAAACAGATCAAAGCTCTGGAGAAAGAGATCAATAAGATCTTTAAGCAAATTGACGTCCTAGCTAAAGACAGCTTGGCCATCCTCAGCGTCGATACCTATCATTTGACCTATATCAGAAATGAGATTAACAGGAAGAAAGAGCAAATCGCTGATTTACAAAAATATCGTGATAATATCTTTCTAAGCTTCACGCTTACCCGTGAAGTTCCTAAAGAAGCTTCGCGCCGGGAGATCAAACTTCGTCAAAGAGGTAATTACTTAAGAAGACAGGAGCTAGTCATCGAAAAAGTAGAAGCTAACCTTTCTTCCGTTAATCCGTCTAATCTATCCGCAACCAACGGTGGTTATAAAGTAATTGTAGCTAATGATTATGTCATGCCGGTGACTTTTATAATTACCCCCATTGATGGCGGTGAAGACAAGACTATCGTTATTGATCCTTTCAAGAAGATTAATATTTATCTTCTTCCAGGAAAATATTCGGTGTCTACTTTGAACGGATCATCTCAGTCATGCGCTGACAAGCAGCTGACTATTAATGGCAGCACGCATATCTTTAAAGGAGAAGAGTGCTTCAACTTTATCTACATGCCTCGTTTCTAGGTCGGATTAAAAAAGTTCTTAAAATTTAAAAAAATAAACAAAAAAGGAGCATTCATTCAATGCTCCTTTTAATTTTTGTCTTTTTTAATTTTTATCGCCGGTTTGAGTCTGCGGAGTAGTACTGCCGCTGAAAGGCAGCCATCTGAAGACGAAATAGGTGATCGAGTAAGCGGC
>CAZFBV010000013.1:0-1698 GCA_964517325.1 uncultured Gammaproteobacteria bacterium | reverse complement strand
AAAATATTGGCGAAAGCGCCGCTTATCTGGTCGCTTAAAGCGAAGGCGCCGATAATAACGACTATTCCGATTAATAAACCTTTGATAGTCTTTTTAGCTTCTTTGATCTCTTCCTCGTTCCCCTCCGCCCTCATCCAGTTTATGCCGGCAAGGATTATCAAGACTATGAAGATCGCTCCTAGGAGAGACATGGAAATCTTAATGATATTCCCTATGGTGTTTTCCAAGGTCGCAGTGGTATTATAGCCGGCTCCGGTCGTGACCGTACTTAAGTTATCCTTCATTTCGATTTCTTTATCAGTATTCAGCAATATCGCCTGAGCCGGGAAAGCTAGGAGGATTAAGGATAAGAATGAGAAGATTATGATCAATTTCTTCATAATTATTTCCAAAAATAATTAATCAAGAAAGAGCTGATGACGTAGGCCGATAACGTTATAATTAGGCCGATAACCGAGCTTTTGATCGTACCTTTAGCTTTCTTGACTTTTTCATCATTGCCTTGGGACGTCATCCAGGTAAAGCCGCCATAGACGATCAGGACGAAGAAGATTACGCCGACAAAGCTCAAGAGAACACTGATGACATCGCTAAGAATGATATCTATAGTAGAAGCGTTAGCGCCGGTTTCATAGCCGGCGATATTAGCGGCGGCGTTCAGGCCGCTCTGATCCTTGAAATTATAACTTCCGCTGATAGGAGCGGCTTTAGCCGCGAGGGCTGATAAGGAAAAAAGCAGAGACAGGCATACCAGCAGAGAATTTTTAATCAGATTTTTGGAAATAATCTTTTTCATGGGGTTTATAGCAAAACCTCGGCTCCTAAGAAGGCCGTCAAGGCATAGGCGGAAAAGACCACGATAATGCCGATAATAGCGTTTATCAGGAGATTCTTCGCTTTAGAAATCTGCTGCTCATTGCCGCTGGCGGTCATCCAGAGGATGCCGGCGTAAATCATCAGGATGAAGAAGAGGATGCCGACGAAAGACAGAGCGACGCTGATGATCTGGCCGACTTTAGTCGTGAGGAAATTATTATCTGTCGAAGAGGCTATCTGGGCGGTGTAAGCCGTAACTTTGCCCGCAGTCTCGTTCAGTCCCGCTACCGGGTCGCTAGTCGCTTGTGCCAGCGCCAGATTAGCAGAGGCAGATAGAGAGATGAAAGCCAAGACAAAAACAAAAAAGATTTTTTTTATCATAAAGAGGCTAGTTATTCACTGTTCCGGACCAAAAAAGATTTTGATCCAGGACAGTGATCCCCATCGGAAAGATGAGAACCACATATTTTAACTAGTTAACGGCATTCATGAGAGAGTTGATGATGAAGGTAGCGATTGCCCATGATGATAAGATGATCACCAAGCCAATGACGCCAGCACCTAACAACTTCTTAGCTTCTCCGGTCTTCTCTTCATTGCCTCCGGCGGTCATCCACTTGAAGCCTCCTAGTAAGACGATGCCGACAGCGATTACACCCAAGAAACCCAGAGCCATATTGATGATACGGCCGATAACGGTTCTCGGGTCAGTCTGAGACAGGGAATTGTTCAGGCCGTTGCTAACCGCGTTCAATCCTGGGTCGAACTGAGCGTGAGCCGTCAAAGTAAAAGCCGGGACGACTAAGAACGCTAGAATAGCCAAGGAGATTAAATGTTTAGAAATATTTTTCATAAATTCACCACCTTTCTAGTTTTTTGATA
>CAZFBV010000012.1:0-22530 GCA_964517325.1 uncultured Gammaproteobacteria bacterium | reverse complement strand
TTCCCTAAGGCATCAGCGACTTCAAAGGGGCTCGGGCTATTCTTTAATCCGGTCAGAGCGACGCGTAGCGGCCATAAATAATCGCCATTCTTGCCGCCGATCTCTTTTATCCAATTCAAGACGGTCGCTTCCAAATTATCTTTAGTCCACTCATCGCTTCCGATTTTCTCTAGTTCCGGTTTCAGGCGCGCTAAATTAGCTTTGGCGTTCTCTAAAGTCAAAGTCTTCCAGCACAATAATTCCGGCGCGTATTCCGGCAGCGCGAATAAGAAATCAGTCGCAGTCGTGATCTCACCTAAAGTCTTTAAGCGATCTTGCGCCAAAGCAACGAATTTTTCTATTTTTTTAACATCGCTGATATCGCGTCCCGCTTTTTTCAGATAAGGCCGACAGAGCCCGGTCAGCTCGGAGACGGATTTTTGGCGCAGATAATAGCTGTTATAATAATCCAGTTTTTCCGTGTCGAAGACAGCCGGGCTAGCGCCCATGCCGTCAATGGAAAATTCTTTTTTTAATTCTTCTAGAGTCCAGATTTCCCGGTCGCTTTTCGGATGCCAGCCCAGGAGCACACAGAAATTTATCAGCGCTTCCGGCAGATAGCCTTTGGCCAGATAATCTTCGACGAAGACATCGCCCTTGCGTTTGCTCAGTTTGCCACCGCCGACCTTGTTCAGTATGAGCGGCAGATGGATGAATTTCGGCGGTGTCCAGCCGAAGGCTTGGTATAATAAGATATTCTTCGGAAATGAGCCGAGCCATTCGTCGCCGCGCGTCACTTGCGTTATTTCCATCAGATGGTCATCGACGATATTGGCGAATTGATAAGTCGGCACGCCGTCGGATTTTATCAAGACATGGTCGTCAAGATCGGCCGCCCTAAAGGTTATCTCGCCGCGCAATTCATCATAGACTTTCACTTCCCCGTCGAGGGGCATTTTCTGGCGGATGACGAATTTTTCTCCAGCCTCGGCTTTCGCCTCGGCCTCGGCGGCGCTTAAATCACGGCAGCGCCGATCATAGCGCGGCGCTTCCTTTTTCGCTTCTTGCTCCGTGCGCATTTCCGTAAGTCTCTCTTCGCTGCAGAAGCAGCGATAGGCTTTGCCTTCTTCCAGAAGCTGCTCGGAATATTTTTTGTAGATATCTAAGCGTTGCGTTTGGATATAAGGACCATATTTGCCGCCGATATGCGGACCCTCGTCAAATTCCATGTTCATGGTCTTGAAGAGCCTGAACAGGCTGTCGACTGCGCCGGCTACTTCTCTTTTCTGGTCGGTGTCTTCGATGCGCAGTATAAAAGCGCCGCCCTGGCTCTTAGCTAAGAGGTAGCCGAATAAAGCGCTACGGAAGTTGCCGATATGCAAGAAGCCCGTCGGAGACGGGGCAAAACGCAGGCGCGGTTTTTTATTTTTATTTCCTGATAAGAATGAGAACATATTTTCAGCGTTACTTTAAAGAATGAAACTTTGCTAGGAATATCTGGGCGGCTTCGCGGCGCCAAGGATGGACGCTGGCGACCAGGTCGTGGGTATCGACCCAGCGCCAACGGGTGTGATCCCAGAAATTGACTTTGATATCTTCGTCGCGGCCCGTAAATTCGGCGATAAATAAGCCCTGTCTTTGCCCTTTGTAATCAAAGATATAACGGCGCTGCAAAGATAAGGGGCTTTGTTGGCTGACCGGCGGGAAGAGATAGCTATAAGTTTTTTTGAAAGTCGCCTTCATGATGAACTTATCGGTATTGATTTCTTCTCTTAATTCTCGGGCACCGGCCTTTTCTAACGGTTCGCCATCGGTTCCGCCTTGCGGCAATTGCCAATGTCCGGGGTCATCTTTCCTTTCTACTATCAAGACTTTTTTTCCTTCCGGCGTCTCTTTGTATAAGAAGCAGGCGACATTGGGCCGGTAGAATAAATGATTGAATCGAGAACGGATCAGGACGAGCGTAAAGACGACGGTGGCGTTATAAATGCGCTTGATCCGCTTCGGCTGCTGAATCAGGCGCCAGAGCCATTCTAGCCCGATATGCCGCATCGGTTTCGGTGCCCTTTTTATCTTGCCGGTAATGAAATCAAAAGCGCCGCCGACACCGATAGCTACCTTAACGCTCGGCATTTTGGCCAGGTTATGATAAATTAATTTTTCTTGGGCTGGCGCGCCGAAGGTACAGAAGAATATAGTCGGAGCAAAATCGTTTATTCTTTTAAGCAGTTCATGATCAACCGGCTGAATGCGATGGCGATCAATGACCAAAGTTTCTAATTTAGGATATTTTTTGGATAAAGCCTCTTTGATGGCTGTCTGCTGGGAAAGGCCACCTTCGCGGTTTATAATCAAGATTTTCAGCTGCTGCTCGTCCGCTAGAGCCAATAAGTCTAGAGTCAGGTCAGCTCCGGTTTGGCGCGGGATCCTTTCGCCGGTAATAAAACCAGCCAGCTTGATGCCGAAGCCGTCGGCGAGAGACAGATCGGCGTGGTTTAAGATATAAAAAAATTCTTCATCTTTATGAGATTTCAGGATTATTTCCGGATTCGGGGTGACGATATAATGCTGCTTCCCGTCGTTTAAGAATTCCCCGATCTTTTTCAAGGTTTCTCCGTGGTTCAAAGCGCTCAGATTTATTCCCAAAATATTGACCATATGTTATAATAATGACATCAGAAATCTTTCGTAATCATATCTTAATTTTATTATAAAAATCGCCTTAAGTCAAAGTTTTGCTTTCTTTATTTTTTAAATATTTATGGCTTATTATAAAAGAATTACCGATCGGATCGAGGAGATCAAGATCGACAATCCGCGGACCGCGCCTGCGGTCAGATGGGTCAATATAATCAATGCCGGCAAAAATGAAATCGACTACCTGCGCAAGAACTATAATTTCAATCTGGTTCATCTGAAAGCGGCCGCCGCCTCCGTCTCCTTCCAACGCCCGATGATCTTCAAAGGTGAAGATTATCTCTGCCTAGTGCTCCATTTTCCGACTTTCAAGGGTGAAAATATCGTCGCCGGAGAAGTCGATTTCTTTGTCGGCCACGGCTATCTGATCACCGTCCATAATAATACCCTGAAAGCCCTGACTCATTTCTTCTCAATCGGCAAGAAGAGCCCTGATTCCCTGCTGGCTTATTCTCTGGAATCATCCGCTATACTTCTCTATGAAGTCTTGGGACACTTGATGGATGACTGCTTCCAGCTGCTCGACGATAACAGCGTGAGATTGAATGAGATCGAGGAATTGATTTTTGAACGGCAGCAGAAGAAAGCCGTGGAAAAGATCATGACTTTCCGCCGCAATATCATTAATATCCGCAAGATCATGCAGAATCATAAGAATATCCTGCAGAATCTGATGGACATGGAAAGCAGCTTGGTGGAAAAAGCCACAGTCAAGAAATACTATTCCGTCTTAGTCGAACATTCCAAGCGCATCTGGGAGATGCTGGATAATCAGAAAGAAATGATCGAAGTGCTGAATAGCACGAACGAATCTATTCTCAATGACCGGATGACCGATATCATGAAGACTCTGACTATATTTTCTGTCATCGTTTTCCCTCTAACCTTATTAGCCGCTATCTTCGGCATGAATGCCAAATATATGCCTTTTGTCGACCATCCCTTGGGTTTTTGGGCGATCCTGGGGCTGATGGGACTCTGCTCTATCGGCATGTTAATATTCTTCAAGAGCAAGAAATGGCTTTAGATAGAACCGATTCAGAAATTATCCGCATTTTTACTAAATAAAAAAGCCCTGGCGTTAAGCTAGGGCTTTTGGTTTTCTAAAGCGTGGAGTTTTCTAATGGTTCGAAATCGCTAAACCGATTTTTTCGACCCCGAAATATGGGTCCCAATAGCCGGATAGTGATTGGTTGGCATTGAAAATAGTCGGGCTAGCGGAATTAGAACCAGCTTTAAAGACTAATTCGTAATTCATCGGCATATCAGTGTAGGCTATTTTTCGCATACCCCAATTGTCAAAGCCGGCGACAGGCGTTTCCAATAGCGGCGCCGACCAGTTTCCGACGCTGTCTTGAAGAACGATGAACGGCGAAAGACCGGAGAACGGCGCTTGATTGTTGATGTATAGAATCAGAGAATCCGTTTTTTGATTTATTCTGACTACAGCATTTGTTCCTTGATCTCCTGATGTACCAGGCAGATTGACTACCACGGCATTGGCATTGGCAGTAACATTCCCGCTGGCGTCAACTTTGAATTTAATCAAAGTCGGATTAGAAAGGTTCACGAAATCACCCCAATATATTCCCCAATATTGGTTGCCTCCAAGCAGTCGTCCTACGCCCATCTGGTATTCTCCCGGGGTCAGTATCATCCTGACAGCCACGAATTTAGCGATTTCAGCGGTATTTGCGGGCAGAACGAGGGCGTTATTGATGACATAGAAGTTCGTATCGGCTGCTGGAACCAAGGTGGCTACCCAGTCAGTAGCTGTAACGTCCCCAATGTAGAAGAAATCGCCCTTCGTCTTCATGGCCGCTTTATTAAGAGCCATGACTACGCGGAATAAGCCTCCGCCTAGCGGCGTGCTGGAAATTTCTTGAACTGCTGGCAATCCATCGAGAGCTGGCATGATCTTTACTTCCAGAATCCTTTGATAGGTCTGGTCATCATCAGCGATGCCGATCAATCTTACTTCCGTTACAGAGAAATAGTCTCCTCTGAAAGTATGGCTAGTGCTAGGGCCGAAGGCGCTGCCGTCGGCGAAAGTCCATTGCCAAGTTACGATATTCGGACCGTTGGAAATAGCCAGGAAGTTTACTGAAACGCCGCGTTCTACTAATAGGGTGTCATTCACTCCGACTACTTTTTGCCCTACTTTCATCCGGATTTCTGGCGAATTCTCGTTGTCTCCCAGTTCGTGATATGATTGTTTTTCACATCCGAACATAAAGAATGCCAAGGCTATAGCTATAGCCATAGGCATAAACACTGTTCTTTTTCTCATGACTTATCGGTTTAATTAAATTTTAAACGTACTTTACAAATATATTAATTATTTGATTACTTTTTCAGGCTTTGATAGACGCCCAGAACCTTATCGGAAATATCGCGCCAATTGAATTCTTTTTTCACTCTCTCAAAGCCTTCATTGGCCTTTTCCATCGTTTTTTCGGGATTATCCAAAGCGGCCTGCAATTTCACGCTCAAGTCATTGACATCCTTGTTGGCAAAAACTAACCCTGCCGGCCCTATCGCTTCCAAATTAGCGCGGATATCGCTCACCAGGCAGGCGGTCTTATAAGCCATCGCTTCCAATAAAGCGATAGACAGTCCTTCGCTCTCAGAAGGCTGGACGAATATGTAAGCGTTGGAATACAGTTCTGATAAGATCCTTCCGGTCTGGTTTCCGGTAAAGATTATGTTATTATCGTCTCCGGTCAGTTTCTGCAGATCGGCCACGTAGTCATCGGTGTAAGAGCCTTCGCCGACAATCACCAATTTCTTGTCGGTCTTGAGGCGCTTATAGGCTTCAATCAGATAATGAACGCCTTTATGGCGCACCAAGCGTCCGATATAGACGATATAATTTTTTTCTTCCAAGCCCCAGCGTCTTATCTCCCGGACCGGGGTTTTTTCTACAGGATTGGCGCCATTAGGAATGTAGATAGGATCTTTCTTATATTCGCGGGCCGCATATTCTGTTAATTCTTTGGAAACAGTAATGATCTTGTCGGCGGATAAGCATCCGATCCTTTCGCCGCAGCGCAGATAGCGGCGGGCGAAGAAGCCCCATTTCTGATGGTAATAATCTTGGCAATGGAAAGTGAAGACGATCGCGGTACGGGGTTTGAACAATTTGACTAGCCACATCAAAGAAGCCGGCCCGATCGACTGAAAATGGATTATGTCAACTTGACGGAAGATGACGTCTAAACAAGCTAAAAAAGTATGGGAGATAGCTTCAAGATTCTTGGAGCGCAGGCTGGGAAGATTGATTATCTTGACTCCTTTGAATTCCTGGAGCTGGGCCGGCAGATAATTCCGGCGGTTGTATACTAAAACATCCTGGCCGGAAGCGGCTAGGTTAATGGCTAGATTTTCTACATATTTTTCGACGCCGCCATTCTTGGCCGGTATCCCCTTTTGTCCGATAAAGGCGATTCTCATAGGTTTTTATTGTCAATATGAATATTATCTTAACTGAATATTGTAATATATAATAATTTATTTGTCAAGTAATAAAGGCGGTAATCAAGGTATAATATCTTATGAAAAAAATTGGCTAATATTAAATATATATAAAAAACCCCTGCTTTTGGCAAGGGTTTGTTAGGACAAAATTTTTTCTGTCCCCTATTGATGGAAAATATAGTAGTCCCCTACTTTTTCCATTTGTTTTAGTGTCCAACCCGTTTGGCTGGAGGTAATCTCAGGCATTCCGATTTGGAGTATGCCATCAAGTTCAGCGGCAGCGACATAGATCGTTCCGTCGGTCGTTATGCCGTAATTTCCAAATAGGTCGGAATTGGCCGTTCTTAGCTTAATGTTATATCCATTCCCCGGGCCGTTTAATTCGGCGTCAGAGTATGATTTATGAAGCTCTTCCATGGCTACATGAGGCCAGAAACGGTTATTGCCGACATGGATGGAAAACTCTGCCAAGATCTTCGGACCGCCTACGCTAGAGCTGGAAACATCCGTGGTGCTAGTCGTGCTGACAACTTCTTCGTTGATTACTTTTTTTTGAACGGATGAATTCTCTTTATCAAGAAGCTCTTTCGTCTTGTTTTTCCAATATTCGGAATCACTCTTAATTTTGGAATTTTTCTTTTTCAAAGATTCGATAGTAGCATCTTTATCTTTGCTTATCTTCTTTAACGAATCTGCTAGCCGAGCTTCTTTAGAACAATCGCTGGCATTAGATGTCTTTAAGGCTTTTAAGACTTCCTCTTTGTCCATCAATTGTTCTAATTCTTTAGTTATTTGCTCCTTTTGCAAACTAGCGATCTTTTCATTGTTCGAGGCTTCGAGCAATAATCTTTCCAACTTGCCTTTCTTTTCGATCAAAAGATCGATCGAATTTTTGACTGTTACTGTCGGAGTCACTGGTTCTTGTTTCTTCTGGTCTTCCCCGTTGAAATATCGGCAGGAAGACATAGCAATGATCATCATTACTATAAGCGATACGGTCACTAGATTTTTCATCTCTATTCTTTTTTTGGTTGTTTACTATTTGCTTATTAATGTTCCAATATTGAAACTGGCTCCGAAAGCGAAGCTGCGTTTCAGCGGATCGTCGTTGAACTTATACAATAGGTTCAAGGCGAGCCAATCGTCTTTTCCCGGCTTATGCCAAGAAATTTCTGCGCCGATGGCGTAGAGGCTTCTGTCTCCTACTGAATTGCCGCCGCTATAGCTATAGTAAGCCACTAGCTTCGGCGAACAGTAAAGATCCTTTCCCCAAGCCCAATCCGCTATGCTTTGTTTTAGAAAAGCATCATAGAAGGTCTTGTTCCAGGGCTTGTAAGTAGAATCCGGAATTAAAGTCTCATTCCAATAGGCTTTTTTCTCCGATCGCAAAGGTATTTGAAAACCTAATATCAGTTGCGTCCGAGGAAATAGTTTCGGCCATCGCCCCCAGGTCTTTAGCAGATTGCTGTTAATAGAGCCGGTGAGCATATGGTCGGTTTGCTTGCCTAGATAATGTCCTTTTTTAGGGCCATGGAGCACCAAGCTTTCGCCCGACTCTTCGCAATGCTTGTAGCCGAGGTTGAGCCCCGTAAACATCGCATACGAAGATGTAAAGTACTCCGAGTAATATCCCAGGGTTAATCCTCCCCCCATTTCAGTGCTGTTAGCGCTGTAAGGGATAAGATTTTTTTCGAAACCGGAACGGTTGTAGATCAGATATGGTCCTAAAGACCAGCCGTCCCAAGTTTTCAACGCCTGATAATCCAAGTAAGCGCCGTAATAGTTTCCATTATTGTTAGCATTCTGCTGTTCAGCAAAATAGCCACCGAATAAGGAAACATTCATACGGTTCCTGAAATCATTCTGCGCCTTAGCGCCGCAAACGATAATCAGAAACAAAAATAAGAATAATTTTCTTTTCATCTTTTATGAACCTCTCCTTAGGGTTATTTTTTAAGTTACTTTAATAATTATTTTAATTTATTAATTACCGTGAAAAATTTTCCGTCACTGATTTTCCGATTAAGCGTCCTTTCAGCAATTCCTGCCATTAGTCCAGCTTTATCATATGGCCGATCTTATTTTTTTTCGTCTTTTTCCATAACGATAAATCATAGCGCTCTTCCGGAAATATGTAAACATAGAACAATGACAGCAGCAAGCCGCCGACGACAGCCAAGAGCGCGTTCATTATCAGGTTCGGCTGAACCGGATAATTGGAAACTATCGGCTGGTCGATGATATTGATCTTAATCGCGCTGCCGCTTCCTTGATAGCTGGCATTATTGTTTATAAGAATGTCATTGACGGCCAGGGCGATCTGCTGCGCCTGATAAGGGTTCGAGTGGTAGACATTTATTTCGATTATGCCGGTGTCGCTATATGTCTTAGTGCTGACGGTCTTATTCCATTGTTTCATCTGCTTATTGTAATCGCCGGAAAAATGGGTCTTATCGATGTCATACGGAGAGGCGATGACTAAGTTATAGAAGGAGCCGGAATGGACCACTTCAGCCAAGAGTCCGCTGAGATATTCATTCGATTTGGAAAGAGTGTAAGGATCGCTGGCGCTGGAGTTCTGTATCAATAATAAGCGGGACTTCGCTCCATAGTTAAGAGGCCCGATTAAAGATATAAGTATAGTCAAGAGAACCGTAACGAAAGTCAGAGTAAAGAATGTTCCCTTTTTCTTCCCTAATAGTTTGATAAAATCTAAAAATTCCATATTTGTCTTTTATATTGCTTTTATATTAATATACTATCCTACTACAAATATTTTTATTTGTCAATACTTTAGTCCCGTCTGTCAATATTTTTGTCTATTGACATTTTTATTAAAATGATATATTGTTAGGAGAATTGTTTAAAAATATATTATCTTTATATAATATTAGCAAAAAAATAATTGGTAAAAATATGAAAAAAATCGTTTTTCTATCGTTTCTTGTTTTACTGGCTGTTTTTGCACTTGTCAGTCAAGGGCAGAGTAAAACAAAGAACTATTATTCCGGAGATGCTATCAGCTTCAATGATGAAGTCTATGTAGCTTCTACTAACACCGGCAGTTTAGAGGTGTTAAAGCTGGAAAATAAAGAATTGCAGACCCTGGCTAAAGTCAAAGCGCTTGATACCAGATTGGGCAGCCGGGATAACTTCTATGGCGCCAAGTTCTCCGAAGAGGATGGACAATTATTCGTCTATGCCGTGAGCGGCTTCAATCTGTATAAGTATCAGATAAGCGGCGATCAGGTCCAAGAAATCGTCAAGAAGACGAATAGCTATTGGGAGTGGTATACGCAGATCGACAAGTTCGGCGATAATATCGTCACCATCAGCGATAAGGGGGTCAAGATCTGGAATACGAAATTAATGGACGTCGTCGATGCCTATTCTTTTACCAACAAGCAGAATCCTTATAATGTCCACGCCAATAACGGTTCATATATCTTCAATATCCAGGATAATTATTTGTATGTCTTTAATCGCGAAACCCGCGAAGTTTCTGCCAAGATCGCCCTTAACTACAAGAATGGCACTGATAACCATAGAGTTTATCAGGATGAAAGCGGTTTCGTCTATCTGGCGGATGATTATTATTTCAAGAAATTTGATCTTAGCGGCCATCTGTTAGGCAGCTTCGAGCATGTCGATTATCAAGGCTATGATGCGTCCGCTTCCGGATATAACGATTACGTTTATTTCTCTAACGGTTTCGGCGTCGTCAAATTAGATAAGAATACCATGAAGCTGGCCGATTCCCAGGAAACTCTGAATTTAGCCGGCGCGCGCGGTTGGGCGATGGGCCTCAAGGCGGTCTATGCCAAAGGAGACAAGGTGGTCGTCTTCAATAATTCCAGCATTTTGGTCTTGGATGAGAATTTGAATAAATTAGCCGATTATCAGATGACGGAAGAAGCTGAAGATGCTCCGGTGGAGAATCTTTATCTGAACTTGGATCATAATGCCGGCACTGCTGCGGCTTCAATCAAGTTGAGCGGCGGCGGCTACTTGCCGAATGAAAATCTTAAGATATATTTCGCCGGCATCGAGATTGCTGGCGGAAAAGCTGACAGCCACGGCCGATTTTCCCAGACTTTGACGGTTCCTGACGTTAAGCCGGGACGCGTCGATATCAAGGTGAACGGCGCTGCCTCTAAATTGACTTACAGCATCGACTTCAGGATTGCCGAATAAGAACCAGCCGACAAGATAATTAGCAGATAGATATATTTAAAAACCCCGGTATTCCGGGGTTTTTATTTTTTTCGACTGATGACGACGAAATCCAGCGTCAAGCCGGCCAGGCGGTTCCTGATTATGGCATAATCGCTTATGCCCGCTTCCGCCAATAAGCCGCTCAATTGCCGGCGGCTCAGGAGATTCATGTAAGAGCCGGCTGCCCAGCTTTTCCCCGTTGCCTTCAGATAGGCGTCAAAGATTCTCTTGGGAAGAAAATGCAGGAAAGGAGTGCGAGTATGTATCTCGATAGGAAAATTCTTATTGGGCGTAGTGATAAAGAAGCTCTTCCCTACCCGTTTGATTTCTTTCAAGAAAAATATCTGATCCGATCGCGAGCCGACATGTTCCAGGACCGCATTGGACCAGACGATATCGAACGCTTGGTCCGGGAACGGAAACTTCTTGCCGTCATAGATCACGGCTTTGACTTCAGGATAAAGCTCAGAAAATTTTCCCGATTCGTTAATGCCTAGAGCGGTGATCTTTTCAGGATGAGGATAATTCTTTTCTAAGAAGTTATCGCCCGCGCTATACTCTTCGGCATTGAAGCCGACATCTAAGATAGCGTCATCGGAAGATGGCTTCAATAATTCCAGGAACTCTCGGTATTTGCGGCGGCGATTGTAGCCGGAAATCTTATAAGCTAATGACATGTTTATAGATGTTGATTATTTCTGACAGATTCTTTTTCGGCGAAAAATTACCGGCCGTGGCGGCGGCCGCTCGGCTCAATTTTTCGCGGTCGACGCTGTCTAAGTGCTTGATCTGGCGTATCAGATCGTCCTCGTCGCCGGGATTGAACAGCAAGCCGTTCTCTCCGTCTTTGATCATTTCCGGCAATCCGCCGCTGCGCGCGGCAATGACAATCTTTCCGAGATTCATCGCTTCCAGCAGGCTTAAGGGCATATTCTCCGGCCAGATGGAAGGAATGACGACGGCTTTGGCGCCGACAATCAACGGCCGCAATTCAGCTGCCGCCTGGAATCCTAAAAATTCTACTTGAGCTTTTGATTCCTCGGCTATTTTTTTCAGAGTCGGTTCTTCCGGACCGATACCGGCAAGCTTCACTGGCTGGTTGATCCGAGCCGCGGCCTTGATCAAAGTGGCGATTCCCTTTTCATAGTTCAAACGGCCGAAATAAAGGAGATAATCTGCGACGGTCGGATTATTTCCTGCCGGATTTTCCGCTTTCAAATCGGGACTATAGGGGTTGTAAACTACCGAGATTCTATCTTCCGGCCAGCCAGACTTTACGACGATGTCTTTCATGAATTTGCTGGGAGCGATAAAGACGCTGACATTCTTCCGGTAGATATCCAAGATAGAATGATGCAGATACATTTCCAGGACCGCTAAGGCAGTCGCAGCGTATGAATTTTTAACGGTTCGGCTGAAGAGATATTGATAATATTTTTTGGGCCGGGTGTCTGTTTTACGGCCGGCGGTTGCCTCAAGAAGATTATAATCAGGAGAAATCAGCTTATAATCATGCAGATGCATCACGACCGGTATATGGTGGCGTCCGGCTATGGTCAAGAGCGAAGGAGAAAGGTGATGATAGATATTATGAATATGGATGACATCGGGCCGGAAGTCTCTTATCAATCGGTTGAATTTATTCCTGACGGAAAAACTATAAAGGACACGCCCGGGAGCTTTCAGCTTGTCCAAGATTCCTCCTTCATTGAAGCTGATTCTGGAAGCGAAATAGCGGCTCCAGGGGCTCGGCCAGTTCTTGGGGTGTTCCATGGAGAAAACCGCCACCTCATGCCCGGCTTTTTCTAAAGCGCCAGTCAGCCAGAGGAAATATTTGTCGGCGCCGCCCCGCGGGTAATAAAATTTATTGACTTGCAGTATCTTCATAAGCTTAGGTTTTTTCGTTTCAATAAATCGCGATATAAAACTTGATATCTTATCGCCGCGCTTTTGATGTCAAAATTAGAAATTATTTTTTTTCGCAGCTTTTCCGTCTTGGATATCACTGATGTTTCTTTTAGATTATTAGCCAGCCAATTTATCTTGGCCGCCAAAGCGGCGGCGTTTCCGGCCGGAACCGGCCAGCCGGTTTCTTCATCGACGATTTCCGCGGTTCCGTCTATTGCGGAAGTGATGATCGGCAATCCGACCAAGCCAGCCTCCAAAAGAACTAGGCCGAGACCTTCCCATAATGAAGGAAAGACGAAGGCATCTAATGAATTCAGGAAAGCGGCCGGATCGGAAATCGGGCCGATCAATCTTACCCTATCTTTTAAGCCGGCTTTTTTTATTTTTCCTTCCAGGTCTTTTTCTAAGGGACCGGCTCCGGCAATCAGGCAGCTGATGTCCGGTTTTACGGTTTTCCAAGCCTCGATCAGGATCGAGTGCCCTTTTTGCGGGCTTAGTCTGCCCATCGTGCCGAAAATAATCTTATGTCCGGACTCGGAGTCAGGTTCATTATTTTGAGCTTTTGCCGCCTTTAAAAATTTGGCCGTATCTACGCCGTTTTTAATGACCGAGATCTTCTGCGCCGCCAGCCGATAGCGAGAAATGATATCATTTTTGACAGCATCGGAAACGGCCACTATTTCGTCGGCCGTCCGATCATTGATTCTCTTAATAATATTCCGCCAGAAGCTTTCGTCGGAGTTGATATTATGCTCCGTGGATAAGATGACCGGCGTGCCGGTCAGCTTGGCGATCGCATAACTGTAATAATCTCCGCCCAGATGAGTATGGACGATTTGCGGTTGGATATTTCTGACGGCGCGCAAGAGACTGAAAAGATTAGACGGATCTATCCTTTTCTTTTTTTCAAGGACGATGACCGGAATATTCGCCGCTGCCAGTTCGGCCAGCCATTCCCCGCCGCGCTTGAGCAGGATGAGAGTCGGCTCGAAAATCGAACGATCCAGATTAAGGATTAGATCGACGACCATCCTTTCGGCGCCTCCTTTATCTAAAGTCGGCAGAATATAAACGATTTTAATTTTTTCCAGCGGCATCTTCATAAGTATTCATTTGTTTCCGTCTCTTCTGATATTTAGCTTCCAGCAGCCTGGCGGCCAATAGGAAAAGAGTAACGGGCAGCCAGACCTTGCCTTTATAATAAGACGTATTGAAAAATTGGAAGAACAGCCCCCCTGCCGCGGCCAAACCGAGCGGCAGTATCCAGGGGTTGTCGCGATAATAATGGCGTATCGTCAGGTAACCGATCCGGAGCAGATAAGCCAGGATGAATAACCAGGCGACTAGCCCGAAGATGCCATTTTCCGCCAATACTTTCTGCAGCATGCCGTGCGAATCTATCGGTTCTCCGTATTTGGCGGTAAATCTAATATTATCGCCTACCAGATTGATGAATTCGCCGCTGCCGAAACCTAAGAAGGGGCGTTCATTAAAAGCCGCGATAGATATTTCCGTCAATAATACGCGGTTTTCAGTCGAGCTGACATTATCTTTCTGGAGCTGATTCATCTTCCACAGGAGGGGCGACATGATCAGGACTATTCCGAATAAAGCGAAAATAGTATTCAGGCGTTTTTTCCGATCGGTCTTATATATGATATAGATAATGATCTGTAAAGCTAAAGTGATCCAGCCGGCTCGAGAAAAAGTCAAAACGATTCCCATGGAGGTCAGGGTAAAAGCGATATCGCACCAGCGCTTGATGCGGCTGTCTTCATAGAATTCCCTGAGAGTTAAGAGGATAAAGGCGCCGACGTTCAAAAATTCGGCTATCAGATTATGATTTTCTCCAAAAGGAAAAACGCCGAACCAGGCGATCGATCTGATACGGAAAAAACTGTCCTGCCAATCTTGTCCGTATAAAGACAGGTAACCGCTGATCAAGACTATAGTCGAGCTTAAAGCCAGGGCCATTAAGGTTTTTCTGAATAATCGGCCGCTAGTGACGAGATTATACGGCAGGAAAATATAGGCAAGATACAGGAATAAAGGCCAGCGAGCGACATACCAAAGCGAATAAAGCGGATTTTTTGCCAATAGCGATGAAATAATGCTAATGAGCAGAAAAATAGCGAACGGCAAGAAAAGCGGCCATTTCAATTTAAGGGGTTTGGCCACTTTAAAGAATCGCTGATAAATGAAGCGAATGAAGAACGCCGCCAAGGCCAGCAAGGCGACCAGGTCGGCTAAAGGCAGGATAAAGCCATGCCAGTAGAAATCCCAGCCGATAACCGGCAGACAGGCGGTTAAAGCGTATAAGCTGATTTCCGGCCAAGCCAGGAAGGCGGCCAGAACCATAATTAGCGCTAAAATCGATAAAGTTTCTATCATATATGTTAAATAATACATTATTTAATAAAAAAGGCCAATCAAACTTCATGTCTTGATTGGCCTTGGCGCTTCATTTTTTTAGGATGAAGATTCTGGCTTCTTTTTTTGCCGGATCAACTTCGATGACGGCATTTTCGTATTGCCTGAAAGTATCGATCGGCTTGCCGAGATCAATATTAAATTCCGGATAGAATTTATAATTGTTCTGCCAAACCGCGACATGGACATTATCGAGGAGCGCGGCGCTGGCAATGGCGAATTTCAGGTTCTTTTCAGAAACCTGGAAAATCGTATACGGCCCGGTTTTTTTAGCATTAGCCATGCATTGCCACCAACCGTTATCGCGCTTATCGCCCAGATAATCATTAGGCCAATCCTCGAATATTTTTCCGTCGAACAGATCGGAGAATTCCACGCTTCCTTTATTACCTATTATGATAAAATCCTTCCCTTTCGCCTGGCGGATTTTTGTTAAAAAAATGCGTATTCCTTCTGACCAAGTCCGATCTAAGGTCGTATCGGCATCAGGTTTTCCGTCATTATCAGCATCGATTTTCTCTTTCCCCGGATACATCCAAGAAACATGGCCGCCGGAATTATCCATGGTATAGCCGTCCCAGATAGTATCTTTCAAGGCTTTAGTTAAGAGGATATCGGCCATCCACTCGCTATAGATGACGCCGTTTATCTTCGGACAGGCTGAACTCAGATTCATCATCCGCATTCCATGATAAAATACAGCTTTATTTCCTTTGTTAGTTTTTAATAGCCAACTTTGGTATTTAGCATATATTTCGTCTGTCCAGGCATTCTGCAGAGGGCGTCCGCCTACTCTGGGGTCGAATATCTCCATAGGGTTGCTGTAGCAGATAAGCTTGATCTTCGGATTGATCCTTTTGATCTTTACTAGAGAATCGTAATTATTAAACATGTTTTCCATGTCTAGGATCACGAAATCAAAACGGGCCAAGCTATCGGCTGCGTGCGGACCTAGCCAAGGGCAGGTCCCATAAACAGTCCCTTTTGTTCTCTGCCCCCAAGCAACAGCCTGGGTCAGCAGTATGAGCAGTGAAAATAGAAGGAGCTTCTTCATGTCTTTTCGGTTTTTATATTATTTTATTGTTAATTTACAGATAGAAACGTCAAAGTGATTGACTGTATACTATATAATATTTTTAGGTTTTAGTCAAGAGAAATCGTATCTAAAAAAGATGGCCGAAAAATACGGCCATCTTTTTCTTTCCTAATGTTTTATAAACTATAGTTAGAATTTAAAACTCTTATCAGTATTAAGATTATCGTTTAATTCCTTAACTTTTCCGGTTAGGGGCTTATAGATGGCCTTCAAGGAATTGATGCGAGATCCGGCTTGGCGCTGGACCAAGAGCTCATAAACGCCGGCCTTCATCTGGACATTAATCCTATCCGGCAGATTATAACTCAGGACGGCATTAGCGCTAGTTCCCGGCTCGATAGTCCAGAAAAAGCTGAAAACGGTCTTATTAAGGCTAGAATCATCGGTAACGCTGATATCGGCGGTAGCTTCATCTATCCCCTTCAGGCTTATCAGACGGCTTCCTAGGGGCGCGTAGACGCGGGTATAGCTGCGATAGCGGGTCGTCCGCCAGTCAAATCCGCCTTCATGGCGGTAACTAAGCCTAACGGCCGCGCTCAGCCCGTTAGTATTCTGGTTCAAGGTATAAGAGATATCTTTCTTGATGACAGCATCAGTCTTGAAAGCGCCGAGATTAGCGTCGACGACCATCAAGTAGTCGCTCGCGGGATTCTTAATTTCTCCGCTCATGCCCATATCTTTAGCCAGGCCTTGCCAGCCGGCATTTAAGAAATAAGCCTGGATATTTTTTTCGGAGATATTATTATCGATGGCCTTGATAAGGCCACTTGCTTTATCAGCGCTTAGTTTGAAAAGGCGGCCCTTGAGCTCATTCATCAATTCATCGATGATGTTTTTGCGATCCCACGAAGAGATGGCCTGATCCTTATAAGCGACTTCGACATTATATTGCAGGAGCGGCTGGAAATTAGTAGCATCGTAAGTCTGGTCGCGGACGACTATCGGTCCGACAAGATTGAGCAAGTCGCCGATAAAATCCGGAGTGATTGCGATTATGCCGGTGAATGGCTGGGTACTGGTGCCGATGGCGGCGCTTTCGCCCAGAAAGATATCATTGATATTCTTGGCTGAAGTCGGCCAATCAGGGGACCAATTAGAATCGCGGAAATACCATTTTTCAACTTTGAGATATTTTTTCAGAGGCGCCGGCGCTTCCGTCTTCCATTTGTCGGATAACGAGGCCGGCATATCGATATGATAGCTGTCATCGGTATTGATAGAAACTATGCCGCCATTCCGGCTTTCTAATATCCCATAAACGCCGATGAAGCCGCCGGTCGGACGCAGCTCGTCATTATTCTGCAGGATGATCAGGAAACGGCTGGCGTTAGGATAACCGGCTAAAGCCGGGAGCAGCTTAATAAGAGGCGTGGTCTTGCCCAATAATTCCGAGGCCTGGAGTAATTCCTGCTTGATGTCGCTGATCTGGCTGTATATCGGCCAAAGGATGCCGATCTTATGGATCTTATCAAGATTAAGCAGCGCCAGATCGACGTTAGCCTTCAGGCCGTTAAGTTCCGGTTCCGATTCATAGATCATTCTTAGGAAGCGGCTCTTGTCCGTTTCCGGCAGATCGGCAAAATTGCGATTGCCGGCAGCGGCGCTTATCTGGCTTAATCCGCTGGCGATCGGCAAGCCTCTCTCTAAAGAGCGGCTGAGTATTTCCGCGGTCTTGAGAAGATATTCCAAATCATCTATCTGCCGGCGGGCAGGGCTGAAATTCTTGATAGCCGGGTTAGAGCGGGTTTTGTCCAAGCTGGCTAAGGCATCGTTGAATTCAGAGCGAGCTTTAGTCGCCAAGGTTCCGGCCGTTTTCCAATCCTGAGCCTTGATCGCGTCGACAGCGGCCGTGATATCATTCTTGCCGGCTAAGCCTTGTTCGCCGGCGGCTCGCAATTCTTTATAAGAACCGCCGAGAGCGGCCAGAAGAAGGACTAATCCGATAACGGCGATGATCAGCGCATATTTCAAGATGAACCAAAGGGCGTTGAGCAGATAAGCTAAGTATCTTTTCGCATTCTTCATATTTTTTTTATTTTTCCTTATTTAGGACGTCTATCAGGATAAGTTTTTTTCCTTCCAGGATATTATAGAGGAATATGTCCATGACATCGCGGCGATAACGATATTCGCGTTCGGTCATGACCGTGAAGTTTATTTCTCGGCCTAATTCTTTTTCTAATCCTTTGACAAGCTTCAAGAAGGCTTCGCGGCGGATAGTGCCGACGAGCAGCAGATCGGTCTTAGCTTCCGGGTAATTAACAAAAAAGCCGGACAATATCAATAGTTTCGGCTGGCAGATCTTTTGGAGATTGATGATGAAATTTTGGCTGAAGAGTATCTGTGTCTTGGCGAATAAGGCGCTTATTTCCGGATAGAGGATAAAGTCGGGATTAACGCTGAATGATTTTTTCTTCTCGCCTTCTTCCGGTTCGACTTCCCTGATTACTCCGGCTTTAAGCAGGTTATCGGTTTCTCGCCGCAAAGAATTAAGCGGCAGGCCGGAAGCATGGGCTATCTGCTGCAGCGAGTATCTTTTGTCTGGATATAGGAAAAAAAGATTGATGATCTTGACTCTGGACTCGGAGCCAAAAAGCGCATTGAGCATATTTCTTTATTTATGAGTTTATAGTATAATATTCATAAGAAACAGTCAAACCAAAAAATGGGCCTGATTCCTCTTTTTTCTTATGTATAATAAGATTTCTTCAATCATTTTGAACTCCGCTAAAGCCGTCGGCCTGAGCGATGTTTTTGTCGCTCAGCCGGATGCCCTTAAAGAAAGCCAGGCCGGCAAGATATTCGTCTTGGCAGAAATAGGCGGCAAGAAGACCGAGGGACAGAAAGTTTTTGATTTCCTGGTAATGGCCCTTAACGATAATTATTATAATGACGAAAAGATACTATTCAAAGATAAGATTCCGGGCTTGAAGATCGAGAATATCTTCGAAGCGGCTGTCACTAAGACTAATCGCGACTTGGCTGATTTTTTAGTGAGCGAGCGGATCAGGCTTAATCCGGCGGCTACTAACCTGACCATCGGCGTCGTTTACGAGAATAAGATCCATTTTGCCAATTTCGGGCATAATCGAGCTTTATTGGTTTTCCGGCGCGGCGATGAATATGAAATAATCAATGTCGAGGCCAATGCCGCCGAGGCATTAGCGGATGAAAGCGATGCCGAAGCGGCTCCGTCGCGCGCGCCTAAATTATTCTCTTCGGTTATCAGCGGCGAGATTCCCTTCTCTTCTTATTTCGTGCTCAGCAATGAAGCCTTGCCGGAATATCTTTCTAATAAGGAGATGACGAGCATCGTCACCAAGCTGCCGCCGTTGGCTGCCGCCGAACAGATCAAGAATGTCCTGGCTAAAGTTAATACTTATATCCCCTTTTTAGGCATAATTATCAAGAATACGGTCGGACTGGCGGCTCCGGACGCTAAAGAAGATTTGGAAGAATCTTCGGCCCATAGCTCCATCTCTTCGCTCAATTATACCGAACAGAAGACTGAACGCATGCTCGCTCCGGCCGGGTTGATCAATCTTTCCGGCATGGTCAAAGGGGCACAGAATGCTATTAAGGATTGGCGCGCCAAATCGGCTCGGCCGCAGAAGAAATATATCCATCAGGAAGAAGACAGGATTATGCAGCCGCCGTTAGACCTAGGCGCTATCAGGAGCATGAATATGGCTGGAGCTAATTCTTTCTCTAAGCCGGATAAGATTTTCTTTAAGAAGCGCACTGGAGTCATCAGCTCCGGATTGAAGAACATCGGTTCCGCTTTGGCTGGCTTATTCAACGGTCATATCTGGTCAGCTATCGGCAGATTCTTTAAATCTAAGTTGATGTCTCTCAATAAGAAGAATCGTCTGCTTTTTGTCGGCTTGGGAGTAGCTGTCGTCATTCTGGCCATCAGCATAATAACCACGAATTTGAACCATAAGCGCGCCGCCGAAGAAGCTAATTTCAGCGGCCTGATTACGGCTATCAACGACAAGGAGAATGAAATCGCCGCCCATCTGCTATATAATGATGAGACTGGCGCAACCGCAGTACTAGTGGAAGCGCAAAGCCTCTTAGCTTCATTGCCGCAAGATTCCGATAGTCATAAAGCCGCTTATCAGGACTTGTCTGCTAAGCTGGCCGCCGACGCTGAAAAGCTCCAGAAGATAATTAGAATCGCTACCGCTGATAAGGCTAATGATTTGATCGGGCTAGGCATTAATAGTCTGGTTTTCGTCGCCGGAAAGATTTATGCCGCTGGCGGAGCGACGGTCTACGCCCTGACCCCGGCGAGTGCGTCTTCTACCAAGATAGATATCAAAGGCGCGGCTAATCTGGCTAATCCGCACAAGGATTATCATAAAGATATCATCCATTATTGGGATACAGGCAATATTGCCGACCTCGCTTTCAAAGCCAAGACCAGCAGCTTGATCAGCACGGCTAAGCTGGAGGCGGCTGCTAGCCTGGTCAGCTTCAAGATTTATAATGGCAAGCTCTACTCGATCGCCAAGGATAAAAATCAGATATATTCATACGTCGATAATAAAGGTTTCAGCGCTAAGACGGATTGGCTCAAGGATAGCGCTGATTTAAGCCAGGCGGTTGATCTGGGGATTGATGGCGATATTTACGTCTTGAAAACTGATGGCTCCATCTTAAAATTTACTAAAGGCAAAGCGGTCGAATATGGCTCTACGGCCCTATCGCCAGCCATGACTAGCGCCAATAAACTTATAATCGGCACGAATTATCTCTATATCTTTGAGGCTGCCTCTAAGCGCCTGGCAGTATTATCGAAGAAAACCGGATCCCTGGTCAACCAATACATTGTCGAATCGCTCGGATCCGCTCAAGACGTGACGGTGGATGAATCGGGCAAAGTTGCCTATTTCTTGGATAGCGATGCGGTTTATAAGATAAGCCTTAATCAATAAAATAATCTATTCTTCCATTCAGAATTTTTTCTGTGAAAAAACAACCTTACAGGTTGTTTTTTGTACGAAAAAATATTCATTTCAGAATAGATTATTTTATAGCTTTAAGGCATCTATATTATTGATTTTTGACGGAAATCTTGAATCTTTTGAAGATAATCTTTGTCTTTCTGCCGGTCATATCGCTTGACCATTTCCCTTTTCCACTCCTCGACTATATCTAAATTAGCGAATTTAAATCCTTCTATAATAATTGGCTTATTATGGATTTCATTAAAAAAATAATCACAACCCGGCCACAGAGAGGCTATATCAATCTCCATGCCATCAATTCTGATTTTGCAGAATTTCTGATTTGGATCTTTATGAAAAGTAACTACTTCGGTTTCGGCGGGAACGCTTGCCCAATCTTTAATGCTTACATCCAGATCATTAATTTTTCCAGGGAATTCCACGATGCCAAATAGATAAAGCGGCGCCGAGCCGAAAACGACAAAATCATTGTCGATCTTTTCGCGGAGCTTAATTAGATAAGGTTTGATATAATTGAAAAAATCTTGGTTTATATTCATATATTTTGATTATAGCCTAAAATCATTTATATTCAAATGTATCAAAAAAACCGACCCTTGCGGGTCGGTTTTATATTGACGATGAAAATTGATTATTTCAAAGTGACCTTAGCGCCAGCTTCTTCTAATTTCTTCTTCATAGCTTCGGCTTCAGCCTTCTTAACGCCCTCCTTCAAGACTTTCGGAGCGCCATCGACTAAGTCTTTAGCTTCCTTCAAGCCCATTTCGGTCAATTCGCGGACAGCCTTGATGACGTTGATCTTGTTGGCACCGCCATCAGTGATCTCGACATCGAAAGCATCCTTCTCTTCGACCGCAGCAGCCGCGCCGGCAGCCGGAGCCATCATCATGGCCGGGGCAGAAGCGCTAACGCCGAATTTTTCTTCCAAGATCTTAACGAGTTCCGCTAAGTCTAGAACGCTCATCTTCTCGATTTCGCCGACTAATTTTTCGAATTTCGCCGGAACGATTACATTTTTCTCTTCCATACGTTTAAAATTAAATATTATTTAAATTAATTATTTTTTCTCTTCGATTGCTTTCAAGACATTGACCAAGTTGCGCAAATTACCAGCTAAGACATTGACGAAGCCGGAAATCGGGGCATTTAAGGAGCCGACGATCTTGGCATACAATTCCTTCTTACTTGGCAATTCAGATAAGGCTTCGACTTCTTTCTTAGAAAGAAGCTTGCCATCCAGAATGCCTCCTAAGAAGAAGATGCGGCCTTCCTTGTCCTTATCTTTGCGGAAAGTGCCCAGGACTTTGGCTGGAGCGACTTCATCCTCGTAAGAGAAGATGGCTGCCACCTTGCCGTCGAAATCCCTGACATTGATATCCATCTTGTTCTCTTTCAAAGCCATGTTCATCAAGGTCTTCTTGGCGACGTAATATTCGCTGCCAGCTTCCCTTAATTTATCGCGCAAGTTCTCATTATCCTTAACGCCGAAAGCGTTAAAGCCCGCGAACACCATAGACTTGGACTTCTTGATCTTTTCGTTCAAATTGCGAAAGATCTCTCCTTTTTGAATTTTGTTCTTTGGCATATATATCTATAATAATAAAAAATCCGTGGCTAGCCATGGACATTCAAGAAAATACCTAAGATTAGAGTATTTGTACCTCGGCGAGACTTATAATCGATTCGGCTGGTTGGCTCCCTCGAAAAGCTGGCTGTCTATGGCGATATTTAATTACATTGATATATTAGCAGATT
>CAZFBV010000011.1:0-28171 GCA_964517325.1 uncultured Gammaproteobacteria bacterium | reverse complement strand
CTCTCGGACGTCTGTCGCCGAAGCGGCTCGGACGGGACGGACCGCCGGAATGGCCGTTTCCGCCAAAGCTCGGACGGCTGCCGTGGCCGAATGAACTGCCGGTAGATTTGCCTTTCTCTGTTGCCCAGAGAGGGGCATTCTCTTCCAGCCCTTTCATAGTCAGATTGATGCGGCCCTGATCGTCTATTTCTTTGATCTTGACGGTGACTAGATCGCCGATAGCCAAGAAGTCGGATGGCTTCTCAACGCGGTAAGGCGCTAATTCGCTGACATGAACCATGCCGTCTTGGCTGGCGTTCAAGGAAATAAAAGCTCCGAAGTCTAGTATCCTGACGACCTTGCCTTTGACGATTTCGCCGGCAGCGAAAACATGGACGATCTCTTTGACCTGGCGGACGGCTTCTTCGACCATAGCGGCGTCGGTGCCGCAGATCATGACCAAGCCGCTATCTTCGATATCGATGCTGACGCCAGTTTCATCAATAATCCTGTTAATGACCTTTCCGCCCGGACCGATAATGGAACCGATCTTTTCAGGATCGACAGAGAAACTGACGAGTCTCGGAGCATATTTTGATAATTCGGCGCGCGGTTCGGCAATAGCTGATTTGATGACGCCCAAGATCTGGTTCAAAGCTTCGCGGCCTTGAGTCAAGGTTTGTTTAACAATCTCTTCGCTTAAGCCGATAGTCTTGGTGTCTAATTGGATGGCGGTCAAGCCTTTTTCCGTACCGGTAATCTTGAAGTCCATGCCGCCGTCGCCATCTTCTAAGTCCTGGATATCGGTTAAGACTGTCCATTGGCTCATATCCTTATTGGAAGCCAGGCCCATGGCGATACCGGCTACCGGACGCTTAATCGGTACGCCAGCATCCATTAATGCCAAAGTTGAAGCGCAGGTTGAAGCCATCGAAGATGAACCGTTCGAGCCCAGAGTTTCGCTGACGACGCGGATAGCATAAGGGAAATCTTCCTTGGCCGGCACGACCGGCATCAAGGCTTTTTCCGCTAAAGCGCCGTGGCCGACTTCGCGTCTGCCGGTGCCGCGCAGAGGAGAGGCTTCGCCGACAGAATATGGCGGGAAGTTATAATGATGCATGTATCTCTTTTTACTCTTGCCTTCCAGGCCTTCCAAGGACTGTTCTAAGCCGGGAGCTCCTAAAGTGACGATGGACATGACCTGGGTTTCGCCGCGAGAGAAAAGGGAGGTGCCGTGATCGCGAGGCAGGACGGCAACTTCGGCGGACAAGCCGCGGATTTCGTTGAGCGCCCGGCCATCGACACGGTGCTTATCTTTTAAGATTGCATTGGTGATTTCTTCGTCGATCATTTTTTCCACCAATTTCTTGATGATGAAGCCGCGCTTATCGCCGGCTAAACCCTGGGAAATCAGATGAGCTTCCAAGCCTTCCTTGATGGCGGCGACAGCTAATTTTCTTTCGCCTTTAGTATAATAATCCTTGTTAAATAGGATATTCTTAATATTTTCCTTCAGCCAAGCTTCGCCGATAGTAAGTAGGGCTTGCTTGTCGGCAATCGCTTGCTGCTCTTCCGGAGTGCCGGCTTTCTTGCCGTCGTTGGCAGTTTTCCTGGGAGCGACATCAGCTTTTAATTTATTGATCAAGTCGATAGCGCCTTGCATCTGATCGCGTCCGGCTAAGATCGCCTTTAACATGACGTCTTCCGGGACTTCGTTAGCTCCGGCTTCGATCATAATCACTTTTCCGGCGGTTCCGGCGACGATGAGGTCTAACGAGCTCTTCGCTTGTTCCTCATAGGTCGGATTGAAGATGAATTTATCTTCGATCAAACCGACGCGGATGCCGCCGATCGGACCATGCCATTTAAGGCCGGAAATAGATAAGGCGGCTGAAGCCGCGATCAGGGCGACGATATCGTAATCGTTTTCTTGGTCGACAGCCAAAGTTGTGATAATGACTTGGATATCGCGCTTGTCTTCCGTCTCGAATAGAGGACGGATGACGCGGTCAATCATGCGTCCGGTCAGGACAGATTGATCTGTCGGGCGGCCTTCGCGCTTGATCCATTGAGAACCTTTGATGATGCCGGCGGCATACAGTTTTTCCTCAAAATCAACCATGAGCGGGAAGAAATCGATGCCTTCGCGCTCGGTTTTTGCTTGGACGACGGTCGCCTGGACGACGGTTTCGCCGTACTGGACCCAGACAGCCGCATCGGCTTGCATGGCGACATGTCCGGTCGTAATAGTGAGAGGGCGGCCAAGCCACTCTCCGGTAAATACTTTTTTCATTTTGTTTCTGCCTGGCCGCTAAATTACAGAACTGTATTGGCATACAGCGCTATCTATTTATCGGTCAGGCGCGTTAATTTATTAGATTATTTAAATTTTAATTAGCGATAAAGCAAGAATTTCTTACTCGAACTCAGATCGGTAAAATCATCGGCTTCTTCTATCAGTTTGGAAGAGCAAGTTTTTCTGAAAGCCATGATCTCAACGAGGCAACCTTTGTTGTTCTGCAGGTATGATACTAGAGGCAGATAGTCGCCGTCGCCGGAAACTATGACGATAACATCTAATTTGTCAGCCAGCTTGATCGCATCGATAGCGATACCCACATCCCAGTCGCCCTTCTTGGCGCCGCCGGCGAAGATCTGCAGATCCTTCATCTTCACTTCGAATCCTTGCTGGCCGAGAGCCTCGATAAAAGGAGACTCTTCTTTGTTTTCCGTCCGGATAGCATAAGCAGTGGCCCGGATAAGTTTCCGGTCGGCCACTGCTTTAGCTAGGATCTCCTTAAAATTTACCTTGCGATTATACAGATTCTTAGCCGAATGATACATGTTAGAAACATCTACCAGGATTCCGACTCGTTGTTCTGTATGTTTTATCATATTTAATGGTTATTTGGCTTCTTCGATAGCCTCATCCTTAATCTCTTCACCTTCTTCAGCTTCGATATACTTTTTTTCTTTCTTCTTTTCTTCTTCTTCCTCTTCTTCCAGTTTTTGAGCGATCTTGAGCTTCAATTTATCGGTCAGCTCCTTGAATTGCTCGGCATTCTCTTTCTGCAAGTACTTGAGGAGCTTGCGTCTTTCGCCGACTTTCTTCAATAAGCCGCGGCGGGAAGAGAAATCATGCTTGTGCTTCTTTAAATGCTCGGTCAGTTCCTTGATCTCTTCGGTGAGGATAGCGATCTGGACTTGGGAGGAACCGGTGTCAGTGTCATGGACACGGAATTTTTTGATGATCTTTTCCTTGTTTTTTTTGTCTAACATAAGTTTTTATTCGCTCTATCCGAGAAGCGGTTAATCAGTCCGCATCCAAGAAAGAGTACGTTAATTATTAAAAGCGCTTATTTTAAAGCGTTAATTTTTTTCATCAGTCTCGATTTCTTGCGGGAAGCGGTATTTTTCTTGATTATGCCTTTCTTGGCCGCCTTATCGATAGCCTTGATGGTTTTGGTATAATCTTCCTTAATCTTCTTATCGCCGGCTTTGATCTGCTTTAAGCTGGTTTTGACGAGATCCTTCAATTTAGCGGAAACTTTCTTGTTGGCAGCGCTTCTTTTAGCAGCTTTGCGCAGTTCTTTAGCTGCCGATTTCTTGTTTGGCATACGGAATTTCTAAATTATTTAGTTAATTAATATAGGGAAACATTAACATAATAGTAAATAAAAATCAAGCCTTTCTCAGATTAGAGCCTGATTATCGTTTTTAGTTATTAATCTTGACTCAATTGATTTTTTATGGTTTAATATAAAGTCCGAATGGAAAATAAATATTTTTAGATAGTTACCTTAAAAATTAATAAATTATGGAGAAAGCAGAAGGAAGTTCTATTTTAAGGCCTGTTCCTAACGGGCAGAATCTGATGATTCCTGCTCTCGATGGTCAGACCAAGGTGGAGGTCAACAAGGTATTAGAATCTTTTATCATCCATCCCGGCTTAGTTGTCCTTAGTGAGGGGCGGCCGGGAAAGTCAACGCCAGCCACAGCCTTATGCGCTAGTAACATTATTAGAGACGCGACTTTTTTAGAAATTTTTGGAGCTATTCCTGGCGATTGGGAACATAAATGGGTCTCCCAAAATCAAGCGGCTGAATTTTATGGGAATTACCCCGGCTGGCTTTCGCCCTGTATGAATTTTTTTCTTTGCAAGCTAGACGAGAATCTGCCAGTAAATCCTGAAAATTTAGCTGAGAATTTATTTGTGCTCAGAGTAGGTCCCCATTCCAGCAAATCTAGGAAGTTATTTCGTGCTTATGCCGGAAGTATAAACTATAATTATGTCTGGCCAGGAATTGATGATACGCGCATTTTTTTCAGGACCACCCCAGTTTAATCGGTAAAGATTGCCCCGCGGTTTCTAATTTTTGGAATCCGGGGCTTTTTATTAGCTTAATATTGGTCGTCAAGTTGATTTTAGTATATAATATTGGCATGAACATCCATTTAAAGAAAATTTTAATATTAGTCTTTGCCATTGTTATTCTTTTGGGTATTTATCTTAATCGCGCCTATTCCCATATCTACAGTATTATCGGCGCGGCTGATCTAAAGCCGGTAGAGGTCAGGGAAACTTATCTTATAAATAATATGAACGGCACAGCGACTACTACCCTTGTTTATGCGGCTTTGGGCGATAGCCTGACTGCCGGAGCGGGAACTAACAGCTATGAAGAAATTCTGCCCTATCTATTATCGGAAAAACTTACCGGTGATGATAAGCAGATCCTTTTGAATAATTATTCTGTTCCTGGGATCGAAACCGCCGGTGTAATTTCTGACTTATTGCCAGACGCGATAAAAGATAATCCGGACATAGTCACGCTCTTGATTGGAGCCAATGATATTCACAATAAAGTTTCTGCTAGAGAATTTAAAAAGAACTACGAAGAGATATTGAGCCGCTTAAAAAAGGAAACGAAAGCAGCGATTTATGTCATTAATATTCCGTTTATCGGTTCAGATAAATTGATGCTGCCGCCTTATCAGTTCTTGTTCGACTTGCGAACGAGAGAATTCAATGGCATCATTAAGAATCTGGCCGATAAGTATTCTGTCCAGTATATAGATTTGTATGCGCCGACTGTCGATTTATTCAAGCATTCCGGCGACCATTATTCAAAAGATTTATTCCATCCTTCCGCGACTGGCTATAAGCTTTGGGCGGATATAATTTATGATCATATCAATCAATAATCCGATCCAAGCGACTTGGATATTTTCAATCATATTCTTTGCCGTGCTTCTTTTTTCTCTGCGTCCGAAGCAGGTTGCCGAATGGTTTCCGACATCTCTGACGACAGAACTGAAAGGCGCGGCGATTTTAATGATTGTCATTTCTCATATCGGCTATTTTTTGGTTTCCGACCATCGTTTTCTCTGGCCGCTTTCGATCATGGCTGGAATCGGCGTCAACCTATTCTTATTCCTGTCCGGTTTCGGCATAGCGGCCAGCAGCTTGCAGAAAGATCTGACCCCTTGGCAATTCTATAAGCGCCGGTTGTTAAAATTATTCACGCCATTCTGGCTAGCGCTTGGTGTTTTTTTGGCGGCTGATTTTTTTATTCTCGGAAAAAGCTATTCTTTCGCTTTTATCGGTCAGGCGGTTTTGGGAATATTCACGCACGCTGATCTTTACAACGATATCAATTCGCCGCTCTGGTATTTCACCTTCATCCTTTTCTATTATTTGCTATTTCCGCTGGTATTCTCCAGGAAGAAACCTTGGCTGTCCGCTATCATCCTGCTGCTGGCCGGAGAAGCACTCGTGCATTTCCAGCCAGCGTTCTTCGGCGCCGTCCTCCATCTTTATCGGGTCCATACCATCGCTTTTCCGCTCGGCGTCTTGGCGGCGTGGGCCGTCACGAAACTGCCGAATGCCGAAATATTGCAGAAGCTATCTAAGGGTTGGCGTGCCATCGGCTATTATCTAGTCATGCTCGGATTATTGGCTGTTTTCGTCTATGCGAATATAAATTCCGGCATCGGCGAAAGCGCTGCTAAGGAACAGTGGATGAGCCTGGTTGCAGTCGCGGCGCTTGTCCTGGTGTTTGTCATGAAGAAAACAGAGTTCAAGCTATTTTCTATCTTCGGATTATTTTCTTATGAAATTTATCTCTGGCACTGGCCGATCCTATATCGCTATAATATCTTTTATGGCCATATGCCTGATTGGCTGGCGACGATTTTTTATCTGATATTATTTATCGGAATAGGATGGGGAGCGCAGAAGGTTGTCGGATTATTGAATCGGCCGAAGAAAACTGCCGCCGTAATCAAGCAATAATATTATCCGTATTATAAAAACAGACCTCTAAATAAGAGATCTGTTTTTAAAATGTCGGGGTGCTGGGAATTGAACCCAGTCAACATGCTCCCAAAGCATGCGTACTACCGGTATACGACACCCCGTTAAGAAAATTTTTCTTGTAGACCGTCTATCCATCCAATTATGCGGAAGAAATGGCTAACATCGTTTATCCTTATGTGTACCGTCCCATATTCTAACTTCTTATTTATTTTTTGTAAACTAGCGCGACTGACAGCATGACAGGTTTTGATAAAATTATTTTTTGGGATTCCGGTAAGATTATGCCAAAAATCAACGGTTTTTATGGTGTCTGCGGGGTTATGGAGCATGATTTGAATACGGATCTCAGTTCTTTTTAAGCCCAGGAATTTGATAAAAAACTTTATCATCAGCTGGACCATCATCGGATCGGAATTAGCAAAATCAATGCTTTTCCATTTGCTGCCATAAGCGCCTTGCTTATATCCTTCCGCCCAATATAGCGATACTCCGGTTAGAAAGAGCGGGTCAGACAACAGTTTTTTTGATTCATTTTTAGCCTCCTCGCGGATCATTTGATGTCTTCCCTGAGAAATAATCGTTTGTTGTTTATTTCTTTCTATTAATTTTGCTACAGCGCCTGCGTTCGTGCGCGCCTGGATTTTTTCCTGCGCCTGTTTGGAAAGGGGAATATCTTTTAGCCAGGTGCTCAGTGTGCTTTTTGGCACTTTTAAAGCCGCGCTTATTTGGTTATAAGATTTTCCTTGCTTCCTTAATTTAATTATAGCTTCTTTATCGGTGCGCATAAAAAAATGAACCCACGGTAATAGTATAATTATACCATGGGTTCACTTTTTCGCAAATGTGTGCCCCGGGTCAGAATTGAACTGACGACACAAGGATTTTCCATATTCTGGCTTGAGTTTCCTCAAGGATTGGACTATATCATCTCCGCTTAATTTCTTAAGGACGGAGTCGGGCGCTCTTAGGCGGGGTTATTGTTGGGCTCACCCGCTAGTCTCTACACCTTCCTTAACTTTTATCCCTGTTAAGGCTTGGCTCGGGATTGCCTTATCGCGCTGGCGATTTAAGGTTTCCCCGAATTCACCCGATTTTCATCTCAATGTTTCCATTGAGCGGACCGAAAATCAGTCCTTTGCTCTACCACTGAGCTACCGAGGCATATTCATTTTTAAACTATCCTGTTGCGGGGGTCGGACTCGAACCGACGACCTCTAGGTTATGGGCCTAGCGAGCTGCCAACTGCTCTACCCCGCTATGATTTGTTAGTGGGCAATGGAGGATTCGAACCTCCGACCTCAACATTATCAGTGTTGCGCTCTAACCAACTGAGCTAATTGCCCGTAATTTTACGAGTAAAAATATAACAAATAATAAATAAAAAGGCAAGCTTTAGCTATCTTATCAAAGGGCGGAAATAAGCAGGCTGAGCTCGGTTTTGATGTCGCCGCGTCCGGTTTTGTTGGAAAAATCCAAATAGACCAGGCGATTAAGATAATCTTTCAGGACAGGAGCGCTGAAATTTCTGGCTTGACTCGCGCCTTTTTTTGCGACATAAGGATGGACTTTCAAGCGGCTGGCGATATCGGCCGGGTTGATGTTGGCGTCGAGAGCTTCGCGGATTTGGAGCAGGATCTTGAATTGGCGGATGAGCATAGTCAGCAAGTATTCATCGCTCAGCCCGGCGGCGTATTGTTCTTCCAGCAGGCTAATAGCGGTTTTCCGGTTCTTGGCGCTGATGGCGTCGGTCAATCCGAAGATATTCTCGTCATAAGATCCCGGAACCATTTCTTTGATCATTTCCGAGCCGATCATCTTCTCGCCATTCCGGAAAGACAATTTTTTTACTTCGGCGCTGATCTGCCAGAGGTCGCCTCCGGTCAGATCGATCAGGAGAGAGGCGGCCGGAGCGCTGATATCCTTATCGTAGAGTGCCGCCTCTTTCTTGATGAAGGAGGCGAGCTGGGCAGGGGCAAGAGCCTTGAATTCTTGGGTATAAGGCTGGAGCTTGAAGAAGGCCAGCAATTTTTTGGCTGGCGCTTTCATCGCTTTGCCCTCGATATCCTCGTCGCGGAAGATCAGGATATTTTCGTCGCTCTTAGTTAGCTTTTCCAGGTAAGGAGCCAGTTCGCTGAAAATCTTTTCCGATTTATTCTTGAAAATATTCTCGATAATGACGAATCTTTTTTTGACGAAGAGAGAACCGGTGTTGATTTGTTCGCTGATGTTGCTTAGGGTCGCGCTGGCGCCGTCGATCACGCTGAAACTATGGGAATTCGGATCCACATCTTTGATGAATTTATTCTTAAGTTCTTGCAGGAAGCGGCGCGACCGGAAAGAATCGGCGCCGTATAAAGAAATAATCATAATTTGATTTGTTCTAAATCTTCTATCTTCCGGCCTAGGAATTTTTCGCCCCATTCCTTGAACAGAGCAGTATCGTCGGTCGTATAGAATTTATATTGCGGATTAGCGACGGAGCTTAATCCTAATTCTTCGTGGCGAGTAAGATAATCGGCCAAGCTCCTGGCAATGATTTCTCCGGGCTGCGGCACGAAGATGCGCCGCCCCATGATATTGTCGATTTCTTTATGGAGAAAAGGATAATGCGTGCAGCCGAGGATAAGCGCGTCGATCCGCTTGGCTTTGAGCGGCCGCAGATATTTTTTCAGGATCATTTTCGTTTCCGGCTTATGCGCCCAGCCTTCTTCGATAAGCGGCACGAGCAAAGGAGCGGCCTGCTGCTCTATCTTTAATTCCGGTTTTAATTTTTCTAATTCCAATTTGTAAGCATTGGATTTTATGGTCGCTTTAGTGCCGATAATGCCGACGGATCTTATCTTGTCATTGCGAGTGATGGCTTCAGCTAGCGGCCTGATAACGCCTAAGATGCGGCGATCCGGGTAAACAACGGGCAGGTACTCGCGCTGCAAGCGGCGGAGCGCCTGAGAGGAGGCAGTGTTGCAGGCGATGATTATCAGATTACAGCCGGCAGCGAAGAGAAAGTCGACGGCTTCCCGAGTGTATTCATAAATGGTTTCTTGCGATTTTTCGCCATAAGGCAGGCGGGCGCTGTCGCCAAGGTAGATATAATTGTAATCCGGCAAGTCGCGCAAGAAATATTTTAAAACTGTCAGGCCGCCAAGGCCGGAATCAAAGACGCCGATGATATTTTTTGGAGTCTTTCTCTTATTTTCTGACATATTTTTTGAATAAGTCGCCGCGTTCTTTATAATTCTTGAAGATGCCGAAGCTCGCGCAAGCGGTAGAGAGCAGGGCGACGTCCCCCGGATCGCCGGCTGCCTTGGCGAGAGCAACGGCTTTTTCCATATCACTTGCCATTTTTACGAGATTCTTCGGGAGGCCCGTCGCCTCCACGATTTTTTTCAGTCGCGGCGTGGCTTTTCCCGGCAGCAGAATCAATAATTTTACGCGCTGCTTGATGGTTTTCGCTAAAGAGCGGAAATCAGCTCCTTTGTCGGATCCGCCGGCAATCAGGATTATCGGCGCCGAAAAAGATTTCAGATCTAATTCCGTGCTTTCCGGCGTAGTGGAAAAACTATTATCAAAATATTTGACTCCTTTCAGCTCTTTGACGAACTCTAAGCGATGTTCGAGATTAGAAAAATTAGCGATGGTTTTCTTATATGATTCCGGTTTTATCTTCAGCAGCTTGGCGATAGCGACGGCGGCTGCGATATTCTGGCGATTGAAATCCCCGACTAAACGGGAAGGCAGGGAACTGGGCGAAAAATAGATTATTTTAGATTTTAATTTGGCCGTCTTTATTTTAGAAGCCAGACTCTTATTTATGACGAGATATCTATTGCCGGTATTTTTTGCTATCTGTAATTTTGCCTGCCAATAAGCCTGATAAGAAGGGTGGAAATTAGGATTGTTGGGGTCGGCCGGAGCCAGATGTTCTTTGAAGAGGTTGGTAATGACGGAAAAGCGCGGTGAATATTTCAAATCTTCCAATTGGAAACTGGATAGCTCTAAAACGACATAGTCAGCCGGTTTGATTTTGTCTAAGAAGCTTAGAGGCGGAATACCGATGTTGCCGCCGAGGAAAACGCGTTTTTTTGCATCTTTCAATATCTTATAGATCAGGCTGGCGGTCGTGCCCTTGCCCTTGGTTCCAGTCACGCCGGTAATGTTCTTGGCCGGACAAAGGGAGAAAAAGAGATTAAGAGGGCTGGATAATTCAGTCCGGCCTATCTTGGCAGCTTCTCTAATTCCCGGACAGGCGACTGGCCAACCCGGAGAGCGGAAAAGGATATCGAATTCGTATAGATTTTTGTTAAAAGCAGGACCGAGGCGATAATTTATTTTTGAATAGGTCGTTTTGGCGGCCGGCAGAGCGGATAAAGGGCGGGCGTCGCAGATGGTTATTTCCGCTTTTATCCGGTGTTTTTCCAATAATGCTAAAAGAGCTTGATTATCCAAGCCGAAACCGAGCAGGGCGATTTTTTTGCCTTTAAGTCCGTCTAATTTTGTGATTTTTGTCATTCTGGACATTTGGTTGATTCTATGGTTAGATATTAGCAGTTCTATAAAAAAAGAAAACATGGAAGCAAAAAATCCTAAATCTCAAGAAAAATTACAGAAAAATTATCTTTGGGAGCGGAAAAAGATATTTTGGATCACTTTAGCAGAAATGGCTTTTAAGCTTATTTTAACTGCCGTAGTTTTATCTCCTAGCCTGGCTCTTTATCTGCTTAGCCGTAAACATGGAGCTTTGCCGGACATGACCGAGAAGGATATTGCGATGTTCACTCGGATTGATGTGAAATATTTTTTTCCTTCATGGTGGAATTTCGTCTTCAGTTCTTTCTTGGTCCTGCTGCTCTATTGGATGGCGGTGTCAAAATGGTTCAAGAGAGAGACGGAAACGATCATGCATTATCTATTGATAGTCACGGTCGCCGCCGGCGGAATAATCTTTTCGGTCCTTTACGGCGGCATGCTGTATGGACTAGCTGCCTCCCTGACTTTCATGATTATGTTGGTGGTTCTTATTTTGTCATCACCTTGGCTGTCAGATTTATTGTTCAACGACCGAAGCCGTATCTAAAAGATACGGCTTTTTAATTTTTTGCGCCTACTTCAGTTCGCCCCAGCTATGTCCGGAATTTTCTTCGACGAGTATCGGCACGCGCAGCTTGAGGCCGGATTCCATGATCTTCTTGATCTTAGGCAGATAAGCTTTCAGCTTATCTTGCCTGATCTCGAATATCAATTCGTCATGGACCTGGAGGAGCATCTTGATTTCGTCTTCCTTTCCGTCTATCAGTTTGGCGACTTCGATCATCGCTATTTTTATCAAGTCGGCGGCCGTGCCTTGGAGCGGGGTATTTATAGCCATGCGTTCGGCCGCGCGGCGGACAGCCGGGATTGATGAAGCTATTTCCGGCAAGGAGCGCTTGCGGCCGAAGAGCGTGATAGCGTAGCCTTTTTTTTGCGCCTCTTTGATCGAGGAGTCCATCATTTTTTTGATATTCGGATAGGTGAGGAAATATTTTTTGATGAATTCGCTGGCGCGCGCATAAGAGATACCGGCGCCTTGGCTGAGTCCGTGCGGCCCTTGGCCGTAGATAATGCCGAAATTAATCGCTTTAGCTTCGCGGCGCATTTGTTTGGTCACCTCCCCGAGCTCGATTTCGTTTATTTCCGCTGCCGTAGCGCTATGGATATCTTCGGCGTTATTGAAAGTGGCGATCATCTTCTTGTCGCCGGAAATATGGGCGGCTAAGCGCAACTCGATCTGCGAGTAGTCGAATCCGGCGAGCTCGTAGCCCGGAGCGGCGACGAAAGCGCTGCGGATCTTCTGGCCTTCTTCGGTGCGCGTCGGGATGTTCTGCAGATTCGGCTCGGTTGATGATAAGCGCCCGGTGGCCGTGATCGTCTGGTTGAAGCTGGTATGGATGCGTCCGGTCTTCGGATTAATCATGAGCGGCAAGGCGCTCAGATAGGTCGTCTGCAGCTTATTCAATTCCCGATAATCCTGGATGAAAGGAATGATCGGATGCAAGTCGCGCAGCTTGATCAGTTCGTCTTCAGCGGTAGAGAAGCCGGTCTTAGTCTTCTTGAGGTTATCGGTCGGTATCTCTAGTTTTTCGAATAGCACTTCTTTTAATTGTTTGGTGGAATTGATATTGAACTTGCTGCCGGCCAATTTATGGATCTCTTTTTCCAGTTTTTCCAGCTTAACGGCGACTTCCGCGCTTAGTTTTGAGAGCGGCGCCGTTTCCATCTTGATGCCGTTATTTTCCATGGCTCCCAAGATCGGAATGAGTGGCATCTCGATCTTATTGAATAAGTCTTCCAGCTTTTCTTCTTTTAATCTCTTCGATAAAATCGCGACGAGTCGATTAGTAAAATCGGCATCTTCGCAAGAATAGAGGCTTAATTTATCGGAGTCTAGAGCCTTGAAATCTAAAGTCATCTGGGTCGGTTGGGAACTGGCCAGGTCAGCTTTGCTGATTTTTTCAAAACCCAATTCGGTGAAGGCCAGCGAATCCAGATTATGCTGGCGGCTGGAAGGATTGAGAAGATAGGAGGCGATCATGGTATCAAAAGCCAGGCCCTTCACATCCACGCCCTGGTTTTTTAAGACGCGCCAATCGAATTTGAGATTATGTCCGTATTTTTTGATTTTCGGATCTTCCAAGATCGGCCGCAAAGCTTCCAGGCGCTGGGCATTCGCCAAGATGAAATAAGCTTCTCCTTCTTTCCAAGAAAAACTGATGCCTAAGAGTTCGGCTGTTATCGGATCAAGCCCGGAAGTTTCAGTATCAAAAGTGAAATCTTTCCGCGTTTTTAATTTTTTTAAGAAAGCTGTAAATTTTTTGTCGTCGCCAATCAGTTGATAATCGAATTTTTTAGCATTGCGCGCGAATTTTGCCGATTCAGTCTTTTCACCTCGGCCCTTGGTCTTTGTTTCAGCCGTTTCAGTTTCGGTTTCCGCTCGGCCGCCATGAGCTTTATTAAGGGTATCTCTGACATCCTTGACTTTATTAAGAAGAGACCTGAATTCCAGTTCGCTGAAGAGAGCCATGACATTATCTAATTTAAAGGAGGAGAATTCTACGTCGTTCAGAGAAAATTTTATCGGCGCCTTCAGATTGATAGTCGCCAGTTCGCGGCTCATATAAGCGTTGGCTTTATTCGCTTTCAATAATTCTAGGATCCGCGGTTTTATCCTCGGACTGTTTTTCTCGACCGCCTGGTAGACTCCATCTAAAGTTTTGAATTCTACCAGCAGGTCGCTGGCCGTCTTTTCGCCGATGCCTTTTACTCCGGGAATATTGTCGCTGACATCGCCGCGCAGGGATTTATAATCGATAATTTGGTCGGGCAGAAGATTATAGCGCTCTTTGACTTGGTCGGCTCCATATAAGACGCTATCGGACAAGCCGCGGCTCATAGTATAAACTTTAGTCTTATTATCGATCAACTGGAGCGTGTCCAGATCTCCGGTGATAATTATATTTTCCAAATTCTTATGTTTCTTAGTCTGTTCGCAGATAGTGCCGATCAGATCATCAGCCTCATAGCCGTCGAGTTCGAAGATCGGGATATTGAAAGCCGCCGCCACTTTTTTGACGAAGGGAATCTGTTCATATAATTCATCCGGAGCTTGCACGCGTTTAGCTTTATAATCTATGTAAGCCTCATGGCGGAAAGTCGGAGCTTTCCGATCCAAAGTCAGGACGACATATTCCGGATGGAACTCGTTCAGAGCCTTGAGCAGAAAGGAAGTGAAGCCATAAACAGCGTTGACCATCTGGCCGTCTTTAGTCCGCAGCGTCGGCGGAATAGCATGAAAACTGCGATGAATAAGAGCGTTTCCGTCAATGATGATAAGTTTTGGTTTGGTTTTAGACATATAGTAATTTTACCATTTTTAGGGGTAAGCGGAAAGGCGGAATGCGATGGGATGAAACCGGCCGCTGCCAATAAAAAAGGCAGACTAATAGCCTGCCTTTCCTAATCTTAACTAAGAATTTTTCAAACAATTAAATTAAATTAATATAAAGAATTCTCAAATGGAAAGATGGAGTCATCGGCATAATGAGCCGCTAATTTTTAGCGTCTTTCCGCGCGCATTATGCCTTTTCGCACCGATAACAGATTCACGTGAAGCTGTTTCATCGTTTCGGTCTTTTTCCGAGGACTGGCAGGTAGAACCATCTTTAGCCTTAGCCTGCGTAGCTCCCCGCTGCTTGATATATATTTTAGCAGTCGGAAATAGCAGAGCTTGTTCGATAATAACTTGGGCTATCTCTGGGTCAGCTGTCTCATACCTCGGATTTAGTGAATAATCATATAGAGGTGCGAAAATTAAAATTAAAAGAACTTTTAGCATACCCTCTAGTTTGTCTCCATATTATAAAATGATTACCTGGATGTCAAGGCTGAACATGGCATGGCTTACCTTTAAAAATATCCGGTTTCGGTTTATAATATAATCGTATTTTAATTTTTTTAAATATTATGAAAACAATCGGTCTATTTTTTGGCGGTCTGGGCAATGAACACGAAGTCTCAGTCGTTTCTGCGGGCAACGTAGTAAAGAATTTTGATTATAAGCGGTATAAGCTGGCTTTGATTTATTGGCGTAAGCAGGACGGCTGCTTCTATCTCGTTAAAGATATCAAGAAATTGCAACCGGCGGCCAATCGGCGCCTCGGCCTGGAAGATTTTTCTAGGATATTTGATATTGCCCTATTGATGACGCATGGCAAATATGGGGAAGATGGAGTTTTGCAGAGCTTGTTGGAATCCCAGAAAATAAAATATTGCGGCTGCCGCGTTCTCAGTTCAGCGCTGTGCATGGACAAAGCTGCTTTCAAGACAGCGATGGCAGCTAATAATATCCGCCAGGTCGGGTATGGCGTCCTTGATTATTCAGCTTTTACTTCCGCGGAAATAAAGCACGAATTAGATAAGATAAAGAACACCCTGAAGTTTCCTCTTTATATAAAGCCGGCTAATTCCGGTTCGTCTATCGGTATCACTCGCGTCGTTAAACCAGCGGCGCTTGCATCAGCTATCAAGACAGCCTTGAAGCACGATAATAAGATCGTTATCGAGGAAGGACTTGATAGCCCGAAAGAGATTGAAGTAGCCGTCATGGGCAATAAAAAATTGCTTGTTTCTCGGCCCGGAGAATTGCGCTTAGCTAAGGATTTTTATGATTATGAAGATAAATATAAGAAGGGCGAGGCGCAAGCCGTTGTTCCGGCTAAGATAGCTCCGGCGCAAGCTAAGGAGATTAGGAAGCTAGCAGGAAGGATTTATCGTTTGGCTGGCTGTCAGGGCTTCGCGCGTGTCGATTTTTTCCTTAGTCGCGGACGCGTCTATATCAATGAGATCAATACCTTGCCGGGCTTTACGGATATTTCGATGTTTCCGATGTTGATGATGGATTCCGGATTAAGTTATCAAGGTCTGATCAATGAGATAATCGCTTTGGCGCAGTAACCTGTCGATTGACATTTCTCTTATATATTATTAAACTGGAATGATTATCAAAAGATAGTCAGGATATCTTTGAACTTTAAAATAAACCAATAAAACTCCAGATAATGAAACAGAAAATTGATTTTTTACCTTATGTCGGCTCGTTGGCCGATAAGGCATTTAGATCCGATGACAGCTTAGGGCGGAGCTATCCCGAAGGAGGTCCTAGATACTTATATAACCAGGCTATTGATCCGTTCTTGTTCGATGAGATAAAGATATTTTCTTGCCCGGCCTTCGGAGATCTGCGCTGGAAAAAGCAGGTCTTTGATTGCAATGATCCTTTGGTAAGAAACCGGCAATCTCATACTATCGAGGGCCTCGCCTTGATTACTCAGGCAGCCAGTATCTTGGGGCTTAATACCGGCTTGGCCAGAGCGATATATTTCGGTCATGATATGGGCTATCCCGCCGGTGCTCACATGGGAGAGAGATTCATTACTAAGATGTCCGGCCAGAAATTCGGCCATGAGGTCATGAGTGTTGTCCTGCTCCAAGATATCTATGATCTCAATCTGTCTTGGGAAACGCTGCAAGGGATATCTCGGCATCGCTCCCGTTGTTGGGATCCGGATAACGATTTTAGCAAGATCCAAGAATATCGGCTCATCAGCATCATCGATAAGATCGCTGTCTTATCGGATTTCGAAGATGCGTTGCGGCGCGGTTTTTTCATTCCCGAACAATTGCCTAAGGAATTTTTCTTTTTAGGGGATAGTCTGCAGGAGCGTTGGGATAATTGCCTGTTTTCTTTGATTGAAGAAAGCAGCGAAAAAAGGGCTGTGTCTTTCTGTAATTCTGAAATCGCTAAGAACTTCGAGGCTTTGTACCAATGGGAATACCCCCATTTTTATGAAAAGGTAAACGACGACGAAGATTGCCAGAAGGATATGCGGAACTTAGAACTGGTTTATGATTTCCTGGTAAATTTCCGTCATGTCATTAACTATGACCCGTTCCTTTCCATCGCCCTGATGACTAACAAGGATTTGGATAAGATAGCTAGAATAGCCGAATCCAGGCAGCCGATAATTCCTAGCCTTCTGAGCAAGCTCGAAGGCTTTAGCTTCACGAGGACCTTATCGTTTATTCCCGAATATCGAAAAATAGACATCTTCGATTCCACTCTTAACCCCGAGGACTTTTGTTGCCCCAAGGACTTGTGTTGATTTTAAAATTTGAACATTCAAAAAACCTCCAAAGAAATTTGGAGGTTTTTCATTGGTGGACCCTAAGGGATTCGGTCACGGTCGCTAAGCCTCGCTTGCTTGCTCTGCAAGCTGCGCTCGCTAAGCGCCCCGACCCGGCCTCGGCGGCGCACAAGTGCGCATCGCCTCCGGCTTTCGAATCCCTTAGGAAGCCCAACATAAACAAAAATCACCCAAATAAATTTGGGTGATTGTTTGTTGGTGGACCCTAAGGGATTCGAACCCTTGACCCCCTGCTTGCAAAGCAGGTGCTCTAGCCAGCTGAGCTAAGGGCCCTCAGCTTTCGCGATTAAAGATTAGCAATTAATATTTTTACGGTCAAGCATTATTGCGCGTCGCCGCTGTATTTCAAGAGCGGGCTCAAGGCCCATTGGCCGAATTCATTGCCGCTGCCGGTCATGACGATGATGCCGATGATTATAAAGACGATACCGATCAGCTTATAGCCTAAACGCGAGCCGCCTTCGGTTCCGAGCTTGTCTTCGAACCAAGCGATGCGCCCGAAATTGCTCAGGAACCACTCGGTGCTTACGACCAGGAAGACTCCGGCGGCCAGGATCAATAATCCTAAGAAGATAGACATAGATTATTTAATATAATTAAGAGGGTTAGTCCTCACTTTGTTGACTAGCACTTCGAAATGCAAATGCGGTCCGGTCGAGCGGCCGGTCGAACCCATAGCCGCGATGTTCTCGCCTTTTTCGACGACGTCGCCGACTTTGACGAAAAGCTTAGAGGCGTGCCCATAGCGGGTTTTTATACCATTGCCATGATTGATGACGATCGTATTGCCGTAGCCGCCATTATAACCGCCTTGCGAGATCTCGACGACTCCATCATCGGCCGCATAGATCGGCGTGCCGATCTTATTGGCGATATCGACGCCGGTATGGCGCCAAGAGAAATACTGGGTAATGCGATAGCCGGCGGTCGGCCAAGCCATCTTGCCGGTGCCGGCTTTTACGGTCGGAGATTTTATCAGATTGCTGATAACGGATAAGCCGCTTTGAGTAGCCGGACGAGCGACCGCGACCTGTTCGATGATTTTTCTGGCCCCGGGCAATATCAGTTTCTGCCCGGCCTTGAGGCTGCCGCCGATATTATTGGAACTTAAGATTTTGTCCGCTTCAATGCCATATTTAGCGGCGATCTTAGAAGCTGTGTCTCCGGCTTTGACCGTGTACATTATTCCGTTAGCCGGCAAGATCGTCAGGCTGTCGCCGGGTCGTATCAAGCTGAAGGCGCTTAAATTATTGGCCCAGAGTATAGTATTTGCGGTTAAGCCGAAGCGACGAGCGATCGTGCTGACAGTATCGCCGTTCTGGACAGTGTAGTAGATGATTTCGTTGCGTTGCGGGATGAAGCCCTCGCTGCCGGTGGAAGACGCGCCGGTAAAGAGCGGCTTCAATATCGTATCGCCGGCTTCGTTAAAAGTTAACGATAGGCCATCGTCGGCATCTTCTAGGGCGAGCAGGCTATCTTGCTTATCAAGAGTGTTTTCTTCGCCGGCGTATTTTGCGCGATCGGCCGCCAGGATATTAGTCGGAATAGCCGTCTCTTCGATCAGTTCTTCGTCTTGGCGGGAACCTAAGTCGGCCGGAATCAAATCGGCCATGACCGTCTTGGATATCTTGGTTTCTAAGCTGCCGGCGCGGCTCTGGTCGACGAGATTGGTAAAGACGAACAAGACAGTCAAAGAAAAGATGAAGAAATAGACCAGATGATTCTTGGCGACTTCGGAAACCGCGTTGTTGGCTAATTCATTTTTTTTCAGTTTGAAAATGCCGTAATAAATCTTAGCGAGCACCGCGTAAAATATGTCTTTGAAGAGTAAACGGAAAAATCCGGCGCCGAGCCGGAATATGTTAATCAGAGTTTTTCCCAGCAAGTGGACCATCTTGAGTCCGACCAAGCCGGCTTCTACTCCGATTTTCTTGAATTGTCGCTTGATTGATTCGCTGATATGGTTTTCATTAAGCCGCTTTCTATACTATCCTTTCCCGGGTTTATTTTCAATTCCCGGGGACGATGATATCGAAAGGCTTTTTTTGCCCATAGGCTTTATAGCCGTAATCTAAGCAATAATTAGCGATATTTTTTTGGAAATAGCGCGGTTTTATTTTCTGGATTTGGCCGGAAATATAATAAGTCAGGGCCAACACTAAAGCGATATCGGCGTTTTTTGGCAATTTTATCTCAAGGCGATGCTTCTTGTCTCCGAAATACTCGTTTTTGCCGAGGCTGATTATTAATTCCTTATCCCAAACGTTAATGAATTTAGCGTGTCGCGCCGTTCCGTAAGTAAAGGCGCGCAAAGATACGTGCGGACCGAAGAGCTCATGTTCTTTCGTCTCTATCATGGGAACGACAGCCGTGAATTCATCGGGCAGGATAAAAGAGTAAGCGCGATGTTTTTTCAGGATCTTCTCAAGTTTCAATCCGGAGATGAATTTTTTGATAACGGCCGCTTTTTCACCCGTGGCCGAAAGGAACATCCCTAAATAAGTGGACATATTATATGAATATGGTTCGGGCAGCTTCCTATAGGCGATAACTTCATCGGCGATTTTAGCGGCGCTGGATCCGTGATTGCAGGTCATAAGAGTCGTCCTTAATCCGTACTTTTTGGCCAGTTCGGTTTCCCAGATAGAATCTTTTTCGCCGCTAGCAGAAATTATCAGGGCTTGAGTTATCTTCTTAGCCTTGATCAGCGCTTGATAATTATGGCAAGTTTGCTTAAAATTGCTTTCATTAGCAAAGATGGCCGGCTGGTTTCCGAAGATAGCCAGGCCGGTATTGTAAGCGTTGACGCTGCCGACGACGATTGGAAAATCAAAACGTTTCAAGTCCAGGCGCGGCGGCTTATTTTTAGCGAAAAAGTCCAGAGCTGCCAGCACGCTTTCGTCAAGATTAGGCAAATTTAAAGTTTTCATATTTTTTGGTTATTTTACTGGTATTTTCATTATAATTCATCTTGATTTTTATTTCAATTTACGCTAAAGTTTGGTGAGAGGAGCATTCCTCTGGCGCCGTATCCGTGCGGCCAGAAATAATATATAATCAATTTTTTATGTCCGGACATTCCAAGTGGGCGACCACTCATCGCCAAAAAGAGCTAGTCGACGCCAAGCGCGGCGCTATTTTTACTAAGCTAGCCAACGTGATCACTATCGCTGCGAGAAAAGGCGGCGATATCAATGCCAATCCGTCCTTAAGAGCGGCCGTCGATCGCGCGCGCGACGCCAGCATGCCCAAAGATAATATCGAAAGAGCTATCAAGAAGGGGACGGGCGAATTAGGCGGCGAACAGGTTGAGGAGTTATTTTATGAGGGCATCGTGCCGCCGAACGTTCAAGTCGTGGTTAAATGCCTGACCGACAATAAGAATCGGAGCGGCTCAACCGTCCGTCATCTTTTTACTAAGAACGGCGGCGCCTTCGGTTCAGTCTTGTGGAATTTTTCTCAGCTCGGAGTGATCCGCGTTTCCAGCGAAGCCGTGAAAGAGAAGAAGGTCAGCAGCGATGAGCTGGAATTGGAATTGATCGATCTCGGTATCGTCGATTTCAAGAAAGAAGAAGAAGGTATAACCATCTATACGGAAATAAAAGATTTGCAGAAAGCCTGTGACTTCTTGGCTTCTAAGGGTTTGAAGCCGGAAGCGGCCGAAATCGAATACGTTGCCAAGGATAAAATCGAACTGCCGGCTGAACATGCGGAAAAGATGGATAAATTCTTCGAAGAGCTGGACGGCAACGAAGACGTTAACGACTACTATTCTAATTTATTATAAATTCTCGGCTTATGGCCAAGATTATTTTAGGGATCGATCCGGGGATAGCCGATACTGGTTATGGATTGGTCAAGGATGAAGGCGGTAAATTAACCTGCTTGTCTTATGGTTCGATCAAGACTAAGGCCGGTGAAGATTTGACCACCCGTTTGCTGCTCCTTAATTCCGAGTTAGATAAGATAATCAAGAAATATAAGCCGGACTTGGCGGCGATTGAACAACTATTTTTCAATAAGAATGTCCGGACTGCCCTGATAGTCGGCCAAGCGCGCGGCGTCGCGCTTTTGACGCTCAAGCAGAACGGCCTGCCGGTCATAGATTTTACTCCGGCGCAAGTGAAACAGGCCGTGTCCGCTTATGGCCAAGCCCCCAAAAAACAAGTACAGAAGATGGTGAAGCTGATACTTAATCTGCCCGTTTTGCCTCAGCCCGATGACGCGGCTGATGCGCTGGCTATCGCTATCTGCGCTTTAAATTCGCGTTTATGCCCAAAAAATTAAAGATAGTCCATATTTCTTCTGAGGTCGCGCCTTTTTCTAAGACTGGAGGCATGGCTGATGTGGCTCGCAGCCTGCCCAAAGCTTTGAAAAGATTAGGACAGGATGTAATTATTATCACCCCTCTTTACGGCCGCTTGATAGATAAGAAAGAAAATAAGCTGCGCCTAGTGCGGGCTAACGTGACGCTGCACCTGAACAGCCAGGAAAGCGTCAAAGTCAATTATTGGAAGGGCTATCTCATGCCCGGCCTGCCGGTCTATTTCGTAGAGTGTCCGAAATTCTTTTCCCACCATCGCCATATTTATGGCTCGTCTCATGAGAACGCCCGTTTTTTGGTCTTTGACGTGGCCGCTTTAAAACTATTATCGCTCTTGAAATTTTCGGCTGATATCATCCATTGCCATGATTGGCAGACCGGCCTCATACCTTATTATCTGAAGACTGATTTCCGTTATTCCAAGACTTTAGAGAAAGCTAAAACCGTCTTTACTATCCATAATCTGATCTTTCAGCTCGGCCATAATTGGTGGGAGATACCGCCGGCCGCTAAGGACTATGGCCGTTCCCGCCTGCCGCATCTGTCTGATCCGGCACTCGAAAATATCAATTTTGCCAAGCGTGCAATTCTATCAGCCGATGTCATCAATACTGTCAGCGAGAATTATCGCGAAGAGATCATGACCAAGCGTTTCGGTCAGGACCTGCACCGCATCTTGAAGAACCGTTCTAATCGGCTGTTCGGGATCATCAACGGCATCGATTATAATTCTTATAATCCGGAAAAGGATAAAGGCCTAGCCAAACGCTATTCTTTTTCTAACCCGGCCGCTAAGGCGGACAATAAGAAATATCTGCAGAAGCTTTTCGGCTTGCCGGTCAATAAGGATGTGCCGATTTTCTGCACGACTTCTCGGGTAACTTTTCAGAAAGGCTTCGAACTGATTATCAAGATTTTTCCGCAGCTCGTGAAGATAGACGCCCAATTCATTGTCATCGGTTCGGGGGATAAGAAATATATCAAGGAACTGCAGAAGATAGCGCGTAAATATTCTAAGCAATTGGTCGTCGTGCCGTCGCATGAAGCTAATCAGAAATATGAAACCCTGGTTTATGCCGGTTCGGATTTTTTCTTATTGCCCTCTAATCATGAGCCCTGCGGCATCAACCAGCTGATCGCAATGCGCTACGGTTGTATCCCGATAGTCCGGGAGATAGGCGGATTGCACGATACGGTCGAGAATTTTAATCCGGCGACCGGGAAAGGCACCGGCTTCACTTTCAAAGCCGAAGACGAATCCCTTTTCTATACGGCGATCATCTCCGCCCTGGAAAATTTCAAGCACAAATCCGTCTGGACATCCCTGGTCAAGAGAGCGATGAAGCGTTCCCATAGCTGGGAGATCCCGGCCAAGAAATATTTAGAACTTTATCAGAAAGCGCTTAACTATAAGAAATAAGGATATTATAAAAATTATGCTCTGGCTTAATTTCTTACATTTTTACCAGCCGGCCAACGCCGAATCTTACAGCATCCACAAAGCTTTGGATAAGAGTTATTGGCGCTTATTGCGCTTGATGGAGGAACACCCGGATCTGCGCGCGACCTGGAATGTGAGCGGCTGCTTATTGGAACGCTTAGAGGACGAGAAAGAGACGGCTTTCCTGGATCGCTTGAAATTTTTAGTTAAGAAGGGACGCATCGAACTCACCGGTTCGGCTGCTTATCACGGCTTCTTGCCGCTTTTGCCGGAAACGGAAGTTATCCGCCAGATTAAGACGAATGAAAAAATCTTGCGGAAGCATTTCGGCAAAAATTTCAAGCCGGCCGGATTTTTTTTGCCGGAAATGGCTTATTCGCCGGCTTTATCCAAGCTAGTGAAGCGCCTCGGTTATTCTTGGATCATCCTCGATGAGATCGCCTATAGCGCCGTCAACTCGCATCATCCGGAAGCTGGAAAAGTATATGTCGATGCCGCTAGCGGCCTAAAAGTTATTTTCCGCGATCGCGCTATCTCCAGCGCTTATCCGCCCGATAGGATTTGGCCGATGGTTAAAGAAGATAAGATCATGCTGACTGCGACCGATGCCGAACTTTATGGCTTGCGCCATGAAGATCCGACTGCGGAGATAGAAAAGATCGCCAAATCCAGAGATTTGCGGACGGCGACTCTGTCCGCTTTCATCAAGTCATCCAAAGGCAGGAGGGAAAAGACGGAATTAAGAGCTTCTTCCTGGGAATCGAGCCCGAAGGACGTCAAGAGCAACCACCCCTACCATCTCTGGCTGGATAAGGACAATAAGATCCAGATTAATCTCTGGAAACTCGCTAATCTATCTCTCGCTTTGGGAGCCAAATATAAGCAGGATAAGAATTTTTATTGGCATCGCTGGCATCTGGTTCGCGGCCTGGCCAGCTGTACTTTCTGGTGGGCGAGCGCCCATGATTTTTCTAAGATTTACGGTCCCTATGCCTGGAGTCCGGATGAGATCGAACGCGGCCTGGAAGATATGATCCGTTCTGTCCGTTCATTCGCCGAGTTCAAGACTAAGAAGAAGAAATTAGAGGCTGAGGCCTATTATCTGAAGATAAAAAAATTAATTTGGGAAAGCCATTGGAAGAAGCATTGGCAGAAAACCGTATGAACAAGATTCTACAGCTGTTCGACGAAGCTTATGTCGTGGAATTATTCCGCAAAGAAGTTTTGCCTCATTATCCTGCTTTCGTCGATATCAATCGCGTCGTAATCAAGCCTTATAAAGAATTGATCTGGGAGACGACCTATCATGTCGTCATCAGCTTTACCGTTTATTTCGCTAAAGCGGATGGGACGGAAGATAAGATCCCTATCGTCTGTTCGGCGCACAGCAGCGAAGAGCGGGAGAACGTCTATCTGGCGCTCAAATATCTTTGGGCGGCCGGTTTTCCGAATGAGAATAATGACCTGCCCGATCCTTTATTTTATTCGCCTTATTTCCGCGGCACTTTCTATCGCGGCTTGAAGGGCGAGAGCCTCCTGCATTTCATCAAGAGCAAGGATTTCGAGACGGTCGAGAAGATCGTCGTCGCCAGCGCGAAATTGTTCGCTCGGCTGCATTCTCTGCCGGTCGACGAACGGGCTAATTTCAATCCGATCAATTCTCGGATCAGGACAGTCATCCCCGGGTCGGACAATATCCTCAAGGAAGTGGCGGCTCGTTTTCCCGGAAAGTATGACGATGATCTGCGCCGCATCTATGCTTATCTCATCGAGAAGGAAGAAGCCTATTTCAAGAATGGCGGGGAACTGTCCCTGATCCATGGCGATGCCCACCCCGAAAATATTATTCGGACTTCTTTGAACAGGGTCGGCTTGATCGATTTTACCGATCTTTGCCTGGCCGATCGCGCTCGCGACCTCGGATCTTTCTTGCAGCAGCTGGAGTATAAGTTCATCAGGAAAGTCGGCGATGTCACGTCGGCTCTGGTGATGGGAAATCTATTCCTGGATACTTATCTGGCGGCGGCCGGTCGGGAGATGACGAGCGAACTGCGGACGCGGATAGATTTATATTATAATTGGACATCCATCAGGACGGCGACTTATTGGCTTTTGAAATTCGATAATGATGAGAATGCCGCCGCCGAATTGATCCGCCAAGTCAAGACTAATTTAAAATTGTAGCCGATACATCGATGGCCGTAGAAACTCATATTTACGATAGTAATTTTTTTCGCAATACCAAGAAGCTGGAGATGGCTTCGGCGGCCGCATTTGTCGCTGTCATCTTGAAGCATTATGCGCCCGCCAGCATCGTCGATGTCGGCTGCGGCGCCGGCATTTATCTTAAGGAATTCGCTGAGCGGAATGTTCCGGATCTATTAGGCATAGACGGATCTCCGGCCGCCGCCGAGGAATTCCTCTTGGATAAAGACAGGCTGGTTATCTTCGATCTGGCTGGCAGATATGAATTCAAGAAAAAATATGATCTCTGCCTCTGCCTGGAAGTGGCGGAACATTTGCGGGAAGAAGACGCCGATACCTTAGTGGAAACATTGGCGCGGGCGGCAGACAATATAATTTTCACCGCCGCCGTCCCGGGCCAGGGACCGAGAAGCATCGGCCATATCAACGAACAGCCGCATGAATATTGGATAGGGAAGTTCCAGCGCCGGGGGTTTTCTTATCTTGAATCTGAAACGGAAGGAATGAGGCGAGAGATGAAAGAGACGGAAGTAGTTTGGTGGCTGGTGAATAATCTGATGGTTTTTAAAAAAGTAATTAAAATTTAATTTTGGCAAATGATATGATCAGCGCTCAAGCAGGGAACAAAAGAGGAATATCCGGATTGCTGCCGGTCATCGCCGCTTTCACGGGCAATGCCGTCGTCTGCGCGGCGAAATTTTTCGGTTTTGTCATCACCGGTTCCGGGGCGATGTTTTCTGAAGCCATCCACAGCCTCGCCGATACCGCCAATCAGTCATTGCTCATTATCGGCGTCAGCCGCTCGGTGAAGAAGCCGGACGAAGACTATCCCTATGGTTATGGCAAAGAGCGTTTTATCTGGGCGCTCATTTCCGCTTGCGGTATCTTTTTCATCGGCTGCGGCATCACGACTTATCATGGCATCACTGCCGTGATAAGCGGACAGAAGGCTCATTTCAGCCCTTTGAACCTCTATATCTTATTGACCGCTCTCATTATCGAATCTTCTACGCTCTGGCTGGCGATCCGCGATCTGAAAAAGCATTTTCCCGGTGAGAAGATGGAAAAGATAATGGCTGATGCCGATCCGACGACCCTGGCGGTAGTTTATGAAGACGGTCTGGCCGTCGTCGGCGTCTTTGTCGCTCTTTCGAGCATCGTCTTAGCCTATCTGACAGGACAGGCTTATTGGGATGCCATCGGTTCTATCATCATCGGCGTCCTATTGGGAGTCGCCGCTATCATGCTGATTGCCAAGAATCGCAATTATTTGATCACTAAATCCATTCCGAAAGAGATCGAAGAGCTGATTATTGATATTCTGAATAACGATCCGACTGTAGAAAAAGTTTTAGATTTCAAATCGGCCATCCTGGACGTCGACAAGTATCTGATCAAATGCGATATCGAATTCAACGCCTCTTCCCTGATCAGAGAGCTGTCCAAGCATCATTTCTTGGAGAATGAGTATGAGGAAGCCAAGGAGAGTTATGAGAATTTCATGAAATTTTCCGTGGATTATATGGATAGAGTGCCGCGTTTGGTCGGACGCAAGATAGATGAGATCGAGAAGAAGATCCGCGCCCAAGTGCCGCAAGCAGTCTTTATTGACATTGAAATAAATTAATGGCCGCCGGCCGAAGCTCGGTTAAAACCGAGCTTTTTTATTGGTTCGGCGTGTGATATAATAGGGTTATCATTAATCATAATCATCTAAGTATGGGTCGCAAAAAGAAAAATTCTAATCCGCTCGATTATATCGCTTTGCCGGAATTCGATCTGGACGATAAGGCTAAGCGCAGTATTTTCATTGTTTTTTTGCTCGTTTTTGGGCTGGTCAGTCTTTTGGGCTTATTTAATTTGTCCGGCCATTTCGGTCTCTTCGTTTCTAAATGGCTGACGCTTATTTTCGGCTTCGGCAAATGGCTTGTTCCTCTGATCGTCTTATATTGGGCGCTGATATTGATCCGTCAGGCTAAGAATCCTCTGAAGTTTACCGATTATCTCGGGTTGTTCTTATTATTCATTTCTTATCAGACCCTGTTCCATTTCTTTATGGATCCGGCTTCCTGGAAGAGTTCGGTCCTTGAAGGAGTCGGCGGTGGCTATGTCGGCTTATATTTGAGCCAGCTGTTCTTTTATATTTTCGGTTTTTGGGGAGGAGTTTTGGTTCTGATCGCTCTCTTATTGGTTTCTTTAGTATTGGTATTCAACACTTCTTTGGCGAGAATAGTCGGGCGCGATAGTATCTTTGCGAAGATCTTCAGGCCCTTCGGACTTTTCTTCCAGAATTTATTTTCGTCTTCAGCCGAGGAAGAAGACGATGATGAGAAAAAGGAACTTATCGATGAGGCGAAGGCGGAAGCTCTCGGCGCCTGGCAGAAGAAAGAGATTCCGGCGAAATTAGAAAAAGTTGAAGAAGAGGAGGAAGAAGAATCCGATGAGATCGTCAGTCCGGCCATAAAGAAAGAAGGGAAAAAGGTCCAGGAAAAGATTGTTTGGCCGAAGCGATCCATCAAGATCGATATGCCCCTGGAATTATTGAATAATAAATTCAGCAAGGCTATCGGCGGCGACACCGACGCTAATGGCTTGAAGATCAAGAAGACTTTGGAAAAATTCGGGATTGAGGTAGAGATGGGAGAAACGAAAGTCGGTCCGACCGTTACGCAATATGCTTTCCGTCCGGCCGAGGGCGTGAAATTATCGCGCATCACGACTCTGAATAATGATCTGTCGCTGGCGCTGGCGGCGCACCCGATCAGGATTGAAGCGCCGATTCCCGGGAAATCCTTGGTCGGCATTGAAGTTCCGAATAAAGCTAAGGCCATCGTCGGCCTGAGGGAGATATTGGAAGATGACGCTTTCAAGACGCGTAAGAATAATCTGTTCGTGGCTCTCGGCAAGGATGTCGCCGGTACGGCTTGGCTCTATGACCTGACGAGAATGCCCCACTTACTGGTCGCCGGCGCGACTAATTCCGGAAAATCCGTCTGTTTGAATGCGATTATTGTCAGCTTATTATATCAGAACAATCCGGATGACTTGCGCTTCATCATGGTTGATCCGAAGAGGGTGGAACTCCCGACTTATAACGGCATTCCTCACTTGCTGACTCCGGTTATCACTGACGTCAATAAGACTATCAATGCTTTGAAGTGGTGCTT
>CAZFBV010000010.1:0-28185 GCA_964517325.1 uncultured Gammaproteobacteria bacterium | reverse complement strand
CATAAGCGATCAAAAGGTCGGAAGCTTTCTTTATCTTGACGCCTTTAAGAGAGTGTCTGATTTCCAAATCAAGATATTCTTCGGTCTCTCCGTTCTTCCTTACTTCTAATTTTTCGCCGACACATAAGACCGGAACCAAGCCATTTTCCAGAGCGGCCTTGATCTTGAGATTGATAAGGCTGGAATTCTCGTGCAGGTACTCGCGTCTTTCGCTATGCCCCAGAATCACATATTTTACTCCTAAAGCTTTCAGGTTGCGCGGAGAAACTTCGCCGGTATACGCGCCGCGGCTAGCCAGTGCGCTATTCTGCGCGCCCAGTTCCAAGCCCGTTATCTTCAGGATAGGGCCGACAAAAGGCAGGGCCGAAAAATCCGGACAGAGCACAACTTTATTCTTCCCTTTTATCTTCTTAGCCGCTTGCTTGGCCAATTCCAAGCTTTCTTTCAAAGAAAGCTGCATCTTCCAGTTGGCGATGATGGTTTTCATATAATAACGGTCGAGATTTAAAAAATACTTTTTTAAATTTTAAATACTTATTTATTATTAATACTCTTAGCCCACTCGATCGTGCGCCTAATTCCTTCTTCCAACATCACCTTCGGTTCCCAATCCAAAACTTTCTTAGCGCGATCGACATTCAGGCAGCTGCGCATCTGTTCTCCCGGCTTAGCCGGCCCGACTTTGACGGCCATCTCTTTACCCAAAGCCTTGCTGATATCCCGGCGCATATCCAAGAGATTGGTCTCAATACCGGAAGCGATATTTATCTCTCCCGGATAAGTAATCTCCTTGGCGCGCGATAAAGCGGCGGCAACATCATCAACATAGACGAAATCGCGGGTCTGCGTGCCGTCGCCGTTCTGGATGCTTCCTAATCCCTTAACCGCATTATCAATGAAGATAGCGATGACCCCGGCCTCCCCGCCCTTGAATTGGCGCGGACCATAGACATTCGCAAAACGCAAAACCGTATAATCAAGGCCGTAGACCTGATGATAGCAATTCAGATATTTCTCGAAGGCGAGCTTATGGATGCCATAGAAAGAGATCGGGTAAGTCGGATAAGATTCTGTCGTCGGGATTTCCGTCGCATCGCCATAAATAGCGCCGCCGGTCGAAGAGAAGATCATTTTCTTAACGCCGTTCAAGCGGGCATTCTCCAGGATATTGAAGCCTCCTAAGAGATTGACGGCATTATCATGCTTCGGATCTATCATGGACTTGCCCACTTCCATCTGAGCGGCCAGATGATAGACAATATCAAAATGTTCCGTCTTGAACACTTCCGCCACCTCAGGCGAGGCGATATCCAGATGATAGAACTTAGCCGCCGGATTGAGATAAGCTTTCAAACCGGACGATAAGTCATCGATGACAGCGACTTCATGCCCCTCGGAAATGAGCTTATCGACCAGCGTAGAACCGATAAAACCGGCGCCGCCGGTTACTAAGATTTTAGACATAATTTAAGGGTTTTTTAACTATATATAATCATAATAACACGATTTTTTAGTTTTAAAAAGCAGGGCGGAAAACATTTGCCAAACCCTATTTTTTTTGCTAAAATATACTAAGATAATTTATTAAAAATTCAGCTAAAAATACCCTTAAATATCGGGAATTTTTTGTTTTAAATCTTGTTTATAATATGCCTAAAGACCAAGCTAATGCATACGGTGCCGAACAGATCACCGTCCTTGAAGGTTTAGACCCGGTGCGCAAACGCCCGGGCATGTATATCGGTTCGACCTCTGCGGCCGGCCTGCATCATCTGATCTGGGAAGTCGTCGATAATTGTATCGATGAAGCCATGGCTGGCTACGCGAATGAAATTACGGTCACTTTGCTGCCTGACCGGATGGTAGAAGTGGACGACAACGGCCGCGGCATTCCGGTTGAAAAACATAAAGTCACCGGCGTGTCGGCGCTCGAGACCGTTTTGACTAAGCTGCACGCTGGCGGAAAATTCGGCGGCGGCGGCTATAAGGTTTCCGGCGGCTTGCATGGCGTCGGCGTTTCCGTCGTTAATGCGTTAAGCGAATACTTGAAAGCGGAAGTGCGCCGCGATGGCAAAACCTGGGAACAGGAATATAAGATGGGCAAGCCGCTGAGACCGGCCAAACCGGTCGGCCCGGCTAAGACCACCGGCACGAAGATCACTTTCAAGGCGGATGCGACTATCTTCACTGAATTAGATTATAATTGGGGCAAGATTCTCGACCGCTTGAGACAGCAGGCCTATCTGACCAAAGGAATCACGATCAATGTGCTTGATAAGCGCGAAGGCCATCGCCCGAAAAAATATAAATTCCATTTCGAAGGCGGCATTAAGTCTTATGTAAAATCTCTGCATCGCAATAAGACCGTCAAGAACGATACTGTTTTCTATGTCGATAAGGATACTAACGATTGCAAGATAGAAATCGCCCTCCAATACAACGACGAGTATAACGAGAACGTCCTGACTTTCGCCAATAACATCCATAACCCCGAAGGCGGCACTCATGCCGTCGGTTTTCGGACAGCCCTGACGAGGACTTTGAATAATTACGCCCGCAATAAGAACCTGCTCAAAGAAAAACAAGAGAATCTGAGCGGCGAAGACGTCCGCGAAGGCTTGACTGCGATCATCAGCGTCAAATTGCCGGAGCCGCAATTCGAAGGCCAGACCAAAGGCAAGCTCGGAAACGCCGAAATGAAAGGCTATGTCGAAAGTATCTTCGGCGAATCTTTCAATATCTTTTTAGAAGAACATCCGAAAGAAGCGGAAGCGATCATCGGCAAATGCTTATTGTCCGCCCAGGCTCGTCTGGCTGCGCGCACCGCTCGCGCCTCGATTCTGCGCAAAGGCGCGCTCGAGGGCATGACTTTGCCGGGAAAATTAGCCGACTGCTCTAGCCGCCATCCGGAAGAATGCGAATTATATATCGTCGAGGGCGACTCCGCCGGCGGCAGCGCTAAGCAAGGCCGCAACCGCAAATTCCAAGCTATCCTGCCTTTGCGCGGCAAAATCTTGAATGTCGAACGCGCCCGCCTTGATAAGATGCTGGCCAATCAGGAAATCAAGAACCTCGTCATCGCCATGGGCACGAATATCGACGACCAGATCGATATGGAAAAACTCCGCTATCACCGCATCATCATCATGACCGATGCCGACGTCGATGGCGCCCATATCCGCACCCTGCTCTTAACTCTGTTCTTCCGCCACTTTACTCCGCTCATCACCGGCGGCCATATCTATATCGCCCAGCCGCCTTTATATCAGCTCAAAAAAGGCGCGACTGTCCGCTATGCTTATAGCGACGAAGAGAAGGAAAAAATAATCTTAGAATTGGGCGGAACTCTGGAAGAAGCGGAAGTCAGCGAAGAGACTGACGAAGGCGAAGATATTTCGATCGAGAACGCTGAACTGGAAAATAATGACAAGAAGAAAAAAGCGACCGAGGCTGCCGATGCTAAGAAATCCACTAAGATCCATATCCAGCGCTATAAAGGTTTGGGTGAAATGAATCCGGAACAACTCTGGGAAACGACCATGGATCCGGAGCATCGCATCGTCAAGCAGGTGACCGTCGAGGACGCGGCTAAAGCCGACCAGATTTTCGACATGCTCATGGGCGATAATGTCTCCCCGCGCAAAAATTTCATCCAGACGCACGCTAAGAAAGTGGAAAATTTAGATATCTAACCATATGTACCTCTACATCGCCTGCCCGATCGTCGCCTTCATGCTGGCGCAAGGGACAAAGGTCTTCATAAAATCATTCAAGAAGAAGATAACCTACCATGACGTCTTCGCTTATTCGGACATGCCGTCCGGACATACCGCAGTCGTCGTTTCTCTTACCACTATTTTGGCTTTAGTGCATGGAATCACTACTCCGGAATTCGCGGTCGCTTTCGTCTTCATGGCGATTACGATTACCGATGCCATCGGCCTGAGGAATTATCTCGGCCAGCATGGCAAGACTCTGAATATCCTCGTTAAGGATCTGAAAGAAGACGAATTCTTGGACAATAATTATCCGAAGCTCTTAGAGCATATCGGCCATACCCCGCTCCAAGTCCTGATCGGCGGCGCGGTCGGCTTCCTCACCAGCCTCATCGGCTTTTTGATTTTCAGATAAACGGATATAAAATTGAAAGGGATAAATAAAAAACCGGAATTTTTTCCGGTTTTTGTTTGGCTTGGTTTAAATTTGTTTTGCTTAAAGGCGATGCCCTTAGGATTGGGGGCGCGGAGCGACATAAGTATCTCCGTTTGGATTTACTTTGAACGAGATGAGATCGCTTTTTCTGCCATAATATCTGGCATCTACTAAGGAAAAAAGGCCGCAGCTGCCCTTCGTTTCCTCATTGACTTCGTAAGTGCCGGCGATGAACGAATGGCTGAATAATTCTACGAAGACGGGATGTTCTGCTCCGGTTACGCATTCATAAACCTCATTCAGGCCGATGAAAGGAAAACCTGGCGTATTCCAAGCTTTTTTCAAGCAGACCGGATCGGCAAAGATCCTGTCGATGAATTCTTTCACGTGTTTTTTCTCAAACATCTGGCGGCCTTCGACCATCTGCAAAATCTGCAAAAACAGCTTGTCATCGCCATTTATCGCCTCAATGGCGGACAGCAAGGCCCGGCTTTGATCGATATTCAAACTGATCATGATATAATCCTCCTTATTTTTAAGTTACTATTATTATTTTAATCTGTTGATTATAAAATTATTCAATCAGGCTTTTCCCTGTCATTTCCGCCGGAATATCTAATTTCATTATTCTCAGTATCGTCGGCGCGACATCCGCTAAAGTTCCGGCCGGGGTCAGAGAGCTCAGGTCGCTATTCAAGGGATCGGCCAAGCCGATAGTCTTGCCTTTGAATTCCGAACCGACAATTATCAAGGGAACCGGATTGCTGGTTCTGCCGGTATCCGGAAGATCGATCGCTACGTCTTTCGATTTCTCGACATTGCCGCCCGCGGCCGTAATTATCAGGATGCCGTTCTTGGCGCTCACGGCAGCGGCTATATTTTTTAAAACCTTATCAACGGCTTCGACCGCTTTCTTATTCTCCAAGAAATCTCCGCCCGCGGCCGTCAGATCCAGGCACGGAATCGCTGCCGCCAAGAAAGCGGGGGCGTCGTCCGAGCCGAGCAGATTGATTATCTCCTTAGCGGTTCTCTTCATGGTCAGGCACGGCTTGATTGTCTTGGATCCGGTCTTCGAGGAGATTATCTTCCAATCTTCTTGCGCGAATTTATCTTCATGATGGCCGTTGAAAAAATGGGTCAGAGCGGCGAATCTTTCCGTCTCCGCGATCTTCACCTGCTTCAAGCCGGCGGCGGCAATAATAGAAGACAGAGTCGCCCCCGGTTCGATATTCTCGTCAGCCAGCTCTCGGCCGCTGCCTAAAGTCAGATAGCGGGCATTCAAGCTTTTATCGTCGGCTTCGAGCAGAGCGACCGGATATTCTTTTATCAGATTTAAAAAAGTCGGGGTCTTGGCGGCCGTAATCGCATTGGCAATGCTGGCCGGAGCTACGCCCCAGCCATCTAAGAGCACGAGTGCTACCATACTTGTTCGATGATACCGGCTATCGCCAGCAAACGATTATATTTTGACAGGCGTTCGCCGCGATTTAACGAGCCGGCTTTCAGATAGTCGGCGCCGCAAGCGACGGCTAGATCGGCGATGAAATCATCCGGGGTCTCTCCGCTGCGATGCGAGATGACCACTTTATAGCCGTGCTTCTGAGCAAGTTTTACACATTCGACTGTTTCAGTCAAGGTACCGGCCTGGTTAGGTTTTATCACGATAGTATTAGCGGCTTTCTCCTTGAGGCCTTGGCGCAAACGATTGCTGCTGGTCGCGAATAATTCATCGCCGGCAATCATCATTTTCTTGCCTAATTCCGCGGTCAATTCCTGCCAGGATGCCCAGTCATCTTCGGCTAAGCCGTCTTCAAGATAAACGATCGGAAATTTCTTCAGCCATGATTCATATAAGCCGATCAAGTTAGCGGAACTGAAGCAAGCCTGATCGAGCGGAAAGATATATTGCCTCTTCTCTTCATTATATAAGATAGATGAACCGACATCGATCCCCAAGCGGATATTATCTCCCGGCTTATACCCGGCCCTGATTGCCGCCGCCATGATCATTTCCAAAGCCTCGATTGTCGAATCCATATCTGGCGCGTAACCGCCCAATTCTCCGGTATCGGTATCATAGCCGGATTCGCGCAAGACTCGCCCTAGTTCATAGCAGATTTCCGCTCCCATCTTCATCATATCGGCGATATTGGAAGCTTTAGGAATGATCAAGAATTCCTGAAAATCAAGATTGGTATCGGCATGCTTGCCGCCATTAAAAATATTGAAAAGAGGAATCGGAATTTTCGGAGCGGAAAAAGAAAAAGCTTCCCCGAGATAAGCGAACAATTCTTGCTTGCTATCAAGAGCGGCGGCGCGCGCACAGGCCATGGAAACCGCCAAAGCAGAATTCGCGCCTAGATTCTTCTTGTTCGTCGTACCGTCGAGAGCGATAATGATCTTATCGATCTTCTCCTGTTCGTTTATTTTCTGGCCGATAAGCGCCGGGGCGATGATTTCCTTGATCTTGCTGACGGCCTTCAAAACTCCCTTCCCTTTATAGCGCTTCATGTCGCCGTCGCGCAGATCCAGCGCTTCATAATGCCCTTCGACTGAACCGCTAGGCACGCTCGCCACCCCGCTCAAGCCGTTAGAAAGCGTGACTTTCGCTTCTAAGGTCGGCACGCCGCGCGCGTCCAGGATCTCTCGGGCGGAAATTTTCTTTATAGTGGCCATATATTTAACATTAATGCGAATGAATTATTTTGCAGTTACGATTTTCTTGAGCCCCGGCATTTTTCCGCCGCCGAGATAAGTCAGCATAGCGCCGCCGGCCGTCGATACCCAATCGACATACTCGGACATCTTCGTGAGATTGAGCGCTGCGACCGTTTCTCCGCCGCCGGCGACTCCATAAGCTAAACCGGAAGAACGAGAAGCGAAGAGCAGAGCGACAGCCAAAGTTCCATGTTTGAAGCTCGCTTCTTCGAATTTTCCCAAAGGGCCGTTCCAAACCAAAGTATTGGCTGCCTTTATATAAGCGGCAAAATCATGGATAGTAGCCGGACCGATATCCAGGATAGTATCGCTCGCCTTGACGGCCGCGGGCGCGACGACTTTCGCTCGGCCATCTTTGGTCTTAACGATGACATCCTGAGGCAGAATCATCTTCGCGGATAATTTCTTACCTTTGAAAAATTTCTTCACATATTGCTTGCTGTCGGCATCAATCAGCGATCGGCCGACCTCAAGTCCCTGGAATTTAAAAAAATTATTGGCCAAAGCGCCGCCGATGAGAATATGGCTGGCGGCCGGATATAATTTAGAGATGAGAGGCGCTTTCGTGCTTATCTTCGCTCCGCCCATGATGACGACGAGCGGCTTTTTCGGCTTTAAGATCTTATGGAGAGCGGCTATCTCTTTTTCCAGCAACAAGCCGGCGTAAGACGGCAAGTATTTCTTGATAGCGGATACGGACGCCTGATCGCGATGGCAGACGGCAAAAGCATCGTTGACATAAATATCGGCCAAAGCTGCCAGGCTCGCCGCGAATTTCGCGTCATTCTTATATTCGCCTTCGTTGAAACGCAGATTTTCCAGCATGATCACTTCGCCTTTTTTCATCGCTTCGACCGCAGCCGAAACTTTCGACCCGACAATTTCATTCATGAATCTGACCGGACGCTTCAGCAAGGATTCCAAGCGCAGCGCTACCGGTTTGAGCGAAGCGGCGGCCTCATATCCTTTCGGTTCGCCCAGATGCGAAGCGACGACGAGGCGCGCGCCAAGCGCCAGCAAGAATTCGATAGTTTCCAAACCCGCCTTGATCCGATAATCTTCCTTTATCTTGCCTTTCTCCAGAGGCACGTTGAAATCTACTCGCAAGAAGACCGTCTTGCCCGATAAGGTCTTCAATTTCTTGAGCGAATTTATTTTCATATTATTTTTTCTCTCCCAATTTTATTTCCACTTCCTTTTCCGCCCCGGCGCGGACATAAGTCAGAGTGATTTTATCGCCAGCTTTATAATTAGCTAACAAGTCGGCCAAGTCGTTATTCGCGTCTATCTCGACGTTATTCACCCAAGTGATCACGTCGCCGGCTTTCAGTCCGGCCGTTTCAGCCGGGCTGCCTTTGAGAACTGCCGGCTGGCTGGCAGAAGCCGGGTAGAGCCAAGCGCCTTTATCCAGAGAAACGATATTAGTCTTGATCCTGGCTAAATCCAAATAATTGACACCCAGATAAGGCGGCAATATCTGATTCTTCTGCGATAAGCTAGACCAGGCAGAGTTGAAAGAAAAAGCCGGGACGACAGTTCCGTCGCCGCTAACCAGCGCGACCAGGTTGCCGGATAAATCAAAAACGAAAGAATTCTTCAGGCTCTCGTCGCCCTCGCTGCTGAGCTGAAGGCGGGCGCTGGCGGTATCGCTGTTAGCGACAGCCGCAGCCCTTGATAAAGCCACCAAAGTTACCGGTCGGACAGAAGTCAGGTCATTTATGACCAGCAAGCTCTCGCCCAAGGTCAGCTCGGAACGGGCGGCGTTCTTCTTGACGGAAAGATTATTGGCGCCGGCCAGATGGAAAATCAGCGGTTCGCCCGGCAAATTCTTGAGAGCCGCTAATTTATCTATCTTGTAAACTTGGCGGTCTCCGGTAATCACGACGTAATTCTTGAATTTAAAATCGTTCTTCAGATCATTGGGGGCCATAGCCGCCACCCAGCCGTCAGCCGTAACAATCAGGCCGACAAATAGAGGATCTTCCAGATTATAATATTCCGAAGCCGAAGAAGTCGCGGGAATCTCTTTGAAGACGCTGGCCAAAACCGGACGGACGCCGGCGACAGTTTCCGCGATCTTGACGTCCTGATTGACGACTACTTTCTTGGCATCGCGGATGACCAGGCCGGAATTGGCGGCATTCAATCCGGAAAGATTCAATTCTCCCGAAAAAGTCGATGAGCCGAAATCCTTGAAGATATATATCTTAGCCAAAGATTCTCCCAAGACCCCGGCCGCTAAGCCGCAGACGAGAGCGATAGAGACTAAGAGCCAGAATCTGACTCCGGGCAAAGATGATTTAGGATTATCGGCCTTGGGTTTGTCAATCTTCGATTGGTTAGACATATTTTTTAAAATTAAAGCCAGCGGGCGGTTAAGAATAATAAAATGAAAGCGAGCGCGCCGAGGATCAACGGCAGCTTCAAAGCTTTCCGATTGAGCGCATCGCGCAGATGCAGGCGGATAATGGTCAAAGACAGATAATAACTGGTAGCTAAGAACAAGCCGAGCAGGTGGAACTTTAAAGGCAGTAAAGATAATCCCCAGGCTAATTCCACTAATCCGACAACGCTGACCATTATCAAGACTTTGGCTTTTTCCGGCCGCATTTTCTTAAGCGGCATGAACTGGAGGAACAAGAGGCTTATTTCCGCCGCTAAGATAAGGATGGTCGCCCAGGTCGGCCAAGTGATAAAAATCGGCAGGCTGAAAAGGACGGTCGCGGCGGAAAAGACGGAGAGGAAACCGCTGACTATCAGCAGATTATCAAGCTTGTCTTCAAAGATCGATTCGGATTCTTCATGAGTGAAATAATAATACAGATTCTTCAGATAGACGAATAAGAACCAAGCGATCAGGATCATGATAGCCTGGAACCAGAAGCTGCCGATGATAATCGAAGCATAGACTGAAAAATTCAGGAAGAACAGGACTGGCGCGATCGCGAGAAGCGGCCAATCATGCTTTCCCCGGCCTGCCAGACACTTGACGCTCAGCACTATCATCAAGGAATCCACGGCTAAAGCGGAATAGAATAAGCTCGGCCAACGCAAAAATAGCTGGCCGGAGATCCAGATCAACAAAGGGATGATAAGAGGAATCAATCTTTTATATTTCATAGCGGAGAAAAAGCTAATTAATCTTAATTAACGGCCTCGGGCGCAGTCGTAGCGGCGCTAGCATCAGCCGCGGCGGCCGGGGTTTCAACCGGGACTTCCGGGGTCGAAGACGCTGCCGCGGAACCGCTGCCGGAAGCGGAGCCGGCGCTAGGCGCCGAACCCTGAGCCGTTGGCGTCGGAGTAATGATATAATCATCTCCGCCTGACGTCAATTCCAAGCTCTTGACTTCCGAAAGGTCGGCCAGATTATTGATCTTCAAGAATTTATTAGAAAAAGTATAGAGAGCGTCGCCGATATAGAGGCTGCGCTTAGCCGTGTTGTCATAATAGCTATAGCCATCCCAATAATCAGACGTGCCGTAATGGCCGCCGGCCGAATGGTCTATCTTCCCTTTCAAAGTGAAGGCATCGTCCTGGAGCGTAAAGACGAGCGAGCCGGCAAAATTCAAACGATTGCTGGAATCGCGCAGAGCGGCCGGGATGACAAGAAGATTCTTGGCGGCTGAATATAAGAAAGCTTTATGATCATAAAGGGCGATGGAATCGCTGCCGACTCCGCCCAGGGTATAGCTGTCCAGCTCCTTAGGTTTAGACAAGTCGCTGAAATCAAATAGGGATAATTTCAAGCCTTTGACCGTCACGCTGCCGTCAGCGGCAACGTCGGCGTCGCGGCCGAGACCGATAAGCTTAGTGCCGTCGGCGTCGACAGGATGGAGATAATTAGAAAAGCCCGGAACCTTGATAGCGCCGAGAACGGTCGGCTTGGCCGGATCGCTCAGGCTGATGACAAAGAGCGGATCGGTCTGCTTGAAGGTTACGAGATAGGCGCGGTTGCCCATGAAACGGGCGGCATAGATCTTTTCCGTCGTCGCCAGATTTTCCAACTTTCCGACTGTTGCCAAGTTGGCATCGAGAACATAAACGCTGCTGTAAGAATCGGATGAAGATTCGCTGAGACGCGAAGAGTACTGGCTGCGCGTCGTCGCTATGCGGAAATAATCCCCTGATTCATCCATGGAAAACTGATTCAGGACCTGGCCGCTCACTTCGCCCATGGCGCGGTAAGAGATCTGATTGCCGCTGATGCCGATCTTATGGATAACGGTCTTCTCCATATCCTTGGCTTTCGCGGCGATCTTCTCCGCCAGTTTCGTATCGATATCCGCGCTTAACGCCGCCTGATCGGTCGAGCTTAAAGAATTGAAATAGCGATCGATGTACTGCGCAGCCTTGGATTTCTTCTCTTGATTGTTGAGGATAAAGCTCGGGGTCGCCTCGATCTTATTGATCTTGTCCTGGATATCGGCCGCGAGACGCGGATAGATCAACTCTCGCCTGGCTTCCTGCTCCAAATCGTATTCATTTATATACTGGGTATAGGTGATATAGATATTATTCTGAGAAACATACAGGTTCTGGCCGCTATTCAAGAGGTAGGACTGGCCGCTGATAGCTTCGGCGCTATTCTTGATATTGATCGCCGTGATATTGGTGAAATTATAAGAATCATAAGCGATATCGAAATAATAGACCTCGGGGGCGAAACATTTCTCGCTGCCTTCGCATTTCGACGGCAAAGCCAGTCCGCTGTCGAGAACGCGCGGCACCAGCGGTTCGCCGGCGATATAGTTGCTATAGGTATCGGTGATGAAATAGACATAATCGCCGATCAGGCGGGCATCGCGATACGAGCCTTCAAAATCAAGGTCGCGAATCTGTTTCGGATCGGCCGGATTGCTGATATCGAAGACCTTGAAAAAAGTATAAGAATTCTGGCGGCGGAAGCTCTGATATATGCTTTGGGAATAGATCAGGTTATCGTTGCCGAAGACCGCCAAAAAATTTCCATTGATGAAGATATCTTGCGGCCGAGATTTAAAAACTATCTTGCTGACGACTTTAGCTTCGGCGGCCGGGCTGGCGCTGATGATCGACAATTCATTCCGGACCAGCACATAAATATAGCGGCCATCCGTCTTGATAATATCGGCTTCGTCGACTCCGGCAACCTGGTTGTTGGTCGCGGAATAATCCAAAGAATTATTCGGCTGAGAACTATCGCTGGCCGTTGCGCTGCTGCCGGCGCTGGTAACCGCAGACGCGGCCGGCGCATTCGCGGCTAGCATCTCGGATCTGGCCAAGCCGGACGAAAGATGCGTAGCGACAGCGGTCGGATTGTCATTGGCGGCCAAGAACTCCGCCAATTCATCATAATTATTGAATTTTTTCAATTTACTGGTTCCGGTTGAAGCGATCGTTTCCGTAGTCGTCGACGTATCTATCCCTTCAGCGACGTTTTCATTTCCGGGCGCGGCTGTCTTCTGCCAAGGCAGGGTGCAGGCGCTGAGCGTGACCGCCAAGAATAACAGGATCAGGGATAATAAAAAATTTTTCTTTGACATAAGACAAAAAAATTAGCATTGACTAGGCTAGAATAATTATATCATTTAGACGCCAGAAAAACAAAAGCCGATAGTCTCGTATCGGCTGGCTACTTGATCACCACTTCGGTCCCCTGGCTCACCCTATCATATATATACTTAGCCGGACCGATGCCGAGACGGACGCAGCCATGAGAAACCGGCTTGCCCAGATGGTCCGCGCCTTCGCGATAACCGCTCGGCCAGACCGGCAATTCATGGATTCCGAATTGGCCATGGTCTAACCCCATCCAATAGGGCATCCATAATTTATAAGCATTAGACCAAGCTTTAGAAACCTTATTGATGATCGTGTAATTGCCCTTCGGCGTCGCCATGCTCGGCTTGCCGCTGGAGATGATGAATTCTTTCCAGGGCTGGCCGCCGACAAGATAGATTAATTTTTGCGTCGCCAAATCGATCTCGATCTTCTGCGCGAGCTTGACGCTTGAACTGGCGAGGGGATCATAGGCATAATCCACTTCCGCGCCGTCTTTATAGCCGTCGCCGTCCGAATCGGGATTAAGAGGATCGGTCTTGAATTTTATCTCCAGAGCGTCATTCAAGCCGTCGTTATCCATATCGCTCTTATCTATCTTAACTTTCTCCGGATTGAAAGGCGAATAGCCGCTCTTGATCTCGATCGCGTCATCATAGCCGTCGTTATCGGAGTCAATCGCGCGCGCCGTTAACGGAACTAAAAATAAAAAAGCCGCCAGAGAGAATACGCCGGCGAGCAAAAAAAATAACTTGATAGCTTTGAACTCTGTATTATGCTTTCTGTTCATATTATGCTTTCTGATTCAAAGAATACTCGCAGCCGCAGAATTTCTGCCGATAAAGCCCGAGTTCTTTGGCTAATTCTTGGCTGCGGCGATAGCCGTCGTCAGCCTGGAAATCCATATCCAGGAAAGCGACCTCGCTCATCTCCTCAAGCTCTTTGCCGATTTCGATGATAGCAGCCGCGTCCTTATACGGACTGACTAAAAGGGTTGTCCCGAAAACATCAAAGCCCTTCTCTTTCGCCAGGCGCGCCGTGCGGACAAGACGATCGCGATAACAGAGGCGGCAGCGTTCGCCGCGCTCCGGATCAGCGGCGCGGCCGCAGGTTATTTCCTGCCATTCCGCATGCTCATAAGGCTCAATGATAAGAGGCCAATCATATTTAGCCGCCATCAGCTTAACCATCTCCAAGCGCTTCTCATATTCTTCAAGCGAGACGAGATTAGGATTGCAAAAATACCAAGTCAGATCATAATGCGGCGCGAGGCGGTCGCGGCTGATATAAGTGCCGCAAGGAGCGCAACAGATTTGTAAAAGCAATTTCTTCATATTTTTCTCCGCCTATCCAAGAGCCAAAAGCCGATAATAATAAGCATCATGATCGCGAGTAGAGCGATGAGCGCCCAGAACTTGCCGCGGCTCTGCAGGAATAAGCCGCTCAACCCGAAGATGAGCGATAAAAGATAAAAAATCAGGACTGTCCGGCGCTGGCCGATACCTAGAGCGAGCAAACGATGATGCAGATGCTTCTGGTCGGAAAATCTAAAAGGGTTCCTGCCTTGCAAGAGACGGCGCGCGATCGTCCAAGCGACATCGAGGATAGGGATACCCATGATGAGCAGCGCGATAGCGATCTTGCCACCGGAAATTATCGCCAGCACTCCCAAGATATAACCCAAAAGCAAAGACCCGCCTTCGCCCAAGAATATCTTAGCCGGATGCCAATTGAAAATCAGGAAGCCGGCGCAGGCTCCGGCCAGCAGGATGGCCGCGAAAGCGATATCCGGCTGATAATAGCGGGTCGTGATCGTAAATAAAAAGATGACCAGGCCGCCGATGCCGCTCACCCCGGTCACTAAGCCGTCGACGCCGTCCAATAATTTAGTCGTGTACATCATGCCTAAGAGCCAGAGACTGATCAGGATCGGAGAAATGACAGCGATAGCGCTCAAATCGAAATAAGCCCCGAAAGGATTAGTGATCTTGGTTATCTCGACGCCGCCGAAAATTACGGCCGTAATCGCGAGGAGTGGAAAGATAATCTGCTGCCAAGGCTTGAGATTATATTTATCATCGAGCGCGCCGCCGATCATGATGAGCAAGGCGCCGGCGAAGAAACCGATGAGATGCGATAATTTAAGATTGCCCGATAAGAAATATCCTCGATTAAAAAAAAGAATTGCAAAATAAGCGATGAAGATAGCCATTCCGCCCAAGAGCGGTATCGGCCGTGTATGGATCTTCCGGCTGGCTTCCCCGCCCTTATCCGGCAGGTCGACTATATCAAAATGAAAAGCGACCCTCTTAACCAGAAGCGTCAAGACGGCCGTTAGGGCGAGAGCTGAAATGAAGATATAAAGATAGAACATAGCTTATAATTCCTTAGCCTTCTCGATCTCGATTTCCGCGCGGCTATTGATAATGATAGTATCGCGGCGTTTCAATTCTCCGGCCAAGATCTTATTGGCGATATTATCTTCGATCTTGTCTTGAAGCAAGCGGCGGAGCGGGCGGGCGCCGAATTTCGGATCATAACCTTCGTGCGCCAGGACAGCCACCCCGTCCTTATCAGCTTTCAAATCAATGCCCTTGAGCGCCAGATTCTTCTTGATCTTCTTGAGCATGAGCGTCGCGATCGCGATAGTATCTTCTTCGCTCAGCGGCTTAAAGACGATGATGCCGTCGAAACGGTTGATGAGTTCCGGCCGCATGTATTTATTGAGCTGATTGTCGATGAGGTCCTGCTTGATAATGTTAACCGGAGTCTTAGCCTTGATCTGATCCTGGATGAAGACCGCGCCGATATTGGAAGTGGCGATAATGATGGATTCGGAGAAGCTGATGGTCCGTCCCTGTCCGTCGGTCAGGCGGCCGTCATCGAGCAATTGCAATAAGAGATTCAAGATATCCGGATTAGCTTTCTCGACTTCATCCAACAAAACGAGAGCGAACGGTTTCTTGCGCACCGCTTCCGTCAGGTAGCCGAGAGTGCCGTCGACATCGCCGATCATCTTGCGGACGCTGTCGGCTGTCTGGTATTCGCTCATATCCAAGCGGATGAGATAATCCTCGTCGCCGAAATAAACTTGGCTGACTGATTTCGCGAGTTCGGTCTTACCGACGCCGGTCGGACCCAGGAACAAGAAACTGGCGATCGGGCGCTTGCTGTCTTTCAATTCGGCGCGCGCGCGGCGCAAGCTAGCGGCGACGGCATCGACCGCTTCGACTTGATCGACTAAGCGCTGATGGATCTCTTTTTCCAAATTCAATAATTTCTGGCTTTCGGAAACCGTTACTTTATTCGCCGGGATGCCGGTCAATTCGCTGATAGCCATAGCCACGTCTTCAGGGCCGCAGAAAGGTGATGATTCCGGATTATTTTCCGCCCTCTTAGCGCAGATTATCGCCGCTTTCTCCAGCAGGTCGATCGCCTTGAGCGGCAGGAACTTGTCATGCAGATAGCGCGTGGACATGATGACCGCCTGCTCGATAGCGCCATAGACGATATAGACGCCATATTTAGCTTCTAAGAATCCGACTTTGCTTTCCAGTATCTGGATAGCCATATTAGTCTCGGGTTCCTTGATGCCGATAGTCGTCATGACATTGCCGATCGGCTTGTCTTCGATATAGTGCGCGTAATTTTCTGTCGTGGCCGTTGCCAAACAGTACAGATTCTTCCGACCGAGAGCTTCCGCCAAGACTTGCGATAAGTCTAGGCTTTCCTGGCTGCCGGCGGTGATGCCGATAAGGGTCTCGATATTATCTATGAAAAGGATGATATTTTCGGAACGATTGATCTCATTCAAGCTGTCTAATAAGCGTTCTTCGGCTGTCGCGGCGTCAGCGCCCGCGATCAGGCGCGAAGCGTCGAGCTCCACCAAGCGCTTGTCTTTCAAGAATTCAGGCACATCCTCGGCCACCATCAGCTGGGCGAGCCCGCCGATGATATTGCTCTTGCCGACGCCCACCGGACCGACCAAGAGCACGCCGTTATGTCCGCCCGTGAACGCTTCAAAGATATCGTCTATTTCTTTATCGCGACCGACACAGATGTCCGACGCTCCTGATTTCGCCTGGATAGTGAGATCATGCGAAAAATGATCAAGAGTCGGCGTCGCGATCGCCGTATAAGCGCGGTTCATATTGTTGCCCGGCTTGAAGCCGGCCAGACGGCGATAATTGCGATAATTTTCCAAAAGACGATGATTGACGCGGAACCAAGCGACGGTGTTAGTGATCTTATCCTTATCGATCTCTAATTCATAAAGTATCTCAGCTAGGATCGGATCGCGCTCGTAACAGAACTTGATGATATTCAAGAGGTCGACGCTAGCCTGTTTCAAGCCGTAAGCGTCGACGAAAGCGGCCACGAGAACTTCTTGCAGAGCCGGAGACAATATCGTCCGTCCGGATTTATCATCTTGCGGCTTAGCCAGATGACGGTCGACGAGCTCCACCAGTTTTTTCGCGTCGACGTTGAGGCGGATGAAAAGATTCTGGATATCTTTGGATTTCAAGATAACGCGGAAGAGATGAATAATCTCGACTTGGCTTTGATTCAGCCTCACAGCCAAAAGATAAGCGTCTTCCACCGCCCGCAGGCTTGCGCGGGAGTATGCCAACGCGACATTATATTTCTTGGCGCCGCGGCTATTCTTTCTCTTCTCATCGAAAAGACGATAATTGATTTTCTTCAAAGCCGCCTTATCCTGGCTATGGCGATAGATCAAGAACAGATCGAACCATAAAGAAACCAGGAAGACGAAGATAAGCGGATCGAATTTTCTCCAGAAAAAAAGTAGGCTGATCGGTTTGGCGATCAAGGCGGCTTGATTATTAAAAATCCAGAAACCAAAAGCGACCCAGCCGGCGAACAATATCAGCCAAGTAAAGAATAGCAAGAGGCTGTCGATCTTTTCCCTAGTTCTTTCCAGGCTGATAACCGAACGGCGAGGCGCCGTCCCCCAGAACAAGAAACGTCCCAAGAACCAGGCGCCGCGGCCCCCGTTATTCTGCTCATCAGTAAAAGTTATTTTTTCTGGTTCCATATTTTTAATTCGCCAATTGAAAGACTAGACCTAAGAATAATAGGATCGGGAAAGCTAGCCAGATGATGAGGATCGCCAAGATGACAGCGAGCCAGAATAATAGAATCAACCCCCTGAAGATCACCTGAATCAAACGCATGACAAAGCTGATGACGCGGCTGGCTATATCGCGCTGGCCATACATGGGCACGAAGATATTCTTCAGCCAGACGCTGAACCCCAAGGATTCTTCGCGCGCGCTCCAAAAACGGAAGACGCTCTTGACTGTCCGGATAAAGCCGACGCTATACCACCAGACCGGGAAATATAAGATTTCCCCTAGGATCTGGAGAATGATCTTGCCGGTATAAGTAAGAAAATTATGATTAAACATAGCCATTTTTTACTCTAATATAATAGCATGTTTCAGATTCGAATGACAACAATTTCCCGATGATTGACAAGCGGCTTTCCTTATATTATCATAGAATTAGCACTCTAATAATGAGAGTGCTAAAATAAAGCTTTTATAAAATATCTATATGTTCAATAAATTCACGGAAAAATCACAAGAAGCGATCATCAACTCCCAAGTCATCGCCTCGACTTATGGCCAGGCCAATATCGAGGCGCTGCATATCTTATTAGCCCTCTTGCAGCAGAACGAAGGCTTGGTCAAGTCAATCCTGGAGAAAATGAAGATCGACCCGGAAATCATCGAGGAATACACGATCAAAGAGATCAAGAAATTGCCGCGGGTCAAAATCAACCCTAATAACGGTCCGGTCCAGGCTGTCTCCGGCACGGCTGAAACCGCTCTGATACTCGAACGCGCTCAGAAAGAAGCCGACGGCATGAATGACGACTACATCTCGACCGAGCATATCTTCTCCGCTCTCATCGGCGTTCCCTCTCCGGCGCAAAGCATCCTGCTCAATTTCAAAGTCGACTACGAGAACGTCAAGAATGTCTTGAAGGAATTGCGCGGCGGCCAAACTATTACCGATCCGTCTCCGGAAAATAAATACAAAGTCTTAGAAAAATATACGACCAATCTGACCGAGCTCGCCCGCCAAGAAAAGCTCGACCCGGTCGTCGGCCGCGATCAGGAAATACGCCGCATCATGCAAGTGCTCCTGCGCCGCACTAAGAATAATCCGGTGCTCATCGGCGAAGCCGGCACGGGCAAAACCGCTATCGTCGAGGGGTTGGCCCAGCGCATCGTCGCCGGCGATGTCCCGGAAAACTTAAAGAACAAAGAAATCGTCACCTTGGATCTAGGCTCTCTCGTCGCTGGAGCGAAATTCCGCGGCGAATTCGAAGACCGCCTCAAAGCCGTCTTGAAAGAAGTCAAATCTCAGAGCGGCCGCATCATCCTCTTCATCGACGAACTCCACACTCTCATCGGCGCCGGCGCGTCCGAAGGCTCGATGGACGCTTCTAATATGTTAAAGCCGGCTCTCGCTCGCGGCGAACTCCGCACTATCGGCGCGACCACGACCAAGGAATACCAGAAATATATCGAGAAGGACGCGGCTCTAGAGCGCCGCTTCCAGCCGATCATGGTCAACGAGCCGAGCGTCGAAGACACGATCAGCATGCTCCGCGGCTTGAAAGAAAAATATGAAGTCCATCATGGCGTCCGCATCACCGACAATGCCCTCATCGCCGCCGCTAAATTATCCAACCGCTATATCAGTGACCGCGCTTTGCCGGACAAAGCTGTCGATCTCATCGACGAAGCGACTTCATCGCTCCGCATGGAAATAGATTCCATGCCGGATGAGCTTGATCAGCTGAAACGGAAGATCAACCAATTAGAATTGAATAAAGCCGGCCTGATGACGACTGATAAGAAATCTTCGAAGATCCGGACGCTCAATAGCGAATTGGCAAAACTCAAGGAAAAAGCCAATCAGCTAGAGCTGCATTGGAATAATGAGAAGAATATCATCTCCCAAATCAGAGGTTCTAAAAAAGAGATCGAGGATCTGAAGATCAAGGCGGAGATCGCACAGCGCCAGGGCGCCGATCTGACTGAAGTGGCGAAGATAAAATACGGCTTGATCCCGGAACTGGAAAATAAGATTAAAAAATTCCAAGAAGAGTTAACGAAGATCCAGAAAAAAGGCCAGCGCATCCTAAAGGAAGAAGTCGACGAAGAAGATGTCGCTAAAGTCGTCGCCCGCTGGACCGGCATCCCGGTCAACCGCATGCTCCAGGATGATATTCAGAAATTAAGTTCCGCCGAGACTGAATTGAATCATGAGGTCGTCGGCCAAGAAGAGGCGATCAAGGCGATCGCCAGCGCCCTGCGCCGCAGCCGCGCCGGCATCAACGAAGAAAAGAAGCCGATCGGTTCATTCTTATTCGTCGGTCCGACCGGCGTCGGCAAGACCGAGCTCGCGAAGACCTTGGCCCGTTTCATGTTCGATGACGAGAAAGCTCTGATCCGCCTGGATATGAGCGAATATATGGAAAAGCATAGCGTCGCCAAGCTGATCGGTTCGCCTCCCGGCTATATCGGCCATGATGAAGGCGGACAGCTGACCGACAAGGTCCGCCGCCATCCTTATAGCGTCGTCCTCTTCGACGAGATCGAAAAAGCGCATCCGGACATGTTCAATATGCTCCTGCAGATATTAGATGACGGCCGCCTAACCGATTCGAAAGGCCGCGTCGTTAACTTCAAGAACACTATCATCATCATGACTTCCAATCTCGGCAATGAGATCATCAAGCAATACTCCATCGGCTTCAGCGATAACGGCGACAAGAAGCAGGAGAAAAAACTCCGAGCCGCGGAGATGAAGGAAAAGATCGATAAGATCCTGAAGAATCATTTCAAGCTGGAATTCTTAAACCGCATCGACGAGATCGTCCTCTTCGAGAGTTTGGCTCCGGAAGCCCTGGAGAAGATCGTCGATCTTGAGTTGGCCAAAGTCGAGAAACGCCTAGGCAACAAGAACATCAGCGTCAAAGTCGGCTCGAAGGTCAAGAAGATGCTGGCTGAAAAAGGCTACGACATCACTTACGGCGCCCGCCCGCTCAAGCGTATCATCCAGACCCTGATCCTCGACGAGCTCGCCATGGAAATAATCGAAGGCAAGGTTAAGGATGGCGACAAGGTTAAGATCGATTTAGGAGAAAAAGATAATATCCTATTGAAAGTTAATGGATAACAATGGATAAAATGACAACCTTACTCATAAAAAATTCCGTAACAACGGAATTTTTTGTAATATTAACATCAAACAATTTATATTTTGGAGAAAATTTAAAATTATAGTATAATTCTAAAATATGAAACACACTAAACTTATCCGAATAAATCTGATCGCTTTAAGCGCGCTTAGCGCCTGCTTTTTGCCGTTATTAGCCAAAGCTCAGAACGATGGCAGCGTTAATGCCAATATTGACCTTGGCTTTAATCCCAACCATATCCTGGAAGACAGCGAGATGCTTAATTACGGTTCTATGGGTCTCCCGGAAATTCAGAACTTCCTTAATAACAAGGGCAGCTATCTGGCTAATTACAGTACTCTGAACACCCACGGCGATACGAGGAGCGCGGCCCAGATAATCTATGATGCGACGCATAATAATTATGACTGCGAAGGCGTGACTCTGAGCGATACGCCGACCGAAGCGGAAAAGAAAGCGAAGTGCCGCCAGATAACGACCGTCAATCCGAAATTCCTGCTCGTCCTGCTCCAGAAAGAAGCGAGCTTGATCACTGACAGCTCGCCGGCGCAATCGCATCTGGACTGGGCGACCGGCTATGGCTGCCCCGACAGCTGGGTCTGCAATCCTTATTATAAAGGCTTCGGCAAACAGGTTAACAGCGCTTCCCTGCAATTTTTGGCTTATCTGAAGGAGCCGGAGAATTACAGCTTCAAGGTCGGCCAAACCTATATCGCTAAGGATAAATATTCCGGATTAAAATCGATATCCAAGGCAATAAACGACGGAGACTATAATGATATCATGTCCTCGGCCGACCACGTGAGCGTCACTCCGGAAAATCTGGCGACCGCCGCCTTATATAATTACACGCCGCACATCTTCAATGGAAATTATAATACTTACAAGCTTTGGAATACTTATTTCCCGAAGGTTTCGCGCTTATACCCTGACGGCTCCATTATCCAAGCCGAAGGAGACCCGAAAGTCTGGCTGATTTCCGGCGGGACGAAACGCCCTTTCGCCAATTGGTCATCATTCGCTTCCCGTTTCAAGCCTGAGCAGATCGTAAAAGTCACGACCGCCGACTTAGATAATTATCCGCTCGGCAGCGAAATAAAATTCGCTAATTATTCTATCGTCCAAACGCCGGACAAGAAGATATACCTGCTCGTCGACAAAGAAAAGAGATTGATCGCCTCCACGGCTGTCTTCAAGAAAATCGGTTTCAACCCCGCGGAAATAGAAACGGCGACCGTCGATGATCTGGCTAGCTATACTGCCGGCAAAACCATCACCGCTACTTCCACTTATATCACCGGCGCTTTATTCCAAGATTCTAAGACCGGAGAGATATTCTATGTCGAGAACGGCACGCGCGCTTTAGTCGACAAAGTTTTGCTCGATATAAAATTCGCCGGCAAGAAGATCGTCAAGAAGACTACGAAAGAATTAAAAGTCTACGCCACGACTACTCCGATACTGCTCGACGAAGGCACTCTGGTCAGGACCGATACTTTTCCGACGATATATCTGATCTCTAACGGCAAGAAGCGCCCCTTCGCGACCGATGCCGCCTTCTCTACTCTCGGTTATAACCCGCTCAATGTTCTGACCGTCTCCTCAAAATTCTTATATAATTACGATATGGGTGAGAGCATTAAATAGAGATAACCACGCTAGACGTATAGAAAAGACCTTCTTATAAAAGAGAGGGTCTTTTTATTTGCAACACTAATATACTTTTGTCAACTTCCATAAAAAGCTAAATAATACTATACTAAAAATACCTAAAATCCTAAATTTATGGCCCTTACAACCGTCGCTCTGCTTCCTCATTCTCCCTTGTTAATCCCGGAAATCGGCCGGGCTAATTTTAGTTTTCTGGCCAAAACCGTGGCGGCTTACGAAGAGATAAAAAATGCCTTGAAAGCCGATCCAATCGATACCGTCATAGTGATCAGCCCGCATAGCGCGCCGCAAGCCGATTCTTTCGTCTTGAACGTCGCTCCGGAAATGGAGATAAACCTCAAGGACTTCGGTTTCATCCCTCCCAAGACCGTCCTGACCGGTGATGCTTTCTTGGCCGACCAGATCACTAACGCGCTCCGTCCCGAATTCTCGCTGCAGCTAGTTTCCGAAAATGTTCTCGACCATGGCAGCGCCATTCCTCTTTATCTATTGAAAGAAGCTTGCGGACAAGCGAAGATAATCGTTATTTCCCCGAACGAGAGCCTAAGTTTAGAAGATCAATGGCGCTTCGGAGAAAGATTGCGGTCAGTGCTCATGGCGAGCGAAAAGAAGATCGCCTTGATAGCTTCCGGCGACTTATCGCATCGGCTGAAGAAAAAATCTCCGGGCGGCTATTCTCCCAAGGGCGCCAAATTCGACAACAAGCTGATAGAATATCTCAGCGATCCGGCCAGCGCTTCGGAAAATATCCTGAAAATGGACGCTAAGCTCATAAGCGATGCCGGCGAATGCGGCTTGCGCCCGCTTCTGATCATCCTTGGGGTCTTGAACGGCTCGAAATGGCAATCGGAAGTCCTCTCTTACCAGACTGACTTCGGCATCGGCTATCTCGCTATGAATTTTAAATTATGGACGCCCTCGCAGACATCTTAAAAAATCGCCAGACCGTCAAACCGCCAGCCTATCCCTGGCAGGATTTGGCCTTGCGCGTCATCAGGGATCTCGGCATCCCCGCTTTCAAGCGCGGCGCGGTTTTTAAAGTCTGCAAGGAAAAACCGGCCAATCAGATTGAAATCGCGCTCAATGATACTAAAGAATTATGCAAGACCGGAGCCAAGTGGAAATACTTTTTCAAAATCATCGACCAAAATAAATAATATGCCTAAACAATTGCCAATACTCATCAACCCGAACCCGATCCTGCGCAAGATTTCCGATAAAGTCAGCCCGGAAGAGATAACTCATCCTGATTTTCGAGAACTCTTAGCCGACATGAAAGAGACGATGATAAAAAAAGACGGCGCCGGCTTAGCCGCGCCGCAGATCGGCAGGAATATCCGCGCCGTCGTGATCCATCATAACGGCAAAGTCTATTTCATGGTCAATCCCAAAATCACTAAGAGATCATGGGCTAAAGAGATTGAAGAAGAAGGCTGTCTGTCGGTCCTCGATAAGAAAGGCGAGATCATCTACGGGCGCGTCGAACGCCATAAGAAAGTCAATTGCGCCTATCTGGACGAAAAAAGCAAGGCTAAAAAAATAAGCGCTGACAAAATCATGTCGCGCGTCATCCAACACGAGCTTGATCATCTGGACGGAATCCTCTTTATCGACAAGCTCGTCAAATAGCTATTTAATCAGATCTTCCGGTGCGGTGCCATTTTTCTTGTTCCGCCATCTCCGGAATTTCCAAGCGATCCAAACGATGCCGAGAGCGAGCAGCGCCCAATATATCTCCTGATAATATTTCATGAGCAGAGTCTGATTCGCGCCGACGAGATAGCCGAGAGCCGCCAAGATGCTGACCCAGAGAGCGGCGCCGAGAGCGGTATAGAAAATGAATGATCCGAAAGGCATGCGGCAGAAACCGGCCGGAATAGAGATCAGATGGCGGACGACGGGGATAAGGCGTCCGAAAAAAGTCGCCGATTTGGAATTAGAGAGGAAATAAGTTTCTACCCGCGCGATCTTTTCCGGAGTGATCAAGATGAACTTAGCCGCGCGCGTGCCCGCTAATTTATAGATAACTAGACGTCCTAAATACAGGGATAAAAAATAATTTATAGCCGCGCCGACCAAGCTGCCTAAGATGCCGGCGATAATGATAAGAGCTAAGCTCATCTTGCCCTGGCTGGCCAGATAAGCGGCCGGAGGAATGATAATTTCTGAAGGCAGGGGCAGAAAAGAGCTTTCGATCGCCATTAAAATGCCAACCCCGAAATAGCCGAGGCCTTGAGTGATATTCAATATCCATTCGATCAAGCTTGAAAACATATAATCTTAATATATCATTAATTTTCTCCTTATGTCTATCGGCCAGAAAAATAAAAATATCCGCGTCATCTTTATGGGCACGCCTGAATTCGCCTGCCCTGGATTAAGCCGCTTGATCGCCGCGCCTGAGTTAGAAATCGTCGGCGTCTTTACCCAGCCGGATAAGCCGGTCGGACGCAAGCAGCTCCTGACTCCGCCGCCGATCAAGGAATTGGCTTTAAAACATGGAATCAAGGTCTTCCAGCCGGAGAAGATTCGGCCGGAAGCCGAAACGATAAGGAATCTTAAACCCGACCTGATAGTCGTCATCGCCTACGGAAAGATAATCCCGCAGGAAATCCTGGATATCCCGACTTTCGGCTGCGTCAATGTCCACGCTTCCCTCTTGCCGAAATATCGCGGAGCGGCCTGCTTGAATGCACCGATCTTAAATGGCGATAAGGAAACAGGAGTGACGATAATGCTGATGGAAGCTGGCCTTGACACCGGCCCCATATTACGGCAAACTAGGATGGAATTAAGCGGTTCGGAAACCTTAGAGACCGTCCACGATAAGCTGTCAGAATTAGGCGCTAATCAGCTCGTGCCGACCCTGCTTGATTTTATGGCCGGCAAGATCAAGCCGCAAACTCAAGACGATTCGCAAGCCAGCTATATCAAGACTCTTAAAAAAGAAGACGGCCGCATCGATTTCAATAAGAGCGCGGTCGAAATCGAAAGGATGATCCGCGCTTATAATCCTTGGCCCGGGACTTATACGGAAATAAATGGCGAAATCCTGAAGATAATCGCGGTTGAACATGCGGCGGCGACGATAAACAAAGTCGAACCTGGGCAGCTATTCATAGATGGCGGACGTCTGCTTATCCAGTGTGGACAAAATGCTTTGGTTATATTAAAATTACAGCTAGCTGGAAAAAAGATAATGAACGCCGACGAGTTCATGAACGGCTATAAGGCCCTTTCGTCTAACGGTTAGGACGCCAGGTTCTCATCCTGGTAATAGGGGTTCGATTCCCCTAGGGGCTACTATTGGGGAACTGGCTAGTGCCAGTTCTCTTTTTGTTTGTAGAATTAGCGAAAGTTTGGGTGTTCGATTTTCTGAAAAATCAAAAACGGGTTTTTCGGGAAAAATCAAACTCTGTAATTTCAATTTTGCCTCGTATTTTGCCTGCCGGTAAAAAGGAGCGAGACCGGAAATGACTTTAAAAACTTTCTCGGTGTCTTTGGCGATATGAGTATCAATGACCGGCTGATCGCAAGCGGTAGCCTGTAATTCATTAATAGTGCTTTTCATTTTTTCCATTTCGTTTTTAAAGTCCTCATCATCCAGTAAGTCTTTTTTCTTCATTTCAATTAATTTAGCTTTTTCTGTTTGGAGAACGGCTAATTTTTCTTTTGTTGTATTAAGATTATTTTTTATGGCTCCGTTTTTCTCTTTAACGACTTCCAATAATACTTTTTGATAATTCTTTAGCCATTTTTCGCTTGGCGTGATTCTTTTTAGTAAATCATGGAATTCGTCTTCTAATTTATCTTTAGATACAGATTTTAATCCGTGGCAGTCTTTGTTATAGCATTTATAAAATGGATATTTCTTTCCGCTTTTACTTTTAGACATGCAAGCCGTTAATGGTCGGCCACAATGCGGGCATAAAATAAAATGGCGGAGCGGAAAAGTCTCATTTACTCTGGCAGTAGAAATATTATCGCCCTTATTTCCGTTCTTAATTAATTTTTGGCATTTATAAAATATCTGATCGCTGATTATTTTCTCATGCGTTCCCAGATATTCCTGGCCTTTGACGGTCATTATTCCGAGATAGAATTTATCAGTTAAAATCTTATATAAAGTTTGATTGCTTAACTCTTTATTTTTCCAAGATTTGAATCCAGCTTTAATCATTAGTTTTTTAATTTCTTCCATTTGATAGGCTCCGGTTGAAAATTTATCAAAAGCCATTTTAATAATCTCGGCTCTTGGCTTGTCTATCGTTATAATGGCCTTATTCTGGCTATCACGAGCGTTTAAATATCCTAGAGGGGCTTTGTAGCACCAGATACCCTGTTTAATTTTTTCAAGCATACACGAAGATACTCTTTCGCTCCTAACGTCATTATCAAATTGAGCGAACGAGGCCATGATCGTGCCGATTAATTTTCCGCTCGGTGTTTTATCGACTGTTTCTGTTGCAGAAATAAACTTTATCTTTAATTCTTCTAAGGCCATCAATATCGTGGCATAATCTTTTACGTTTCTTGATAATCTATCAATTTTATAGACGATAACTGAATCAATATTTTTATAGTTTTTCTGACAGTAGGCGAGCAAATCCTGTAAGCCTTTTCGGTTTACAGTTTTAGCAGATACGCCATCGTCATGAAATAGCTTAACTATTTCTATGTCGTGATTAAGAGCGTATTCCAAGCAAGCTTTTTTCTGTTGTTCAAGACTAACGCCATTTTGGGCTTGGTCTTCGGTCGAAACTCGGTAATAGATAATTCCTTTTTGCATAGAATTATAGGTTAATAATTAAAAAGAGAGCAGTGGACTGTTGGACACAACCGTATATAAAACACGATTGAAACAGCCACTGCTCCCTTTATATCAAAACGACTTATCTCGTCTTTGTGATTTGAAGTGGTTGTGTTTTATATATTTGGTTGTGTCCACTTTGAATATTAGCATATTTTTGTATTTTATCAATATTTATTAATTTATAGTCTATTTTGGCGTTTTTCTATGGTTGTTATCGTAATAGAAATCACAAGCTAGATAAGCCAGTTGATAGAGATCACGCCTGGCGGCGATGAGCTCTTCTTCGGAATAATCATTGGCGTAAACGCCGAGATTTTTCCGGATGGCTTCTAAGCTCAACATTTTTTTGGGAACGAAACTATGTTTACATCAAAGGTTTAATTTTAGACGACATTTTGCTGACCGTTTTTAAAAAGGCGGTAGCGAACCTCTCCGACATAGTCGGAATGATACTGCTTATCCAGCAATAACTCTGGGGGCGATTTGAGACTGTTAAGATACGCTTTTACTTTCTGCCCGGTAATGATAACTTCCGGGCGTTTGAGCTGACGAGAATAAAAGACTTTCTTCTTGCCGGCCAGTCGGCCGTCAAACAGCTCTTTAGCGATGTATTTGGCCACATAGAGGCCGACACGAGAAACGTGGCGGATGTTATTGATGTTGACGAAGCCATATCGCCAGAGCTTGGCTAAACTGCTATTAGCCGTATAAGGAAGATTAGACAAGACGTGATAATGGATATTTCCGCCGTGTTCTTTTTTGATTTTTGAGCGGTAATAATAATCACTTTGAAATTCGGGAACGGCTAAATAAAGTAAGTCCGGATAATATCTTTTTAACCTCTTAATGAAATTAGAGAAGATTAAATTACATTTGGTGATATCCGTAAACGAGCCGTCGCTCGATTTTTTGTCGTCAAAAGTCAAAGTAATGAAGACTTTTAATTCCGGATTAGAATTAACCAGACGAACAATATTAGCTCTTGTCCGTCTAAGCGAGAAGTCGCTTTTTATCGCTTGTTCTATTTTCTCATAATACTCATTAGCTTTAGATA
>CAZFBV010000009.1:27715-32074 GCA_964517325.1 uncultured Gammaproteobacteria bacterium | reverse complement strand
TTCATGGACGTAATCTGACTAGCCGTAGCTAGGTTTTATCTTCCTGCCTTATTATGTTTATTAATAAGTCTATGAGAGAATTATAGCAGAAAATAGGGGGTGAATCAAGTAGCTATTTTGCTAGCGTTTTTGCTATTACGCGAATTTTGTGGTATTTTTAATAAAGAATTAGCACAATAAATAAATAATACTATGGAAACATCAAAAGTTAAAAAAGAGTTATCGGCGAAAACAATATTAATTGTTGCCGTGGTTGCTTATGCTTTAAAATTTCTAATAGGCGGAATTATTGGAGATAGCTTTGCCCTACTTGGTTTTATTTGTTTGATTTTCGGCATCTTGAGATTATCCAGAGAAATGCACGCTAAAAAATTGCTCAAAAAAAGTACAATAAATTCTGCCTCAAAAGAAAATAAGGAACTTTCTAATAAATAATTTCAATTTATTTGTAAAAATTTATGAATAAATTAATAACCCTAGTAATTATAAAGGTTTTCGGAAAACAAATTAATGAAATTGATAATAACCTAGAAGCTAGTGGGTATGGGTGGATATTTAGCGACATTTTTTTAATAATAGTAAGTATCCTTGTTATTATTTTAGTTGCTGGTATGATTTATAAAATTTATGAGTTTTATAAAGAACAGAGATTTAAAAATTATTCTTCTAAAAGTTACGAGGAGATTCAAAGTAAATGGAATAAAAATAACAAGTCTATTAAATGATTAATTGTAAAAAGATAATCACCTTAAAAAAGAAGTCGTATCAAGACCATACCCAAGAAGAAAATTTATTATTTTATTTTCAAAAAAATAAAATATATTTAATGGATAATCACCGCCTATCTTTTTGGTGTTTTTTAGATGGTATAAAAAATAAAGATTTTGGCAAATATACCTATGTCCACATAGATGATCATTTTGATACGGGCACTGCTTATTGTGAGGAATTAGCAACCAAAATAAAAAATAACGGATTAGATTTTTATAAGAACTTAGAACAGTTTAGAAATGATACCGTCGCAATTAAAAATAAAGATAATTTTAGAACATTCCTTTGGGGAAATTATCTAATGCCTGCGATTTTCTATAATTTTTTTGATAATAAAAAATTGTATTTTTTTGTAAAACAGGAAACGAGTACTTATTACAAAGGAGGACTGAATGATGACTGCTTTTTCAATGGAAATATACCAAAAATTAAACATTATCAAAGAAAAAGAGTAACTGATTTAGAAAAAATATTAGAAAGTGAAAATAATATTGTGTTAAATATTGATTTTGATTATTTGTCTGATTTTATTAATAGACCGCAAATTATACATCAATATTTCTCTGCCATTAAAAGTAAGGCTGACAAAATAAAATTTATTCTTATCTCATTAACAACATCTTCAAGCGATTGGAAGGAGCAAGAAGTTATTTTAAAAATATTTTCTGACATTTTTGGCTTAAAGCTAAAGATTCCTCTAGAAATTAGTACTTAAAATTTCCGCCCACTTCTCAATTTCCCCAATAATTCCGTCAAAATTTTGAGAAATTTCAGACTTTAAGACTACGAAGTGAGAGATCCTGCTTGAAAGCGGGATCTTTTGTTAAATAAGGATGCGGCAATCTCTCTGGCTTGACATCAATGTTAGAATAATATAACATAGAGTTATATAATTCTAACATCAAATTCGGCTTTAAAAATCCGAATAAAAATCTATGACTACAAAACAATACCAGTACGTCAGAGTGGCGGTCGCGATGCTAATCGCTATCACGACTTCTATCGCCATCAACCTAAAAAATTATTTGCTGCCGCTTATCGCCGTCATCATCGGATTAATTATCTTGAATGTCTCCAGAAAAAAAATTAAAGGAGTCTTGGCCGATGAACGCGATTATAATCTGGCTGGCACGGCGGCTCGTTATAGTCTGACTATCTTCGTCAGTCTGATGGCGATAAGCGTTTTGGTCCTATTCGCCCTCAAAGATAAAAATCCGGAAACATTTACTAATCTAGCCATGCTGTTCGCCTATCTCATTTGCGGACTAATGCTTACTAATTCTATTGTTTTCTATTTCTTGAAGGCTAAAGCATCCAGCGAAAAACAAGGCCTAGTCAAAGGATTTAAACATTACATCCCTTTTCTGCTTTTAGCCCTAATCGTCGCCTTTATCTTAACTTTTGCCAGCCTCAGAATGTTTACCCCGGAAGACGAATGGATCTGTGATAACGGAAGCTGGACCAAACATGGAAATCCGAGCGCGGCTATGCCGACAGAAGTTTGCCGTTAATCCGAAAACTATGACTAATAAGATAAAAGAATTGCGCGCGCTCTATAACCTGACTCAGGAAGAGCTGGCACAAAAAGTCGGCGTCAGGCGAGAAACTATTTTGTTTTTAGAGGCTGGCAAATATAATCCGTCGCTGAAACTGGCGCACGATGTCGCCGTAGTTTTAAAGACGACTGTCGATGAATTATTCCTATTTTAACGCCCCACTCTTACTGTGCTCTTGTCAAACGAGAAATCTTTTGTTATTATCAGATTTGTAATAAAACTGGCTCATTTATATGGCCATTTTATTATAACGAGCGCCTATAGCTCAGTTGGTAGAGCAACAGCCTTTTAAGCTGATGGTCGCTGGTTCGAATCCAGCTGGGCGCACATAAAAGACAGGTTAACGCCTGTTTTTTTGTTGGGCATATCTAATATTGACTAATATAAAATAATATTGTAATATTTAAAATCAACCCAGATCTTTAAAAACAGTATTGATTGTCTAACTAAAAAACCAAAAGCTATGAGCGACTCAATGACCGACCTGGAAAAAATTCAAGCCCAAGCCGCCAGACTTAGGAATAAGATTGGCAAAAATAATAAAGATTTTTATTCAAAGCTTTCAAAATTTTCTTCAATAACGGCATATTCTGAAGGCAAGAAAAACATGAGAACTGATAAAGACCGAGCCGAATTTCTATGTATCCTGGCAAAAGATAATTTCTTAAAAAACGAAGGAAAACCTATTTCATTAGAAATAAAAAAGAAGGGGCAAGAAAAACTAAATATTGAAAGCGGTTTTACCGGACTCGACGATAGCTGGGACATCTCATTGAAATTTGATACTCAAGACAAAAAGATAACCCTCTCGGCTTTGTGTTCTCATTACGATAAAATAGAGGTATCTTATCAATTAGACTGCTTTACGCTCTCTAAAAATTTATTATTTGATGAGAACACCAAAGGCAAAACGGAAAAATCGAAATATTATACCAGCCGACATAGAGCAGAATTAGAAAGCGAAGGCAGGAACGATAACGACGTCCGTGAGATCATTGATTTCCTTTTTCGCCATCTTAAAGCTATATCTAGAAAAAAATCCTAAAGCTTCTAAAAAAGCTTTATCAAAAGGGAGCCAACCAGCTTCCTTTTTTATTTATCGGTCGTCCAGCCCATCCCGACTTGCTAAAATTAGAAAAATCTTTTATATTGATTATGTCAGTTGCGCCGACTTAGCTCAGCTGGTAGAGCAGCCGCCTTGTAAGCGGCAGGTCGTCGGTCCGAGCCCGACAGTCGGCTCAGTCACATAAAAACTACCCTCATCGTTAAGATCGGGGTAGTTTTTATATAGTCATACCATATTGTCTAGCAACAGCTGTTCTGTTATAATATAAGATATGCTGCAATCAAAAAATATTTGCAAATCAATTACCAAATTATACCTAGAGAATGGCTTCTCTATGGCTCAGATAGCCAACAAGCTTAAGCTGTCCCCTTCTACTGTTAGATATTGGCTAGATAAGAATGGGGCCAAAAGACGATCTAGATCTGAGGCTATTAATAAATGGTATCTAACAAAATTTAATAAAAAACCCTTTCAATTGAAGTCCTCACTTTCATCTAGTGATGAAAATCTAAAAACTGCCGGAATAATGCTATATTGGGGAGAAGGAGGAAAATCCGGGAATGTGGTTAAATTTACTAATAGCGATCCGGCCATGATTCGCATATTCTTAAAATTTCTTCGAATTATATGTGGAATCGATGAGAATAGATTGAAAGCGCTGATTCATATATACCCCGACCATGATGAAAAAAAATTATTGTCACTTTGGATGGAAAAAACCAGTATACCAAAAGAACGTTTTTATAAATCATATCTTCACGAAGGAAAGCCAGGCACTTACAAAAATAAATCTAAATACGGCACTCTAACCATAAACTATCCCGACAAAAGATTATTAGAAATAATATTGGGATGGATTGATTATTACAAAAAATAAGCTAAAAATCAGCTAATAATTGATAAGAAAAATGAAACTTTGTCAATTAACTTGAGTTGATAAGCCGTTAATAAATGGTTGATAAAAAA
>CAZFBV010000009.1:0-27615 GCA_964517325.1 uncultured Gammaproteobacteria bacterium | reverse complement strand
AAACTTTGTCAATTAACTTGAGTTGATAAGCCGTTAATAAATGGTTGATAAAAAATCATTGAAAAAATGATAAGCTTACGCTAAGATAAGGATGAAGAAATCTTAAACATCGCTAATCAATAGGCTAAAAATATTATGGCTACTAATGAAGAAAACTTAATCGGCAAAGTTCCGCCGCATAGCCTTGAAGCCGAGGAATCATTACTCGGTTCCCTCTTGATCGATAAGGACGCGATTATCAAAGTCGCGGACACGATCATGCCGCAAGATTTCTATAAGGACGCGCATCGGGTAATCTATGATGCGATCAAGGAGCTTTACGCCGCTCAAGAACCGATCGATATCATCACTCTTTCTAATCGTCTGGAAGACAAGAAAAAGATGGCGGTCATCGGCGGACGTTCTTATTTAGCTCAATTATCAAATACCGTCGCTACTTCCGGAAATATCACTAACTATGCCAATATCATCCAGCGCAAAGCGACTTTGCGCCGCCTGCAGCAAGCCGCTGCCGAAATATCGTCGATGAGCTTCAATGAAGAAAGAGAAATCGATGAGATTCTTGATGAAACTGAAAAAAAAGTTTTCGGCGTCTCCCGCAAATATCTGAAAAACGCTTTCATGCCGATTGATAATCTCTTAACCGCCGCTTTCGACCGCATCGACGAACTCCATAAATATGGCGGCAAGCTTCGTGGCCTCTCGACCGGCTTCGCCGATCTGGACAACCTTCTGGCCGGACTGCAGAAATCCGATCTAGTCATCCTCGCCGCCCGCCCTTCCGTCGGCAAAACTTCTTTCGCGCTCGATATCGCCCGCCAAGCAGCCATTAAGAGCAAGGAAGGCGTCGGCATCTTCTCGCTGGAAATGAGCAAGGAACAATTAGTCGACCGCATGCTCTGCGCCCAATCCAATATCAGCTTATGGAAGATGCGCACCGGTAACCTTTCCGATGAAGATTTCATGCGCTTGAACGACGGCATGGGCAAGCTAGCCGAAGCGCCGATATATATCGATGATTCCGGAACCCTGTCGATCATGGAAATAAGAGCCAAGGCTCGCCGCTTACAGATGGAGAAAGGCCTAGGCCTCATCGTCATCGACTACTTGCAGCTGATGGAGGGTCGAGGAAAATACGGCGATAACCGCGTTCAGGAAATCGCCGAGATCAGCCGCGGCCTCAAAGCTATCGCCCGTGAATTGAATGTCCCTATCTTGGCCTTAGCCCAGTTGTCTCGCGCCGTCGAAATGACTCATCCGGCTATCCCGAAACTTTCTCATCTGCGCGATTCCGGTTCTATCGAACAGGATGCCGATGTCGTCATGTTCATTTACCGCAAAGCGGCTGACCGCGGCTATAATACCAATGATCTGCCGCAAGATGAACGCTATAAGGCGGAAATCCATATCGCCAAGCACAGAAACGGCCCGACGGGAAAAGTAGATCTATTCTTCGATGAGAACACCGTCAGCTTCAAGAGCCTGGCCAAGATGCCGGCTAATTCCGCTCCGGTGGAATTTTAAGGCGCAATGTGCTAAAATAATTAATCATTAACTAAACAATAAATATGTTCAGCAAATTAAAACAATTCAAAGATCTGCGCAGCCAAGCCAAAACCATGCAGAGCGCTTTGGCTCAGGAAACCGTGACCGAAGAGAAGAATGGCGTTAAGATTGTCCTTAATGGCAATATGGAGGTGCTCGAGATAAAACTTAACGGCGAACTGACCAAGAATGTCCAGGAGGAAACCGTTAAGACCTGTTTTAATGATGCCTTGAAACGCGCTCAAAGATTGATGGCTAAAAAGCTTCAAGACATGGGCGGGATTCCGGGATTAACCCAATAATTTTGCCAGCATGAAATATCCGGCCGCTCTCCAAACCTTGATAGACCAGCTATCCAGCCTGCCTAGCGTCGGCCCGAAAACGGCGGAGCGCTATGCTTTTTATCTATTGCGGCAGAACCAGGAAAAATTAAAAAGTTTCGGAAAGGCGATTTCTGAACTCCAGGATAAGATTACGGTCTGCCGCGAATGCCTGAGCATCTGCGAGACTGATCCCTGCCCGATCTGTTCTGACGCTGCGCGGCGCCAAGATATCCTCTGTATCGTCGAAAATATCCAAGACCTGATCGCTATCGAAGCGACTAAACAATATGATGGCCGCTACTTCGTCCTCGGCGGGCTGATCAATACTATCAATGGCGTCGGGCCGAAAGACTTGAATATTGAAAAACTATTGAAGAGAGTAAAATCCGGCAACGTGAAAGAGATCATCCTCGCTCTCAATTTTACGATGGAAGGAGAAACCACTTCCATGTATCTGACCAAGATATTAAAAGACCATCTGAAGATAACCCGCCTGGCTAAAGGACTGCCGGCCGGATCCGATCTGGAATATGCGGATGAATTGACTCTTGGCAGCGCCCTGAAATATCGCAGTGAAATTAACAAATAAAAATAAAAGATAAGGAGGAAAAGATAATGCTGACATTACCTATAGCCTTAGCCATCCTAGCGGCTCTGGCGCTAGGAATAATGTGGTTCATCGGGCTCTTTAATAAACGAGTTAACGGCCATGTCAATCTGATTGTCGGATTTGCCAGGACATTGAAGATAGATAAAGACAATGCCAGAAGATTGCTGCCGCGGCTTTGGCTCCTGATAAAGCTCCTGCCTCGCAAAAGAGGGTTGATATTCCTAAAAATGATGAAAAGGATCAAAGCTAACAGACAGGAAAGGATAGACCACCGCCGTAAAAAAAGATTAGCCAGGAAAAATAAAAGACGAACCTGGTGGCAGAAACAAAAACAGATGTTTACAAAAAACCGCTTCAATTAAAAGCGGTTTTTTATTTTAAGAAATATTATTCTAACGGATTAGGCAATCTTCAGAACTTTCAAAGCGGTAAATTTTTGACGATGGCCGACAGTCTTCTTATATCTGGTCTTGTTCTTGTATTTGACGACGGTCACCTTCTTGCCCTTGGCGGTTTCAAGCACTTCGACTTCAACCTTATCGCCCAAAGACGGCTGGCCCAACTCTAACTTATCGCCATCGGCGATCAAAAGGGTATCTAATTTAACTTTTTTGCCGTTTTCAGCTTCCAGTTTTTCTACTTTAATAGTATCTCCTTCCTTAACTTTGTACTGTTTGCCGCCGGTTTTGATTACTGCAATTTTTGACATATTAGCGAATTTTTTTAATAAAAAATCAGATGTATCTCTGAACTAACTTAATGATAGCAAATATTTGAAAAATGTCAACAAATGGGTTATAGTGAAGCTAAGATTAACTAATAAACAGGCTTTACAAATATGCCAAAATTCATCATTACTGGCGGAAACAAATTAAGCGGAGAAATCATTACTGGCGGAGCTAAGAATAATGCCCAGATAATGCTGCCTATGTCCTTGTTATCAGCCGGCATTATCAGCCTTCATAACGTACCCAGAATTGATGGCGTTGAAAAATCTTTAGAATTATTAGCCGATTTAGGCGCTAAGATAGAAGATAATGGCGAAAATATCAAAATAGATGCCAGCAAAATCACCAAGACGGAGCTGGACAAGAAAATAGCTGACAAATTCCGGACTTCGGTCATGTTTGTCGGACCGTTATTAGCCCGCTTCGGCGAGGTGAAGTTCCCTCATCCAGGGGGCTGTGTTATCGGCGCGGCCGGACGGCCGATCGATCTCTTCCTTGAAGGCTTCACGGCTCTCGGCGCGAAAGTCGAAGTTAAAGACAACTACTATGAGATCAAGGGTAAGCACCTGACTGGCTGCGATTTCTTCTTCACGACCGCGACAGTTACTGGCACTCAGAGCCTGATGTCTACCGCTTGTTTAGCCAAAGGAAAGACTATTCTAAGAAATTGCGCCATGGAACCGGAAGTTGAAGCGCTGGCTGACTATCTTAACGCTCAAGGAGCTAAGATTGTCGGCGCCGGCACTCCCACTATCACCGTTGAAGGAGTGGAAAAATTAAATGCTGGCGACTGCGAAATCATTCCCGATCGGATTGAGGCCGGGTCTTTTGCTCTGATGGCCGCGGCGACTAATTCGGAAATAACTATCCGACGCTGTAATCCCGAGCATCTCCTGAACCTACTGACTATCTTTGACAAGATCGGCGTTAATTATGAAAAAGGCGCTGACTGGATAAAGATGAAAAAATCTTCCGATATCCGCGCTTATGATATGAAAACTCATGAATACCCGGGCTTCTCTACTGACCTGCAATCCCCTTATGTCGTGCTCATGACCCAAGCGCACGGCAATTCCCTGATCCAAGAAAATATCTATGATCGTCGCCTCATCTGGACGGATATGCTTTCGCAGATGGGCGCTAATATCGTCATGTGCGATCCGCACCGCGTCGTTGTCAGCGGCCCGACCAAGCTTTACGGCAAGCGCCTAATCAGCCCGGACATCCGCGCCGGCATCGCGCTCGTTATCGCTGCGCTTATCGCCGAAGGACAGACGGAAATCGACAACATTTACCAGATTGACCGCGGCTATGAGAAGCTGGATGAAAGGCTGAGAAAATTAGGCGCCGATATCCAACGCGTAGAATAAATCTATCTATGACTAAAAAAACCCGCGATTACATTTTTTATCTTTTCATCTTCTTCTTCATAGCCGGCACGATCCTGATATCCCTGTATGCTTCCGGCTATAAATTCAATCTGAGCTGGCCGCTTAAATTCAACCGCCTGCTCATCAAGACCGGCATGATCGCCGTCGATACCGTGCCGCGTGGCGCAGTCATTTATCTGAACGATGATCCTCAATCTAATCTTTCTCTAAACCCTTTTAAGACAGAATATCTGACGACGGCCGCCAAGGTAAAGAACGTCTTGCCGGGCGAATATACCCTGCGCCTGGAACGCGAGGGCTATTGGCCTTTCCAGAAAAAAATCTATGTCTCTTCCGGACAGACTACTTTTGCGGAAGATATCAATCTCTTCCGCAATGATACGCCCTTGCTGCTAGCCGCCAGCAGCGAAGCAGAAGCAAAGCTGAGCGCTAGCCGGAAATATCTTTATATTCCGATATTGGGCAAGATGATAACTTTGAAGAATGGCGAAGAAAGGAACCTGTCCGACAAAAGCGCTGATGCTGTCTGGCTCAATAAAGCGGATAAGCTATTATCTTCTGGCAATATTTATGGCATCAATCCGGCCGATGACGCTAATTATGAAAATCTGATCGGAACAGAAGCGAACGGCTGGTATCTGGATGAGGACCAAAATCGCTTATACTACCAGAATAAGAATACTATCAGTTATCTGAAATTATCCGACAAGACCAGCATGTCAGTCTTCAACGGAAATAATCTCGATACCTACGAGCCGCGCGGCGATAATATTTTCTTCGTCGCTTCTGAATCGAATCGGGTTTCCGCCAATCGGTATTCCCTGTCCAGCCAGAAGATCGAGCAATCGTTAAGCCTGCCGGCGGTCGGCAAATACGAATTCAGGCACGACAACGCCGCTACGCTAGACCTTTATGACAGCTTGAACAAGACTCTTTATATAATGAATCCTGATAATATCCAAACCGGCGCTCAGACCATCAAGAACGTCATCAGCTGGCAATGGGTAGATGCTAATACCCTCTTATATAGCAATACTTGGGAAATATACCGCTTCAATCTGAAGACTGGAAGTTCTGACCTCCTGACGCGCGTCGGCGAAGAGATAACCGAGCTGATCTGGAATGGAGATGGCAGTTATCTGATCTTTTCAACGGCCAATAGCTTGAACGCGCTCGACATGAAGATGAACGCCGCGACCAAGATCTTCCAAGCAGATAAGATCAGCGGGGTATCCATAGACGAGAAGAATAATCTCATCTACTTCTGGGCGAAGCGAGGACAAGAATCAGGAGTGTACAAGATGGTGCTGCAATAAATTGCATTAAACCGCATAATGATAAATTAAAAAGAACCGGTTCTCCGGTTCTTTTTTTATGAAAAAAATAATTTTTTCTTCTATCTGCTATCTAGCCAGACCATTGATAAATTTCTGCAAATCTTTTCCAATTTCCTCGTCCTTCAGGCCGAACTTGATAGAGGCTTTCAAGAAATTGAATTTATTGCCGGTATCAATCCATTCTCCTTCAATCTTCTTGCCGTAAAGCGGACGCCCGTTCTCTAACATCAGATCAAAAGCATCAGCCAAACGAATCTCTCCGGACTTGCCTGACTTCATGCCGCCTAAAACTTTCAAGACTTCCGGAGTAATCACATAGATGCCGACGGCCGCCAGATTTGACGGAGCTTCGCCGACTTTAGGCTTCTCCACAAATTCCTTGATTTCATAATTGCCGTCGCCTAAATCAGTCCCGCCGATAACACCAAACTTATTGACTTCATTCTTATCAACTTCTGACAAGCCGACGACCGGATCGCCATATTTTTCATAAACGTCAGTCACCTGTTTGATATGGGAAATCGGAGCATCATATAAAGTATCGCCGAACATGACGAGCACCGGCTCGTTTTCCTCAACTAGGTGCGCCGCACATAAGATCGCATGGCCGTCGCCCAATGGAATCGGCTGGCGCACATAAGAAAACTTAGCGAGATTCTCAATCTCTTTGACTTTCTTCAGGAGATCAAGCTTATTCTTTTCTACCAATGTCTTTTCCAATTCAAAAGAATAATCAAAATGATCTTCAATCGCCCGTTTGCCGCGGCCGGTCACGAAGATAATCTCTTCAATGCCGGCTTTGACTGCCTCTTCGACCAGATATTGGATCACCGGTTTGTCCACAACCATGAGCATCTCTTTAGGCTGAGCTTTGGTCGCCGGCAAGAAACGCGTGCCGAAACCTGCGACCGGAAAAATAGCTTTTCTTACTTTTTGCATATTATTATTGATTATTGATTCTGCCTATATATTACCAGGTTTAAATCCTGATTCAAGCCCTGAACGGATTAAGCGGCTTTCTTGATGCTGGCCTTAAAACCCCATTTCCAGAAATACTTCAGCCAGGAATCGATATGCCGCCAAGCCAGCTTATCCCGAAACAAAGCCAGGTACCAAGGATACTTAGCGCTTTCACGCTGATGATCATGGATAACTATCGCCTCGGGATCATAAATCACTTCCAAACCTTTTGACCAAAATTGGCGCGCCAGATCAATATCCTCAAAATACATGAAATACCGCTCATCAAAGCGCGGCCGGAATAGCTGACCGCTTGGCAAAACAATCTCCTTGCTGAACATGAGGCATGACCCCATCAGCCAATCGACCGGCGCGATGGAATTATGGTCAAAATCATTCATGGTAAAGCGATCGCGCGCTTCTTTGAAATAACGTCCTAAAGAAGTGCGGCGCAAGAAAGGCATGAAGAAGCGCGGAAAGCGAGAACAGGAAGATTGCAACGAGCCGTCAGGATATAATAATTTCGGACCGACCAGGCCGACGCTCGGATTATTTTTCAAATAATCCAGCAAGATAACCAGGGCTTTGTCTTTAATGACCGTATCGGGATTGAGAACAAGCACGCGGGGCGCGCTAGCCGCCTCAATGCCGAGGTTATTGCCGCCGCCCATGCCGAAATTCTTAGGGCTATTAATCAACTTCAATCCCGGCCAGCGATTCTTAACATCTCCTAGATTATCGCCGGAAGCATTATCTACGACGATTATTTCATGTCGCAATCCGCCCATGTCCGCGCGGCCGATAGACTCTAAGCAATTGATAAGCTTAGCCTTGCTCTTATAATTAACGATAATTATTGATAAATCCATATGGAACGTTTTTATTCTCGGTTAAATAATTTTTCTTACTAAACTCCAATACAAGTTCATCAGCGGGTTAGCAATATACTTCAAGAGCGGATTAGCGATCTCCTGGAATTCTATCCGGCCCGAGAAATCGCGCGCTATCTCGGAGAAATCGACGGCGCTGAATTTCTTGATTTCTTTCTTCGCCGCGCTGATCTTGAAATAAGTGGAGAGGCGGCCGAAATAGCCCCAGATTTTCAGATATTCCTTGAACCAGCCGCTGGCGAGCGCATAGAAAAACATCGTTATATCCATAAAAAATAACGGCAAGGCGATGAGCCAGAATATCCGAGCCGGATAATAGATCATGAGAGTCAGATAGCGATTGCGCTCCATATAATAGAGCATCCGGACGCTCCGAGAGAATTCATATTTATGAAAAATAACCGATTGCGGCGCCAGGATTATCTTATACCCGGCCAATCTGGCTTTCAAACTCACTTCGATATCGTCATGATACATGTAGAATTCTTCATTATAGCCGCCGATCTTCTTAAAGACTTCTGGCCGGATAATAAAAGAACAGCCGCTGGCATAACCTTTTATCTCCGGGTAGCCGCTTATTTCTCGGTCTGGCTCGCCATAGCCGGAAGTAAAACCGAAACCGAGGAAATGGATGATGTTGCCGAGGCTATTGATGCGCGGATTATTTTTCTCTTCGTCCGTGCGCGGGAACAATAATATTTTGGATTGGGCGATTCCGGCCCCCGGATTATCATCTAAGGCTTTGACCAGCTCCGACAGCCAGCTTGGCGCCATCTCCGTATCCATATTAGCCGTAACCAGATATTCGCAGCTGTCTTTTATCGCCTGGCCGAAACCGAGATTATTAGCGGCTGAATAATTTCCGTCCGGACGCGTCAGAATATGTGCTTCCGGATAAGCCGCCCTCAGGTATTCCAGCGTGGCCGCGCTCGAAGCGTTATCGACTATATAGATATTTGTCATTTCAGCCGGATAATCCTGCCGACGCAAAGAATCGCGGCAGGCTTTCAGGAAGCGTTCCGCGTAATCTTTATAATTTATCAGAATGATTCCGACTTTTTTGGGCATAAATTAACTCTTTCTTTATTTTTGTTTTAACGCCGCTTAATCGGCGCTTTTGTATGATACTTAAGTTGTGGGCCGGGCGTCGGTCGCGAAACAGTACCTGACACACTGTTCTTCGGGGTTCAATTCCCCGTCGGTCCACAACCGCTAACGCTTAAATCTTGACTATGAAATTTATCTTTTGCTATAATGTAGCTGTCAGGTATTGTTTCAGATATCAGCGACCAACGTGAGAACGATAAAATTCCCCGAACAGGGGATTTTTATTTTACAAAAATCCTCGTAAACGCAATCGGAGCTTCCATCATCTTCCAAGCCGCTTTCAAAACTATATATTTCCAACCCTTCTCCCATTTCTTAAAATATTTCAACATTGAATCCGAAAAATATTCTTGCGTCTTCCCTCTTTTAACCTGGGAAAAACTCGCGCCGACATAATCCAAACATTCGGCCGCCGGCGTATACCAGACTTCGCCGCCCAGCTTATAGACTTCGCGGCAAAAATCGACTTCCTCAAACCAGATGAAATACCGCTCATCCAAAAGCGGCTGCTCCAGCCCGCTGATCTTTTTATATTGCTCGCGATTGATCAGAAAAAAAGCGCCCCGGATGGAATCGACTTTGGCGGCTTGGCTATAATCAAATCCGGATCCTAAATAGCCATTCACGACGCTCGGAAAAACATGCGGAACTTTCAGGGTGATCATCAGCTGATCCCAAAACCCGGGGAAACGACGAATCTGTTTAACGACATCTCCTTTCTCATTAACCAGCTTGCAACCGCAGACAGTCGCTTGGCTGTTATTCTCCGCCCAAGCTAAAATATTTTTCAAAGTATCCGGACGGACGCGCATATCCGGATTAAGCAGCAGGATGAACTTTCCGGACACTGATTTGATCGCCTGATTGTTCGCCTTGGCAAAACCGAGGTTATCCGCATTAGCTATCAACCGGACATTTGGAAAATCGGCCGCAACCATGGCTGCGCTGCCGTCGCCGGAATTATTATCGACGACAAAAATTTCTAACTTAAAATCTCCCTCAGATTTATATAAGGCAGCCAGATTTTCTCTTAATTTATCTTTAACATTCCAGGAAACAATGATGATTGATAGGTCCATATGACGGATAACCTTAATTAACGGATAACCTTGATGAGCTTCAGCCTTTCGCCGGCACCGCTGATGATTTTAATATCGCTCTTAGCGGCCCCCAGCTCCTTAGCTAGATATTTTATAAGTTCTAAATTAGCTTTGCCTTTCTCCGGTATGGCCGCCACCGCTATTTTTAGCGTCCCATCAGCCATTTCCTCGACAAATCCTGTTTTACCGGCTCCGGTCAAAACCTTAATTCTTAAATAAATTTCTTTATTATCAGCGAAATTATTAATATATTTCTCTAACATATTTCTAATTTATAGTCAAACTGAAAACGCCTGAAACATACCTATAGTTTATCCCCTTTTTTAGCTTTTTAAAAGACCAGACGGAATAGAAAAACGCATCTGTCAAGATTTATTTTATTTAAATAATAGGTTAAAATAAAAGTGCTTTTAAACAATTAAACTTTAATCTTATGGCCGGAGAAAATGAGGTTAAAATCGATGCTTATCATCGCCCTTCTTGGGACGAATATTTCTTAAAGATCGTCGAAATGGTCGGGAGCCGCGGCTCCTGCGACCGCGGACGCGCCGGCTGCGTCATCACTCGCGACCGCCGCATCGTCTCGACCGGCTATGCCGGCTCTCCGGTCGGCTTGCCGCACTGCGATGAAGTCGGCCATGAGATGCATACCGTCACTCATGAGGACGGAACTCAGACCCGCCATTGCATCCGCACGACTCATGCCGAACAGAACGCGATCTGCGAAGCGGCACGCATGGGCATCGCTCTCGAAGGCGGAACTCTCTACTGCAAGATGACTCCCTGCTATGCCTGCGCCAAGATGATCATCAACGCCGGCATAAAACGCGTCGTCTGCGCCCAGGATTATCACGCCGGAGACAGGAGCAAAGAAGTCTTCAAGGAAGCGGGCATCGAATATACCCTCGTCAGCACGGAAACGACCAGATACGAAGACCAATAAATTATTAATCCGATCGATAATCATCAATCATATGAAACAATATCTCGATCTCTTAAAGGACGTCTGGGAAAACGGAAAGAGCAAAGATGACCGGACCGGCACCGGAACGAGAAGCGTCTTCGGTCGGCAAGCTCGATATGATTTGAATGAAGGCTTCCCCCTGCTCACGACCAAGAAAGTCCATCTGAAATCTATCATCTATGAATTATTGTGGTTCTTGAAAGGCGACACTAATATAAAATACCTGAACGATAACGGCGTGACTATCTGGGATGAATGGGCTGACGAGAACGGCGATCTCGGACCGATATACGGCAAGCAATGGACGGCCTGGGAAGCAAAGGACGGCACCAAGATAAACCAGATCGCCGAAGCGGTCGAAACCTTGAAGCACAACCCGACCTCGCGCCGCATCATCATAAGCGGCTGGAACGTCGGCGACCTCCGCAATCTCATCAGCGGCAAAAAGACCGCGCCGCCGCCTTGCCATACCATGTTCCAATTCTATGTTTCTCATGATAATAAATTATCCTGCCAATTATACCAGCGCAGCGCCGACCTCTTCTTGGGCGTTCCCTTCAATATCGCTTCCTACGCGCTCCTGACCATGATGATCGCCCAGGTCTGCGACCTGAAGCTCGGGGAATTCGTCCATACTTTCGGCGATCTCCATATCTATAATAATCATTTCGAACAAGTCCAGACGCAGCTCGCCCGCACTCCGAAAGCTTTGCCGAAAATGATCATTAATCCGCAGGTAAAAGATATATTTGGATTCAAATTCGAAGATTTCACCTTAGAAGGATATAATCCGGAGCCGGGCATCAAGGCGCCGATAGCGATTTAATCACTAACTATTAAAGACATGATTCCAGTAACCATGATGATGGCGATGACCGTTGACGGCAAGATCGCCAAAGACAAGACGCAGTTCGCCGATTGGACCAGCCGCGAAGATAAGAAGCTCTTCGTGGAGATTTCCAAAGCTCACGGCGTAATCATGATGGGCGAAAATACTTTTAAGACCTTCCCAGCGCCTTTAAAAGACCGCTTAAATGTCGTTTTTTCCGAGACTGAGCATGAACCGCAAGAAGGAGTAAAATGGGTCAAAGGCGAACCGGAGAAGATTCTAGAAGAACTGGAGGCTCTCGGCTATAAATCGGCGCTCCTGGGCGGCGGCTCATTCCTCAATTCTCTTTTCTTAGAAAAAAAATTGATTTCAGAAATCATCCTGACAGTCGAGCCAAAAATATTCGGCACCGGGCTCTCTCTATTCAACAAGGACCTGAACGCTAATTTAAAATTATTAGAAATTAAAAATCTAAATGACGATACCCTGATGCTGAAATATCGGGTCATCTACTAAATTATGTCCAAAATCATCCTCGGTTTCACCGGCCTCATGGTCAGCGGCAAAGATACCTGCAAGACTTATGTCATGGAAAAATACGGCGCTAGCGGCCATCGCTATTCTACAATGCTCCGCGATATCCTAAATCGCCTCTACCTGCCGATCACCAGAGAGAACATGCAAGATCTGTCATTAGACCTAAGGACCCGTTTCGGCAGCGATACGCTCGCTCGCGTCATCGCCGAGGATGTTAAGAATGATAACCATGGAATCATCATCGTCGAAGGCATCCGCCGCTTGCCTGATATAGTTTCCTTGAAAGATCTGCCCAATTTTTATCTGATCAGCCTGGATGTCGATCTGCAGACTCGCTATGAGCGCCTGACTAAGCGCCGCGAAAACGAGGACGATGCCACCAAGACTTTCGAAGAATTCGTTTCCGATAACAGCCGCGAAGCCGAACAAGAGATTCCGGCGGTCATGGCGACAGCCAAATACAAAATCGATAATAACGGGACCAAAGAAGAATTATACGCTCAGATAGATAAGATCATCGACGAGATAAAAAAATCAGCCTAAACGGCCAAATCTCATAAGCTATGCAAGAAGCCTCAGGAAAATTCATCGTTATCGACGGCACCGACGGCAGCGGTAAGACTACGCAGTTGGAATTGCTTAAAACCCGCTTGGAAGCGGAAGGCTATGTCGTGGCCATCGCCGATTTTCCTCAATACAATACCAAATCAGCCGGCCTGGTGGAAGAATATCTTTCCGGCAAATACGGACAGGCCGACGAGGTTAATTCTTATAAGGCCTCGATTTTCTACGCTGTCGACCGCTATGATGCCAGCTTCAAGATCAGGGAATGGCTCAAAGAAGGCAAGATCGTGCTCGCTAACCGCTACACCAGCGCTAACATGGGCCACCAGGGCTGTAAGATCGAGAATCCGCTGGAGAGAAAGGTATTCTTTAATTGGCTGTATGACTTAGAATACAAGATCTTCGAGATTCCCCGCCCCGACTTATCGATCATCCTGCATGTCGAATCGGAAATATCCCAGAAGCTCGCTAAAGCTCGCGCCCGCGAAGACTGGGCCGGAAAGAAGCATGATATCCATGAAGACAATCTCGAACACCTGAAGAAGGCGGAACGCATCTATCTGGAAATTGCCAATAGCTTCCCGGATTTCAAGCTCATCAGCTGCACGCGCAACAACGAAATATTAAGCCGCGAAGATATCAGCACGCTCGTCTGGCCCTCGGTCAAAAAGATTATCGCCGGCGAGAATAAGAAGAATCGCGACTTCCAAGCAATCAGCAATATTATCGGTTCGAACCGCCAAATCGTGAATAATCGGGAAATCATCTTCGATAAGCACGAGGTCGCCGCTAAGCAAGATATCCTCAAACCGGAGCCAGTTAAACCGGAAATGGCCGCTGCGCCTGTTAAACTGATAATCGAAAAAGTAAACTCGCAAGCTAAACTGCCGCAGAAAGCGCACCAAGGCGATGCCGGTTATGATTTATATGCCAATGACTTCTATTCTATCCCTCCTTATAGCCAAGATCTCGTGGCGAGCGGGATAAGGATGGTCATTCCGGAGGGCTATGCCGGCTTAATCTGGGATAAGAGCGGCGTAGCGTTCAGGGGCATCAAAACTATGGGCGGCGTCATCGATTCTAATTATCGCGGCGAGATAAAAGTCATCGTTAAGAATCTCAGCGAAGAGATGCTTAATATCGTTCCGGGGCAGAAAATTGCCCAGATACTGATTCAGCCTATCTTAGACTTAGAGATAAGCGAGGAAAAGATTGATGACACGACCGAACGCCAAGCTATGGGTTTCGGCAGCTCCGGTTTATTTTAAAAGCAGTTGAAAAAATATGAAATACGACGCTATCATCGGCCTGGAAATCCATGCCGAGCTGAAGACTAAGAGCAAGATGTTCTGCTCTTGCGATAACGACGCTAATGGCAAGGCGCCGAATACGACCGTCTGCCCGATCTGTCTCGGCCATCCCGGCACCCTGCCCGTCCCTAATAAGCAAGCCATCGATTGGACTATCCTCACCGGCCTGGCTCTGCGCGGCAAGATCGCCCGCTTGTCTAAATTCGACCGCAAGAATTATTTTTATCCTGACCTGCCTAAAGGTTACCAGATTTCCCAATACGACCAGCCGCTCTCTTCTGAAGGCTACCTGGAAATAGACGGCGATAGGATCCTTATCACTCGCATCCATCTCGAGGAAGACACGGGAAAATCTTCTCATAAAAAAGAATCGGATTATACCTTATTGGATTTCAATCGCGCCGGCACCCCCCTCATGGAACTCGTGACCGAGCCGGTGATAAAGAGCGCCGAGCAAGCTAAAAAATTCTGCCAAGCCTATCAGCAGACGCTGCGCTATCTCGGCGTCAGCGACGCCGATATGGAAAAGGGCGAGATGCGCTGCGAAGCGAACGTCAGTGTCCAGAAAGCCGGGACATGGGAATATAAGAACGGAAAAATCAGCGCTAAAAAGAAAGGATTATTCAGCTTGCGCCGTGAACTTAACCCGAAGGTAGAAGTCAAGAATATCAATTCTTTCCGAGCCGTCGAGAAAGCGATCAATTTTGAAATCAAGCGCCAAACGGAATTATTAGAAAAAGGCGAAGACATCAGCGCGGAGACCCGCGGCTGGGATGAGAATAAAGCTGCGACTGTCAGCCAGCGCGTCAAGGAAAGCGCGGCCGATTATCGCTACTTTCCCGAACCGGATATTCCGCCGCTAAAGATCGGCGAAGACTGGCTGGAGCGCCTGACAGCGGAATTACCGGAAATGCCGCTCGCCAAAAAACAACGTTTCATAGCTGAATATAAATTCACGCCTGAGATGGCTGAAGTCCTGACGGCTGATAAGGATCTGGCTGACTGGACCGAGAATGTCATTTCGGAGCTCGACGCTTGGATAGAAGCTAACGGCGACGACGAAGCCCGCCAGGAAAGGCGCTTGGCCAAAGCCGCAGCCAACCTTATCAGCGGTCCGCTCTTGAAGCATCTGAATGCGGATAACAAGAAGATTAGCGACTTAAAGATAACGGCGGAGAATTTTGCAGAACTGACTTGCTTGATCTATCAAGGAAAAATAAATTCGACCGTCGGCCAGACGATCCTGGAAAAGATGTATAAAGACGGCGGCGACCCGACTGATATCATGCGCGATGCCGGACTGGAACAGTTAGACGATAGCGCGGAATTAGAAAAAGCGATCGATAAAATTTTGGCCGCTAATCCTGATCAAGCCGCACAATATAAGGGCGGGAAAACTAACATCATCCAATTCTTACTCGGCAAGCTGATGGCTGAAACCGGAGGCAAGGCTAACCCCAAAATGGCTAGAGAGATACTAGAAAAGATATTGAACAGGTAATAATCAAATTTAAAAGTCCCGTCTTAAGACGGGACTTTTTTATTCAACAAGACATTTATCTTGCTAAGTCCGGTTTCCACTTCATTATCTTCTTCTCCGCTCCGGCCAGGTCTTTGATCCAATGGATCTTCGCCCCCTGCTTTTCCCAGCGCCTGAACCAGGTCTTCTGGCGCTTAGCAAAACGATATAAAGCTGTACTTAGTTTCTCGACCATTTCCGGATACGAGAGCTCACCCAAGAGATGGCGGGAAACGAACCGATACTCCAAGCCGAAAGACTGCAGACGCTCCCAAGAAACTCCTTCGCGGTTGAGCCGTTTCACTTCGGCAACCAGGCCTTCTTTTTCTAAACGATCCAGCAGACGTTGGACAATGCGTTCGCGTAGAATCTTATCCTGATAGTTAAGGCCCAGGATCAAAAAATCATAACGGCGTTCCCGCTTACCGATTTTCTCCGTTCCCTCCGCTTCGATTATTTCTAGATAGCGCGCTAAACGGCGCGGGTTGTTCTTATCGCTATTATTGAGACGGGCCGCGAAATCCGGCTTCTTCTTAGCCACGAGCATAAAAAGCTTAGCGGCGCTCATCTTCTCCCATTTTTCCCGTTTCTCTGATTTTGCCTGGATGTTTGACAGGTCATAATTATCTATGAGCGCCTGCAGATACAAGCCGCTGCCGCCGACGACTAGCGGCAGCCGGCCGCGACGCAAAATATCGTCAATCGCCTTGAAAGCTAATTTCTGAAATTTAGCCAGATCAAATTGAGTCTTAGGCGACGCGATATCTATCAGGTGATAAGGGATCTTCTTGCGCCCGACCTTATACTCGACCAAGTCTTTGCCCGTACCGACATCCATACCCTTATAGACCTGGCGGCTGTCGGCGCTGACTATTTCCCCATCAAACTTAGCGGCTAATTTTACTGCCAAGCCGGTCTTGCCAGCCGAAGTCGTGCCTAATATTGCCAGAACTTTAGGTTTATGATTGTGAATAATTTTTATTGCCATATGCTGATATTATGTTATAATAATTATACGTATTTTTTGTTTGTGCTTACAACAAGTTTAGGTTTACACATTCAGTTCTTTTCAACGATTCAATGGTTATCTTTTTTTGTCTAACTAAATTAAGGAGGACTTTATCAATGAGAACATTGAACAAAGGGTCATGCGACGCTCAATCACTACGTGTTGCCGTCGCCCGAGTTATCGATGCTTTATCAAACAACAGGATCATTTAAGGTCGCCCTATCATTTGGGAAAGAACAGTTTAATAAAGACTCGAGGGAGGCTAAGAATCTACGCTTAGCCTCTTTTATTTTATCTTTTTATAGTTGACAGAATACGCTTATTTTAGTATTGGGGATAACTCTGCTTGCGCCGTCCTGGTGCTATGATAAAATAATCATAGTTATTTCCAAAACAAATGTCCCACTAAAACCCAGACGCTATGAAAAAACTTCTGATACAGAAACCGCCTGGACAAGGCAACGTAACAAACCAAAACGATGCTGAGAGCACATTAAGCGCTGCATTGTCAGCAAACGTTTTGTCAGCAAAGATGCCAAGAAAGTAACGCAGAAGGTAAAAAGAGCGGGGCAAAGGATCCCCAGAAGAGGCTAGACTAACTAGCCTCTTTTAATTTGCCTTTTCTCTTTTTTCAAATTACCCAGAACCAGCTTCCCCTCTAATCCGAATGCCAGTGCCTTATCAATCTTCACCTTGACGAAATTTCCGATCAAGCTATCTCCCTGTTTCTTGGCGGCATTGATCAGAACGGTCTGATAGCTGCCGGTTTTGCCATAATATTTGCCGCGCTTATTCTTCCCTTCGACCAGCACTTCCATTATTTCCCCCAGGTGCGACTGGTTATTTTTCGCTGCCGTCACTTTTAAGATATCATTGATGGCTTCGGCGCGGCGCTTCTTCTCCGCCGGGCTGACATTATCCTTCATACTATTATATGAAACAGTGCCGGGACGCGGGCTATACTGGGCGATGTAGGCGAGATCAAAATTGACGGCTTTGAACAGTCTGACGGTATTCAAGAATTGCGCCTTGGTTTCTCCGGCAAAACCGACGATGACGTCGGTCGTGATCGCGATGCCCGGCTTAACGGCACGGACTTTCTTGATCAAATTCTGATAATGCTTGGAAGTATAGCCGCGATTCATCGCCTTGAGGACCTTATCATCGCCGGATTGGACTGCTAGGTGCAGGTGCGGGCAGACCTTGGGCGACGAGCCGATGGCTCTTATCAGGTCGTCGGACATATCTTTCGGATGGCTGGACGAGAAACGGATCCAGAATTTTCCCGGAATCTTGATAATCTTCTCCAAGAGCTCAGGGAATTTCATCTTAGCGTCATGATAGCTATTGACGTTCTGCGCGATGAGGACTATCTCCTTATAGCCTTGCTTGATGAGACTGCGCGCCTCCTTCAAGATATCAGCCGCGCTGCGATAGACTTCCCGGCCGCGCGCATAGGGCACGACGCAATATGAACAGAAATTATTGCAGCCGTTGCCGATCGGGATATAGGCCGTAAACCGGCTTTCATGCTTAGGCTTGATATCCAGATATTTTTCTCCTTTCTCCAGACGCACTTCATCTAGGCTGAAAAGCGGCTTGAATTCTTCGCCGCCCAAAAGTTCAGGCAGGCGCAGCATCTCGCTGATCGGCAAGAATACATCCACTCTTCCATCTAAACGCTTCTTTACATCCGTCCGCTTGCTCAAGCAGCCGGCAATAACCACTTTAGAACCGGGATTAAATTTCTTGATCTGATTAACCAGGCCATAAACGCGATCCTCGGCCATCTGGCGGATACCGCAAGTATTGATAATCACGACGCCGGCGCGCTTAAAATCAGGAACGGCCTTATAACCCTCGGATTCCAAAAAAGCCGCCAGACGCTCGCTGTCGACCTTGTTCATCTGGCAGCCGATAGTTATTATATGGTAAGTGCTCTTCATATAGGAAATATCATTTTTTGATATAAGTATCCGATTTCGATAAGAATTCAAAACCGATTTTTTCATAAACTTTCGATCCGGCCTCAGAGGCATCGAGGCAGGCTTCCCGATATCCGAGCTCCTTGGCTTCCCGCAATAGCCTCCGCACTATCAACCCCGCATATCCCCGCCCGCGGAAAGCTTTAAGAGTACCGATATTTTCTACGGAAAACTTATCAAAAGCATAATAAGCACCCGTTGATACCGGACAACCATCCTCATACAGCAAAAAGGATTTGATATGCCTGTCGTCCTCATTCAGCATTATTGCATCCAGAAAGCCGAATTTGCGATCATAATCCTCTAAGCGATAATCAAAAGCTTCAGCGAAAATATGTTTGACCTGTTCCAAGGATTTTCTATCGCCGACAATCTCAATCTTTATATTATCGGGCAATGGACAATCGAAATCCATCTTGTCGAGATTCCTGACTTCCATGTTATAACCGATATCTTTGAGCTTGAACACTCCGGTTGATAAAATATCGCCGATATCGCTGCGGTGCGTCGTTTTGATGCGGAAGAAATCGCCGCCGAAAAACTCATTACTGGCAGCCATATCCGCTTCGCCGAATTTTTCACTCAAGACATAAACATAATTATAAAGGCTATCGACAAAAGGCCTGGTCCTAAATAGCAGCAAATTATCTGTCTGCTTCTGGATCAATTCCGCTCCTCCCATTTTCTCGGCATAAAGCATCATCTGATAGACGACATAGCGGGAGGGATCAATTTGTAATAAAATGTCATTTACTGCCATACTTTTAAATAAATTTAATACCTCTTCGGCGTGCTCGTAGCCAAGGCATCGGTAGCTGCGCCGAGCTCATATAATCCGAATTTAGCGTTCACTTTTTTCACCTCTTTCATCACCAGTCCATACGGCGATAATTTGCTGCGATTAAGATAATCGACGTCTATGGGCTTCAGATAAAAATTATAATAATAGACCGGATAGTAGCGGACTAATTTTACGGCCGCCTTCAAGATGCCGTCATCAGGCAGGACGCCCATGATGATGCGCCGCTCCGGCCAGAAAAATTTATCATAGTATCGGGTAATGATAATCCCTTCCGGATCGGTCAGCGCCCAAACTTGCCTAGTATTAAGCTTCTCGGCTTGATTATTATAATAGAGATAAGCCAAGCCCTCTTCCGAACCGTAAAGCACGAAAATTATAGAAACGGCGGCGAAACCCAGGATAGCGGCTGTCTGCAGTCCGGTCGCGATCATCCGCCTGATGCGCCCGGTAGTCTTGGCGCTCATTAGGAGCAGCGTTCGCGACACGCGCACGAGAGCCAAGGCGGCTAAAGGCATCAAGCCCAGATAAAAGGGCAGCCAATAACGGGTATAGGAATTACCGATGGTATATCGCGCCAAGTCAGGATTATCATTAAACTTCCAGCTGCCGTAATAGACGACGAGGAAAGCGCTTAGAGACAGCCAGACCAGGATATAGACCAGATATTTCTTCTGGAAGCGGCGGCAATTCTGGGCTATCAGGAGCAATATGCCCGCCAAACCGGCATAGAATAGCGCGGGAAACATGTTGACGACATAATTTATGAACATCGATTTGGATTGGCCGGGATTGAAGCCGAAATAAAAGATGTTCTTGAGTATCTTAAGGAAATAATCGCGATAATAAACCATATTATCCCAGCCCCAGCCGAACTTGAATATTTCTCCGCCGGTCTTCGCGATATCTTCGATAGAACGGTTCATCTCGTTATAGCCGCCATACCAGAAAGATCCGTATAATATCTGATTATGATAAGCGACCAGAAGCAAGGGCAAAGATAAGCCGGCTATCGATAGAGTAGCTTTCATGAGGCCATAGCGGCGAGCATAAAATATCCAAATGATAAATAAGGATGGCAAGAGCCAGAGAGCTTCAGAAGTACGGGTGATAAGCGCGAGGCCTAGGAAAAGGCCGGAAGCAAGCGCAGCTAATGATTCTAACCAAACGCGTCCGGACAATCTCCAATTCAAGAAAGCGACCTTGATCTTTTCTTGCTTTTCTCCCAAAGCTAACAAGAATAGATATAATCCTGCCAGGAGCAGGACGACGAACAGGATATTATGGAACATGCTCCGAACCGTATAGTAGATATAGACCGGAAAAGACGCCAATAGGAAAGCCGACCATAAGCCGATGCGCTCGGAGAAAAGACGGCGGATAATCAGATAAAACATAAGTATTCCGAAAGCGGCGAATAAGGGGGTCAGATAAGGGATGATGCCGATGCCGGCTGCTGAGGCGATTGCGCCATAAATAAGAGTAATACCCAAGAAGCTGACCGGCTTCATGAAACCCTCGTCGCTCCGGACGCTGCGGGGAATAACCATGTTATCGCCGATTAGGTTGGCTTTGTCGAAAACTGCCAGTTCGCCGGTCAAAGCGAAGTTTTTGGTAAAAAAATAATTGGCAGTCTCATCCGGAGAGGACCATTTCACATAATCGGCATCTTGGCTCAGATAATTAAAACTGGCGGTCGCCACGAAAAAGGCTAACGCTAAGAGGCTGACGATTATTAGATTAAGGTATTTTTTTAAAAACATTTTATCTAGGCAAGAAAGTATTTCTTTTTTAATGTTATCCGAAATTGCCAATTTTAGCAAGAATTTGCTATCATTAAAGCATATGGAAAAAAGCATGAAATCACTTAAAATTAGCACAACTTGGCTTGACTATATCCTACTTTTAGGTTCTCTTATCATTATCTGGGGGGCGATAATATATTATTTCTACGCCTTAAACGCTTTAGGAGTTATTTTAACTTTGATCCTAGCCCTCTTAAGTTTCTTCCGGATAAAAAATATATTTTTAAAAAGGACAGACGAGCAGAACAGCGAAGATGAAAGCATGGAAAAATCCAAGAAATCACTTGATCTGGCTTTAGCCTTCGGTTATCTCATCCTGCTAGCCGCCGCTTTTTACCGCTTTTATGCGGCCAGAAGCGACCGCGCCCTCATCTCTCCCTGGCAAGTCATAAATCATGACTTCTTCTGGATATACGCCCTAAGTTCTCTAGTCCTAAGCCTCTTATTAAATAGAACTAAAGTCAAAGACGGCTTAAAAATAGTTTTGATATCCGCTCATTATTTCCTGTCATTCAGCCCGGCCGCTATCATCTACAAGATCGGCTACGGCTTTGACCCCTTCATCCATCAAGCGACCATGGAGATAATCGCCGCTAAGGGCCTGATCCTGCCAAAGACCCCTTATTATCTAGGCGAGTATAGCCTGATTATCACTCTCTCTAAGATCAGCGGGCTGACAATCCAAGCCTTGAACAGGTTTCTCGTTCCCCTGCTAGCCGCCCTATTTCTTCCCTCCGCTCTCTTCAGTTTCTTGAAGCGATATTCCCGATCAACAGGAGCTATCTGCTTGACTGTCTTGTTTCTGTTAATTTTAGGTTTCTCGCCCTTCATCGCCACGACGCCGCAAAATCTGAGCTATCTATTCCTTATCTTGGCCGTCTTGTCTGCGGCCAGCCAAGATAATTTCGGCCGCGTCCTGATATTATCTTTAGCCTCAGCCGCTATCCATCCTCTAGCCGGACTGCCGGCTATCGCGCTCTCCGCCTTAGTCGCGCTCGATCAATATAATGATAAGATAAAAAGAGGCGCAAAAAAAATAATTAAAGCGATCATCTGGCTATTCGCCGCCTTCTCTATCCCTCTAGCCCTATTTATCTCCTCTGGAAAAAATCTACTCGCTAGCGGCCATGGGGAATTATTCCTAACTTCAATCATGAATCTTTTCGGAACGCCGAGCGGCGCCGGACGCGAAGATATCGTTTCTAATTTCGTCTATCTCGTAGCCAATAATTTCCATCTGATTATTATCTTGCTGATCATCGCCGTCTTATGGATAATCGGCCGTTCAAAAAATATTTCCCGGCATTTTAGAATCGCGAATCGCCGCCTGGTCTTTCTATCTTCAGCTTTATTTATCGCCTATCTCTTAAGCGGACAGATAAACTTTAATGACGTCATCAATTACGAACAATCGGGTTTTGCCAATCGCATTCCGGTAATGATCCTGATATTTCTCTTGCCCGCTATCGCTCTGACCCTGAAAAACCTGATCAACCGCCTCCTGGCAGAAAAATCAATTATCCGCTTAATCTGGCTGGCTTTCGGCCTCGGCTTGCTTACTGCCAGCCTCTATATCTCTTATCCGCGCTTTGACAAGTATTTCAATAGCCGCGGCTACAGCACGAGCGCTAACGATATTGCCGCCGTCGAGTCGATAAATACGGAAGCGCATGCGCCTTATGTCGCCTTAGCGAATCAGCAGGTTTCAGCTGCCGCTCTGCGTTCTTTCGGCTTTGATCATTATTACCAGACTAGCGCCGGCGAGCTTTATTTTTATCCGATTCCGACCGGCAGCCCTCTCTACCAATATTACCTGGACATGGTATATAAAAACCCCGGCCGATCGAGCATGCTGGCTGCTTTAGATCTGGCCGGAGTCAATACGGGCTATCTGGTTATAAATAAATATTGGTATCAGAGCGGCCGCGTCATCAACGAGGCTAAACTGGCGGCCGATAAATGGTGGACGATAAACAATGAAGTTTATATCTTCAAATACCAGCGCTAAAAGCGCTAATAACTTTTCCTTCCTTGCTAGCGGCTTTCCTGGTAGTCCCAGACCGGACCAACGGAAAACACTTTGTTATCTCCTTCCTGATGGACGATGAGCAATAATTTCAACCGGCTTAAATCTTCTTTTAAGGCGGTTTTTTGTTGCGGCAGCTTGATGGACATCTGTTTTTCCTTGACCGAGGCCGCGGTCGTCTGGAACTGCTTCGCAAAGTCGGCGATAGCTTCATTATCGGCGGCGTTCAGCTCCCCGCCGGTCAATTCTTTCAAGACGATCGCCCTCATCTCTTCCAGGCTGCCGGAAAAATCCTTGATATCCTGCAGAGCGACGCGCACTTCCGTATCTAGCTGCAAAGCGGAAAACATCTGGGTAACCATCGAGGTGTCAGCCAGAAGCTCATTGATGAGATCAAGATTCGGCTCGACATAAGAGTTCTCATTCCAGCTCGCCGCGTTATTAAGACCCGAATTCTTCACGCTCACGCCGGTAGAAAACTTATCCATGGGCAATTGCAGGTTTATCCAAGCGCTCGCCGCTGTCCGAAGAGTTTTATCCTGCCAAGCCGAGGAGCGGGTAAAAAGTGGCAGATTTTCCTTATTTATCGTCAACAGCGCCTTGATCGCATTCAAATTCGCCCAATAATTATTAGCATGCCAGATATTATTCTTCATTAGTTCCGCTTGCAGGCTGCTGGCGGCCTGGCTATAGCCGGAAAAATTGGTATTGATATTGAAATAATTATTATTACCGATAGGATAAGTCAGGTTGACGACATCCAGAGCGAAGCCGTTGCAGCGCTTATAAACCTTATTATCCAGACAGGTCGTAATATCGTTGCTGGCCGTAGTCGTCGCCTTGAAAGAGCCGACCGCCGGCGAAGTCAGGCGGGAAAAGATATAATTGTTCGGCCAATATGATTCAGCCAGCGGCTTCAGGCCGAGACGCGGCTTGAGGCTCGCGTCTTTCTTGTTCAGAGCGCCGTTTATCTCCGCAAAATCATAAGTCGAAACTTTAGCGCGCAGCTTTTCCAGATTGGCCGCCGCACTCTTATTAGAATCGGCAAAAAGCTCTTCGATCTTATAATCGGCGCCGAAAACGGCGACTAAAGAATCGCGATAATGGACATAATTCAAATCTTCGCGCAGCCCTTTGAAGAAAGACATGACCTTGTAGATACGCGCCCATTTGTTCTTTAATCCCGGGAGCTCGGAAAAATCTTTGGAGATGAAGCTGGCCGCTATCATATTGACGCGCCAATCGGCCGCGTCCAGCAAGCAGGCCGCGCAATCTTTGCCCCGATAATTGAGCGGGAAGACGGAATTGAGCCAAGCGGTCGTCAGATAAAAATTATTCAGCTTAGCGTTCGCCTTATAATCAAAGGGGACGGAGAATTCCGCATAATCGCGGTTATAGAGCATGACCGGAGACTTAGCCTTGAGCTTGGCGTCACGGATAAGCTTGACTTCGGCCAAAACGTCATCCTTGAGATACGGCGGAGTGACGAAATAGAAACGATCCGCATCGGCCGAAGTGAATGACCCGGTTCCGGGATTAGACTGGCCGGCCTTAAGCTGTTCGGCCGTCGGCTTCAATAACTCTAAGGCCGCAGCGAAAAAAGCCGTTTCCAGACGCTCGCCTTCAAGGATAGAATCGTTGATATTGCCGATAGCGGCTAAGCGCCCTTCATAACGCTCTTTGGCGGCAGTATACAATTCCTTATTTATATCCCAAAGATTATCATAAAAAACATTCTCTTCCACATCCTTAAAAGCTTTTTTAAGGACATTCTGATAATAATAGATCATGTAGTCGGAAGTGATGAGCAGCGGCAGCTGCTTGGCATCCAGGAAGGAATAAGCCGAATAAAAATCCAGCACGTCTTTGGTCGAAGGATTATCAATGACCGCGAATCCCTGGCTATTGAGCTTATCAAGCGCCGGATCCAGGCTTAATTTCCGCGAAACGTCATAATAATTCATGATGTCGATCTTGATGTTGAGCGGCAGCTTATAATCATTCAGCTTCGGCGTAACGGAATTATCCGGAGTCTTATAGAAGTCGGCGAATGAGAGATACTCGATCGCCAGATTAGAGAAAGATGAAGTGGCGACTGTCGTCGTGGCAGTTTCCGGAGCGTTAAGATCGGGCAAGACAGTCGGAATATTAACCGGCGCGCTGGTCGTCGCCTCAGTTTCTGCCAGCGGCGCCTCAGCCTTAGGAGCCATGAATTTCCTGACCGCAAAAAATACGGCGGCGATCAAGATGACAATCAACAACCCCAGAATGATCATAAAAATGATCTTTCTGTTCGACGAGGAACGGCCCGGTTCAGGCATTGAGGCGCCAGACGGCTCCAGCTCTGACGAGAGGATAGTAGATTGATCGGAAAACATAAATTTATCTTAAATATTGATATTTATTTTTCAGATGCTCTTCATAAGTATGGGCGTAGACGACTTGGTCCTTGCCTAGCGGCGTCAAGAAATAATAATAATCCGTCTGGATCGGATAGATAGCCGCTTCGATAGCCAAAATTCCGGGATTGCATATCGGTCCGGGCGGCAAGCCGCGATACTTATAAGTATTATAAGGGGAATCGACTTCCAGATCTCGGCCGCTATGTGTCGGATCGTTATCTCCGAAGATATAAGACAAAGTCGCATCAGATTGCAGGCCTTGGCCGATCTTCAATCGATTCCAAAATATTCCGGAGATGATGCGCGCATCGTGATTATCATCCTTCTGATAGTCGATCGGCGCTTCTTTCTCGATAATAGAGGCCATAGTGACGATCTCATAAATGCTCTTCCCTTGCTTCCTGATATCAGCGCGCATCTTGTCTGTCAATTTCTTGTCAAAATTATCCAGCATCTTCTCGATCACGTCCGTTACCGTCGAACTGGCATAAATGCGATAAGTATCCGGGAATAAATAGCCTTCTAGGCCATAATATTTCGGCTTGTCTGAAAGAAATGAGAATTCCTCTGACCAATCTTTCAGCGCCGGAGCTTTCTGGTTATAACGATAATCGACGCGCGGCAAGCCGGCGGCTTCCAGAAATTTCTCGCTCGGCCATTTCCCTTCGCCTTCAAAATAGCGGGCGATATCGCTATCAGTCCAGCCTTCTAATATCTGGATAGTGTCTTCGGCTGGAGGCTGAACAACCGGCGCCGGTTCGCGGCGGCTCAGCTTATCGATAATACTCACGACAAATGGCGGAAAATTCTTCTCATTATCGGTGATGAGCGCTTTATAGACGGCACGGATATAAAAGAAGCCGACGATGATGACAGTCGTGACCAGCACCGCGACCGCGATGGAAAAATATTTTATCAATTTTCTCATAAGAAGAATTATTTCCTAGTCGTTCCGGCAGCCTTCATCTCCGCGGCCTTCTGAGCTTTAAGTGCGGCGGCGTTAGCAATCAGCTGAGAGCTGGCGCGGATCTTCTTGCCGAGACCGTCGACCATCTTGATGCCGTATTTCTTACAGATAGCGTATTCAGGCACGTCACCGATGCTATGGCGATCGCCGCCGTTAGCGAAGATATCCGGCCTGACTTTAGCTAAGGACTTGCAAACGGTCTTATCCCTATCAATCGATACGAAAACACGATCGACATCGCGCAAAGCCTTGATGATCTTAACGCGGTCAGAGAGCGGCATGAACGGCACGCTGCCTTTCAAGGCGACCTGAAAATCATTATTGACGATCACTACCAATTCGTCGCCTAATTTCTTAGATTTTTGGATCATCTCTAAATGGCCGACATGGAGCGGATTAAAATAGCCGGAAACGGCTACGACTATGGGTTTTCTTTGAATTTTTTTGGTTTTTTTAGCAGATTTCAGCATAATATGATACTAATTAATAGATGACTATATTATAGCAAAGAGCGGACTAAAATAGAAATCAACGCCAAGATAAACCGTGGCTTTTATGTCAATCTATCAACATCCTCATTTTTATAGTAAAATAAAAACATAACTATAAAATTATGACTATTTTTCACAGCTTGATTTTTGGCATCATCGAGGGTCTGACCGAATTCCTGCCGATCTCTTCGACCGCCCATCTTATCTTAGCCGGAGAATGGCTGAGGATACCGTCGACAGAATTCTTAAAGACTTTCAATATTTCCATCCAGCTCGGCGCTATTTTGGCGGTCGTTATCTTATATTGGAAAAAAATATGGAGTTCCTGGAATCTGATATTCAAGATCGGTGTCGCTTTTATTACGACTTCGATTCTCGGCCTCGCTCTATATAAGATAGTAAAAAGCTATCTGATGG
>CAZFBV010000008.1:0-32995 GCA_964517325.1 uncultured Gammaproteobacteria bacterium | reverse complement strand
GGTAGGTTAGACATATTTTTTCTTTTTTAGGGCCGTAGCCCGTTACATCTGCTCCCTTCGCCCCTGTGTCTGCAGGGGAAGAAAAATAATGGCCGCGAGGCCGATAGGAGCATGATAATTAATAAAGGCCGCTAGGCGGCCGAAGGCATAAAACCTCTGTAATAAAGATATCGTAAATAAAGGGTATTGTCAAGACCTATTTTTGATAAAAATCCTTAACTGCCTTATTAAAATCATTCACTTTCTGATTATAATCGCTGACCGTCGCCTTGTAAGCGCTCAAGTCGCTATTATACTCATCGACCTTATTATTATAAGTCGCTACCAGCGCATTATACTCGGATATCTGGCCGTTATTATAGTAGGTATCCATCTGGGACTTAAGGGCGCTGATTTCCGCTTCTTGCGTCTTCAGGGCAGCATCTTGAGCATCTAAGACCGGGCTCTGGGAATTCAAATAATCTTTAGACGCTTTCAAAGAGGCAACTTTAGCGCGGGTTGCGGCTACGCCATAATAAAGCTTGCCGCTAGTCTTCTGATATATTTCCATGGCTCCGAGATGGGACGCGTCAAAGAGGCCAGTGAATTCTTCCGTGCCAGCTTGCGCTTGTCCGGAACTGAGACTAGGCGGCACGACTCCGAGGGGAAAATAATTCGTTGTTTCGCCATAGCAATACCCTGTTCCGTTCAATGATTGGTCGGTCGGACAAGCGATACCGACCGCACTATGGTTCGCTGTCGGAAAATCGAGGATAGCCGCGCCGTAGCCTAATTTACGCAATAAGGCGACGGCCAAGAAAGTCTTATCGGAACAGACTCCTTTATCCAGATAAAGAGTCTCATAAGGATAGTAAGGATTATTATTGCGATTATTTCCGGCAGTCAGTTTGGCGCTGTCGTAAGGAATGAACTGGACGAGGGCGAGCGTGAATTCCAAAGTCTCGTCATCCGTCCAATTATTATTCAAGGCGGTCGCTTTCAATTTATAGATCAAATCATTAAGAGAAGTGTCTCCGGACTTGACGTTAAAAAATAAGCTATAGAAAGATTCGCGCAAAGATGCTTCCGAGGCTGTTGTCCCGGAATAAGAATAGACCTTAGTTGAAGACTTATAGGAATTATAAAGCGCGGATGAAAAATTCTGATTGACGGTATAGCTGTCGGTCTTATATTTGAAATTAAAAGCCAGCGGCGTATCAAGGCTGATGACCGTCGTCGGGATGCTCGTGCCGGTTGAAGGCGTACCGGCAGATGAAGAGGTTCCGCCGACCGAAGCGATCCTGATCTTAATTAAATCAGCGTTCGTTATTCCTAAACCGAGCGAGCGCATGACATTAAAAGCATCCGTCGGCCGGCCGAGATAATATAATTTCCGATTGAGCGGATTAACGTAATAAGCCTGCCCCTTATCCTGAACCTGAAGCAAGATGCGGCCGGAAAGGCGCACAGGCGCGCCATTAGCTTTAAAATTAGCCGTATCGGCGTTCGTAATCCCCAGGCCGAGCGAGCGCATGACATTAAAAGCATCCGTCGGCCGGCCGAGATAATAACGATAGCCGTTAACCGGATTGACATACCAAGCCTCGCCATGAGCTTCGACTTGCAGCAGGATGCGTCCATTGAGATTAGTCGCCGCGGAAACCGGAGTCAAGCCGCAAGTGATGATCGAAAAAATGATACCGGTCAAGAATATGATCGTACTGGAAATTCTTTTTAGGCTTTTTGATGCGACGGCGATTTTCATAATAGCGTTCGGCTTAATCGGCCAAGGTTATATATAAATCTTCGGTCGGAGGCGATGGCAGATGATCGGCGTCATTGATGAAGCTGATCTTGATATAGCCGTCGCGATCGATGACGATCTTGCTGACCGATGACTGGAATATTTCCAGAGACAGGAAGCCGATGACATCGGCATTCAATATTCCGGTCAGGAGCGCGCGGATGAAATTGCCGTGCGAGAAGATCGCCAATTTCTGGCCGCGATTATGATGGAACAGATCGGCGACAGCGCGGCGGGCGACGGTCTGCAGCTTATCCAATTCCCTGTCCAGGATCTGATGGCGCTTCAGCTTCTTGCTCCTCGTCTTTTCCGTCATATTGAAATATTTGAGGCGATACCAGTCTTTCCAATCAATCTCATCGAGCCGTTCGTCGATATTCAATTTCTTGCCGGTTTTCTCCAGATAAAGCGCGGCGCTCTCCTGAGCGCGCACTAAGCTGCTCGCATAAACCTTATCGATCTTCAGGGTCAATAATTTTTCAGTCAGATATTTACGCTGCTTCAAACCGGCCTTTGATAAAGGCATATTATATTCGCCTACTTTCTTTTCCTGCGTGTAGTCAGGATGGCAATGACGGATAAGATATATCTCCGTATAAGGCCGGCGGCTGGATGGCTTCAACCGAGCATAAGGATTCTTGTACATAATATGTCAGAGGGATTTATAAATGATTAAAGATTAGCGGCGACAAATTCCCAATTAATGAGATTACGCAGGACAGCTTCGATGAAATCGGCGCGGCGATTCTGATAATCGAGATAATAAGCGTGCTCCCAGACATCGAGAACCCAGAGCGGATGAAGATCATGCGCCAAGGGCGTATCGGCGTTGGCGGTCTTCATGATTTTCAGGTTTTCGCCATCTCGGACTAGCCAGACCCAGCCGCTGCCGAACACTCCGGTCGCGGCCGTCTTGAATTCGCCGTAAAAATTTCCCAGGGAACCGAAGCTCTTATTGATAGCTTCTAATAATTCCGGCGCCGGCTCCATGAGCCCGCCGGTCGGACGCAAGCCTTTCCAAAAAAAATCATGATTATAGGCTTGAGCGGCGTTATTAAAGATGCCCGTCTTATCTTGATTGTCTACGGTCTTAAGGACGATATTTTCTAAAGTTTCTGGTTCTAAATCGGTCCCGGCGATCAATTTATTAAGATTATCAATATAAGCCTGGTGATGTTTGCCATAATGAAATTCCAGAGTCTTGGCAGAGATATGCGGCTCTAAAGCTGTTTGCTCATAAGGCAATTTAGGCAGAGTAAACATAAAATTATAATAAATTAATTATAATGATATTGTAGCAAAAAAAAGGATTTAGAGCTATTGAGATAGATTAATATTGAGGCTACTTCCCGTCATCGACAAAGAATTCATAGCCGCCAATCAGGACGGGCGTAGATAATAAATACCAGATGATAACGTCATCTAGAGGAAAGATGCGGCCGAACATATTTACTGGCAATAAATAATTTCCAGGCCACCACCAGCTGCCAATTAGCAGCGAAACGACTTCATAGACAAAGAAAACTAGCGCGAAAAATAAGGTCGTCAGCCAGAGTTTCTTCAATAAATGCGGCTTAAAGCTGAAGATTATTATTCCCGGAATCAATAAGATAATTAAGGATAGGGTGTGATAATTTAAGGAGATCAGATTCTTATCTATAAAGAAGCCGGCAAAAACCGCGGCGGCTAATAAGCAATAGCCGAGAACGATAATCTTAAGGCGCTTAGAAATCTTGGCTTCGGTATCGCGATCCACGAAGTATTCATAAAAACAGAGAACCCAGAAAAAATTCAAGAAAGCAAATAAAATATTTTCGAGCGGAGCAATTCCTAGGAGACGCGGCAAGACGGACTGGACATCCCAAGCGTTGGTCAAACGGGCGGCCAACTCTACCGGCGGCGCAAATAACAAGGTGGTCAAGATGGAAAATAATAAGATCTTCGCGCGCGATTTTTCCAACCAAAAAAAATTAATCACGGCGGGCGGCGCCAAGACGATGATTATAGAAAAAAGATAAATCGGCTTAAAGACATAGACAGCCGCGCAAGCGACTAAGACGTAAGCGCCTAAGAGTATAAGACGTTTTCTTTTTTTTCGATCCAGCATATATTTTTTAAATTAGACGACTCTTCCCCTCAACTCCCGTCGCCGTTCTTCATAATCTGGAATGGTCTTGGCGACTAGCGCCCAAAAACGCGCTGAATGGTTGAATTCTTTCAGATGGCAGAGCTCATGGACGATAATATAATCGGCGGCTGCTGGCGACAGCTCTAATAAGCGATAGCTGAAATTAAGATTGCCGCCGCGCGAACAGCTGCCCCAGCGTGTTTTCTGATCGCGGATGCTGATCCGCTGATATTTAAAATTATAAAACCGATTAAAATATTCCAAACGATTGATAACGAGGACATGCGCCGCCTGCTTATGTTTCAAATAGTCTTCATGATCATGCGGCCGGGCTAAGGGCGCCGGCATATTCTTAAAACGCTCTAATGCAGCGTTAATCCAGTTGATTTTAGAAAGCAAAAAAGCCTCGGCCGAGGCTTTGCTTAAAAAATACGGCTTAGTGACGACAACCCGGCCGTCATGATGCACAACCAAGCGCACATGTCGGGAATGGCGGACAGTCTTGATGATGTAAGGAAAATCCGGTTTCATTTCTGATAAGTGCCGACGATCTGGTAGCGGCTAAGGAGCTGGGCGGGATGCTGCGAATAGAAAAGAGCGGTTAAATCTATGCCCGCGGAATAGCCATGATGATTGCCGTTTTTAAAAACCGAAGAAACGTCATAGACGACGCCGCTGACAGCGGCGTAGGCCGGCCGGCCGTTCAAACCGTCATAATAAGCCAGACTGGCGGCTGTAAAGACTTTAGTTTCTGTCGGCGCGACCGAACTTGAATTTGTGGAAGCTGTTGCTGCTTGATTATCCGCTGCTGGCAGAGTCTTGTTATAAGATGGAGTATAAAAAAAATGCACGTAAAGAAAGAATCCAGCCAAAAGGATATAGAAAGTAAACAACGCAAAACGAGTATAGCCATTCCAGATCTGCCGGCGGATAAAAGCCAGACGGATAGCCCAAGAAGTATGGATGACGAAAGCGGCTAACCCGATGGCTCCGAGCCAAGACAGATGCAGAGAGCGCGCAAAATCAATATTGATTAGTCCCTTGGTCAGGCCGTAACCGCTGACAGCATAAAGGATCATGACGATCATCAAGGTCCAAGCAGCGATCCGGTCGAGTTTGATTAAGAATCTAGTCATATATTTTATTACGTTCCCGCTCTATGATCTCTTCTTCATCTTCCCTTTCAGCTGTCCGCAGGCGGCGTCGATGCCGGAGCCGAAGCTCAAGCGGACAGTCGCCGGCACGCCGTTATCTTCCAAGATCTTCTTAAAAGCGTCGACGCGTTCGCGATCGGATGGCTTGAATTTTCCAGTGGCGTTATAAGGGATAAGATTAACCATGTATAAAGGCTTCTTCATGAGCGCGGCCAGTTCCAACGCATCCTTATCAGAATCATTAGTCTTCTTGATCATCAAATATTCAAACATGACGCGGCGGCCGGTCTTGGTTATATAATTATCGACGGCGCGGAAAATATCATGAAGCGGATATTTCTTAGCGATCGGCATCAGCGATTGGCGCAAGGAATCGGAAGCGGCATGCAGGGATATCGCCAGGTTGATCTGCAGCTGTTCGCCGGCCAGGCGCTTGATGCCCTCGGTGATGCCGGCAGTCGAAACCGAGATGCGGCGCGCGCCGATATTGAAAGTCTCCGGATTATTCAAGAATTTCACGGCTTTGATGAACTCATTATAATTCAGAAAAGGCTCGCCCATGCCCATGAAAACTAGATTATCAATCTTCTCCCCCTTGCCTTCTTGCTTCAGATAGCGCGCCCAATACGAAACTTGCACAATGATCTCTTCGGCCGTCAGGCTGCGGCTAAAACCGTTCATCCCGGTTGCGCAGAAAGCGCAGCCCAGAGGACAGCCGACCTGGGACGAGACGCAGACCGTATTGCGAGCTTCTTTCTGGCGGATAAGCACAGTCTCAATCACTTCTCCGTCTTCTAAGGTAATGAGAGCCTTCAAGCTCTTCGGCCCGCCCGAAGATTTAAAAAGTTCGGCCTTTATTTCCAAGGGACATTCAGCCGCCAAAGTTTCACGCAAAGCTTTAGGCAGGTTCGACGCTTCTTCCCACGAAGAGATATGATCCTGCCAGAGCGCTTTATTTATCTGCGCGTACCGGAATTTCGGTTCGTTCTTCAAGATGCCATTCAATTTTTCTAGATTCATATGATTAGTCTGTTTATTATCTTGGTTTTGAAATTATTTCTTCTTAAGGATTATCTTGACGATCTCGCTGCGGGCGGACGTGCGCATCGGCGGTCCCCAAGAGCCGACACCGCTAGAGACGATCAGATTGAAATCACCTTCTTGAAAGAAGCCATAGCCATAACCCTGATGCGCCCATTTGGCCAGGAAATTGAACGGCCAAAGCTGTCCGTCGTGGGTATGGCCCGATAACTGTAAGTCGATGCCGGCGTTTTTCGCCAGCGATACATTCTTCGGCGCGTGGAATAATAAGATACTGGGCAATTTCTCGCTATAGCCGGATTGATCCAGGATTGATTTTTCCAGATTAAAATCGTTATCAAAAGAATAATTGATGCCGATGATCTGAAGGCCGTCGACAGTTTCCAGGCGATTATCGAGAATCTCGATCTTGTTGCCTTTTAGAAGGCTGATGACGCGATCAAAACCGAGATACAAGTCATGATTGCCGAAGCCGTAATAGATACCTTTCGGCGCTTCGAGGCGATTGAGCGGATGATTCAGCCAGGAAAAATCCGATTCCATGCCGTCGAACAGGTCGCCGGTGATGAAGACTGCTTCCGGTTTCAGGCCATTCACTCTAGCCAAGAGGCGATGAAAGGAATTCTGGCGATAGACCGGACCGAGATGGATATCGGAAATCTGGACGATCACCTTATTGTTCCAAACGTCCGGCAGATCCTTGATCTTCACTTCATATTCGACGACGCGCGGTGCGACCGCGCGGTAGACGCCGATGATCGAGATGAGCAGGCCGGCGCCGATGAAAAATATCCTCAGATATATTACCGGAATCTGCCAACCAAAGAAGCCGGAAACTAATTTGATTATCACTATTAATAATGCGATCAGGAGAAGATTGACGCCCAGCCCTATCCAGAATCCGGAAAACATATAATACCAGCGCGTGAAAAGGTTATCCCATTTATGGATTAAATAAGAAGATATGATGACGCTCGCGAAAAGCAACGAGATGATCAGGGCGATGCTTATCTGCGCCGGAACGGAAGCCAGGATGAATAATCTGGTCAAGAAATGCCATAAGACCGCGTGCCCGAGCAGGATCACGATGACGGAAACTCCGAAAAAGATAAATTGCATCATATAATTTTAAGCCGCCCGAAGAGGGGCGGCTGAATATTGGTAAGGTTATTTGCCGGCGAACGGAAAGCGCGCGTAAACTGCCTTTTCCCCTAATTCCGCTTCAATCTCCAGCAAGCGGTTATACTTAGCCGTCCGCTCGCTGCGCGCCGGCGCTCCGGTCTTGATCTGGCCGGCGCCGAGAGCGACGACCAGGTCGGCAATGAAAGCATCTTCGGTTTCGCCGCTGCGATGCGAAATGACTGAGGTCATCTTGTTCCTGCGAGCTAATAAGATCGCATTCACGGTTTCCGTCAAGGTACCTATCTGATTAAGCTTGATCAGGATAGAGTTCGAAGACTTATCCGCGATTCCCTTTTCCAATCTTTTCACGTTTGTCACATAGAGATCGTCGCCGACGACCTGGACCAAATTCTTATTCGCGGCGGTGAATTCCTTGAACGACGCCCAATCATCTTCCGCGAAGACGTCTTCGAAAGAATAAATCGGATATTTGGTCTGTAAGTCGCTATAAAAATCAATCAGTTCCGAACCGCTCATGATCTTATTCTCCTTTTTCAGATTATAGGCGCCATCCTGATAAAATTCCGTTGCGGCCGCATCGATGCCGAAGACCACGTCTTCGCCGACAGTATAGCCGGCCGCGCGCACCGCATCCGCTAAGAGGATAAAAGTCTCTTCATTGCTTGAAACCGCCGGAGCAAAGCCGCCTTCGTCGCCGACGGTGATATTATAGCCGCGATCTTTCAAGACTTTCTTAAGCGCCTGGTATATTTCCGCACAGATCCTAACCGCGCCGGCGATAGTTTTCGCGCCGATCGGCAGAATCATATATTCCTGGATATCAGTCGCCCAGTTCGCATGCTTGCCGCCATTAAGCACATTCATCATCGGCACCGGCATTTCATAGCGGCCATTAAAATCCGGATTCATCTTAGTCAGATATTCATACAGAGGGACATTCAGGCCATTAGCGGCGGCGCGCGCTGTCGCCATAGAAACTGCCAGAATCGCATTCGCGCCCAATTTCGCTTTATTCTCCGTGCCGTCCAGCTTGATCATAACCATATCTATCTCGGCCTGATTTTCCGGATCAAGGCCGACGAGCGCCGGTTTGATCTTGGTTTCAATATTCTTGACGGCCGTCAGAACGCCCAGGCCGTTATAGCGATTCTTATCGCCGTCGCGCAGCTCGACCGCTTCATAGCTGCCGGTCGAAGCGCCGCTCGGAACCATAGCCGTTCCAGCCGCGCCGTTATCCAAAATCACGGTCGCCGAAACGGTCGGGTTGCCGCGAGAATCTAATATCTCTAAAGCTCTGATGTCTTTGATTTTCATATTTTTATATATTAACAGACGATACAATCGCGATTGATATAGCGCTCCGTCCTGATAATCACCTTCCTTAGCATCTTGACGGCTTCCAAACCGTAATCGCCGACAGCGGTTTCGTCGGACAGCATGATGATATCGCCGCCATCGAGCACGGCGTTAGCGATATCGGAGATCTCGGCGCGAGTCGGCGCCTGATTCTTGATCATGGAAGTCATAACCTGGGTCGCGATGATCGCCGGGGTCTGATGCCAATGCGCATGGCGGATGAGATTCTTCTGGACTAGCGGCAATTCTTCAATCGGCGTCTCAATACCGAGATCGCCGCGCGCGATCATGATGACATCGGAAGCGATAATGATCTTATCGATATTCTTGAGCGCGATAGCGCGCTCGATCTTGGAGACGATCTTCACTTCCTTGTGCGGACCGATCAAGCGGCGCAGTTTCAAGACATCGCTCGCCGTCTGGACAAAAGACAAGCCGACAAAATCAGTCCCGACTTTCAAGCCGAATTTCAGATCCTGGATATCTTTCGGGGTCAGGCCGCCCTTCTTCATATTCGTGTGCGGCACATTGATGCCTTTGCGGGAACTGAGCAAGCCGCCATGCAAGACTTCAGTCTTGATGATTTTGCCTTTAACCTCCTTGACGATCAATTCTATCTCGCCATTGCAAAGATACAGGGGCTGATGCTTCTTGATATCATGGCACAGATCGGCATTATCGATCGGAATCATGCCGCCCTTCTTATAAGGCAGCTTCGAATAAGTGAAGTCATATTTCTCTCCGTCCTTAAGCACGATGCCGCCGTCCGGCATCTGGCCGACGCGGATGCGCGGGCCCTGGAGATCGAGCAGTATCCTGATCTTGCGATCGGACGTCTTATTGAAATCATCGATCAATTTCTTGATCCGCTTATATTGCTCATAAGTGGCATGAGAAAAATTTATGCGGATGATATCGACGCCGGCTTCGATCAGCGCTAAAAGCTTGTCCGGAGCTTCGGATTTCGGCCCGATAGTGGCGATAATTTTGGTCATCATCATAGCTTTAGAATTAATAATTACCCAAGTAGTATAAGGGAAAATTAAGGTTTTGCCAATGCCTCGCTATTTCTTATCCTTTATATCAGATAAATTAGCGATAAACTCTTGATAAAATTCCAGGTTATTAAGGCTGGCGAGCTTATGGCCGAGCGGCTCGTTCAGGCGGAAGAGATGATGGAGATAAGCGCGGGAATTACGCTTCAATTCCGATAAGCGGCTCTTCTGATTAATCGGTTTGAAGTCGGTAGCAAATTTAGCATTATTAATATTAGCATTCTCATATTTAGGGAACTTCTTCAAAAAAAATAATTTTCCATGCCGGCCTTCGCGCGTCGGGATGACGCAATCGAACATATCCCAGCCCATCAAAGCGCAGCGAGAGATATCTTCGGGCGTGCCGATGCCGAGTGCGAAACGCAAAGCTTCTCGGGGAATGAAATCGGCGGTCGCTTGCAGGACTTCGCCTAAGAACTTCCCCTCCTTATCGACCGGACGAGCGCCGAAGCCATAGCCGTCAAAGCCGATCTTCACTAATTCCTCGGCGCAATGCGCGCGCAGGTCTATTTCCGCTCCGCCCTGGATAACTGCGAACAGGAGCGGACGCTTAGCGCCGCCCAGTTTCCTTTTTTTGACCTGTTTTTCAAATTCAATCTTGCAGCGCTTCGCCCAAGCGATAGTCCGTTCGACCGCTTTTTCTAAATCCGGCCGAGAAAAATCATTCGGCGGGCAATCATCCAGGCAGACCATCATGTCCGTACCGAGCGTAAATTGTATCTGGATGGATTTTTCCGGAGTCAGCTCATGCTTCGATCCGTCAAGCGGCGAGCGGAAGATGACCTTATCATCCGTGATCTTGCCCATCTGTTTGTTCTTATGGATAAGCGAAAAGACTTGGAACCCGCCGGAGTCAGACAGAAGCGGCCCGGACCAATTCATGAATTCATGGAGGCCGCCGACCTTCTCAATCACTTTCAAGCCCGGCTGAAGATAAAGATGGAACGTGTTGACAACGAGCGCTTTCGTCCGCGTACGCGCGACCGCCTCGTTATCTGTCAATTTAACAAAGCCGCGCGTGGCGTCCGGCATATAAAAAGGCGTCTCTAAGGAGCCATGGGCAGTTTTCAGGACTCCGCGGCGGAGTCCTGATTTTGATGTCTTGATTATTTTGAACATAATTTATTATTCTACTCGTCCGGAATTATTCAAGCCGGCGATATCATCATCTTCCAACTTGGTCGTCTTGGGGCTGGTCTTCTTGATAATGGTCTCTTTGGTTTCCGTATCAGTCGCGCTGACGGTCGCGCCCGGAGATAAGACCAAAATCTTATTGCGATCGCTGTCGGACGGCGTCAAGCTGATGCTGAATTCCGCATCCACGCGATAGACTGAGACCGGCAAGCGGCCGATTTCCCAGATTACCTGGCGCGTCGCATTATCATAATAGATATTGCCGACATTAGTCGTATTATTATTATCCCAAGCCACGTAGCTCGGCAGAGCCAGGACGACGCGCGCGTCGGTCAATTCGTGGAGATTATTCTTCACCGTCCAGAAGACTTTAACGCTAGTCTTCTCTCCGACTTTGGGCGGCAAAGGCCCGGAACCGACCGGCATATTGTCGCTATTAAAATAGAGGATCGACTCGCTTAATGACAAGTCGCTATTGATCTTGCTCGTGATAGTATTGCTCTTGTTCTCGTCATTCTTAACCGCCTTATTATTCATGCTATATTGCCCATAAGAAACTACGGTCATATCCTTGCCCTGATCGCTATCCTTGAAAGCGGACAGATTGAGGCTGAAATCGATCGTGCCTTCGTCGCCCGGCTTGATTTCCGCCAGCCCCGGAATCTCATTCTTGGTCCAGATGATCATATTATTCCTGATCTCGCCTTTCTTCTCGTCGACGAGCGAACTCCAATTCAAGAAATCGCTGTTCAACGCAGCCATGACCACGACATCTTTATAAGACGCGCTGCCGTGATTGGAGTAAGTGAGAGAATAATTTAGCGGCTGGCCGAAAGTCAGGGCGCCGTCGCTTTTCGAGCCGTTCAGGATCATAGTCAGATTCAGATCGCTCGAGACTAATTCCGGCTTGAAAGATTTTTCCCAGAAGACATAGGATTCGCCGTTTTCTAGCTTCTTTTCCAACCTCACCTTTATTTCCAGATTGTCTGATTTCTGTTTGACCTTGTAAGCCAAAGGCACTTCTTGGCGGCCGGAGGCTTGCAGGAGATTGCTGACCTGCCAGCTGGCGCCGCCGGCCTTAGAGACGATTATCTTCGTCGAAGTGCCGAGGGCGGCGGTAGATGAAGCCGTGGTCGTCGCTTGGCCGTTGGAAGTGACGACGGACGCATTCGCTTCGACCGGAAGCGTGAAAGAAATATTGAAATCGCCGAGATAATTATTCTGGACATCGGACAGGACGAGCGTAATCTCGTTATCTTGATTAAGGAAAGCGGTGTTGGAATAGCTCAGATCCACATTGAAGCCCAAGCCGTCAACCATAGTCGAAGCCGAGGCTTCTTTCTTGAATTGGCTGGACAAAGTTCCGGGATTATAACTCAGATAGCCGACAATGACATTAGCGGAATCCGGCTGGTTGATCAGGCGGCCGGTAATAGTCAGCGAATCAGTCGCTCCCGGATCCAGGTCAGGGACATCCCAGCCGTAATTGCCGCTATTAGGAGAGATGGAAGCGGAAGTGAAGACGAAATTTTCCGGATACTGGATTTCCAAACGCGCATGCGACAAGATATATTTAGTCGGATTATGATAAGTAACCTTATAAGAGAACTCTTCTCCGGCTAAGATATTCTCCGGGGCGGCGATCTTGAAATCCAGGCCGTTCACGTCATTGCCATTAGACAGCCAATAAGAGTAAGCGAAATAACTGGCTGCGCCGATCAAGCCGAGAATAAGCAGCTTCTTGAACAGCCTGACGAAAAAATTCGGGCGCTTCTTGATATTCATCTTCTTGACGTCGACACTCCCGCCTTTCTTATCGCGATATATCTCTGAAAGATTGGAATCTATCTCGGCTTCGCGCACTTCGCGGCCGACGACGCGCTCGAAAGTGGCGACTTCCTTTTCGGTCGGCACCGGGCGCTCCACGAATGAAGACAGGCTGGACGCCTCATCCCGGCCGACTTTCAAGATTCTTTTTATTTTTTTCTCTTCAGGCATACTATATGAATTAAGATTTATTTATTTATTTTTTCTAAAAGGAGAGAATAATACTTATCGGCATCGAGGGGCGTATTTATTTCCCAACCATCGCTGCCGGCTAAGTTTTCCGGAAAACGCCAGAAGACCTGCAGATTTCCCGGCAAACGCAGATGGCTCGTGAATTCGCTCGGACGCGAGCCCGGCTGCTTCTGGACCAAAAGCGAATAAGGCAGCAAATCAGGCGTATCCGCATTCAGCCAATCGTTCAAGCGTTTCAGCCAGCTGTTATCGATCTCCTTGCTGAAAATATTAAAAGGCAAGCGGTATCTGATCACTACGGTCGCGGTCTGGCCCGGATCGACCATCAGCCAATTCGCGAAGACGGTCTTGCCGTTCTCTTCATAGATCTTTACGCCGGTCGCGCTATCGGTCTTCGCCGCCGCCTCCGCCGCCAGCAGAGGATTCTTTTCCCAATCAACTTCCGGCTTCTCCTGTAAATATTTCGCTTCCGGAGAAACGAAGCCGCTCGCTTCAATCAGCTCGCTGCCTTGCGGCACATAGACGCGCAGCCAATCGACATTGCGCACTCCGGTCAGCGCTTCATTCTTCAAGCCGTTATGCGTCCGCGTGATCGTCACGGTATTAATAAGGCTGCCGCCGCTGTCGGCCTCGCTCGCAAGATCTATCTTTTCGCTCATCAGGCGATCTGATTTCTGGCCGGCGATATTCGTATTGACGACCATCAGATAATCCTTATCGGCCGGACGCACTTCTCCGGCCCAATTGCGATTCGCTAATTCGGCTTGGAGAGCCGGATCATTGAAATAGAAAAGGATCTGCTTCTCGGACATATCCTTTTCAAAGACGGTAATTATCTTGACCAGATTCTCCCGATTTAGTTTCTGCGGCAGAATTTCCAATATTTTCGCCATGAGGTCGCCGATGATCTTTTTCGGCTTATTATCGGTATTATTTTCCAAATCCTGCTCTAAGGGCAGGCCGGATTTTATGGCTGTCGAGGTCGCGGGAATATCGATGATAGCTTCCGGATGAGTCTTCGCCAGATTCTTCTGCTCCGTAATCTTCTGGACGGTTTCCCAAAAATTATTCGCGTCTATCGTCAGGCCGTATTCTTTCTGCAGATCGATCGGACCGGTAATTTCCAACAAGCGTTCGACGACTGTCGGCGTGATGCCGATAACGCCGTCGACGCTCGGTCCGCCGCTCTTTTCATAGAACCAGGTAAGATTCTTCGCCGTCGTCGGCCAATCAGGCCACCAATTCGCGTCCCAGAAATGCCAGAGAGGATTGACCAGCCAAAGCGGTTCCGGAGCGACTACCCTGACCTTCATGCCGCCTTCGGTATCATAAGAGCCGCCGCCGGGAACTTCAAGATTGCTGATCCGGCCGTCCTTGATATCGACGAGCGCGTAGCTGCCTAAGAAGCCGCCGCTCGCGCGCATCTCCGCATTATTCTGGAAGACTAGCAGATAGCGCTTATCGCGGCTGAGTCCTAAGACTTCCTTGAGCTTAGCGCCGGCGGAAACGAAATTATCCAGATTATCAGACAATAGTCCGGCTTGCTGGCTAAGAGATTCGAACTTGGCCCGATAAGCTTCCGGCAGATTATCCGGATTTATCTTAACTATCGTTTTTTTCAAAGACTTGGCGTCGCTGACGGCCAGATTGCCATAAGCCAAGAAATTATCCAGAGAAACGCTGAAATTTTCCTGGTTGCCGCCGAATAAGCTGTCGGTCGCGAGCACTAAATTCCTACCCAAAGATGCGGCCGCCGCGCCGGCTGCCAAGAATTTCTTGCTCTCGGCGGCCAATTTTATCTTCGGGTCGCTGGAAAAAGAAGCGAGAACCAGGATAGAATCATTAATCTTATTCAGATCATTCTGCGCTTCCAAAAAATTGGCTCCGGCCGTCTGGAAATCCGTATCCGCGCCCTTCAAATCCATCTTCGAAACGGAATCGGCGGCCGCCATCAAGCTGTTCACGGCTGATTCCGAACGGCTGATTATCTTCCTTTCTAAATTATTGAAATCAAAAATATCCAGAACGGATAATATCTTGAAAGGCAGGATGATGATAAAGAGGATCAAAGAAAAATATAAGACCGAACGATACCAGGCCGTCGGAACTTCCGCTTCACCAGTCTTTTTGCGAGAAAAATCCTGGAAACGCGATACCTTAAGACGCAAAGCTTTCTGCCAAGCCGCTTCGCGCGCTTGAAGCTCCGCAACCCAGGCCGGCCCTTGCTTCTTAGAGAAGCGGAAATGAGCCAAGACATCCTTCAGGCCAAAGACCGGATGATGTTTACGGCTGGAGGTTAAGAGATCGGGAAGAGCCTTAACTCTTTTCTTGACGATTTTCATCTCTTGCTTGAAAATCTTGATGCCTCGGCTGGCCTCGGCTTTGACCTCCTGTTTCAATTCAGTTTCCGCCTTCTTCTCCGCCCGGCGCAAATCTACGACAAAATTAGAGAAACGCTCTCTATCGAGATTCCGGTTATTCGTTTGTGTCTTCTGATTATTGGCCATTAGAATCTCTTATTTTTCAAAGCTCCCCGATAAATTTCCAAGGTTTCGCGAGCGCATTCCCACCAATTATATTTCTTAGCCTGCTTCAGTCCTTGTTCTATCAGGTTAGCGCGCAATTCTTCATCAGTCAGCACTTCCCGGATCTTTCGGATCATATCGGTTTCATCTTCCGGATTAAAATAGGCGGCCGCGGCTCCGAGAATCTCCGGAAGCGAAGCTCGATCGGAACTGATGACCGGACAACCTTTGGCCATCGCCTCTAGAGGCGGCAAGCCGAAACCTTCATAAAGAGAAGGAAAGACATAGGCGCGCGCTTCCGCATATAATATTTCCAGCTGCGCATCCGGAACATAGCCGGGAAATATCACCGGACTATTGATATTCTCTTTCTGCCACAGATTCAGGATCCGAGCCGCTTCTCTGACCCGCTCATAGAAATAGTCCGGCTTTCCGACCAGCACTAAGCGCAGGTCTGGATATTCGGCGTGGAGACGGCTAAAGACTTTAAGTAATATTTCTAGATTCTTATGCGGATAAGCATTGCCGACATAAAGCAAAAAATTCTGCGGAATATGGTATTGCGCCAAGATCTCTTGGCTATCGAGCTTGGAAACGAATAAAGAATCGCGCCCTTTAGCCAGGTTGGCTACGCCCTCATAGGTGACCGCAATCTTTTCCGATTTGATTCCAAATTTATCGACGATATCTTTCTTGGTGAATTCGGAAACCGTAATTACTTTGCGGGCGCGGCTGAGCGCCGTGAAGATGACGAGGCGATAAGCAAAATTCTTAAAATAATATAGCGCCCGATTGCGCGTGGTCGCGCGGACGGTCGGAAAATGAGTCAAGATCAAGTCATGGATAGTGACGACGAATTTCCCCGGCGTCAGGATCGGCACATTGAAATGAGGAAAATGAATCAGGTCTAGCTTCTCCCGCCGGAGATAGAAAGGCATCAAGAGCTGTTCTTTCCAGCCATACCAAGGGCAATCAAGCTTAACCTTCCTGACCCCGGGACGGTCAGCGTCGAATTCATCGAAATTTCCCGGGCTTAAGAAGATGACATATTCAAAAGCTTCGCCTTCTTCGGCGTTCGTCATCTTGATTATATTATCAACCACTTCTTGCGTATAACGGCCCAAACCTTTTCCGATCGGACCATAGAAGCGGGCGTCGATGCCTATTTTCATGGAAGTTAGAATTAAACGAAAGGCAAGTTGGCCGGCGGAGTCGTCTTCTTCTCGGTCATATCCGGCAATTCCGGCTTAAAATCAGGCTTAGGCGCCGATTGGAAAGATTCATTGAAGATATCCGGAATTTCGACCGTCTTCTCTTCGGCGATCGGCAACGAAGCCGGCGCGTCAGCTTTTCTACCCGGAGCTTTCTGGATCATCGCCGCTTTGACATTAGCCTCGACCGGAAAATGCCAAAGAGTCGCCAACTCTTCGATATTGTATAAGCCCGGCCTTCGACCACGATTATCAGAACGTTTTATATAAGCATTCAATATCTTCCGCTTCTTCTCGATCAGGCGCGGTTCGCGGAAAAAATAAACCGTTTTCGTGAAAGTCATATCGACGTCCGGCTTAAGATTATTCAGATCCAAGGATGAGAACTGCTTCATGTATCCGACCAGACCATTAGCGACCTTGCCCTTGTTCATGACTTCCTTCCTGGCGATATAGACAGCCCGGATCTTCGCTTCAAAACCGAGCTTGCCGGCCTTGAGCTGGATGCCTTCGACTTTGCGCTTCTCGCCGGGAGACAATTCCATCATGGATTTCGCCTTCTCTTCCTTAGCCGGACCGATATCTCCCCAGATCGGATAGAAGATCTCGCTGGCTTCACCGAGGGCGACAACGCCTTTGGCGGCCAAGCCGGGCTTAGCTTTTTCCTTACGGCCTAAAATCTTATTGATTTCTTTCTCGGAATCCTTGACCCAGCTGAAACCGGTCGGGATGACAATGATCTGGAGCCAGAAATATTCTCCTTGGCGCAAAGAGCCGCAGAGATCCATCAAGCTCGCCATCGGATCCTTGAACTGGGTCTCGCTCGGACCCATCTGATGCTCGAATTCCTGATAACACCTGATCGGATAAGGCCAGGCGTTAGCCTGGATGAATTCCGTTCCCCAGAGATCATATTCCTCGTCCGGAACTTTATGCGGCACGTCATTCACATAGTCATCGACTTCGGATATTTCCGCGTCCGGATACTGCGAATAGACCGCCGATTCGACGAGATTGCGGAATTCTAACGGCGTATAAATAAGGAACTGCGTATAGCCTTCTTGGCTCACTATCTCGAAACTGAAAGCTTTCTGGAATTTTCCTTCGAACCATTTCTCAAAAAAATTGATCGAGCCATGGGCGCCGCCGAGATAAGTGAACATATTCTCGACCGCTTTCGGCGACTGCTCGTTGCCCTTCGGGATATCGATGGCCAAAAGGACGCTCTTATGGTCTTTCTCCCATTGCTGCCGTATCCAGAAGAGATAAACTTCTCTGACTCCATATAAGAAGATGAAAGCCAGTATCAGCCAGCCGAAATTACCCATAAAAACCCAAAACATCTCGTCCGGAGGCAAACTCAAAAATTGTTCCAATCTGCTTGTATTTATGACTATATCCATATCACAAGATTATATAGGCATTTTACCATATATAGAATAAAAAATAAAACCCGTTTTCAGTAAAAACGGGTTTTATTTTATAGGTGATTGTTGATTGTCCGTAATATCTTATTTCTGCCATTCCTTGAGGCCGTAAGTTCCGCGATTGACAAGCACATAGCGGTCATCCAGGATCAATTCATTATGGACAGTCGCGGCGTTCGCGGTCTTCTTGTCGAACTTCATCTCATTGATCTTCTTGGCGATCTCGGTGAAGTGCAACGGGCTGCCGGCATGCTTCAGTATCAGATAAATCTTATCATTGACGGTCTTAGGCTTGACCTCGCCCCAATCGGCGATGCCCCATTCTCCATATTTATTCTGCTCCAGGTTCTTCAAGGCCTGCATGAGAGAATATAAAATCTTATTATTATTGATGGTTTCAGCTTTATCCGGAAACACCTGGCTCTTAAAGACGCTGGTAATATCAGCGGAACCGCCGGCCAGCTTAGAGGAATGTTTATTATAAGCGTCAAGTTTCTTTAAAATATCCAAAAGCTCTTCGGTCGTAAAAGTCTTCTTCAAGCCGTCGACTTTTTTCAAAAGGTCGGCAGCAAGCTCTTCCAAGTGGCCGACTTCCGCATCTTTCTTCTTGAAAGACGGGTTGAACTGCTCGGAATCTCCGACAAGTTCCAGGTCATCGCTCATCAGTTTGGAAATCAGGAAATTAAAATGATTGCGATAAGACTGGCGATTGGTTTCAATATCGGCGCCAGCCTCGGCCGAACCGTTAAGCTCGAGTGAGATGACGGTCAAGATATCCAAAAGATAATCGCGTCTGATCAAGCCGCCATGTTCGGTTAAGAGGCTTTCCACGACTTCCTTCAAAGAAGATATGGATTCTTCCAATTTTTCCAACTTCTTGATCTTCTTGATGCTGGCCGCTTCAATCTGACGGACGCGCTCTCTAGTTAATTTATGCAGGCTGCCGATCTTTTCCAGTGTTTCGCCCTTATCTCCCTTTAATCCAAAACGGCGGGATAAGATGTCTTTCTCCCGATCAAGCAATTCCGAGAACAAGGAATCGACGATGCTGATAGCGTCTAAGCGCGTCAGTTCTTCGGTTTTCTTATCCTTGATCATTTTTTCTAATAAGTTTTCCATATTTTCCATATAAAAAAAATAAACCGACAATTGATATTTATTTCCCCCCTAATTTATCACAATATTTTGTATTAGTCAACCCCCAATAAAGCTTAACGGCTAAAAGCCACTCTTTTAAAAGAAATTGCTCTAATATAAGAGAAAATATAAATCGGATTGATATTTCTAAACAGATAATAATTTTATTGACAAGGTTCTGTTTTTTCCAGTGTTTCAAAAAAATCAGATGCTGATTTCGGAAAGACCAAGCTCTTATCTTCCGGCTTTTTGACTGCCGATCGCGCCAAAAACCTTTCATTCCCTGGCCGGAAACGGCGGCTGTCCGATCATGATAGATTACGGCTTCGGGAATCAGCTTCGAAACATAGCCTGCCAGGAAAAGACGATAAGCTAGATCGCAATCTTCTTTATACATGAAGAAACGTTCGTCATAGTATTGGCTGCCGCCTTCCCGGCGGCTTTCCGCTGTTTTTTCAAGGGCGCTCAGGCGGAATAAGCCGGCGGCCCCCGAAGGACCCAAGATAGGATAAACGGCATTTCCCCCATCATCCTTGATTCCTTGCTTTAAATCGCCGAACCTCAGTCCGGGCTTTAAGACTAAACCGAGAGAATCGACCAGATCGGTTTTCTTCCGGCCGACAAAATCCCAACGCAATAATTTCGGGGCGGCCGAACCGAGAGAGCCATCGCCGTCCAAAGCGGCCGCTAGCCTCCGGATCGCTTCCGGTTCGATGAGCGTATCCGGATTTATAACCAAAAAATATTCGGCCTTATTTTTTATCGCTTCCCTGATCAGATGATTATAGGCTCGAGAAAATCCTAGATTATAGCCATGGCAGAAATAAGCGATATCCTCATGCTGCTTCAATATCCGGATATTGGCCAAGTCGCCTTTGTCGCTGTTATCGAAAACGAAGATCCGATAGTCGTCGGACGGCAAGAAATCTAAAGCTTTTTCCAGGCTCGGTAAAAAGTCGCCCAGATACTTAGCGGTCGCTTCGTTATAAGTTAAAAACCCGACGGCTAATTTCATAAATTCTTTTAGATAACCATCTTATCGGCTAGCTTTTCCTTGGCGAAGTTCTGCGCTTTGAGCAGGCTGTCGAAAGTCCCGGCGTCCAGCCATTCTCCTTCGATCGTCGCGACTTCAAGTTCGCCTTTTTCTAAAAACCAATTATTGACATCGGTTATTTCCAGTTCTCCGCGCGGAGACGGCTTCATTTCTTTGGCGACTTTGATAACGCGCTGGTCATAGATATAGAGGCCGGTAACGGCGTAATCGCTGAGATATTCCTGAGGCTTCTCCACGATCTTTTCGGCTTTCATGTTCTGATCGAACTTCACGACGCCGAAACGCTCCGGATCCGGGACCTTCTTGGCAAAGACCTTCGCTCCGCCCTTGAAGCTCTTCACGGCCTCGGAGATATCGTCTTCGAAGATATTATCGCCGAGAATCATCACGACGTCCTCCTGATCGATGAAATTCTCGCCGATGAGGAAGGCCTGAGCCAGACCCTCGGGATGATCCTGGATCTCATAAGTGAATTTGACGCCGAATTCCTTGCCGGAACCGAGCAGATTAAGATAATCGCCGGCGCGTTCCGGGGCGACGATAATCAGGATCTCCTTGATGCCCGCTTTGATCAGCGTATTCAAAGGATAATAGATCATCGGCCGATTATAGATCGGGAGCAATTGCTTAGAAGTAATTTTCGTGAGCGGTCTGAGCCTGGTGCCGGAACCGCCGGAAAGGATGATGCCTCGCATATTATTGAATTATAATTAATAGATAATTATGAATTTAAAATTTATTTCTCTTCTTTATTTTTCTTCCAGATATTCCCGAAGCGCTTCTTTCCAATGGCGCAGCTTATGGACCTTAGTATTTACGAGCACGGAGTATTTCGGACGACGGGCGGCGCGGAGAAGGTTCTCGCTGCGCACGGCGCGCAAAGACACCTTCATTTTCTTCTGATGGAATAACTCTGTCGCCGCTTCATACCAGGTGGCCGGGCCTTCATTCACCAGATGATATATCCCGAACGGGACTTCTAATTCCCACAAGCGCTTGGTTGCGGCCGCCAGATCGAGCGTATAAGTAAAACAGCTTAATTCTTCATTGACGACCGTCAGTTCCTTCTTATCTTGAGCCAGATTCAACATGATGTCAAAAAAGCTCGGCTTGGCGTTCGGGCTGCCTCCGGCCGGTCCGAACAGCTTCGAAGTCCTGATCAAATAATAATCCAAGCCCAACCCGGCGCGGCGCAATAATTCCCTTTCGCCCTGGAATTTGCTCTCGCCGTATTTATTGACCGGATTCGGCGTTTCGTCTTCATTGAAAGACTGCTTCTGCTCGGTCCCGCTGAAGACATAATCCGAAGAATAATGGATCAAAGTCGCGCCGATTTCCATAGCCAGTTCGGCTAAAGATTCCGGCAATGCGACATTAAGCTTCATCGCGGCGGCTAAACCATCCTTGTCCTCGCATTTATCCACGGCATTATAGGCCACAGTATTAATGATGAGTTCCGGCTTAAGCTCTCGAATCTTAGCGCCTAAAGCGACGGAATCAAGCACATCCAAATCTTCCCGATCCCAGGAGACGGTTTCATAGTCGGCAGAAAATAATTTAGTCAGCTGAGAGCCGAGATTGCCGCGGCCCCCCAAAATAAGTATAGGCATGATTCCAGTATATCAAGCCGTTGACAAAAATCAAGAAAAACTATAAACTTAGAAGAATTTATGTAACTTAACATTCGAATATTAACCAAATAAAACCCAGCCATCGATGAAAAAAATCATGTTTTTTTCGGGATTAGCCCTGCTAATCTCTTGCAGCCAGGCTGCAGGCATTAATGATCCGCAAGGATTAGTCGTTAAATATAATAACCAATTCTTAGTAATAGAGAAAGGGAGACCCATGAGCCCCGCGGACAGATCTTTCATCTTCCACCGGGCCGACCTCAACATTATTCATCTTTATGAGATCGATAATCGCGATTTCGACGAAGCTTATATCGTCAAAGATACGATCAAAATTATTGATCCCTTGGTGGAGGAAACGATCGCTTCTTTCGGCTCAACTGTATCCGCGGATGTCTATGAAATCTGGAAAAGCGGCCAGAAAAAAATCTATCGGAGAAGCTATAACCAAGGTTATAACGCTTGGCTGACGCAGAATACGATCAGATCGGTCGAAACTTCCCTCTACTATAGCTGCCACGAAATATGGACCTATCGAACCGAAAAACCGCGATCGCGTTTTCCCTGGGAAAATATCGCCTTGTTCCTGGCTTTATTCATCATCGGGATCAAGACGAGAAATGTTTTCAGGAATTGCGGCCGAGTCAGCCTGGCTCTGGTAGCCATTCTCTATTTAATAGTAGCGATAGCCTTTCTCGGACCATGGGCGATCCTCGCCAAATCCCAAGACATCTTCATCGTGGTGCTAGTCTCGACGTTCAGCCTAATCGCCATGCTGATTAATGATTATAATTCGGGTTTCCTGCTATTGAGCAAGAGAAAGAACAAGAAAGGAACTCGGTTGAGATTCATCGTCGTGATCGGCATGAGCCTGCTTATCGGCGCGATCTTCTTCTTGAGCCTGGGTTATTATCAATTCATCTGGCTCAGCCTCGGCGCCGGATTAGCCGCTTATTTCTTCCCCTTCTTCAAGGGCAAGAGAGATTCTAAAAGAGAATTCGTAATCCCGAAGTCAGAAAAATTAGAAGCTTAAACCCCTAAACCTGAAAAAATGGAAACTTTGACAAGAGTCATAAACAAGATCCTCAAAACTAAGGATATTGAAGCGGCCGAAAAGCTGATCAATAGCTATGGCCGAAGCAAGAATAATTTCGATCTTTCCGATCTCTTGAGCAAACCGGAAGTCTGCAATCATCTCGGCTGGCTATTCCATAGGCTGGAATCTCCGGTCGCCAGCGGCAATAACCGCCAGGAAGATATAAAGAACGAAATTGAATATCAGAACAAATACTATGAAACGGGGAAAAGGCTCTACATCCAGATGGTCCAAGTCAACGGCAAAGGCAGCCTGATCATAACACCCTTCTTAGCTATCTGGTTTGCAAAATTTCTTAGCAGTAGAGTTTTCTGCCAAAATCCGCAGGACGAGAAGTATATTTCCGATGACGAGATAATCAGGTTATCGCAAATCGTCGATGGCGGTACTAGAGAAGCCATTGATAAATGCTATTGCGACCGGATCAGGAAAATCTGGGTCAACAAGCCTAAAGAATAACTTGATCAAACGACTTGATCAAAAAAGCCTCGAATAAAACCGAGGCTTTTTCATTAGCAAAATATTGATTTTTTTCTAAACTATTACTCTTCCCATTCAGCTCCTTGGCGCACCAATAATTCACCGGCGCGTTCCGGTTCGGCCATGATTTCCTTGACCGCTCTTTCCATGCGCATGCCCTGCGAGCCCTTGACCAGGATGACGTCGCCGGCCTTGAGCCTATCTTGCAAAAAAATGCCGGCTTCAGGAGCATGATCGAAATGAAAGACATTATCTTCGCTCATACCGGCCGCTAGCGCCGCTCTGACAGAATCGCGGGACTTCTCGCCGACTGCGATCAGGTAGTCGATGCCGCCGCTTACGACTTTCTGGCCGACTAGCCGATGGCCTTCTTCGGTATAGTGCCCGATTTCCAACATGTCGCCAAGAACGGCATATTTAGAAGCGGCGGGATCTATCTTAATGCGGCTGAGAATATCCAAGGCGCTCTCAGCCGCTTCCGGAGAAGAATTATAAGTATCGTCGATGATGAAAGTATGCTTGATGCCCGGAAGCACATTCATGCGCCCGTGCGGCAAAGAAAAATCTTTTAGGGCTGCCGCGATCTCAACCAGGTTCATGCCGAAATACAGGCCGACAGCCGCCGCCGCCAAAGCCGCATACAGGACGGTTTCCGACATGACGTTATCCATGAAGACCGGCACAATCGAACCCTGATAATTCATCTTGAAGTTAAGGCCGGAAAGCTCATAGTCGCCTTTGGTAAAATTATAGACGATATCCTGGGCTTGCAGGTCGGCCCCGGTTTTCAAGCCGTAAGTCAAAACCTTCGCCTTGCTAACCTCGGCCATCTCCCGCGCCGATTCATTATCATAATTAAGCACGGCCAGGCCCTTATTATCAAGATTCTCGATCAAGACCTGCTTCTCTTTCTTGATATTCACGAGGCTGCCGAAATATTCCAAGTGCGAATAGCTGATGGCGGTGATGATGCCGATATTAGGCGGGGCAATAGCGGTCAGATAAGCCATATCGCCCGGACGGTCGACGCCCATCTCCAAGATCAGTACGCGCGGATACTTCTCATCTTTGAAGAGGATGAGGCCGGCGGCCTTGAAGAAAATCCTGAGCCAACCAAAGAGATTCCGGCCGGCCGATTCGACGCCGATGATAGTGAGCGGCAAGCCGATTTCATTATTATAATTCTTCTGGCTCATGGCGACCGCCTCCCTATCTTTCAGGACCGCAAAGATCGCCTCCTTGGCGCTGGTCTTGCCCACGGAGCCGGTAATGCCGATTATAAGAGGCTGATACTTCTTCAGGATCAACCGGGCTAATATTCTTAATTTCGCTTGCAATATCTTTCTCATATTATTTTCTAGTCTTCGGAACTTGATAATACTTTAACATGAAATCAGCTATCTCTGTCCAGAGCGGCAGAGCTGAGCCTTCGGCGAATTCTACATCTTTCGGAGCATCTATCTTGGTCAGCATGACGAAGGCCGGATCATTGATCGGCGCTATGCCGATGAAAGTATGGATATACTTGTCGGTGCTGTAGCCGCCATTGACAGCCACTTGAGCCGTGCCGGTCTTGCCGCCGATATAATAACCGTCGATATACGCGCGCTTGGAATGGCCGTTCTCGACGACATTGACGAGCATAGCGGAAATGGTCGCCGCCGTCTTAGCGCTGATAACCTGGCGCAATTGCTTGGGAATCATCTCTTCTCTCTTGCCATCCCTGATGATCGCTTCGACGATATATGGCTTCATCATGACGCCTTTATTGGCGATAGCCTGATAAGACATAACCATCTGGAGCGGCGTCACGGATAGGCCTTGGCCGAAAGAAGTCACGGCCGCATCTATCTCTCTGACCTTGCTGGACAAAAGGTTGCCAATGCTGCCGGCCGCCTCTCCTTCCAGTTCAATGCCGGTTTTCTCGCCGAAGCCGTAATTTTTCACATAATCGGCAAAGACTTTGGGGCCGGCTTGGCGCATCGCAAAAATCGCGCCCGTATTCAAAGAATTTTCCAAGACAAAATTCATATCCACGACGCCATGTCCGCCTTTGGTGGCGAAATCGGAATTCCGGATCGGCTTCGGCCAACCGTTGATCATGATCTGCCCCTCATCCTTATACGTCGTCGCCGGAGAAACCTTCCCTTGGTCGATAGCGATAGACATAGTCACGGTCTTGAAGACCGAACCCGGTTCATATTGATTGAACAGAGCCGGATTATTATAAACGCTGATATCGGCCACATCTTTATAATCATTCGGATTAAAATCCGGAACCGAGCACATCGCGATGATCGCCCCGGTCTTCGGATTGACGGCGATGACCGAACCTCCGGTGGCGCCATGTTTCTTGACCGCTTCCTTGAGCTTCTCGCAGGCGATGAATTCGACATTGCGGTCCAGAGTCAAGACTAGGTCGGATCCGTCTACCGGCGGAACATATTCGCGGTCATTAACGATGATGACATTGCCCTGGCCGCCCTTTTCCGATTTGAGCGATCCGTATTTTCCGAATAATTCATCATTAAAAAATTCCTCTAAGCCATATTTGCCGTTGCCCTCGTCATTCGCATAACTGACGAACCCCAAGACATGGGAAGCGATTTCGTTTTCCGGATAATAACGGAAGCTCTGCAGATCAAAGCCTAGGCCGGGTATCTTCAACCGTTCGGCTGTCGTCGAAGCGGCTCCGGGCGCGGCCTTGATCAAAACTTCTCCGTTCTTCAATTCCAGATTAGCGGCCGCGAGAGGCGTCGAGGTCGTGCTGCCTAAGTAAGCGAAGAGGGACAATAGCTTTTCCGTATCGATCTTCTTGCCTTCCAGCGGCTCATAGACATCTCCCGGCTTATCCAATCTTTTCAGGTAAGCGGCCAGGATAGCGTCTTTAGTCGAAGTCGCGATCACGGCCGTGCTGCTGGCCGCATCCTTGAGTTCCGCTTCCAGGCGAGGCTGATCGAAAAATTCATACATCTTTTCCGCCAAGTCCTTCGGATTGACGACGTCTTTCGGCACGGCATACAAGACCGCTAAATCCTTATTGGTCGCGACCGGATACAATTTCTCTTGGCCGTTAACTTTTTCGGTAAAATATATCTTGCCCCGTTCCGGCTTAAGCTGGCTGGAAATCTGCTGCTGGCTGGCAGCCATCGCCGTATAAAGATCGCATTGCTTAATCTGCAAGCTGAACAGCTTATAGATCAGGGCGCCGGAAAATAAAAAAATAATCGCTACGACTGAACGCCAGCGATTACTATTGATCCTGATCTTGTCCGGCCGGGAATTGTTCAGAGAATTGCGCCACATAGGATGCAGGTTAAGATTTATTTTTTAGCGACGGCCAAGCTGTTGGAAGAAAGATATTCGACGTCGCCGATAGCCACCATATGGAGGCTGCCGGTGCGCTCATTCAAAGAATAATAAGATTGCGCGGCATTAACTGCCTCTTCGTTAGCCATCTTCTCGCTGGCTAAAGCCGCTGCTTGGGACTTCAGGTCGCGGAGAGCGAAGCCTTGAACGGTCAAATCGCTGATATTTATCAGATACATGACGCCTAGAACTGCCAAGCCGGAAAACAGGCAGACATTGAAATACTTCAGATTGAACTTGCTGCCGGTGCAAGTAGCTCTCTGACTGGCGTAATTAGTGGCTATCTTGGTCATAAGAATTTTTTCAACATCCCAGCGCTAAGCTGGAGGAATCTTATATTAATTTAAAAATTATCTAGATTTTAACCGCGGCACGGAGCTTGGCGCTGCGGGCGCGGGGGTTTTCGGTAATCTCATCCTCTTGCGGTATTTCCGGACGTTTAGTCAGTATCTTCCAGCCGAGCGTATCTTTAAAATATCTTTTAACGATCCTATCCTCGCCGCTATGGAAAGAGACGATGACCAGCCTGCCTCCGGTTTTTAAAATCTTGGCGGCGGCCGGCAGCGCTTCGGAAAGAGCCGCTAACTCTTCATTGGTTTCCATTCTTAAAGCTTGAAAGACTTTAGTGGCCGGATGGATGCGGGAACGGAAGCGAGGCGGGACAGCTTTCTCTATGAGAGCGACCAGCTCTGACGTCGTTTCTATTTTTTTGACGCGCCGGCCCTCGACGATCGCCTTGGCGATACGATAGGCTTCGCGCTCTTCGCCGTATTCTCTGAATATCCTGGTCAATTCCGGCAGCGAATATTGATTGACAATCTCGGCCGTCGATCTCTCGTTGATCGGACCGAAGGCCATATCCAGCGGGCGATCTCCCTTGAAAGAGAAGCCTCTCGCCTCATCATCGAGCTGGGCCGAGGAGAGCCCCAGATCCATCACGATGCCGTCGAACTTTTCTGACCGAGAATAATTCTCTCCGACCAGCGTTTCCAGATTTTTAAAATTACCTTGAACTAACGTGATATTCTGCAATTTCCTGTTAGCAATCTCAGTGGCGGCATTAGCGAGAGCCAAATTATCCAGATCGATCCCGACCACTCTTCCCTTTTCTCCGACTTTTTCTGCCAGAGCTAAAGTATAACCGGCTCCGCCTAAAGTGCAATCGACGAATTTCTGTCCAGGCAGCGGGTTCAAGAATTTCAGGATTTCTCTCAGCATGACCGGCTTATGACTGTAAACCATATTGATATTGATTAAGCCGTCCGCTATATCCCCAAGTCTCCCAATTCTTCCGCGATCGCGTTGCTGTTCTTTTCTGATTCGCTCTTATATTTATTCCAAGCGCTTTCATCCCAGATTTCCAGATGGTTATACAGGCCGGCGACAATAATGCTTTTCTTCAGTCCGGAAAACTTACGCAGATATTCCGGCAAAGTTATTCTCCCTTGATTATCGAACTCGACATCCATGGCGCCGGCAAGCATGTGGCGGGAAAAGGCCCGAGCCGGAGCCTGACTGATCGGCAGAGCCGCGAACTTGGCGGCAATCTTTTCAAATTGCTCTTTAGAATATAGGAACAAGCAATTATCCAACCCCTTAGTGACAACCGCTCCCTTTTTCAAGATAGCGCGAAACTTAGCCGGAATGGCCAAGCGTCCTTTATCATCCAGATTATGATTGTATTCGCCGATAAACATAGCGGTTTGATAAATGAGGAGTGAGTTGTTTCACCTCATCTCCCCACAATTCACCTTACAAGTATTATTATACACCACGAAGCCCCTAGGGTCAACACTATTCTTTTCATTAAAATAAGCCAAAAAATCAAATAAAAAGCCACTTATCAACAAGTGGCTTTTTAAATAAAAAATAATTTGTCAAAAATGTCTAAAAGTTTTCAACAGTTAGAGCACAGGCTAAAAAGAAGATTTTTTTGCTTTGCTTTCTTCTAAAATATCTCTCACATCTTTAAGGTTCTTTACTTTCACGAGCCGTTCTCTGATCTTTGCCGCTCCGGGCAAACCGGCGACATACCAGACCAGATGCTTGCGCAGTTCGATCAGGCCGATCTTCCCTTTCAGTTTAGCGACCAGGGCCGCATGATCCAAGACGATCTTAAATATCGCCTGCGGTTTCAGATTGATGATCTTATCTTTTTTTATTTCCTTAAACAGCCACGGCCGTCCTAAGATGCCGCGCGCTAAGCCGAGTCCGTCCGCGCCGCTTGCTTGCAGAACTTTCTTGGCGCCAGCCAGATCATTGATGCCGCCGTTAGCCAGGATCACGCCTTGAAAATATTTGCGCGCATCTTTGACAATCTTCCAGTCCGGCTCGCCGGCAAATCCCTGCGCGTGCGTCCGGCCATGGATCATGACGGCCGCGACCGGCAAATCAGAAATATTCTTCAAGAACTCTAAGGCGGTAACATTGCCGGACTTTGCTCGGATCTTGATCGACACCGGCAGATCGGTATTCGCGAGCACCGCTTCGATGACGGCGCGCGCCCGCTTCAGATCTTTCATCAAGCCGCAGCCGGCGCCCTGCTTTACGACTTTAGGCACGGGGCAGCCGAAATTAATATCGATTCCATCCGGCTTGATCTTCTCGGTAATGATCTTGGCGGCCGCGGCAAAATGTTCCGGTTCCGCTCCGAAAAGCTGAACGACATAATACTTCTCTTGCGCGCGATCGAACTGCAATAATTTTATGGTCGGGTTCTTAAAAATCTTATTGGCAGCCCCCCGGCCTTTAGCGCCATTATTATCAATCCGGCCCATCGTATAAAAAAGCGCAGTTGCGGAAGCCATCTCGCTATATAAAACATCCGCCCCGTATCGCTTGCATACTTGGCGGAAAGCCGAATCCGTAAAACCGGCTAAAGGCGCGAGAGCCAGGATCGGCTGGCGGCGCTTCTTTAATTTGTCCCAAAAATTCATAGGCATTTATTTCTTGCGGCTCAATCTATAGCCGTCTTTCCCGTCTTCCATGATATAGCCGTTCTCTTCGATGCGTTTCCTGAGATTATCGGCCAGCTCCCACTCCTTGGCCTCGCGGGCAGACTGGCGTCTCAAGACTAGATCCTGCATCGACTTCGGCAGATCGCTTAATTCCAATTTCTCCTCTATCTTTTCTCCGGCTTTTTCCAGGCCCAGCCCGAGGACCTTATCGAAATCTATGATGGTCGCTTTCTTATCGGCCGCGCTCAGCTTGGATTTCAACAGGGCGGAAACGACCGCCATAGCTTTAGGCATATTGAGGTCGTCATTGATAGCCGTTAGAAACTTAACCTTGAATTCATGATCGACTGCGCCTGCAACCGTACCCAAGGATTTGAATTGATTATACAAACTCTTCAAGCCGAGAGCAGCCTGAGACAAGCTATCTTCATTATATTCCATGGGTTTGCGATAATGGACCTGCAGAGCGGCGAAGCGATAAACGAGCGGGTCCAAGCCTTTATCCGCCAAAGCATTCTGAACGGTCAAAAAATTATCCGCGCTCTTGGCCATTTTCTTGCCGCCGGCAATGCTCAAAAAAGCGCCGTGCAGCCAATAATTGAAGAACTTCTTGCCGGTCGCGGCTTCGCTTTGCGCGATCTCGTTCGTATGATGGATATTGATATGGTCCATGCCGCCGCAATGAATATCCAATTGTGTTCCCAGATATTTCAAGCTCATCGCCGAACATTCGATATGCCAGCCCGGGAAACCGACGCCCCAAGGTGATTTCCATTCCATCTGGCGCTTCGCTCCCTTCGGAGAAAATTTCCATAAGGCGAAATCGGTCGGGTTCTTCTTCTCGACATTCACTTCTACGCGCGCGCCTTCTTTCAACTCCGACAAAGGCAGATGGCTCAGCTTATTATAATCTTTGACTTTAGACGTATCGAAATAGATGCCGTCCTTAGTCTTATAAGTATAGCCTTTAGTTTCCAAGGTTTTGATCAGGCTGATCTGCTCCGGGATATTGTCGGTCGCCTTGCACCAGATATCCGGCTCTAAGATATTGAGAGCGGCCAGATCTTTCTTGAAAGTCGCCAGATAAAAATCAGCGACATCCCAAGCGTTCTTGCCTTCCCGAGCGGCGCCCTTCTCCATCTTGTCTTCGCCCATGTCCATATCGCCGGTCAGGTGGCCGACATCAGTCACATTCATGACGCGCTTGATCCTATAGCCGTCATACTTCAAGACGCGCACTAAAAAATCCTCGAAGAGATAAGTGCGCAGATTGCCGATATGGGCATAATTATAAACTGTCGGCCCGCAAGTATAGACGCCGGCTTCATTGTGCCTGATCGGCTTGAACTCTTCTTTCTTCTTGGACAGAGTATTGTATAGGGTTATCGGGGTCATAATATTTTATTTCGACTGGATATAAGATTGCATCTTTTCTAAAGAAGGCGCAAAATTACGCAAGTTATTTTTCAATTCAGGATTAAGGCTGTCATCATCTTCATATTCTTCAGCTTGATTAAGCAAAGAGCTGACCAGCTTATCATATATAGACGCTTCCGCCGCCGACAAGCCCGGGCGGCCGGCAGCCAATGATTCTAAGAGGCTGTTCAGCTCCGGTTTGCTCAAGCTAAAACAGAAGATCGGAATATGGCGCAAGCTTTTCCTTTCCAAGTGGCTGCCATTCATAGCGACGCCATATTTTATCTTAGCTCCGCCGCTCTTCATCTTCTCATCCATCTTTTTCTTTTTCTTCTCGGCGCCATCGTCGCCGTTATGGCCGATGACGTCATCAAGGCCGCAGATGACCGCTCCGGTCCGCTTATCGATTATCAATTGATCGGCGCCGTTCTCATAATCATCATAGACGGAAGCGCGCATGATGACAAAATCATCTCCCATGACTTTATCAAATAAGAGAGTAGTGGCGACCTCGGCGATATTAGCCGGATTCTTCTCCCTGGCGGCCGCCAGCTCTTCGACGCTTTTGCCTGATTCTATCGCCCAAGCATTTTCCTTGGCAGCGATCAGATCATGGTCAGACGCTTCCTCGGCGCCGGCCATCTTCACTTGGCCGTTCGATTCAAAAAAATCCCCATGCTCGGCATTCAGGCGTCCGGCCAGATTTTCCAAACGGATTTTTAAAGCCGGGACATAAGTTTCCGGCGCTTGAACCTTATCGAACCTATCCGTATTTTTTCCAAAACGGCTCAGGTCTATTTTCCCAACCACTTTGATGTTCGGCGTTTCTAGGCTCATAATTTTATTATTGTTCTAATTCATGGAACCGATTCTTATATTTCGGCTCTTTCTTTTTCTTGCTCAGATGCACTCGCCCCTTAAGAGAGCCTTCCCGGCTCGCCGTCCAGGCGGAACGGCCGAAGCCGCGGATGACGGTCTTTTCCAGATCAGCCGGCTTTATTTTTATGATCTGCTTGGCCATATGGCAGTCTCTACCATTTGAATTCTCCTTCGCTGACTATTTCTTGGACTTTTTTCCTATCCGACGGAAACTCTATCTTCTGAAAATCTTCCGGCAGGTCATCCTTCTTGCCCAGACGGCCCAAAGCAATGACGATTTCCGGCTTATAATCTTCGGGGATCTGAAAATTAGCGCGCGCCGCATCGAAATCAAAACCGCTCATAGCGTGCGCCACCAATCCTCTAGCCGAAGCTTCGAGGGCTAAGCTCTGCCAAGCCGCCCCGCAATCGAAAGCGGCGGTCGGATTCGGACGATCGTTATATTCAAAATTATTACGGCTGATAAGCAGAACCAGAACGGCCGCTTTAGCGGTCCAGATCTTATTGCCGTTAGCTAGAGTCGAAAAAAGCTTATCCCAAGACGGCGTTCCGTTCTTAACATAAATAAAACGCCAAGGCTGGCTATTGAAGGCTGACGGCGCCCACTTGGCAGCTTCGAATAAAGACAATAATTCTTCATCTTTAAGCTTCTCGCCGCTTAAAGCGCGCGGCGACCAGCGATTAAGGATAAGAGGGGTGATGGCCGACTCGCTCTTACGAAGGTTTTTTTCGCTAGACATATGATTATAGCTTATTTATATAAGCATATTAGCATATTTTAAAGAAAAAAGCACTTACAAAAGCGCTTCTTTAAACAGGTCGGTGGTCGCTAGTGGATTCGAACCACTGACCCCTGCAATGTGAATGCAGTGCTCTAACCAGCTGAGCTAAGCGACCTCGATATCTTATTATGATGTGCCCGGAGGGGGATTTGAACCCCCATGGGATTGCTCCCACAGCGTTCTGAACACTGCGTGTCTACCAATTTCACCATCCGGGC
>CAZFBV010000007.1:0-33282 GCA_964517325.1 uncultured Gammaproteobacteria bacterium | reverse complement strand
CGACTTCGCCTCCGACTTTAACTACTTTCCCGCCGCAGATCGGGCATTCTTCCGGGACCTCGATCTTCTTCTCTTTTCCGCTGCGCAAGTTCTTCAAGACTTCCACGACTTTCGGGATAACATCGCCGGAACGTTCGATGATTACCGTATCGCCGAGGCGCAAATCCAGGCGGCCGATCTCATCGAAATTATGAAGGGTGGATCGGCTGACAACGACGCCGCCGACCATAACCGGTTCCAGGATAGCTACCGGAGTCAAAGCGCCGGTGCGCCCGACTTGCCAGACGACATCGTTGACTTTCGTCGTCGCCTGTTCGGCGGAAAACTTATAAGCCATCATGTAGCGCGGCGCCTTGCCGACTATGCCGAGAATATCCCACATCTTCAGATCATTGACTTTCACAACCGTGCCGTCGATTTCAAAAGGCAGAGATTCTCGCTTCTTTCCCACTTCGGCATAGAAAGCGAAAACTTCCTCCATCCCGACGCATATCCGGTTCTGTTTCAAAGTCTTGAATCCTAATAAATTCGCCAAGCTATCAGCTTGATCGCGGCGGCGAACCAATTCGCCGCGGCCATAATCATCCAGAAGCAAATCATAGGCATAAAAATCAAGCTTGCGTTCAGCCGTAATCTTCGAATCAAGCTGGCGGATAGAACCGGCGACGCCATTGCGCGTATTGGCCAGAACAGCTTTACCGGCAGCCGCATATTTCTTATTCAAAGCAACGAAAGTCTTCTTCGACATGACTGATTCTCCGCGCAGCTCGATAATTCCAGAATCTATCAGGTCATATATTTTCTTGATTTCCTCGGCAGCCAAACCGATATTCCTCAATTCTTTCTCATCCGGCCGGCGGAGCTTGAGCGGGATACTATTTATCGTCTTGATATTGCTCGTCACATCTTCCCCGACCTTGCCGTCGCCGCGGGTCGCGCCTTGGATGAGCAAGCCATCCTGATAGCGCAAGTTTATAGCCAACCCATCCAATTTCAATTCGCAATAATATTCAGCTCTGAGCGGCCGCTTCAGATAATTATCATTCCTTTCTTCCCAAGCGCGCATATCCTCCTCGCTGAAGGCATCGAAGAGAGAGATCATCGGGCTGGAATGGGCGACTTTCTTGAATTTATCAAGAACTTCTCCGGCCACGCGCTGTGTCGGCGAGTCCGGGGTTATCAATTCCGGGAATTCGTTTTCCAGACGGAACAGCTCATTTTTCAGGCTATCCAAAGCCGCCGGAGAGATAGTCTCCCGGTCAAGGACATGATAATTATAGCGATGATAATCTATCTCCGCTTTTAGCTTATCTATTCTATTTTTAGCTTCATTTCTATTCATAGCTTATCTTAATTATATCATAAAACCCTGCTTTTGGCAGGGTCTGCTAATAGCCCCGGGGATCGGCCGCGGCAATAAAAAAGGCTTGTTTTTCAACAAGCCTTCTCCCTTCTTCAATTAACCCTCAAAAAGCCTCTTGCCTGATCAGGGTTTCCCGACAAAAGCTTCAAACCTCTCGATGCTATTGATATTTTCAACCTTGGCCCATTGAGGCATCGGTGAAACAGAGGTCGGAATGCTCTTAGCCGGATTAGTCTTATCGTGAACCTTGAAGATGACATAAACTGCCATATCCCTTCCTAGCCATAAGCTGGCAGTATCTCCCACAAAACTTCTGGTAGAACCGACAGGCATATAAAATGTCTGGTCGCCTCCTTCATTTTGAGGAAATTCTACTACTACTTTGGCGATATATTCATCGATAGCATACTTATCTTCCATAGGAAGAATAACGCAATCGACATGGAAAGAGATCTTTTCTTTAGGTTCAAAATTTTCTTTCTTACAGCCTATCATGACTATCATGACAATGGCTGAAAAGAACAAAATCTTTTTCATTTTAAAGTTCGTTTTTTAAACTATTTTGTATTAATATTATATAACATAATTTAATTTTTGTCAAATTATAACACAAAACCCTGTTTTTAACAGGGTTTTGCTGACTAACTTAGATGATTGACTATTTAGTGGCAGAAGCCGCCGGGGTATTCTGCTGCGCCTGGCCGCTGGCGTTATTGATGAAAGTGACGATATCGCTGACAGTCTTGGTGTTCTGAGAAACAGCCGTCTCGATCTGGGCCATGGCGTTAGCGGCGTTATTCAAACGTGTATTGAATTGCCAGAAGACCATGATTAAGCCTCCGAGGATAAGGCCGACGATTAACGGGAAAACAAATTCTCTTTTCATAGTTTTATTGTTTAGTTCGCGGCGGGAAGCGAAAGCGGCCGCCGGACTGATTATATTATTTTTTGTTAGTCTGGGCATTGAGGTTGGCATTAAAGAAATTAACGATCGCAGTAATCTTGTTGGAGTCTTCGACGGTCGCGGTCTGAACCGCCATCAGCTTCTTCTCGAGGCGATTGATGGAGAGATAAAAATAAACGAACATGGCTCCGATAAGCGCCAGGCCGACAATAGTCAGCAGCGGGCCGATTAATGATTTTTTCATAGTGATGAAAGAAATTTAATTTAAGAAACTTATCTTATTATAACAATTCTGCCGATGAGGGTCAAATATCCGATCTGGCAGATTATTTACTCATTTCCAAGATAGCGATCCTGGTTTCTAACTGATCGATCTTCTTCTGCTGCTCCTTGATAGCTTCGATCAAAGGCGCGACCAGGTTGCCGTATTGGACCGCTTTGATGCCGTCTCCGCCGGTAGAGACTAAATCCGGATAGACTTTCTCGACCTCTTGGGCGATAAGACCGATGCCCGGCGTGTTATCTTTCTTCCAATTGAAGGAGACGCCGCGCAGCTGCAGTATCTTATTGAGAGAACTATCCAAGGTCTTGATGTTCTTCTTCAAGCTGCGATCGGAAGTATAGACGAACGACGTAGCACCGACATTACCGGCTACATGCAGCTTATACGACGGACCCGTACCGATACCGACATTGCCTTTCAACATGGTCGTCGTAATGCTATCGTTCCCGAGCACGACGCTGTTGCTGCCGACGCCGAGCGCCGAATATCCGATCACTATTTCATTCGTATTTCCGGACGCCGAAGATCTAGTATCATAACCGAGATAAACGGAATTGCTGGATGTTTCATTCGCGCTCCCGCTGCTATCTTTCCGGCCCGAATCATAACCCACGGCTGTATTATTAGATCCGGTCAAATTTGCGGTCATAGATTGATAACCGATGGCCGTGTTAGAGGATCCGGTTGAATTGGATCGGAGAACACTAGCGCCAAAACCTGAATTATAAGACCCGGTTGAATTGCCGAGCAGAACGCTGTTACCCACCGCTACATCATAAGATCCGGTCATCTGGCTTGAAGCTAGGGCGCTGCTGCCTACGGCCGTATTATTATTGCCGGTCGTATTGCCTTCCAAAGCGCTAACGCCAAAACCTGAATTAAAATACCCGGTGGTATTGCTATTGAGAGCTCTGGACCCTAAAGCTGAATTGCTGCTACCTGTCGTATTGTTATTAAAGGAAAGATAACCGACGGCCGTGTTGGCGTCAGCCGCATTAGTGCTTCCGGAAGAAGCCGATGTACCAGCCTGATTGCCGACAAAAGTATTATACTGAGCGCCGGTCACTATATTATTTCCGGCCAGATAACCTAATTTAGTATTAAAATCGGTATTATTGAAATCAATCAATTGGTAAACGCCGAGGAGATTGTTAGGCGCTGTCGTCCCGATGCCGACGTAGCCATTATCTTGAATGGTCATTACAACACCGGTGGTACCAGTATTAAAAGCACCGGCGCTTGATTCCTTGGACCGGCCAAAATGAAGTTTCCAACCGCTATTATCGCCAAATCTAATGATACCAGCATTAGGCGAAGTGCCTGAAGTCTGAATAGCAAAACCATTAACATTATCGCTAACCACAAATTTATAATTAGAGCTAGTTAAACCGATACCGACGTTAGTTCCATTATCATAAATGATGCCATTGCCCTGAGCGGAAGAGCTTGTCCATTTACTGACATAATTTGCCGTTCCTGATCCGGTAACAGCGCCTGAAGCAGCTAAGGTACAACCTTCAGCCGCTCCGCTGGCGTCGACGCCCAAAGGATAATAACCGGCAGAACAATTGGCGCCATTGGCAGCCAGAGCGTTCGCAGTGCCGGCTGAGGTAGCGCTAGTCGCCGTACCGGCGCTAGTAGCATAAGTCGCCGTCGCCGCATTGCCGTCGTAATTAGTCCTATCAAGATAACGTATCGGCGATCCCGAGAAGATGATCGTAGAACCCGTAGGAATAGTCAGGTTCTTTCCGCTTTCAAGACTCGGCCCGGCTGCCAGCGCGATTGAAAACCCGAGAATCACGACCAGCCCTGACACCAAAAAAACAAAGGTTTTTTTTGACATAAAGATTTTTTTTGACATAAGGCTTATTGCAAATAATAAATTACGAAGCTATTCGACGATCATCGTCCCGATATTCTGATTATATCCCGGAATATCATCGCGGAACGAGAACGATCCCGCTGCCGGGGCTTTAAAAGTCACGATTTTAGTTTCGCCGCCGAAAACCATAGTCGTCAGCCCCATCAGGGAGGCATTCGGGAAAATGAAGACATGGGTATTGCCGTCGGTAGCGGTTAAAGCCAAGGTTGTTGCCGCGCCGGCCTTAACCCGAAATTCTGACGGCGAAAAACCCTCAGCAGATATATTTAACCTGACGGCTTGAGCCGGAATATCATCTTTCTTAACTGCTTCTTTTTTCGGAGCTTCTTTCGAGATTGGCAAAGCGCTTAAACTTAAATCAGCGGTATCGATAGGCTTGGCGACCGGAGAAACAGAATCGAGTTCCTTGGAAACATCCGAAGTATCAGAGGAAATATCGGAAGAAATATCTGGATTTCCCGAAGCTGAAGCCTTTCCTGACAACGAGGCTGCCGTTCCTGAGTTAATCCTCGCTTTTAAAATCAAAGCGATTACCGCCACTAAAATGATAAAAATTACTAAAATGGTGATGGCTAGCTTTTTCCTGCTCATATGTTTTATTTTCTTAAATTATACCACATTTCATTATTTACGACAATAATAATTAAAGAGCATATCGCTGATAAAAGGGGAATAAAATTTGTCGCTAAACTTAGGCAAGGCTACCTTTAAAAGGAAGTATCGGGTAGCGGGAACGCTGATATCGATATTCTGCTGATCCCCTAACTTGATCCATTGCTGGCTATCGGCGGAAAAGAGGAATTCAACCTTATCGGCGCTAGTTTCATCGATCCCCAAGGTGCTTTTAGCGATCTTGACGATAGTCACCAAGGAAGCATAGCCGTCATGAGCTATGGGGAGAGAGACGAGCGCCCCCGCGTTTTCATTCTTGAATCCTCGGTCTTTGAAATTAAACCAATAATCGCGATTATTCCTTCTCAGCTTGGCTAATAGGGTGATAGAATTACTTTCCGCGCGGCTCAACCTGAAGACGGCCGATTCATCATATCTTTGGAAAAGATTATTCAGAACCATTTCTCCGGCGATCTCCGATCCTCGATTCTCCCATAATTTTATCAGGGTAGGATGATAGGAGGTAGAGCTATAGACGTACCAATTGATATTAGTCTCGAAGGCGGTGAACAGGACTTCGGCCTTGAAGCCGCCGTTCATGACGCGAGAATCGAAGAAGCGGCTGATATCGGAAATCCTATCGCCTTGGATATGATAAGCTATGCCTTTATAGCCGCCGTAGATTATCAGAAAATCATTTTCGCCGCCGCCGAAGCCCATGAGACCGAAAGAAGAAGATGTCATCGGCGCCGGGGTTAAGAGACGAGAAAATTTCTGGCCGTTAAAATAATAGACTATCCCTTCATAGCCGGTTGCGTTCTTGACCGTCACGCCGACTAGCCAGCGTTTCGTCAGCGTCCCGATAGAGACAGCGACGATATTTAACCCCGATAATTCATCGGGTAAGCTTAATTTATTATTCTCAAAGAATAGGTCGTTCCCTTTCTGCTCCAGGCATTGGCCATTCAAGCAACGCTTATCGCCATAGGGCCCCTCAAAATTATTCAGGCTGACATTGCCAAGCGATTCTTTATCGGCCGCGTCGACTCCGCCGGCGATCTCTTCAAAAACATAATCGGGCGGGAAAAAATAAGCGGCGGCCGTTTCGTCATAGTAAAGATTGGTCTGTCCGGAATCGACATATTTATTATTTGAGAAAGTATCAAAATAAGACCCGAATGATAAGGTCGAATCAAGAACGTTCGCCGGCGTCTCTGGCTGAGAAGGGGCAACGACGGCTGCGGGCTCTTCTGCGGGGGCAACGACAGTCGGAGAAACTGCTTCCGAGGAAACAGGAGAACTGGTTGAGGGGGACGGTTCTGAAACAATAATGCCGGCCGGAACTACGACGGCAAAATTAGCCTGCCAGTCAGACGAAGTGGCGACGGCCACGGCCGGATTAGCTCCATCCCTCTCGTCGGTTTCCGCTATCTTTACCGCTAAAGGATTCTGAAAGACAGCGCCGGAATCGGAAGCCGAGATCAGGCCGATATTGATCAGGAAATAACAGAAAAAATAAGAAATAAAATAATAGATGACGGCAACGATGACGGCGATGATAGTGAGAACTATTTTTTTGACGCTGGCGAGGGATAGCCTGATGGCCATAAATAAATTCTAATAGAGTAGAGTTTCTACTCCGATTATAGCATAATAAAACCCCGAATAACATACAAAAAAGCCGGCTTTAAAGCCGGCTTTTTCAAGCACTCTATATCAGTTCGATTATTTAACGATCATCGTGCCGGCTTCACCGCGAGAACGATGGTTGCCGACGTTGCAGTAGAAAGCATAGCTGCCGGCTTTTTCCGGAGCGTTGAAAGAGATAACTCTGGTTTCTTTGGCATAGACGCCGATGCCGATAGCGGATAAGGAAGGATCGTCAAAGACTAAAGCATGCGCGAAGTCGGTGGCAGTAATAGAAACGGAAACTGCCTGGCCCGGCTTGACGGTAAAGGAATTCGGACTGAAGCCGGCCGCGCTTACTTCCAGCTTAATGACGCTAGGAGCTAAGGCTTCTTTCTTGACCGGACCGCTTTCCGATGGAGCTAAAGGAGAGGTCTGGGCGACATTATTTACAGTCTGCTTACCCTCTAAATTAACGACTTTGTTGTCCTTAGTGATAGCGCTCGCTCCCGGAGCCGCGATAACCGCATCTTTCAAGACTTCATTAACGACAGGAGCCGGAGCCTCTGCCATCGGAGTCTCCGTCGAAGTCGTCCCGGTCGTATCCATCGTCGATTGGCCGGTCGGAGTCCCCTGCGTGCCGGTCTTCTTGCTCTGGAGAGCGGCTACCACGATAATCAGGACGATTACCACGATCACCCCCAGGAGGATCAGCATTTTTTTAGATTTGTTTTCCATATTTTTTAAATTATGTTAACGCTATAAATATTATAGCATAATTAATATTCCACCTTCAATCCCGGAGTCGCCTGATCATTTGACCGAGTCGGCCAGGCACGCCAGTCAAAACGCTTGGCAGTCAGGCGATAGGAGATCTCCACCGCTTTATCGGCACGAAAAATCAGCTTATTGCCGTCAATGAGGTAATAAACTTGAGCGAAGCGGCCGTAAGGAGTAATGGCCACGTCGACCGAGTCCTTATCGTAATCGATAACTTGGCGCCAAAGCCAGAGGTCGCTTCCCTCTTTCACGGCGGTAAAATCGATGACCGCTTCATATTCTTTCGTGGCGATAGGCTTATATATCCCGATCTTGCCGGTATATTCTTCCTTGACGCCGCCGGCGAGAGAAGGAGCAAAAGTCGAATAGTTCACGCCTTTGATAGTATAAAGAGGATCGATAGTCGTTGCCGTTATCTTAGTGACCGTCAGATTATTAAGATTGGTAATATTATTATTACCCATATTAATCGCTCCGGTCATCGTACCGCCAGCCAAAGGCAAAAATCCGACTGCAGTCGAAGTGCCCAAAACGGAGTCGATATAACCTTTGGTCGCGACATCGCTCGCGACTGTCGGCAGGGCGACATTGCCGATCTTATAGCTGCCGGCGAGGATAGAATAGCCGGAGGCCGGAACTACTTCTAGCTTAGCCAGGGGCGTCGTCGTGCCGATCCCAACGTTCCCTCCTGCTGGTTGTAAAATTATATTATACGCTGTCGCTGAATTGTTTCTCATCGCCTGAAGCCATGAATTGCCATCGGCAGTATTAATTCCGGTGTATAAACCGTAAAGACTGGTATCACCCGCAATAAAGAAAGCGCCTTTAGCCGTACCTAATGTAGGATATGCCGAATCGACGGCCTGAGTTATCTGGAGCCTTCTTCCCGGGTTGGTCGTCCCGATACCGACGTTATCGCCCATAATGTTTAATGCCGTATTCCCGTAATAATAAATATTACTAGTCGAATCGAAAGAGGCTATGACTTGATCGCCATTACTTGAATAAAGCCCGGTATCATAAGGCGCTATGACGCCTCCGCTAAGATAGATAGGGTCAGCTCCCGGAACATCGAATTCAACCCTCCCCGAGTAATTACCGATAGTGACATTAGATCCGTCGTTATAGATAACAGAATTAGCCACCCAATTAGAACCATTATAACGCAAAGTCTGGCCCGCGGTGCCGGTCGGCAAACCGGTGATAGACGAAGTGGCCGAAGCGATAGTCGAGTCGACATAACCTTTCGTGGCCGCATCGCTAGCGACGGTCGGCAGGGCGACATTGCCGATCTTGTAGCTGCCGGCGAGGATGGAATAGCCGGAAGCTGGAACGACCTCTAATTTAGCCAACGGCGTCGTCGTGCCGATGCCGACGCTGCCGCCGGGATTCAATATGACATTGGTAGTAGACGCATTGCCGATAGTTACCGCCCCAGAGGAAGAATAAATAGTCATAGCAGCGGTATGATAAAGAGTCGGGGTCCTTAAATAACCGGAAGAATACAGATAAGGAAAGGCCATGTAACCGTCCGCTCTAATGTAGGCGGCGCTAGAAGCATAAAAGAAATAATCTGAGCTGCCGCTCAGGCCGGAAGAGGTAAAATCAATTCCATAAAAATCACCGGTGCCGAAACCATTTATTTTCAGACCGTTGCCGGCGCCGGCATAAATATTTAATTTTGCGCTCGGAGTCGTCGTGCCGATGCCGACGCTGCCTGCTCCTGCGGTGCCATTCCAGATATTGCCATCCAAAGTTCCGCCCCATAAAGCCGTGCTGCTAGCCGAAGCAGAAACAATAGAATCAACATATCCTTTCGTAGCCACATCGCCATCCAGGGTCGGCAAAGCGACATTGCCCATCTTGAAACCGCCGGCGAGGATAGAATAGCCGGAAGAAGGAATAATTTCTAATTGAGCGCTCGGCGTCGAAGTTCCGATACCGACAAAACCGGAAGAAGGGATATATAAAGTAGGATAAGTCGTGCTTTGAATGATGGAGGTATCGGAAACGGAATCAAAACCGAGCTTCAATACGGAAACAGCGCCCTCGCAAGAAGCGGTGCAGGCATTAAAAGTCTGCCCGGGCAGACAGCCGGGATTAGAGACGCAGGTATGAGTCCCCGAACATAAGGCATAACCGGAAATACAACCGGTACAATAGTTATTGCAGGTGTCATAAGAATTACAAGGAGAAGTCGGGGCAATCGTGGAAGTGCAGGAATAAGAACAGTTAGTATATCCGGAAATACAAGCCGTGCAGCGATTATTGCAAGTATCATAGGTGCTGCAAGGAGAAACAGGGGCGATGATCGAAGTGCAGGTTCCGGAACAATTAGTATACCCGGAAGTGCAAGCTAAGACGTAAGTATTATTATTGCAGCTCAAAGAATAAGTTCCGCCGACCGGATTCGCCGGGGCATTCTGGTTCTCTACCGCGCAAGTATTGGTATTATTGGTGCACCACGACTTCCCGCCATCAGCCCAAGCGCAATAGGTGCCGCTTTTCATGGAGTTAGTTTCGCATTGCGCCGTATATGCTTGCGCCGCGGCCGCGGAGAGAAGGCCGAAAAGCAAGAGCGATAGGATTAAGAATCTATTTTTCATATTTTTCTATATTATGGCGTTATTTACAGCAAGCGAAGCTGCGCACCGTATCGCAAGTATTCAAAGATCCGAAACCGTCTCCGGACGCTAATTTTATCCAAATCGTTCCATAATTAGTGCCGACAGCGCTGGTCCAGCCCATACAGTCATTGGCGTTGGCGGTATAAGCCGGCGGACCGTTGGAAACCCATAAGAACGTCGAAGCCGGAATGCTAGAACCAAGGCCGTTATTTATAGTATTCAATATCTCTCCGGTCGTACAGACATGGGAGCCGGAGACAGTGGCGGCGCAGAGAGCATTCGCCCCGGAATAGCCGCTCTGGGAACCACTATAAGTCGCCGGCGTCGAGGTCGAATAGACGGCGACAGCGCTCATTGATGATAGGGCGGAATTCACCCAACCCATAGTCGCTACATCGGAATCGGCGGTCGGCGCAGCGACATTGCCGATCTTATAATTCCCGGCGAAGATAGAGTAGCCGGATGAAGGAATAACTTCAAGACGAGCATTTGGAGTGGAAGTACCGATGCCGACGTTGCCATCATTTAAAATAACTAACTTAGTTCCGGTATTAGTATCGAAAGCGTGCATTACATCATAAGTATGATCAGCTCCATTAGCTATATAATGGGTGGCATAAGGATAGGTCGCGTAAGTCTTCCCGATTTTATTATAAACTGCCGTATTCCCTCCTCCAAATTCAAAACCAATATAATTATTTACAGGTAGGGTTAATTTTACACCCGGAACAGCCGTCCCAATCCCAACGTTGCCATCCGGCCTTATTCTCATTTTTTCTGTAGGCAAACTTCCGGCAGTGACCCCTCCAGAATTATTCGTATAAAATACTAAAGCGCCGCCATTAGTGGTCGAGCCATCATAAACGCTGCCGATCCTCCCCTGAACCCAATTGTCCCAAGTGCCGGCCCCACTCCATATATTGGCGAAATCAATCGATGGCCCACTGCCGACGCCGCTACCCATAGACTGAACCCTGACTACCGGATTTAGCGTGCTTCCTCCAACTGTCGTAGCTGCATTCAAAACGGCACGCGGTATTGTCGTCCCAATACCGACATAACCAGCATTCGAAACATTGCCAGCTGGAATATATAATGCATTCAAAATCGTAGTTCCATTATACACATTCATGGAAAGCCGGTCCGTCCAAGCATCAACAAAATTATGATGGGAACCTAAGAGACCGAATTGCATGTGATAGCCAGAATCTATAGCCTGACCGATAAGCTGATTGGTGTTAAGATAAATACTTTTTTGATATGCAATATTGATGTCACCATTAACATCCAGTTTATAACCAGGGTTAGATTTTCCTATTCCGACATTCCCGCTATTCAGATTCCAGATAGTGCCATCGGTCGTTCCGCCCCAGAGAGTAGTTATGCTGCTGGTCGCCGAAGAAATTACTGAATCGACATAGCCCTTCGTAGCCACATCACCATCAGCCGTAGGCAAAGCGACGCTGCCGATCTTGAAATTGCCGGCCAGGATGGAATAACCGGTTGCCGGCAGGACATCCAACCTGGCGGCCGGAGCGGTCAGACCGATGCCGACATTGCCGGTGTTATCAATCTTCAAGCCGCTGGTTCCCCCGCCGGTAAACAAGCCGTTCGCTACGATATTTCCTGAAGTTACCTCGCGCAAAGAAAAAGTATCGAAAGTGATGGCGCCAACCGCAGAGGTAAAGTTTATCCTAAAGCCAGACGGACTGGAATTGGTCTTGAAAGTTACTTGCATGTTGCCCACGCCGACAGCCGGGGTGACTCCTGGGAGATAGATTCTCTCTGCTGAAGTATAAGTTTCATCTATATAAGCTCTGACCGTAATTACCGGAGCGGAGGTCGTATAAGTAAAACGATACCAGCGATTCGGCTTCAAAGCTATACCGCCGTTCGCCGTCATCGTGGCGTTATCCTGAGACAAAGCGCCTTGAGCGGCATTATGCGTATAGGTCGCGGCGTCTCCTGATAAAACAACGCCTCCGGATCCGCCATTGTTCGCGGTCCAATTCGTGCCGCCGGTCAGACTAGGATTAGCCAAACTCTCGCTGGCAAAAGTCTGTCCGAGAACATTGAGTTCATCGACGCCGCCAGTCCTGCCCAAAGACATTATTTCCTCATAATCTCTTTCTGCGACCGAATTGACGCCGGTGCCTAATTCCCATTTCAATCTTCCGTCGATAGCTCCGCTCCCGGTAGTCCTAACATAAGGCTCCGCCCAAGTTCTCTGATGATAATAATTCGAAGCCGGAGTTCCCGTAGTATTCCAGGCATAACCCAGCCATCTGATGGAAGGAGAATATTGCATCGGGATCAAGGCCGCCGTCAAACCAGTAGCGGCTGCGCCGGCATTTTCGGCAATTCCCAGAGTAGGAACAAATAAACTGGCAACTGAGCCTGTTATGGTGCTGCTATGCGCCATTGAAGTTACACCGGTTAAAGTACCGCCGATCGCTAAAGTAGTTATGCCGGAAACCGGCCCGGACATAACTGGAAGAACCACCGAACCATTAGGATTTATCGAAAAAGCATTATTTCCGGTCGAGCTTTCAACCGAGCCGCTCAGCATCATGTCGCCATTGAGGATCAGAGTGCCGGTTCCGGCCGTCAGCGGCTTGATGCTAATATTAGTAATAACGAATCTAGCCGTCGTTACCGGAGTAAATATGAGCTGCCCGGCTGTCGCAGCTTTGATATACATCGTATAGACTGTCGAGGAACTGACAACCGGATTAAGCGGCGTTCCGACGACGCCGCCGAAGGACACGGCCGTGCCGCCTGTAACAGAGGCGTTGATAGTGAAGGATAATTTATACGTCGTGCCGATAGTCGGGGTAAAGCCCGTGAAGGTGGCCGTCGTCACGCCGGCGGCATTCTTATTCAAATCCGTGCCGCTATCGTTAGTGGCTTGCCAACCAGCGGTTAAGGTCCAATTGCCGGATACCGTAAAAGAAGTAAATTGATCCGAACCTAAAGTGGAATTAATCCTGGTATTAAGGCCGAGCGTCTCCGAACCTATATCCAATCCCTGAGTCGGGGCGGTATTGCCGATGCCGACGTTGCCCGTATTCGTATTCCAAATATCATTCCCTAGCCCGCCCCAAAAAGATGCGCTGCTTGAAGCGAGTACGGAATCGACATACCCTTTCGTAGCCGCATCGCCATCGGCTGTCGGCAGAGCAATATTGCCCATCTTGAAATTGCCGGCGAGGATAGAATAACCGGTCGCCGGGATAACTTCTAAGCGCGCATTCGGAGTCGTCGTTCCGATACCGACCAAGCTGCTCGGGGAAATAGCCAAGACCGAAGTCGCGCTCTGTAGGACATTATTGCCGGTAGTGCCATTTCCGGCGGAACTGAAAGATAATTTCAAGGTCGGAGCGGTCCCTTCGCAGGCATTAGTACAGGCGTTGAAAGTCTCCCAGGTCTCGCAAGATTGCGTAGCGATACAAGTATGATCAGTGCTACATAATGAATAGCCGCTAGTACAAGACGCGCATTCTCCGGCATTACAGTTGGAATTGACGAGCGTGGCGCAATGATTAGCCGGATCGTTATAGGTACAGCTGCGCGTCGGATAGGTGCTGGCCGTACATAATAAGTAGCTGCTGATACAAGTATTGCAGACGCCGCAAGCATCCAGAGTAGCGCACGGAGATGCGGCCGCCAGTTCGTTAGTCGGACAATAGGCGGCATCCATCAAGCGGCAGCCGCTATTGCAATAATACTGCTGCCCGCCTTCACTCGGACAGCCAACGCCCAAAGGACTGGCGGTAGGACAAACCATAGTCGCCGACGCCGAAAAAGCGAATATCAATCCGCTGAAAATAAATATTGGAAATAGGAGAAACAACCTTTCTCTCTTCATAATTCTACTTTAATTATACATGAAAAAATCAGGCCTGTCATTTGCAGCAAGCTAGCCTCAAAACATTATTGCATTGAATCAATAAGCCGCGTCCTTCCGGGTAGCCAGTTGCCGGTTTCTGCCAATAAGCGCCATAAGCAGCCGAAGTAGCGCTAGTCCTAGCATCGCAATCGTTAGCTAAAGCCGTATAAGCCGGCGGACCGTTAAAAATCCAGGCATCTTGGCTCGGCACGCTGCCTCCGGATTTTATCGTATTTAAAATTTCAAAAGCGGCGCAGACATGAGAGCCGGCATAAGCCGAAGCGCATTGGGCATGAGCATAAGCATAGCCGTTGTTGCTGCTATTATTCCCGGAAAAAGTCGAAGAAGTCACGCCGACAAAAACCGCGATAGAAGAGATCGAACTGGTGGCCGAAGCAATAGTCGAATCGACATATCCTTTCGTGGCTGCGTCAGCATCAGCGGTCGGCAGAGCAACATTGCCGATCTTGTAGCTACCGGCGAGGATAGAATAGCCGGAAGCCGGAACTACTTCTAAGCGCGCAGTCGGTGTGGTGGTGCCGATGCCGACGTTACCAGTATTTGTTAAAACAAAGGGCGTTTGATAGGCAGAACCATCATAGTAGATATATTTCCAGCCTTTCCATTGAGTCGGGGCTACATAACTACCTCCGCTGTTCTTTTCCATCACTGTTTGTGTAATCCATCCTTGATCACCGCTATTTCCATTATAATTGCCGACTTGCCAGAAGAACAGTGCCTTGTTGCCAGTTGAACCTATATTACTAGTCGAGGTAATCATTCCTCGATTATCCGTCGATGTGTCAGTAAAATTCATGCCGTTAATCGCGCTATTAGTGATACTGAGATTAAAAAGGGTAGAATAGGTAGCAAGCCCTGTTGAATCAAGGGATAATCTGGCGCCAGGATTCGTCGTCCCAATCCCGACGTTACCGTTCTTTGTAGTTAAAGTATCAACCCAATTTCCACCTGAATCTATAGACGCTAAAGTTAATCTTCCATTTTGATACCCCGAAGCATCACCTTTTGAATAAATTTTTCCTTGTTTGTAACTAACCGTATTAGAGTCGCCATAACCCCCATAAAAAATTACCATTGGTGAACCTTTTTGACTATTGGTATTTGGTTTAACTTCTAATCTTAATATTTCACTATCAATATCCGATACTTTTAATAAATGAAATAGTGATTGCGGATTCGTTGTTCCAATGCCTACATTTCCGCTATTCAGATTCCAAATATTGCCACCGGTCGTTCCGCCCCAAAGCGTAATGCTGCTAGTCGCGGAAGCGACGGTCGAATCAACATACCCTTTCGTCGCCGCATCAGCATCGGTAGTCGGTAAAGCGACGTTGCCGATCTTATAGCTGCCGGCAAGGATGGAATACCCGGAAGAAGGAACAACCTCCAAGCGAGCTAGTGGAGTGGTCGTACCGATGCCGATATTTCCAGAGGTATCAATTACAAATGGATAAGTAGAGGAAGTGGTATTTCTAATTCTAAACTTACTGCTATCGCCATGAAATCCGATCTGCCAAGCCTGGATAGAATTTTTAATTTGAAGGGTTAAATAACTGGACTCGGCAGAACTTTCAATGGTGGGGTGAATATTTCCCGAACTATAGATATGCAACGGATAAGCGGGGGTCGTCGTCCCTATACCGACGTTGCCGTCTATTATCAAATCATCATTTGTCCTCAACTGGTTGGCAGCGTTTCGATATAAATTGGTATCATAATTACTAGATCCGGAGCCCCAAAGCATGGTTCCCTTTCCATTAAAACCAAAATAAGCGTAGCTATTTCCCAGGGTTCCTGTTAAGAAAACTGGGTAATTAATAACATCGACTTTATTATCAATTCTTAATGTCATTCTCTTATAGGCAGTACGATCATCGTCCTGAATGTCTATAACGCCATTATTCCCCTCAAGTCTGCCAATGGTCACTAGACTATTACTTGATGTTATATCTTTCAAATGAAACCTATATCCCGGCGCTGCCGTCCCGATTCCCACATTTCCGCTATTCAAGTTCCAGATGTTGCCCCCAGTCGTCCCGCCCCAAAGCGTAATACTGCTAGTTGCCGAAGCAATAGTCGAATCGACATATCCTTTCGTGGCTGCATCAGCATCAGCGGTCGGCAGAGCGACATTGCCGATCTTGTAGCTACCAGCGAGAATGGAATAACCAGAAGCCGGGACTACCTCGAGGCGAGCTAACGGAGTAGTCGTGCCGATACCGACGTTACCATTAGCGGCTAATGTTAGATCGGCATCACTGCCGTTCGTATAAGTTCCGCCTAAATACCAAGGTATCTTAGTGCCGCCGGAATTTTCAGCATCTGTTGTCACCAGACTGAACGCGTTATTAGCTAAGTATAACAAAGCCTGTTTACTACCCGACTGTTTAACATTTGAATTAGTAGATAATCCCAAAAAAACCGGCTGCATTGTCGTACCAAGAGCATTACCTGGAGCAACATACAAAGCAGAATTATTTTCAGAACCACCACCGTATATCTTAAAATAAGCTCGAGGGAAACTTGCACTGTCTGCTGCGTTAGCATGTGTAAATTCTGAATAGCCAGACGTATTTTGTGTTGATCTTATCGCTCCAACAACATCTAACTTAGCATTAGGCGTGCTTGTTCCAATCCCAATGTTCGTCCCATTATTATACAGAACAGAATTAGCAACCCAGTTAGCCCCATCATGGCGCAAAGTCTGCCCGCTCGTACCGGTCGGCAAGCCGGTTATCGAGGAGGTTGCTGAAGCAATAGTCGAATCGACATAACCTTTCGTCGCCGCATCAGCGTCAGCGGTCGGCAGAGCGACATTGCCGATCTTGAAATTGCCGGCCAGGATAGAATAGCCGGAAGCCGGAACTGCTTCTAAACGCGCAGCCGGTGTGGTGGTGCCGATACCGACGTTGCCAGTCTGAGTAATCGTCATTTTAGCCGCAGTAGCGATGCTGGTTCCGTCTGTTCCTGCAGGAGAAGCTGAAAAATATAGATTATTAGAATCGGAAGTTCTTGAGCCTATAATCCATTTCCTAGAACCTGAACTATATAGCTGAAGACCGGGTACTCCGCTTGTCGTATCTACGATAATAGCTGCATTTCCACCATTTACATGCAAAGCTGATGCTGGGGCCGTCGTTCCGATGCCGACGTTGCCGGTACTATTATTCATCCAGATAAGATTTTGTTTTACCCCGCCGGCATCAAGCAAAGAGCGAATAAATGTATAACCGCCTTCATCCCCAAATTCAACCAATTTGGTATCAACTCCGGCCGATGTATTTCCTAGATAGAAAGAAGCACCCGAGTTCCCCTGCACTGCGAATCGAGCATATGCAATATTAGGAATAATTAGCAAGCCATTATGAGTGGCGTTAAAATAGCTTGAGAACTGATTAGTAGATGATCCGATTTGTAAATACGCGCCCGGATTCATCGTCCCGATTCCCACATTACCGCTATTCAGATTCCAGATGTTACCCCCGGTCGTCCCGTCCCAGAGGGTGGTTATACTGCTGGTCGCCGAGGAGATTACTGAATCGACATAACCCTTCGTGGCCGCATCGGCATCAGTCGTCGGCATAGCGACGTTGCCGATCTTGAAATTGCCGGCGAGGATAGAATATCCGGAAGTCGGAATTATCTCTAATTTAGCGCTCGGCGTCGAAGTGCCGATACCGACATTACTGGAAGAAGGGATAAATAAAGTCGGATAAGTCGCGCTTTGGATGACAGAAGTGCCGGAAACAGAATCATAACCGAGCTTCAGCATCGAAACGGTTCCCTCGCAAGCGTTAGTGCAAGGGTTAAAAGTCTGCCCCGGCTGACAAGTTAAATTTGCGACGCAGACATGGGTCGAGCTGCACAAAGTATAATTAGCGATACAAGCGGTGCAATAATTATTACAGGTATCATAAGTGCTGCAAGGAGAAACCGGCGCGATCGTAGAAGTACAAGTATAATTAGGCCAAGTGCCGCAACGGGTATAGCCGCTGGAACAAGTAGCGCCATAACCGCAAGCGTCAGCCGTAGCAAAATTAGCACAAGAAAAACCGGAAGCGCAAACCGGCGACGGCGTCCAAGTCAAGCATTGTGATTGGCCGGTCCGGCAAGCGCCGCCGCAATAATATTCGCCGATGCCGATGTTGCAGCCGACGCCCAATCCGTTATCCGTCGGACAATCGTTCGCGCGCGCCGAAAAACCGGCTATCAGGCCGAGGGCGAAAATCAAGATGGCGAACGATTTTTTCAGCATAGTCTATATGAAGTATTATAGCCCTCCCTAACGGCAACAAGCTATCCTCAAAGCATTGTTGCATTTCATCAGCAAACCGCGTCCTTGCGGCCGTCCGGTCATCGCAATCTGCCAATAGGTGCCATAAGCGGCCGTAGTAGCGACCGATCTTCCCTCGCAATCATTGGCGGCGGCAGTATATCCTGGGGGTCCGGCAAAGATCCAGACGTCTTCGGACGCTAAAGTTATTCCAGCCGCAATTGATCCCAAAATATTATCAGGCGTACAGACAGAAGAGCTGGCATAAGCGGCTTTGCAGGCATTCTGAGCAGCCACATACCCGGCCGAACCATTGTTGTCTCCGGTATACGCCGTCGGAGTTATGCCGACATAAAGAGCCGAAGATACGACCGAAGAAGCGACATAAGAAGCAACGAATGAATCAACATAGCCTTTCGTGGCCGCATCGGAATCGACAGTCGGCAGAGCGACATTGCCGATCTTGAAATTTCCGGCCAGGATGGAATAACCGGAAGTTGGCACGACTTCAAGGCGGGCAAGTGGGCTGGTCGTGCCGATACCAACATTGCCGGCATTTAAGATAACGTTCCCTGCCCCCTCAACATGAAAAAGCCCGGCAGGAATTGTTGTTCCTATACCAACCCTGCCATTTCCTTTCACGACAAATCGGCTGCCCCCGGCTAAAGTATAGGCGCTTAAAGCCGCGTGCGCTGCCGTCCAGGCGTCAGTTGTTAGAGAAGTGTCCGAGACAATGGCCGAAATTGTTCTAGTTTCCCCGCCAATAGTAATCGTATCTCCGATCTTAAATGTATTCGTAAAATAAGTTCCGGCTCCAGTCACGGCAGTTCCCCCAGCGGAATTCGAAACTGTTCCGAAACCGGTAGTCGATTGTTGAACATCGAGATTTCCTGAAGCAGTAGTTCCCTGGATAACGACTTGCGCGGATGCGGCGCCGGTTCCTCCTAAAACTAAAAGATTGTTCTGGTCGCCGACAGCATCAGCTCCGATAGCAGTTAAATAATTTCTTTGCGTGGCCGAGGCCTGACCGGCACGATAGCCCAATAAGGTTTGATAAGTCACCGCGGCAGAAGCATTCGCCAATACGCCGTTCGGCATATACCCCACCATATAACCGAGTCCGGTATTGTATGCTCCAGTAGCATTCATCATCGCACCATATCCCATAGCGACTAAGCCAGCTCCTGCGTTATAGCCCGCGCTAGCCCCCACCATAGTCGCATAAGTAGTGTTACTCGCAAAACCGGCGTTATAGCCTACGGCCGTATTAGCGTTCGCTAAGCCCGATATAGATTTAAGAGCATTAGTTCCAATGGCTGTATTACTAAAAACGGATTGCGAAGTGCCACCGGCATTTGAGCCTAGATATGTGTTAATTCCATTAACAAAAGCTATCTGGGCATTATTTACTTTCAATATGCCACCGGTAGTATTCGGGGTGGTCGCATTCGTATATAAGGCTATTGTCGCCCCTAACGAAGCATCGCTCGCTGAATCGGTATAAGTCGTCGTGGTATTATCGTTAATCGTCGTTACTAAAAAGAAATAATAAGTCGGATTGGCTACTTTCGTCCTATAAATTCGTCTCTTTACACAATTGACATCAGAAGAAACCGGGATTGAAGATAAATTAACCGTATTGTTGCCGGCCGTGGTTATGATTTGCACAACCGCCGTAGCGCTGCTTAAAGAACCGTCGGCAAATTCATATCTGACAAAATATTGGTGCGTTCCCGTATCGACACTGCCGCCGCTCGCCAAAGACGCTACCGGAGCGCCGGCGTTAGTCGCTTGCTTGAAATTTATATTTCCCTGATAAATATCTAACCTTTCAGCAGGAGTCGTATTTCCGATGCCAATATTGCCGCTATTTAAATTCCAGATATTTCCCCCGACCGTTCCGCCCCAGAGGGTGCCCATACTGGTAGTCGCGGAAGCGACGAAAGAATCGACATAGCCTTTAGTAGCCGCATCGCTATCGGCCGTCGGCAGGGCGACATTGCCGATCTTGAAACTGCCGGCGAGGATGGAATATCCGGAAGTCGGCACGACTTCAAGGCGCGCCAGCGGAGTCGAGGTGCCGAAACCGACGTTGCCGGATGAGAATATAGAAGTGCCTCTGATGTCTCCGTTGACTTCCAAACCGGAAGCGGGGGCGCTCGTGGCGATGCCTAGAGGACCATTCATGGAAACCGGCAGCCAGGTATTTACAAAATCACTGAACAGGTCGTTCCAATTCTGAGAAGTGAGGGTATCGTTAAAGAGCTTGTTATAGCTGGAAGTCGCATGATAGGCCTGAGTAGTTTTAGCATTGATAACAAACAAAAAAATACCGTTTATTACAAAAACAGCTAGAAAAATTTTTGATTTTCGTCCTGAAAATAGGGACATTAAAAATTTATATTTTTCAATTATTTCTTGCTTAAATTATACCATTTTTACGGATACCTGCCAAGGATTTTTCAGGCTTTAAAAAATCCGGATCAAATCCGGATTTCAACGCTGCGCTTCGAGCTCTGATATTCGCCGATAGATCGAAAAACGAGGGGCGGAAAATCGACAAAATAGACGGCATAATCGCTGTTTCCGGCCAGGCTATCTTGAAAAATCAACGTTCCCGGTTCATCTTCATAAGAATAGCCGTTCTGCCTCAACTCCCAAAGCAACCTCTCCGCCCCGGCTTCAGCCGCATAATAAGCTTTGGTAGACTGCGCTTGGATGCCTCCCGCCTTGATGCCCAAAAAGACGACATAAGCACCGCTCATAGCGACAATAAGCATGCCGGCCATGATAAACATGGTTAGGATCAAGGCGCTTCCCTGTTTGTGAGCCGCAATTTTCATAATTATTTATAATAGCGCGAAGTCATCGTCGTCTGGATATCCATCTCCGACTTGAACTCTCCTTGTCCGAGAGCATGCGCCTTAAGATTGAGAGTAATCGCCGGCTGAGTCGTCGAAGCTCCGCTGGCGGCGACAAAAGTCAAGCTGTCTATCCTGATCTTAGCCGGCGAAATGAAATCGGAGGTCAAATTGCGCGAGACTCGGAAGCGCTGCTTGTCTCCCTCGCCGTCGCGATCCAAGGAATAAGTGACGCATTGATTGTAATAATTCTTGAAATAGAGAGTGCTGCCATAAGCATTGCTGCTGATGACGTAAATCTCGTCGTTCGGTATCCCCGAACAGACGCCCTCGTTCTTCTGCGCCATCCGGATTTCCTTGCCGGTTACTTCCAAAAAATATTTCAAGCTCTCCTGGACATTCTGCGTCGCCAAAGCGCTCCGCTGGCTGTCTATGACCATCTTGAAGATCTGCGTCATGGACAGGATGATGATTGAAAATAAGGCGACCGAGACTATAACTTCGACCAGGGAAAACCCGTCTGACGGCCATTGATGATTTTTTAACTGGTGATTTTTCATGGAATTTTAACGCCAATTATACAAAATAGTTTCTAAATCATAGACATAATTGCGGCCATACTCCGCCCAGATGATGCTGGAATTTACTCGGAAAGAATGGTCGTCTATCGTCTGGATAGTTATGAGACGGGAAAACGGCGTCGCTGTCGCCGTCGCCTCATGAGTATAAAAATTAGCGGCGTTCTTCCTTAAGACTATCTGTCCGGGCATGGAAGGATTAAATACTTGCGGCGCCGTATCTTCATAATCCATATAATACTGCCCGGCCGCCAACTTATCGTCGTAAGGCAAACTCTCGCGCCAATTAGAATCGCGGACCTTGCGAATAAGCTCTATGCCTTCTTGCGCCAGCTGATAGGCGATCAGATTGCTCTTGTTATAGCTCTGGCTTTGGATATTCTGAACGATAAGCCCTAAGATGCCGATCAGGCCCATGGACATGATGAACAAGATGACGACCACTTCGACTAAAGTAAAACCACGTTTTAAGAAATTATCTTTCATAATCAAGCTAAATCAATCTAAAACCTCGACTAATCCTAAAAAATTGACGCGCACCGTCTTCACGCTATTATTCCTAGCCTCTGTCAGCTCTATCTTCAGAGCGGAAGAAGTGGAAGTGACCGTATCGAATATGTTAGTCCGCGGATCCGGCGGCAAAAAAGTGACATTAGCCGCATTGACATCCGTTCCGTCTCCTAAAGTTAATTTTGATATTTTTATTTCCGCCGGCAGATGCGTTACTCTCCCGCCATACTCCGGACGAGCTTCGGTCGCTTCGTCCATGCTCATGTAACCGGAAGAATCCGGCGCATCCAGGTCGGCGAAGAGAGTATAATAATTCTTATCGACATCAAAAGATATCCCCCAACCTCCGGGCGGGACCAGGTCGTTATATTTCACGAGTCCCAAAGTATTATTCTGAGCCAGATGAATATCGGCGACCAGATTCTGCGCCGTCATGATGAGGTCGGTCCGTTTATTCGCCGAACGATAATTGGCTATAAAAAGCGCGGTCACTATCACGATCATAGAAATACTGACGATCATTTCTATCAAGGTGAATGCCGGCTTAAAGGCAAAAGTTGGCTTAGCGATTATTTTCATATTATTCCGCTTTGACTTCCCGCCAGATAGGCAGGCCGTAATTTATCCTCAGGGTTGTCGATAGGCTGCAGACATAATTGTCATTGTCCGTCAGGCGCAAGGTTATAGTCGTGCCGGTCGCATGGAAGAAAGTGATCGCAGTCGTCGCATTCGTCGGATCGCCGATGATCGCCGAAGCGTCGGTCGTAGTCCAGAGATAGCGGCAATTCGCTCCATAGCAGCTCTGCGGCAAGACCGGAGACCCGCTCGAATAGAAGACGGAACCGTCGCTTATGAAATCAGTCGAAGTGCCGACCAGCACATCGAAAGGAGACCAGCTGAAGAACGGGGTCGGAAATTCATGGCGGTAAGTCGTAAAGGTCTTGTTATTGCCATCGGGGTTGCCATCGGTCTGTTCGTCTTCCGCGCCGTCGCCGGTATAACGATTATCATCGGCGCCATATTGATACCAGGGCGTCGGCTTATATTCCCCGCCGTCCAGATAATACAATCTTACCCACCAATAATAATTCGTATTGTAACTTAGATTCTGGCAATTAGGATCCGTATTAGGAATGATATATTGCGAGGCGACCGCCGGCGTCTTCACTCCGCTCCAGCAGATATAATCGCCGGTCGAGGTCGCGAAACCATCATGAGAACTGACGACGACTTCATAACCGGCTTGCACGCCGCTGCGAGGATACCATTTCAGGACCGCTTTCAAGGCTCCTTCGCTGCAGGCATCGCTATAGCTCCAATTCGGGGCTGATAGATGTCCTAGCTGCAGATTCTCTATATAAGCTTTATAGTCTCGCGTCGCGCAATTGCCTAAGCCGCCGAGCTCGCTCTCGCAATTGAAGCTCAACCAGCCGAGATTGCTCGAAGCGTCGCCGACAAAATCTCCCGGTTCTATACCATGGCCCGGGAGAGTAGAGCTAGCCAGATAATTCCAACCCTGATTCCTGACCGGAGTCGTCGTCGCGCTGCTGAGCTTTATCCAATCGCCGGTTCCGTCAACACGCGCCCAGCCGTAAACGTTCTGATCGGCCGGATTATAGCAAGCCCAGCAATTATTGGAAGAATTACAGGTATGCGGACAGACGGAATTGAAGCCATAACCGTCCGGCGGCGTGGTCGTCCCGTTCAGGGAGATGAATCCGAGCGAATAATTCCAAGCATCGCCGGAAAAATTATTATTAGAATCGATAGAGACATGATGCACGACATTAGTGCAAGGCGGGGAATAAAAATGAAAGCCGGGAGGCGTCGTGATATTGCCGGTCACGTCCAGGCGGTCGCCGGTCACGTCATCGAGACAATCAAAATAGACATATTGATATTGATCGCCATACCAGGCGGCGCCGCGCACGGTCGAAGTCGCGGCCTGAACGTCATGGAATGCAAAAAAACAAACGATGGAAAGAATCGCGCTAATGAAAATCAGCTTATTTTTTGCCGGAATCAGAATCATAATATATTGCTATTATAGCACGCCGGGTTCATTCTTTGAAATTAAAGGAATATTTAAAAAATATTTAATTTTTATTCATGCAGCCTTTGCTAAACTATTTTTGGCGTGGGCCCAGGAGCGGCCTCCGGAACTGGACTCGACACTCGGTTCCCGGGGTTCAACTCCCCGTGGGTCCACACTTATGGCGGATTGACTGGTTTGATTAGTCTGCTATAATAGAAATACGAGTGTCGAGTTCGGTTTGAGACCGCAAAGGAACCATAAAAATCTCCCAACAGGGGGATTTTTTATTTGCGGAATGTTAAATTTAATCCGATCTTCTTCAAGAAATTCCTTCCCTTCTTTATCATTTCCAACCGTCCTGTTTCTGTCTTATCGTCATAACCGGCTAAATGCAATAATCCGTGGACAAATAAAAAATAAAAGAGATACTCAGCCAATCTTTTTTTCTGAATCGCGGACTTAAAGGCGGTGATATCCATGCCGATTTCTAAAAACATCTCTTGATATTTCTGCGGCTTCTTCGTCTCCGCGATATTGATGATAATCTCATTCTCTCCCGTGAAAGACAGGACGTCGGTCGCTTTATCCAAGCCGCGGTAATCGCGGTTAAGACTCCTAATCCGCGCCGATCCGACGATAGCCAGAGAAATATCGCCCTTCTTCCTATAGGCGCGCGCGAACTTATCCGCGATCAAGCGGAGTTTCTTGATATCAATCTTTTCGCTGGTAGTATTATTGATTTCTAACATAAAGGATTTCTTATTTATATCGATCTTTTCAACTTACGGACTAACTCATAAACTCTATATGATACCGGATTAAAAATCACGTCATAAGTCCCGGCATAATTCTCGGTCCGGCCGCCGAAGCCGAGCTTGAAGCGCGTCACGCCCGGCCATTTCTTCTCGTCGATGCCATAGAAATCATAATATTCATAACCCTCTTCTTTCGCTTTCTTGACGAGCGACCACTGCAATAGATAGGGCGCCATGACATTGCGGAATTCATTATCGCTCGCGCCATGCAGATAAGTCGCCTTATCGCCCCAGAAACAGAATAAGCCGGCGGCAATATTCTTACCTTCATAAGAAGCGAAAAACAATCTTATGAACCTATCGCCGCTTCCGGCCAGTAAATTTTGATAATGCGCGGCGCTATGCAGGCGAAAATCATCGCGCGCTCCGGTCAGATTCATCAGGCGCCAGAATTCCGGGAAATCAGCCGCGCCCCCTTCTCTTATCTCTACCTTCTTCTTAATCGCTAAATTTATATTGTAGCGCGTCTTCTGATGCATGGCCTTAAGCAGACTATCTTCGTCTTGAGCCAGATCTAAAATAAGAGTCTGCTTAGGCTGTAAATCCAAGGTCTTCTCGATTTTGAAACGGCAGCTCGCTATTTTCTCTTGCGGTTCTATCCTGAAAAAGACCGCGCGCTTATCTAGCTTCTTCGCTTCCAGCAGCAAGAAATCTCCCGCCTCCATCCTCTCTTCTTCCGACAAGCCGGATTTAAAGACTAGCCCGCGCGGCGAATACCAATAATGATAACCTCCGGGAAGCATATTCTTGATAATCGTGGCGGCTGCCAGAATGGCCTCTCGGCCGCTATTTTTTGTGCTCTCTTTTGTGCTCTCTTTCACACCCGCTCTTCTCACCCCAATTCGGATAATCTCCGCTTTTTCCGCTTGCAGCAACTCGCCCCAGCGCCAAGACTGCAAAAACTCTGCCCCGCGCGTATCCGCGGCACTTTTAACAAAACTATCCAACTCTTCTTTTTTCGTAAAATAAAACGATTCCATAGTTCGATTATAGCATAATTTGATTTAATTATAGCACACTTCCCTCATTTTTTATTTATTATTTAAATAATATTAATCAGGCGCTTGTTATAATAATTTACTTAATAAAATAAAAGATTAGTAAAATATGCCAAGAGTCTACGCCTTCATAGATAGCCAAAATCTAAATCTCTCCGTCCTAGATCAGGGCTGGCGTCTTGATTTTGAAAAATTATACCAATTTTTAAAATATAAATACCAAGCGGAAAAAATATATTTATTTATCGGCCGCCTAAAAGAAAATCAAATTCTCTATAATCGCTTAGAAAAAATCGGCTTTACTATTATTTTTAAACCCGTTTTAAAAGGAAAAACCGGAATTATAAAAGGAAATGTTGACGCTGAGCTAGTTCTACATACCATGATTAAATATGAGTATTTTGATACAGCTATTATAATAAGCGGTGACGGCGATTTTTATTGTTTAATAGAGTATTTGAAAGAAAAACATAAATTATTCAAAATAGGTATACCTAATAAACACAGATACTCTTCTTTATTAAGAGCATTCTACCACTATTTTTTCTTTATTTCCGATTTAAAACATAAATTAAACTAAAAAATCCACCAATAGGCGGACTTTTTTCGGATGAATATTGGTGCAGAAATAATCTTTTACCATTTAGACACCGTCGTGATTATCATCCCGAGAGGCATTATCCTTCGGACAGAACCTTAGGTGTGTCCTCTCATCGTGATTATTCTTATAATACCACACCGATAGCCTCGGGTCAACACAAAAAAGAGCCGAAAAAACGGCTCTTTGTTCTCAAGTCTGAAAATATGAAATTAATCTTAGTTGATGCCGGCCGGAGTCGCGGTCTGCATCGTGTTCCCGCCGATATTATTGACGGTCGCGCCTAAACAATAATTAAGGGTATAGCTAGCGCTGCCGGAGCCGGATGTCGCTGATACCTTGGTATAAGTATACCCAACGGTAGAAACTGCTCCGCAATTAGAGCCGTCTATCGGAGTCGGGGGGGTGGGAATCTGGCGCAAAAAAGTTCCATTGGCGCTGGCGATGGTCTGATTCGGAGTTACAGATGAAGTTTCCGGATAATCGCTCGTATCATTATAATACATTTCCAAAGCGGTCTGGATCTGCTTGACGTCAGAAATACGCTTGGCGTCGCGCGCCCTCGCTCTAGCCGTGTTCAAGGCTAGAATGGAAAGAGTGGATAGCAAGCCGATGATGGCGATAACTACCAGCAACTCGATCAAAGTAAAACCTGATTTATTATTTTTCATATTAGAGCCCCTCCCTCAAGATTAGCGATTCTAGTCTTAATTGGAGGATTAAGAGAATTGCTAAAGATGAATTTAATTTTTAATATTTATGTCAAAAAATTTTATAACTTCGCTCATTTCTAGCGATTACTAATAGTATAACATTTTTAATATTAGGGCGCAATAGTTTTAGGACAGGTTAAAATGCACTCGCTAAGTTATACATCGGCAAGAGCACGGCCGCGACCATGACGCCGACGCCGGCGCCCATCAAGACCATGATCAAAGGTTCCATCAATTTGCTCAGATTATCCAGCATATTGCCGCTTTCCCGCGTATAAAAAGCGGTTATCCTATCCAGGACGGAATCGATCTTACCGGTCTTTTCGCCGACGGAAATCATCTGCGGCACCATTTTCGGAACATAATTAGACGCCTCGAAGACGGTAGAAAAAGGATTGCCGTCGTTGATGGACTCCAGCGTTTGCAGGATCAATTCTTTATAGATAAGGTTGCCGACGACCTCGGCGACTATTTCCAGACTGCGCGTAATCGTGACGCCGCCCTTCAATAAAGTCGACAAGGAACGGGAAAAACGCATCAGATATATATATTGGAAAAGCTTGCCGAAGATCGGCATCTTCAATTTTAAAATATCGATATTCCTCCGGCCGTTATAAGTCTTCAGATAGAACCTGACGCCGATTACCGCGGCGATCAGGAAAGCGATGATCAGCACCGAATAATTCCTCAAGAAATCAGAAGCGCCGATGACGATGCGGGTCGACAGCGGCAATTGCGCCCCGGTCTCCGTGAGGATGGCGGTCAGATTAGGAATAACATAAACCATCAAGACGATGCCGACGCCGAATAAGGCGGTAATGATAAAAACCGGATAGATCATCGCGCCTTTGATCTTTGAAGACATGTCGTAGCTCTTTTCCATCTCATCGGCCAAATAGCTGAGCACTTCGTCCAACTTACCCGAAGTTTCGCCCGATCTGACGATGTTAACGAAAAATTCCGAAAAAACTTTCGGCCGCTTCGCCAAAGAATCCGACAAGAAAGCGCCGCCTTCAACCTCGAAAGCGATGTCCGAAATCATGTTTTTCAGCGAGATGTTATTCGTCTGATCGATCAAGATCACCAGCGATTCCACGACCGGGACATTCGCCGAAATCATGACCGAAAATTGGCGCGAAAAGATGACCAAATCCTTAGTCTTGATCGGAGCGATCAGCCGGGATATCTTATTGAGCGGCGTATTCGTGATATCCGCCAGGCTGACAATAGCCAGATCCTTCTTGTTCAATTTCACGGACACTTCGCTCTCGGACAAGCCGACGATAGTGCCGCTTTTGGATTTTCCATTAGAATCTTTGGCTTGGTATTTAAAAATCGGCATAAAAAATTAGCTTTCGATGACTCTTAAGACTTCTTCCATGGTAGTTTTTCCCTGCAAGATCTTGATGATCCCGTCCTGCTTGATCGACAGGAAATCTTCAGTCTGTTTGACCGTATTGATATCGAGATTGACTTTGCCTTCATCGATGATCTGGCGCAGCTTATCGTTTATCTCGATCACTTCCGCGATCGCGACGCGGCTGGAATAGCCGGTCATCTCGCAGCGCGGGCAGCCGACAGCCTTATAGACCTTATGATTCTCCATCAGCTTATCGATATCTTTCAAATCGGGCAATTCGTCCTGGATTATCTTCAGGGGGGCGTTCTTCAGCTCGGACACGATTTCGCCGACCGCTTCATCGGTCAATTTTGTCTCTTGCTTGCAATTCTCGCATAAGCGGCGCGCCAAACGCTGGGCGACGACGGTCTTCAAGGTAGAAGACAGCAAGAAACGTTCGATCTTCATATCCAAAAGGCGGAAAACCGCTCCCAAAGCGTCATTAGTATGCAAAGTCGATAAGACCAAATGGCCGGTCAGAGAGGCATTGATAGACAGGTCAGCCGTTTCTTCGTCGCGGATTTCTCCGACCATGATGATATTCGGATCTTGGCGCAAAAGCGAACGCAGTCCGTTAGCGAAAGAAAAGCCGATCTTCGGGCGGACTTGCGATTGGTTAATGCCCTTGATCTCATATTCGATAGGATCTTCAAGCGTCGAAATATTCACTCCCTCTTGATTCAATATTTCGAGCAGCGCATAAAGAGTCGTAGTTTTACCGCTGCCGGTCGGACCGGTAACCAGGAAGATTCCGCTCGTCTTCTTGATGCCTTCACTAATGCGTTTTAGAGCCAGCTTGTTAAAACCTAATTCTTCCAAGCCCGGAGCGCCCTTAGAAACATCCAAGATTCTCATAACGACCTTCTCATTATTGGCGAGGGGCAGAGTCGAGACGCGGAAATCTATTTCCCGGTTATTGACGATCAGGCGGATACGGCCGTCTTGCGGCACGCGGGTCTCGTCTAATTTGAGCTTGCCCAAGACCTTAATGCGGGCGATGATCGCGTTATGGATGCTTTTCGGCAGAGTCAAGGAAGTATGCAAGATACCATCGATGCGGTAGCGGACGCGGCTTTCTTTGGCGAACGGCTCAATATGAATATCGGAAGCGCGCGCTTCGACGGCGTGGCGGATAATGACGGAAACGATGCGCGAAACCGGAGCGCTGTTGATATCTTCGGTACTGAGCTCCTCATTCTCGGTCTTGACGGCGACCAGTTCCTCCCCTTCTTCCTTAGCTTTGATTTCCAAAGCGCTGGAGATTTCCTCTTCGATCTTCTGATATTGCTTGAAGATCTTCTGCCAGCTGGCGTTGGAAATGAGAAAATAGCGGACTTGCAGCTTCTCGTCGGCGGCCAAGAAATTAACCGCTTCCATCGCTTTCAGATTAGGCTCGACCAGTCCGATCTTCAGAATATTACCCTCTCTCCCGAAACAGATGACCTGATAAGTCTTGGCAATCTCTTCCGGCAAAAATCTGACCGTCTCTTCCGGAACCTCTTCATTGATCAGATTATAAAAAGGCATCCCGTAAATATCAGCTCGCACTTCAGTCAATTGCTCATCAGAAATTATTTTCTGATTTAACAAAAAAGCACCCAGATCTTCTTTATTCTTGAGGGCGGCGCGCCGGATCTCATCCGCCTTGGCGGCATCGATCAGCTTCTTAGATAATAACAGATTGATCAGCTGTTCGTTCTTATCCATAAGGTTATTTCTTCTCAATGTTGAAAGGCAGGCTATTCCCCTGGACGCAGCTGGCGGCCACCGCTTCATCGGTGCTAGTCGCCGTCGTGCCGGAAACTGCCTTAACGGAAATCGGCTGGCTCGTCACGACATCCGGACGCCAACAGATATTGTCAAAATTAAAATCAGTCACCTGGTTGACGAGAGCGGTAAAGCGCGGCAATTTCAGGATGCTCGTGTCCAATGCGCTGGAACTCGCTACCGTCACTATAGCGGCGCTGATATCGCTCACCTTGGCGGCCGAATCTACTCCCGTCCGCTGGCGCAAGACTCCCAGGATAGAATCCTTGAAAATAAACAAAGCCAGCCCGCCCAGAATGACCAGGATGATAATGATATAGAGGATGGCAGGGGAATTCTTTTTCATATCTCTAAACGGACTGATAATAATAAGTAGTGATAGTGATGACGGCCGAATTGCTGGCGGGAGAAAATTCTACATCGGTCACATCGAAAAGGCGGAGATTGTTCTCAAACAGCCTTAACATGTTCTTGAAACCGGGATAATCGATCGAACTGATATCGAGCTTGATGCTGATAGTGCCGACTTTCTTATTGTTCGAAGCCGGAGAGGAGACCGGAGTGATGACGCCCTCCTCGGTCACGATAGGCGCGGCCGCCTTCTTCCCTTCTTCTTGAGAAATAGCGATATTAGAAACCAGCCAGCCGCCGCGGCCGATAATTTCCTCAAGTTCTCCGAACAGCCGTTCGCGGACATAGCTGTCAGGCAAGACGCTATTGAATTTCTGCATATCCGTCGGGCTGATCTTCTTATAAATTTCCGAAACCGCCTTCAAGCTAGCCAGCCTCTTCTGGGTCGTTTCGTATAAAAGCTGCTTCTCTTCGGTATTGGCTCTGATCGCCGCCTGAGTCGCGCTGAATTTAGGGCCTAAAAAGACCAGATAAGCGAGGAACAAAAAAAATACTAAGGCCGCCGCCAGCATGATATTAAAATAATTATTCAGGAATAAATTCAAGTTATTCTGTTTTTTAACCGGCTGATTAGCCATAATTATTTCTTAAAGATGCTCGGATTAATTTTCAAAAGGATGCTGAAACTGACTCTATCCGACTTAGTCTTGCTCTTAGCGGAAGCCGCGTTAGCCACTTGGACCTGCTGGACTAACGGGTCGTTCAAGAAAGCCTTAACTTGCCAAGAGATATCGGCATAGCTATCGGCTGTCGCCGCCAAAGAATAAGTTCCGTCCGTGCTTCCGCTGAAACCCTCATAACGGACAGAACTGAGGGTATTCTTCTCCAGCCAGCTGAAAAAATTATTCCAGTAGATATGATTATTGAGCAGATCGGTGAAAACGGCGGATTTTTCCTTATAAGACAGGGCGGCGCTCGCCGATTTCTTGAGCGCGGCCGCCTCAGAGTCTAGCTTGACGACCTTATCGCTCAGGACCTGAAGCTGGGCCGCTTCCTGCGTTTCCCACCAATTCAAGCCGAAATAGACTTCAGTCACTAACAGCCCGGCTAAAAATAAAACCAGAGCCAGAACCAGAAGATTCTTGTTCCAATCGAAAGAAATCTCCGCTTCCTCCTTAATCAGGTTGACTTCCAAGATTTTCGGATTCTGCAGCTCGTGCTTTTTGATCTCTTCTTTCTTATTCAGTTTCCCTTTTTGCAAAAACATTTATTTTTTATTCGATTTCCCGCATCGCCAAGCCGATAGCAACCGCCAGGCGCGGTCCGACTTCGTTAAGCACCGGCTTCAATTCTTCCGGATAGCGGACGCGATTCCAAGGATCGCCGATGATGACCTTGATATTCAAGCGCTTAGACAGATAATCGGCTAAATTAAGAAGCAGGGCGCCGCCGCCGGAAAGGATGATCTTCTCGACATTGCCCTTATTCTGCGACTGGAAGAACTCCAGCATATATTCCATTTCCGTGACGATCGGTTCCAAAGTTTTAATCAGAAGCTGCGGCAGCTCTTCGTTAGTATCGGCATTAAGGGTGACGCTCAGATCAAATTTGAATTGTTCCGCCTGGGCGTATGAGAAACCGAGCTTCTCTGCCAAGACGCGCGTAACCGTAGAGGCACAGACAGCCAGGCTGCGATTAAGCACCGGGATGCTCTCCTTGACGATAAAAAGGTCGGTGCTATTGGCTCCGATCTCCACGATCATGACTGTCGACTTATCGTCGCCGACGAGAGAGCGCACGAGCGAGAAAGTCTCTGTCTCCAGGCTCGCTAATTCTAATTTAGCCGCCTTGAAGATATCGATATATTTGCGGACCAGCTTTTTCGGACTGCCGGTCAAGAATACCTGGAGATTACCTTTAGTCTGGATCTTGCCATTCTTATCGGGAATAATCTTCCAATCAAGCGTCATCTCGTCTAACGGCAACGGAATGACTTTCTTCGCCTCTTCGTTGACCGCTTCGACCATGCCTTTCTTGTCGACGTTATTAACGGTGATGATCGAAGAAAAGACGGCGAAGGTCGGAAGCGAGGCTGTCACCTTCTTGGCGGTTATACCAGCTTCTGTCCTGACCTTATTGATCGCTCGCGCCAGATAATTGGCGTCATCGACCTTCATGAAGTTGACCTCCGAGACATTCTCGCTGAAAGCGTAATTGGAAAGATAGATCCGGCGATTCTTTTTCTTAAGTTCAACCATCTTCAATGACGAATCACCGATATCGATACCTAAAAAAAGGTTGTCGCCACCCAAGGAAAAAGAGCTCATAAACTTTGCGGGGCCTTCCCCGTTTTAAATTGAATTATCCGAAATGTTAGTATATAATAATTATATATTA
>CAZFBV010000006.1:0-37086 GCA_964517325.1 uncultured Gammaproteobacteria bacterium | reverse complement strand
TTTTGAGAATTTTTGGATGAGTGACATATACTTATTTTATATTAGCTTAAACTGGTTCTATCTTAGAATAGGTAGAATAAAAAATCAAGCCGAGACGGGCTTTACAAAAACCCATTTTTTATTTATAATTTATTTTACCATTAATTAACTAGATTTTAAAAATATGCCATTAATCCCTACAGTTATCGAGAAAGACGGCCAGATCGAACGCGCCTATGATATCTATTCCCGCCTCTTAAAAGACCGGATAATCTTCCTGGGCGAAGAGATCAACGACCATGTCGCTAATATCGTCATCGCCCAGCTATTGTTCCTGGATGCCGAAAATAAGGATGCGGACATCAAATTCTATATCAATTCTCCGGGCGGCTCTGTCAGCGCCGGGATGGCGATTTACGATACCATGCAATATATTAAATCCGACGTTTCGACTATCTGCGTCGGCTTAGCCGCTTCCATGGCTTCGGTCCTATTGGCCGCCGGCACGCCGGGCAAGAGATTCGCCCTTCCTAACAGCGAAGTCATGATCCACCAGGTCATGGGCGGAGCCGAAGGCCAAGCCTCGGATATCAAGATCAGAGCCGAACATATCCTAAAAATAAAAGACAGGATGAATAAGATCCTGGCTCAGCATACCGGACAGAAAATCGCGACCGTCGAACATGACAGCGATCGCGATAATTTCATGAGCGCCGATGAAGCTATGAAATACGGCATCATCGACAAGGTGCTTGGAAAAAATAAATAATATCACTTGGCTAAAATAAAAATCCTCGGCTGTGCGGCCGAGGATTTTTTGTATATTCAAATATACGGAAGATTACTTTATTATCAGTGAATTTATCATCAGCTTGAAGATATTCGGATAAACCAACCGGTTGGAGACTGCCGGAATATAAGAAACCACATAGATATTCTTATGCGCCGAATCGGTCAAGTAAAAATTAAGATTGTCCGTGCCCATGATCCCATCCCAGCCGCTTCCGCTCAATAATTGATCGTAAGTGGCGGTCGTACCCGGAAATGAGCTCTCATACCAGCCCAATATTCCGGCCTTATCGGGGTTATCCTGGACAGAAATCTGGATCAAAGAATCTTCCGGAGCCATGAAGATAACAGTAGCATCTTCGGCTAAAGATTTTACGGTCCAAGCTTTCGGATAAAGCACGCTATAATTGAAAGTCTTATTGCTATAATTGGCTATATTAGGATTATCGATTAATTTCTTCGGACCGGCCGGATCGTAGCCTTTAGCGATTTCGGCGGAATCGCTATACTTATCGCCATCGGAATCAGTCGAGGTCGCCGATGTTCCCAACAGAACCTCCTCGTCATCAATCAGGCCATCGTTGTCGCTATCGAGCAGGGGCGGCAGGTTGCTGCCATCTTGTCCGCTCAGCTCTTCATTCATAGGCGTGCTCGTCGCATTAGTCGAAGTCGCTATCTCCACAGAAGTGGAAGTCGCGATAATCACGGGAGTCGTCGTCGGGACTGATGACGAGATAATCGCGGTCGGAACGGTTGTGGCAATTTTCTTCTGTTCGCTAACGACCGGCTGGACAACCTGATTATTTCCAGCGGTCGGAGAAATAATGAAACGATAGCTGAGATAGACTATGATGCCGATAAAGATAATTCCGCCGCCGATGATCAGGAAACCGACCGTTTTGAAATTCTGCTTCTGCGGAGCGGCCTCCAAGCCAAAACCGCTGGCAGCCGATTTTTGAGAATCAGAAAAACTGCCGCTCAACCTCGATGGGCTCGGCATATTATGAACGATGATGTCCTGACTGGAAGGCAGGTTCTCCGGCTCAGGCGTATCGACTGGTTTTTCTTTTTTCTTGCCGAATAGCATAAATGCGATGAATCTTTATTTCCAAAATAATAGGATAGCCACTATGATCATTAACCCGACGATAAGCAGTCCTAAAAAGAGCCATTTCTTAAAATGGCTGTCAGAAGTCTGGGGCATAGTATGCAGGCTCAAAGATACCCGAGGAAAATTCCGGGAACCGATAAAAGCGCTAGTCCGCGGACGCGGCTTATTGTTCAGATTTCCGGTTATCATAATTTGCTTTATTTGATGGTCGAAGTCGCTTTGGCAGCATCTGAAAGCTTGCCGGCGCCGTTAGGATTATATCCGCTCTTGACTTCAGCTCCGTCCAAATAGCCGTCGCCATCGGTATCGGCGCTGAGCGGATTAGTCTTATAGATCTTCACTTCCTCGTAATCGCTCAAACCGTCATTATCCGTATCAATGATATTGATATTCGTACCGGCTATCCTTTCTTCGGCATCGGTCAGGCCGTCGCCATCGGAATCGACTAAGGCCGCTGCCGTAGAAGTGGCGGTAACGGTAGTCGTTGCGGCCGGGGCATTTACTCCCGGTATGATAGGCGTAGTCGCAGATTCTGTCGTCGTAGCCGCTACTGTCCCCGCAGTCTCCACGAAGGAACCGACCGGCGTGGTCGCTACCGGAGCGGCCGTCTGAGACACGTCTGTTTTTTTAGTCGTAGTAGCGACGGTATTTCCCGTTTCTACCGGAGCAGTATTAAAAAACTTGCTATATACTAGATAGCCGCCTAACCCCAAAACAGCCACAGCGATGATGGCGATAATGATCTTGAATAATTTATCCTGGCTTCTCTTCTCGGGAGCGTTTTCAGATAATTCGTCGGTGGCCGCCAAGCCGATCCTCTGGGTATCGATTTCCGCTCCAGCCGGTCTCGGCGCGGCCGGAGCCGGCGTTGCCGCGCCTTCTTGAGGCTTATCGGTTTCTGCAAAGATATCGTCAACTACCTGGCGATTTTGATTAGTGGAATTGTTTAGATCGTTGAACATATAGGCTGCTAAATTATTATTATCTTTATTATAACGGAAATCCTGTTGTTTGCCAATTCGGCCGCTAAGCTATTTCGCCGCTTCCACGAGACGCGGGCTAATCGGCGCAATCTTAGCAGAATCAATTATTATATCGGCGTCGGTCTTGATGACTTTATAGACAGCCGGCGCGCCGCTGGCATTGCGGCTCAATACCTGGGCTCTGACATTATCGCTCAGATTCAAATAAGCTTTCTCTTGCGCGGTCAAGAATTCCGGCTCAGCCACGGTATTGTTTACCGGATTGCCGTTCTGATTGCTCATTCCAGCTTGCTTCCGATTAGTTAAAGTCAGAATAAGCGCCGTTATCAGGATTAAGACGGCTATGCCGGCGATAATAATGTTCTTTTTATTTTTTAACATATTAATTGAGGCTTAATTGGAGCTAAAAGGCAGGGGCTGAGGCGCTATTGCATCTGCTGGTGATCGGATCCCACTCGCAAGGCGAAGTGCACTTAGCCGGCTTACCATCATACATAGTGCAACCGGAGATTACGCAGTAATCGCAATCCTCCCAACAACCGAAACCGGTAGAAGTATTATAACAAGTCTCGGTGCCATTGCAGATTCCATCGCCGCAATAAGTCGAAGGGATTATATTGCAATCTGCAGCGCAAGAAAGTTTTGTTTCTCCGGTGTCAGCATCACAAATCCCATCGCCGCAATCCGAGCCCGTATCGCTATCGGAACAACTATCTCCATTCCAGAAGCAACCGGCGCTCAAACATTTGAGTCTGGTACCATTGACAGCGCAAGGATCGGAGCAATCATCGGGGCAGGTAGCAACAGTCTCGTCGCCTTTGCAGAATCCGTCGCCACAAACATTCAGAGTAAGAGGGCAGTCGCTCGGACAATAAGCATGGCTCTCTTTGGCATCGCAGGTACCATTATTATTACAGGGGCAATCAGCCGGACAAGAAGGAGTATTTTCGTTGGTGTTGCAGATGCCATTATTATTACAGGCGCAGAGCTGGCTCGTCACCGGAGTTCCATAACAGACGCTCGGCGTAGTGCTCAATATAGTCCTGGCTTGATAATGATCGCTGCCGCAGGAGCCCCAGGCAGAATAAGCATAAACGCAAGAGGCACAAGTCTGGCTCGTGACCGGAGTTCCGGTGCAGCCGCCCGGCAAAGCGCTCAACATAGTTCTGGTCTGGAGATGATCGCTCTGACAAGCGCTCCAAGCTGTATAAGTATATTTACAAACGCACTGGTCGCCGACGGGTTCGCCGCAATCTTTAACGCAGTTGCAGGCCGATTCCGGACCGGTCGGCAAGATGGCGGACTGGCAATAGCCGTCGCCGCAATAGCCGCCGCCGTCTATCGGCGATTTGAAAACGCAATAAGTATTGGTCAAAATCGGATTAGGGACTATCGAACCGACTTCAGTCCGGCAGCCATACTGGATAGCGCTGCTAGTCGATATGTTTGAAGTGGTTCCGGCAGTGCCATCGCAATCTTCGTAGCCGTCATTATGGATGCCGCCATGTCCTTCAGTATTAGGCGTCTGTATTTTCCCATCGCCGCAATAATCATTGATCTTCAAAACGAAAACCCGAGAAGTCGAGGCTCCATATTCATTATTAGTCTTGATATTCATCGAATAGCCGGAAGAGAGAACGGTCGGACGGCCTGAGATGAGGGCATCATTGGTCCCGGTCAGCGCCAGTCCGGGCGGCAAATCAGAAACTCCGTATGATAAAGTATGATTTCCTTGAGTTTTCGAACCCAACAAACAGGAATAATCATTATTGATGCGCGTCTGAGCCAAACAATCGAAATTCAATTGCGGCTGTTCGACGATGATCTTGATATTAAAAGTCTTAGGATAAACGACTCCATTCTTATCTTTCAGGTCGATCCGATAATTGACGCTAGTATCCTGATAGAATTTATTGATAGTCGGGATGATGCCGTTATAAATGACTTTATAACTGTTATTCAATAGCGTGGTAAAAGTTTTAGTCAGGCCGAGGCCGTTCAAGACATCTGGCAGCCCGGAAGTTTTGATCACGGAATAAGCCGTAGACGGAGTGAGCAGGTTCTTGCTGGAAAAGATGAAATTAAAATTGAAAGGCACTTTCGGATCTAGGACATATTCGGCGTCGGCCGCTTCAATTCGCGGCGCGTCGGCTAAGATAGTTATCTGAGTAGTGGTAGAGAGAGTTCCCCCTAAGCCATCGGAAACAGTCAGGGTTAAGTTATATGTTCCCGGCGTGGGAGCATTAGCAGCATAAACTTTTTTCTGAGTCGGATCGCTCGTATCTTTCAAGCTCACCCAAGAAGGGCCGCTGATAGACCAGGTTAAAGGATTATCTTCCGCATCGACAACTTTCAAGAAGCCGCTGAATTCCCTATTGGCCTGGCCGACCAGGAATTGATCCACTAATTTAGGACCGGTATTCTGAGCATTTCCCCCGGAAACTATTCCGGTCGCGGTCACGCAAGCTGAACTAGCCGGATCATTCGGCGAAAAATGATAGCCGAGATTAGCGGCGCGGCTTTCCATAACCGCGCAGAGATTATAGCCGGAGCCGTTACTGTCAGTCGAATAGGCGAAGGCATAGCTGCCTGCCGGTAAAGCTAAAGTCGTATTTGTCGGGCTATAGACAAATTTTTTCAAATCAGGATTCCAGCAGGTCTTGGCATCATAGCCGAGACAGACACCCAAGCGATTGATCGGATCGACCAGATTCTGACTGACGGCTATTTCCGATAACAGCGATTCCGTCCAACTCGGCCAGACCGATAGGCTGTTATTGGCTAAATATGTTCCTGAAGATAGGCGCGGATAGTAATTGTTATGTTTTTTAAAATTATATAAAGCCTCTTTCAATTCCTCCACTTGCCCGACTCTCTTGATATCGCGGGTGACTCTGGATTTGATGCTATTACAAAACAAACCGCTCGGGCAGTCGGTATCCACCAAGCAGTTCTTAGGCGTTTTTAATAAGCAAGAACTGGAAGCGATGCCAGCCGAAGAAGTAGCGCAGTATTGATCGGAAGCGCAATCCGTATCCAAATTACAGGCCGCAGCGGAAATAGAACAATCCGGAACCGGGCTGGTGCTTTCCGTTATGTTATTATTGAATTTCCAATGGGCGACTATCTGGCCCAAGATATCGACCGTCTTGGAAGTAGAATCCTGATTATAGGAGATCAGATAAATATTGGTATAGATGGTCCGGGAGCTAGGGTCGACATTGGCGGCATTGACATAAACGGTCCGACCATCCCTGATCGCCTCATAACCGTCGACGGTCAGCGCTTGCGGCGCACCGGAAAAACCTTGGCTTTCATACCAGCGGACGATGCTATAATGATTAGGGTTCGGAATAACACGCACGGCGATAGCATCGGTCGCATCAGCCGCCGCAGACGAAGTCTGTGCTTGAGAATGCCTGACGGCAGCTAAAGACAAAACAACGATGACGGCTGCTCCGAGAAGCAAAAATTTATATTTTTTTGTCATATATTAACGAAACTAGTAAACCTTAGGAACGATCAGGCTCCCCGGGAACATTATTTCAGAACGCATTGGCCGCCGTTGCAGGATAATTCTCGCGATTTGGCGCTTTCATTCTTATATTGATCAAGAGCGGTTACGGCAAAATAATCGCTATCAAGTTTGAATTGGCCGGCGTCAAAAGACAAACCTGAAGCGCCATTGGCGGAATCGAAAGATTCTCCGTAGGCTCCGGATTTTACTCCGTGATAGAGGCGATAGAAGACAGCATCCGAGGAAGTGGCCCAGCTGAACGCGATAGTCGTGGTCGAGATATTAACTTTGATGCTGCCAGGCGCGGCCGGAGGCGTCTTGTCGGTCGGGGTCACGCTCTTTTCCGCCGATAACTGGCTTTCGACTTTATTATTAGAAATCACGCTGACTTTGAAGACATAAGGAACGTCGTTGGCCAGGCCCGTGACGGTCGCGCTGCAATTATAGACATCGCCGACATGATCCGATTGATAAGAGACGAGGGTGCAAGAACTGAGATTGACCGCCTTCTCCAGCATAGTTCCCTTGTTAGATTTCAGATAATAAATCTTATAGGAACTTATCTGGCTGGCGGCTGAAGTCCAGGAAATAGTCACGGCGCCGCCGGTCTGAAGATCGGTCGCACTAGAAATTGAACCGCCGGAAGTCTGAGCTTCGCGGAAAAAATAAGATTCTTTCAAGACGTTCCAGATGCATAAGCCGTCAGGAGATCCGTCGCCGTTTTTGTCGGTGCCGCAAATAGTCTGACCCAATGAACAGACGCTGCGATCGGCGCTGCAGACAAAATTGCCGGCGCCAGAGCTCTGGCCGCGGATGACAGCTTGGTTTATTATCGCCGGCAAATCATCTAAAGTCCCGGAAGTACCCGCGTCGCGGCAATAATAGAATTTATAATTATAGTTAGCGCAAGCGCCGCCTATGGAATTAGTGCAATTATCCGCCCAAGGAGACCATAAACCGTTATTGGCGACCGGCGGCCACGGATTCTGGCACGAGAAGACATAGATGTCAGCCGAATCATTATAGCCATTGCCGCCCGAATAAGCGTTGCAGCAATTATTAGAACAGGTTTCATCGGTACAAACGCAATTGCCGCTCTGGCAAGAACCGGAGGTAAAATTGCTCATGTTGACGGTCGCTTTGACTTGCGTCTCCGCGTCAGTCACGCCGCTGATCGCAGACACAAAAGCCTTATTCTTCGCTAATCCGGAAACTGAGCCGATGGCGGCGACGGCGGTATTATTGACCTGGAAATTCCAAGTCCAGAAATATCCGGTTGTCGGCTGGATCGGCTGATTGCCGCTGCTATAAGCTTGAGCTGTAAAAACCTTATCCTTATCGACGACCGTATCGAAAGTTTTATCGCTCGGATTAACATCGTTCTCATTCAGGCCGTTATCGGTAGTATTGAACAAATAAGAAGCCGGAGACGTCTTAACATAATCGATAGCGCAAATCCCGGCCATCGGCCCCTGGTCGGATAAAGTCGAGAACTTGATTATCTGGGAATCAATATAGCTTTTATTATTAAATTTGATATTCGAACCGTCTATATAAGCGCCGGTATCTTTATCAAGATAGCCTAAGCCGTTGAAGCCGATGCCCGCAGCGCTCAAAACGCCGGATTGGCTATTAAGCTTCTCATCGCCGAGTACTATCAGGTAATAATTAGCGGCAGCGGTCAATAATTTCTTGGGTGCGAAAGTAACTGAGCTCGTCTCGCCGCTAACCTCTCCAGCGATCGTCCCTGGTATGGCGCAATAAAGATTATCCTGATTAGGCGTATCAGCTAAAGCCATTCCTGAAAAATGCTTAGCGATCTCTTTCCATTTATTTTCCAGTCCGTTGATCAAGCGCGCCAATAATCCTTGATTCTTATGCGCTAATAAGTTAGCGACGGAATCCGCTTCGGCCACGAAAGTTCCGGCTGGACAGACGCCATCTCCATAAGCCCGTTCTTCTAATAATATAATATTATCAGCTAGACTGCCCGCATCCATCGGACGGTCAAAATCAATCTTCACTACGGCATTGCGGCAGATATCTTCCTGCATGTGAGCCGGTGCGGTCTTAGTTATCGTCGGACGAGCCTCGCAGCAAGTATCGATGCCGCAGCCGACAGTCTCCGGAGAGCCGCATTCATTATCGCTGGAACAGCCGCAGCATAAACCGCGGCTAGCGCCGGAACAATTGCCTTTACCGGCCAAACATTGCAATTTAGGATTCACGGCTGCGCAAGCATCGATCGTATTTCCATTGACTCCGACCGGCTGGCAGCAGCAAGTGCCGCAATCTGTTTCCTGAGAACCTAAAATTCCGCTCGGCGAGAAACAGCCGAAGCCCTCAAAAGTACAAGTATCAGTCGAACAAGTCGAGGTGGCTTTGCCGGCGCAATACAATCCGGGACCAACCGGAGGATTGGCGCAAATCTTGCTGCAAGAAGCTAAATTATTGAAAGTTCCCAGCCGCGCCGGCGTCGTGCTGGCGCAGATATTGCCGCTCGTCGAAGAAGCTGTCTCGCAATTATAATAAGAACAATAGCCGGCATCGGCGCCGCCGGAAATCGGCGTGCCTAGAGAGCAGGCATCATCAGTAGTAACAGCAGTATTCTTAGAATCGAAACAACAGCGAGAATTTCCTTGGCAGGCTGTAAAATCCAGGCCGGTGCACGGATTCGAATTGGCGCAATCGCTGGCACAAGCGCTCAAACTCGGATAATTTCCGATCTTAACCGGAGTAGAAGAAGCGCATTGGTTAGGATCAGCGGCCGAACAATCATAATAAGCGCAATAGCCGTAATTGGCATTGCCTGGAGTCGAGGAAATCAGCAAGCCATTGCCGCCGCGGCAGATGTCGTCAGTCGTAGTCGCTGTCTTCTTGGAATCTAAACAGCAAGCATTGCTATGGTCAGTGCAGTCTGAGGCGCTCAGATTAGAACAATCGGTGCAGACGCCGGTCGGGAAAGCGGGATTATCGGTGCTGCAGAATTGGCCTTCATGGCCGGTGCAATTACAAGCCGCGTCATGTTCAGCCGCAGTCGTGCCGACAGCAGCGCAGCCGCCGCAGCTTCCTAAAGTCGCGCCGCTAGTCTTGCCGGTGTCCGAACCGCAAGTTCCTTGGCAGGTCAGAGGAGCGCAACAATCGCGCGCATCTTGGCCGATAGTACAGCAGCAATCGCAAGTCGGCTGATCGGGAACGACGCAATTATCGGCTTCACCGGCGTTAGGATTATCAGAACAAGTCGCGCCGCTCGGACAGATTTTCTTAGAAACACAACGGCCGGTTCCGGAAACATCTTCACAAGCGAACTCAGACGAACAGATAGAACAATTGGAGTTCAGATTAACGCAGCGATTGCCGCTCGCCCTAGTCCAATTGTCTCCGGACTGTCCGATCGGACAAGATGACGGAGTATTTATTTCCCAATGCTTATCCTTATTGCAAACAGCGGAATAATCTTTCCCGTCGAGTTTTAAAGCAGAACTTAAATCGCAAGTCGAACCCGTACCATTCTTCAAGCATTTATCGGTCGCCGCATCATAAGTGCAATTATTGGAACCTAACTCGCCGCAACCCGCGACCGTCGCGCAAGTATAGTCGCAAGTGCCGACGATCCTGGTTCCGCCGCCGGCATAAGGAGAACAAGTGCCGGGAACATTCGGACAAGTCGAGCCTGTCTGGCAGGAACCGAAATATGAAGCTAAGCCGGAACAGCTATAGGCATAAGGATTAGGAGTAGAGGTGCCAAAACCGCTGCTGAAACTCCATTCGAAGACAGAGGTTGGAATATTTATGAAACAATCCGCGAGAGTATTGACGCAGCGTCCTTTCTTATAAGTATTCTGCGGGCAACAGACTTGAGTACCGCAATCGGAATCAGCGGCGCATTCGCCGATAGCGAAGTTCAATTCATTGCCCCATTGGCTCTTCTTAACGACTCTGACCGGCCCGGTGATCGCACCGACCGGAACGACAGTCTTGATAGTATCGGCACGGCCGTCTCTCGCGATAGTTCCGGTAGCTGACTTTTGATAATTAAAATGAATCAGCCCTTCGCTATTAAGCGTACCGAAATATTCTCCCCAGAGAGTGACCGGGGTAGCGACCGGACCGAATTCCGGATCGATCTTGCATAAGCTGGTAGACAGGTCCAGATTCTTATCGGAATGGAAAGTGTTAGGATTAAGTTTCTGCGTATCAAGCGTCGTCGTGCCTTTGACTACCTTGATGACCTGGTAGCCATCAGCCAATCCGGCCGGAACCTTAACGATGATCTGATTATCTTTCCAGACCGAATTAAGGCACATGTCCGGAAAATCATAAGCAGCTTCGGTATTGCCGAAAAAAACCTGCGAAGTGCCGCGCGCGCCGCCGAAACCGTTGCCTCTGATAGTCACATATTGCCCGGCATTGCCTTCGGTCGGAGCGAATGAAGAGATGAAAGGACCTTCGCCCGGTTCTGATTCTTTAGTGAAACTCAAATAATTGCTCTTTTCCTGGTGGCCGTTGATATTATTTTGGACGAAGCTGCCGGATTCGCCGGATTTGATATTCGGAATCGTGGAAGTCCCGGTCAAACCGGCGGCATTATTAAAAACAGAGCTTAAAGCTTTGACATTGCTCTGATAGCTGCCGAAATAAGCATTTCCGGAATATAAATTTATTCCCTGATAGCCGATCTGCGAGCTTAAAGCGCCTCGATTGGGATTCAGATAACACAAGCCGGGACGGGCGATATTATTCGCCTGAAAATCCGGGATAGCCGGGCCGTATGAATTATTAGTCGTGTCTTCAAGATTATCAGCATTAATGACTTTGATATCGCCGGTAGAAACGCCGCTCGGAACAGCAATGACGATTTCGTTATCGCGCCAAGTATCAACGCAGGCGGAATTAAGTTCTACCGGTTTCTGGCCGTCGCGCGGGCTGCCGTTGCCTTCGAAGATTACTCGGCTGGAAGTCGCCGAATAGATGCCAAAATTCTTGCCGATAACAGTAATAAAATTCCCGGCCGCGCCATTAGGAGCCGTCTGATTGCAAGTTGTCGCGCAATCCGTATCGACAGTGCAAGTCTGGTTAGGATTGCTATCGCAGAAACCGCCGACAGGACTGATAGCGGTAATCACCGGGGGGCCGTAGCAAGTGCAAGAAGAGGGGTTGCAGGTCAGATATTCTGAACAACGGTTATTATCGGCATCACAAGAAGCATTGGTCAGATCGCTATCGCAAGGATCGCCTAGATTTCCTTTCGCCTTGCAGCCGCAATCGTCGGCATCGCAATAATCGGTCGAGGCGCAGATCTGAGCAGCCGCTTGGCAAGCCGGCAGAGTGCTGGAATCGCAGCTAGTCGGAGCATTGCTTGTACCGCCGCTGCAATCAGAGCCGACGCAGGAACCGAAAGATCCGCCGCTGCAGACCATGGCGCCGCCGCAGCCGCAAGACATGCTCTCGCCATCGATACAACTGCCATTCGTTCCGTTAACCGCGCCGCTCAAGCGAGAAATGATGAAGGTAGCGATTGCCCAAGATGATAAGATGATCACCAAGCCGATAAGGCTATTGCGCAAGACTTTTTTAGCCGTCCCAACTTTTTCTTCGTCGCCGTTCGAAGTCATCCATAGAAAACCGGCGTAGATAGTCAATCCGACGGCGATGACGCCCAAGAAGCCTAAAGCGATATTGATTATCCGGCCGATAATGGTACGCGGATCAGTCGAGCTCAACGATCCGGCTAAGCCGGTGCTGACTTCATTAGTGCCCAGATTCTGAGCCAAAACGAAATTAGCCGCCAATAAGCCGAAACTTAGGAGAGAAAAAACTAATAAATTTTTCGCTGCTTTTTTATTCACAAAATTTTAATTTATTGGCAATTGCCGTCAGAACCCAAAACGCTCGTCAGAGAACCGAAACAGCAAGAAGGCTGTTCGGCAGTAGCGGCGCAGCCCGGGCCGATGCTCGGCTTATAGCAATTCTGATAAATATCTTTGACGCCGGAACCGACCTGAGCCTTGAAGGTTAAAGATTCTGCGAAAGGAGAATGGAAAATCTTAGCGACAGTCAGATCCGGTTCCCCGTCCAGAGGCGCGACATCCTTATTTTCACTCAAGATCCAATAGCCTAGCGCGCTCGGCGAAGAGGAGCGGAGATTGATTAATTTATGCTCGAAAGTAGAAGATCCGTTAGCGACCATGACGCTGCCGGTATCGAGCGTGCTATTTAACATCAACGTATTGAAATTTATAGTGATCGGATCCGCTAAGCTTATGCCGCTCTGCCCCTGGGTCGGAGTGATCGAAGTTATTTGAGGCGGAGTCGTCATGATCTGATCGTTAATATAGAAAGACCATTTATAATTATCCATGTTAGCGGCGGTCGAAGTTGCCGTCGAATTCTCATCATAAAAATACAAAGGGCCGTCAGAATAGGTATTGCGGGCGCCATCGAAAGAATTTATGGCCGCATCGACGATGCCGTCAAGATTATTCAGGTTAGCGGTCGGGTAATTATGCCCCTCGGAATCCTGGCAAGTGCGATAGCCCAAAGCGGTCGTGCCGCAAGTCTTGAAAGGAGCGAAGGCCGCGCAATCGGTATCGGACGTGCAGGCTTTCAAGTTAGCCGCCATCAACTCTAAAGAAAGATGGCTGTTAGCCGGCAAGCAATAAATCTCTTCACCGCAGCCGTTAACGCCGCATTTAACGTCAGAAATGAATTCCAAAGTCTTGTAGCCGTTACTAACTTTGAAATTACCTCCCAGATAAGAACCGACGCAAGCGCTGTTCTGGCATTTATAAGACCGGCAATCAGAATCGCGGCTGCAAGCTACGCCGGCTAAAGAGCTGGAAGCGTTAGCATTGACCACTCTGATATAATTAGCGACCTCGCTCGCCGAACCGGAAACAGTTACCGGGTTGATCGCTTCATTGAAATTTATCTGGATAGCGGAATTCATCGGCCGATCCTGCTTATCCTTGGACTGACTCAATTCCTGGCGGTCTTTACCGCCGGATAAAGCGCGCACGGACAAGGCGTCGGTATTAGTCGTCGTTACGGCGATATTATTCCCGGCCGTACCGGCGACTTTCGCGCTCAAGCCGACAGTCGCACCGCTGAGACTGACATCGATATCGGCTTGGCCGCTTAGTTTCGCTTGTATATTCGCAGCCTGAGTATTGACATTGCAAGTAGCGGGCACGGTGATATTATTATTTTCACCCGTAGCGGCGAAAGTGTAGACGGTATCGTTAACGGTCAGCGTATCAGCCAATCTTTCGGGAGTGATAGAGATGGTCCATAAGCTGCCGGCCGGATGGCTAGCCGCCGTCAGAGTCAGAAAATCAGCGAAGACCGCCTCGCCTGTCGCGCTAAAATCGGCTATGCCTAAAAGATTATTGGAAGAATCGAATAGCTGAGCCTTGTCAGGCGCATCAGCCGGAACCATGACTTTAAAATTAGCTAAGCCGCCATGATAATCAAGGGTTACGCTGGCAGTATTAGGAGTGATGCTATTCACGCTGGCAGCCGCATAAGTATTCGGGCAAGCGGAAACAGTAACCGCACCGGCAGCGGCCGTAGCCGGGGTCACAACTTTATAAAGATCCTTCTGATTATCCGGCAACGGAAAAATTCCGGCCGGAGCGACTATGGGCGGAGTCAAGTCTAAATTAGTATTGATAGTGAAATCCCATTGCGCAAAATCTGAATTGCAATTCTTAAACATCGAAGACCCGTCCGTCTTCTTTATCTGATTAGTCAGCTTGATAGAATAAGCGGTGTTGCTGTCGGTCGAACCGAGCGGGCTAGACGGCATCAAGACCAGGGTCCTGCTGGCGCCGCTGACGCTGGCGATCACATCAGTGACATTAGCGTTAGAGCTCGGGCAGGAAGAATCTGAACAAGCATCGCCGAATTCAGTCTTATAAAGGCGGATAGCTAAAGGATTTATCTTATTGCAATCTCCGGAATCGCAAGCACAGGCAGCGCCGGCGCCGTTCACGCAGACAGAGTTCAATTGCAGATCTTCTTTGAAGGTGATCATTATCGAAGTGTTGCGCGGCACGTCGGTCTGGCCGTTCTCCGGATAAGTGCTCGCAATAGTACAGGCACCGATAGAGCCGACGCCGGAATTCAGAGAAGCGGCGCGAGTTCCATTGCCTGTATCGCCGACATTAGCTCCGGTCGCGGTCAAAAGACGAGAAAGAATAAAAGTCGTGATGCCCCAAGAAGATAAGATGATCGCCAAACCGATGGCCGCGTTCTTTAGGATTTTCTTGGCCTGGGATATCTTCTCTTCTTCGCCGCCGGAGGTCGTCCATAAGAAACCGGCATACATTATCAAAGAAATAGCAATAACGCCCAGGAAGCCTAAGGCCCACTGGATAATACGTCCAATAATCACTCTCGGGTCGGTTGAACTTAAAGAGCCAGCCAAGCCGGTATTGACCTGATTAATTCCCAAATCTTGAGCCGACGCAGAACCAACCGATAATAAAAAACCGGCTGCTAAAAGCATTACCAAAAAGCTTAAGGATAAGCCTATTATTTTAATTTTTTTAGCCATTGTTTAAAGGGATAAAAATTTTTAAACTGGCGTTCGTTATGGTATAATTGCGATGCTTCCATTATAACATAAACGACTGAAATAAAAAAGGGCTATTAAGCCGAGAACTGAGCTAATATGACAATCGAACGGATAATAAAAAAATTCCGCGAAAACCACCCCGAAGAGGACACTTCCGTCTTGTCTTTAGCGTTCGATTTTGCTAATGACGCCCATAAAGGGCAGCTCCGCAAGAACGGCGAGCCGTATATCCAGCACCCGCTCCATACCGCTTTTATGCTGGCGGAGATAAAAGCCGACCTGGCGACGGTCGCTGCCGGCCTCTTGCACGACGTTCCCGAGGACACAGAAAGGACTTTAGAAGACGTCAAGATACTTTTCGGTCCGGAAATAGCGACTTTAGTCGAGGGCGTCACCAAGCTTGGAAAAATAAAATACCGCGGCATCGAGCGCTATCGCGAAAATTTGAAAAAAATGTTCTTGGCGATGGCCAGCGACTTAAGAGTAATCTTCATAAAATTCTGCGATCGCCTGAATAACCTGCGCACCTTAGAAAATCTCCCGCCGGAAAAACAGAAAAGGATCGCCCGCGAAACTCTGGAAATATACGCTCCTATCGCCGGCCTCTTAGGAATAGGGCGCTTGAAATGGCAGATGGAAGATATCTGCTTCAAGGTCTTATACCCGGAAAAATATCATGAGCTGGAATATAAATATGAAGTCGAGAAGAAAGTCGAAAGAAATCGCTTCTTCCATAATATCAAGAGCATCCTGACGCCGAAACTGGAAGAAGCCGGATTAAAAAAATACGATATTGAAGTCCGCTTCAAGCATCTCTATAGCATCTACCGGAAAATGCAAGAAAAAGACCGTAAATTCGATGAAATATACGATGTTTTCGCTCTGCGTATCATCGTACCGACGATTGATGACTGCTATAAGACTCTAGGCATCATTCATACTCTCTGGAAACCGAAGCCTAATCGCTTTAAAGATTATATTGCCGTGCCGAAACCTAACGGTTATCGTTCGCTGCACACTACTATCTTAGGCCCGGAAGGAAAAGCGACTGAATTCCAAATCAGGACGCAAGAGATGCACGAAGAAAGCATCTACGGCTTAGCCGCCCATTGGTATTATAAGAATCAGCGCGGCCACTTGGCTTATAAAGCCCCGACTTGGGTAGACGAGATCATCGAGATCCAGAAAGAGATCACAAATACCAATGAGTTCGTCAAGAAGATTAAGCTTGATATCTTTCGCGACCGCATCTTCGTCTTCTCGCCCAAAGGCGACGTCTTCGAACTGCCGGAAGGATCGACGCCGATCGATTTCGCCTATGCTGTCCATACGAATATCGGCAATAAGGCCAGCGGCGTCATCGTCAATGACAAGCTGAGCAAGCTTGACCAGGAATTGAAGAACGGCGATTTCGTTGAGATACTGACGGAAAAGAACCGCCCTCATCCTAATCGCGACTGGCTCAAGTTCGTCAAGACTAAGCGCGCCCGCGACCGCATTAAGCAATACGCCAAAAAAACGACGCTGGAGAACATCAAGAGATTCATCCCGGGAATAAAATAACAAAACCAAAGAGGCCGTCTCACGAGAGACGGCCTCTTTATATACGATACAACAGGCAATTACGGACGCATATTGCTTTCCGGTAGTTTGCCGATCTTGCGCAAATATTCGTTTTTCTTACGCAAATCTAGCCCGATTAATGCGTGCTTTTTCTGCTTCTGCTTGGTTTTTTTAGGTTCCAGGTGCTGTTTTGAACGCGCTTTTTCCAAACGCTTGCTATTTTTCAAGCCTTTCTTGAATTTCCTCAAGAAACTTTCAAAACTTTCACCTGGCTTTCTCTTAAAGTCCGCCATAAAGTCCACCTTCCTTTCTATTATTTAATCTTTTTTCGATTAATTTATCTTTTTTAGACAATCTTTCCTTGATCTTCTTGAAAACGACGGTTTCTTGCGCCCCGGAATCCATATCACGCATTAGGATGGTTCCGTCCATTATCTCTTTTTTACCTAATATCAAGCTAGTTTTAGCCTGCATCGCCGTCGCTTCTTCTAACTGCGTTCTCAAGCTGTCGGAAGCGAAAGATTGGCGGACATTGAAACCGGCATTACGCAAATCCTCGAATAATTGCAAAGATTTGAGTTTAGCCTGATCGCCTAATTGCGCAATAAACACTATATCTTCTTCCTGTTTATTAATCAAGAGCTGCTTGTCCTTGATCTTGGCTAAGGTTCTTTCGATTCCGATGGCTAAACCGATAGCCGGGGCCGAGGCCCCGCCTAGATTTTCTACTAACGAATCATAACGGCCGCCGCCGCCGAGAGCGATCTTGCCCAAGATAGAGCCATCTTCATTGATCGGCCAGAATTCAAAGACGGTATCATTATAATAATTCAAACCGCGGACGAGATAAGGATTGAAGTTATAGTTGATGTTCAATTCATCCAAGAATTCTAAAGTCTTGGTAAAATGCTCGCGGCTTTCGGCGGATAAATAATCCGCTATCTGCGGCGCTTCCTCGCGCGCCTTGACGCAAGCTTCTTCGGTACAATCTAATAGGCTCAGGCAATTCTTGCCCAAGTTATTCTTACAGGAATTACAAAGTTTGGAACGGCGGCCTCTTTCCTTATAGAAAGCCAGGAGCTTATTGCAATATTCCCGGCGGCATTCGGACGTACCGATGCTATTTATCTGAACTTGAGTCTTAATTCCCAGTTCCGCAAAAAAATTATGGGCGACCGTAATCAGCAAGGCCTCAGCCAGCGGCTTGTCTTCGCCGATAATCTCCAGATTCATCTGGGTAGATTCGCGATAATGGCCAGTCTGCAGTTTTTCGTGACGGAAGATCGGCCCGAGTGAAAATAATCTCGCCGGCAATCCTGATTCTCCGAGGTTATTTTCCAAATAGGCGCGGATGACGCCTTGGGTTATCTCCGGACGCAAGACCATCTTTTCGCTTTTCTCTCCCTCGACAGAATAAAATTCTCTTTCGGCGTTATGGCGCGTGGATTTCTTATATAGATCAAGGCTTTCCATGATCGGAGTCTTGATTGGCGTGAAGCTATAGATCTTCGCGAACTCATTAGCCTTGGCGACGACAAAATCAAAATAACGGCACTCTGATCCGACCCAATCCTTCATTCCCAGAAGGCGGTTCGGAGTCTTCTCGCTCCGGCGTTCGATCTTCTTGGCCGCTTCGGGCGCGCCCTTCTTTCTTCTAGGCATAAAATTTAATTATTATATTGAGGCCAATAATTATTATCGAAAACCGTGATCTCATTCAAAGGCCAGCCGCGGAACAAGACTTTCCCGGTAATAAAACTCTTGCTGACCGGACCGAAGCTGCGTGAATCCTTAGAAGCGCTGCGGTTATCTCCGAGAACGAAATATTCATCAGGGCCGACAGTTACTTTTGTCTCGCTGGAGTCAAAAGTGATCAGTTCGCCGGACAGATATTTCTCGTTGATAGCGAATCCTTCCGGATGAGCTTCATTGAAGATGATGACCTGGCCATCCTTGATCTGAACCTGCTCACCCGGCAAGCCGATAATGCGCTTGATGAAATATTCCTGCGGATTGCGCGGATAACGGAAAACAATGACCTGGCCGCGCTCGGGAGCTTCGAAACGATAAGTGAGCTCATCGATGATCAAATATTCATGATCATGGAAATTAGGCTCCATAGAAGCTCCTTTGACATAGAAAGGCTGAATTAAAAAATACCTGACCGGCAGGATTATCGCTAATGAGATGGCTACTACTTTCGTAATCTCCCAGACGAACAAAAAAAACTTTTTCATATCGAAAAAAAATATAAATAAAACGAGATAATCAAGCTTCACTATATCAGAAAATCACGAATAAATCAAATCGGTTATTTTCCCTAAAGTTCAGTAAATAAACATGGCATCGCCATAACTGAAGAAGCGATAACGGCCAGAAACGGCTTGACGATAAGCCTCGTCAATAGGCTTCTTGCCGGCTAAAGCGCTCACAAGCATCAAGAGGGTCGACTTAGGCAGATGGAAATTAGTAATGAGAGCATCGACGATCTTGAACTTATACCCGGGATAGATGAATATTTCGGTCCAGAAAGCTTGAGGCTCCATAGCTCCTCCCTCGAACTGGGCAATGAACTTCCCCCAATCGGCCGATTCCAAAGTGCGGCAGCTAGTCGTGCCGACGGCGATTACCCGCCCGCCGTTCTTTTTCGCGGTCAAGATATCTTTCGCGGCTTGCGCGCTGATCTCGGCATATTCACTGTGCATCTTATGCTCCTTGATGAGCTCAGTCTTGACCGGCGCAAAAGTGCCGAGCCCGACATGCAAAGTCACTGTCACTATCTTTACGCCCTTGGCTCTTATTTTCTTCAACAGGTTCTTCGTAAAATGGAGTCCGGCAGTCGGCGCGGCCGCCGAACCGATTTTATGCGGATCAGCGAAGACCGTCTGATAATTATTCTTATCGCTCGCCGTCTTCTTATCGCGCTTGATATAAGGCGGAAGCGGAACGAGACCGACACGCTCGATCGCTTGCCAAAATTTAGCGCCGGCTAAATTAAATTCCACTTGCCAGGTGCCGTCATTATTATTTTTCATGATAGTCGCGGCTAAGAGGCCTTTAGGAAATTTGATCTCCAGACCTTCTTTGACTCTTCCGCCGACCAGACACTCCCATTCCTTCTCCCCAGCCTTCTTATGCAAAAAAATTTCTATCGCGCCGCCAGTTTCTGCTTTATGGCCGAGCAGGCGCGCCGGGAATACTTTAGAGTTATTTAAAACCAAAACGTCGCCTTTCTCCAGATAATCGATAATCTCAAAAAAATGATGGTGGCTGATTGCGCCGTTTTCTTTATCCAGCAACAAAAGCCGCGAGTGGTCTCGCGGTCTGGCCGGCTTCTGGGCGATAAGTTCGCTCGGCAAATGATAATCAAAATCGGAAGTCTTAAGCATAGTTAAATAAGTTTTCCCGTCCCCGGCTCTTTCAGTCCGAGGTGCTGATAGCCTAAAGCCGTAACGACGCGGCCGCGCGGCGAACGATCTAAAAACCCGAGCTGCATCAGATAAGGCTCATAGATATTCTCGATGGTATCAATCTCTTCGCCGCTAGCCGCTGCCAACGTATTCAAACCGACCGGGCCGCCTTTGAATTTATTAATGATGGTCTCGAGTATCCGGCGATCAACAAGATCTAAACCGAGCTCATCGACCTCCAGCATCTTGAAGGCGCCAAGACTGTCTTTCAAAGAAACTTTGCCGTCGCCCTTCACTTCACAATAATCGCGCACCCGTTTCAAGAGACGATTAGCGATACGCGGCGTCCGCCGGCTGCGCTGCGCGATCTCGCGGCGAGCATCGACATCCATGTCGACGCCTAAAATGCCGGCGCTGCGCCCGATAATCTTTTCGATATCGCCAGTCTCATAAAAATTAAGATGATGCGTGACGCCGAAACGATCGCGCAGGGGCGCCGACAATAAGCTAGCCAAAGTCGTGGCGCCGATAATCGTGAACTTCGGCAAATCCAGGCGCAGAGTCCGCGCGCTCGGGCCTTTCCCCATGACGATATCAAGCGCATAATCTTCCATGGCCGGATATAGGATTTCCTCGACCGCTTTCGGCAAGCGATGAATCTCGTCGATGAACAGGATATCACCGGCTTCCAGATTAGAAAGGATCGCGGCCAGGTCGCCGCTCTTCTCGATTGCCGGGCCGGAAGTCACCCGGATATTCGCGCCGATTTCATTAGCGATAACATGCGCCAAAGTTGTCTTCCCTAGTCCCGGAGCGCCATATAACAAAATATGCTCAATGGGTTCGCCGCGCTTCTTCGCGGCCGCGATTGTTATCCCAAGATTTTCCTTGATCCTTTCCTGCCCGACATAATCTTTCAATGATTTCGGACGCAACGAAAGATCGAGCGCCTCGTCTCCTTGGCGTTCTATCGGGCTGATTAAGCGATCGGCGGTGTTGTTAGGCATATAGTTGGATAATTAAACTTCTCTGAACTCGCAGATAGAATTAAAATCGCAGAACTGGCACATTATTGATGGCGTCGGTGTAAAGTCGCGCTTCTTGATGGCCGCGATCTCCGCCAATATTTCCGTGCGCACTTTCGTGATATCTTTCTCAGACGCGACGAACGATCTCTTCTCGCCGCTCTCCAGATAATAATAGCTGAGAAGGCTGACTTTGACACCCAAAAATTCCTCTAAGAATAACTGATACAGGATCAGCTGGCGCTTATCCTTGAATTCCAATTTCTCTTTGTTCTTGCCGGTCTTATAATCGACGATTTCCAGAGTTCCGTCGGCGAGCTTATCGACGCGATCGATCGCGCCCTTAATGACATCCGAACCGATCTTGAAAGAAAATTTCTTTTCCAGGAATAGTATTTCGTGAGCCGCCTCCGATTTATAAGCCGCCAAGAATTTCTTCAAAGCCTCGCGGCCCTTGATCTTATATTTCTCCCGTTCTTCTTTCGAAGCATAGCCGTCCGCCTGCCAAAATTCCGCATATAATTCCATCAGCCTCTTCTCGCTCAGCAGGCCGTCTTCCTCCTTCTTCTTCGCGGCTTTGCCGGCGGCCGTTTCCAGACCGGCGAACAGATCGCCTTGCAGGACTTTCCGTTCGCTCAAAAGCGGCAATAAGAAATTATATAAAGTATTATGCAGGACGCGCCCGAAGATAAGCGAAGCCTTATCGGTCGAAGCCGGCACTTTCAGAATAAAAGCGTATTTATATTGCAGCGGACAAGTCAAATAAGCCGCTAGCTGCGAGAAAGAAAATTTATCCGGCAACGAATATTTCTCAGCCGCGCTCTTCTCGGCAACGGCCAGTTCGCGAGCATTGAGGTAATGCAAATCGCGCAAGAATTCATTCTTTTCGCTCAAAGCCAATTCCGGCCCAATCTCGCTGGCGAGTCCCATCTCGGAAATAAAGCGTGACGGTTTTTTCTCGCGCGCGCCGCCGTAATCCTTAGCTCCGGTCAGATATAATTCATCCTTGGCTCTCGTCGCCGCCACGTAGAACAAACGCCGTTCTTCTTCTATATGCGCATCAGCGGTATCCGTCAATTTCTCCCGGACCAGCGCATCCGGAATCGCTATCTTCTCGCTGCGCGCGATCGTCGGGAATTTCTTATCGACCAGATTGACCATGAAAACATATTTGAACTCCAAGCCCTTGGCACCGTGGACGGTCATGATCTTGACCACGTCGCTATCGGCGAAATCAAGCTTCAATGATCCGGTCTCGCCCGCATCAAGCTCCAGATTTATCGCGGCCAGGAATTCTCCCAAGCGCAGATCCGGCTCGGTCTCTTCCATCTGCTTGATCTTCCGATAAAGCTGGTTCAAGAACGAGAATAATTCCAAATCGCGATCATGGTCTAGATCGGCCAATAGCCCGGAATCATAAGCGAAGCGCAAGAATATCTTCGTCGGTTTAGCCGTCGCCGCCATTTTCGAGAATTCCTCAATCAGCGCCAGCAGCTTATTGATATTCTTGACGCTCTCCGGACTGACGTTGGGAATAGCATTGATATTCTTCAAGGCTTCATATAAAGACCAGACCTTGCGCGCCGCCATTTTATTGATATTCACCAAGTCGAGATGAGCCACTTTAAAAATCTCCATATTCAAGACGCGGAAAAGGGCGGCTGATTCATGATAATTATCCAAGAGCCGAAAAAAAGCCAGGATGTCGAGAATGATCGGCTTATAATAGAGACCGCGCCAAGACATGAATTGATTCGGAATATTCTGGCGAGCCAATTCTTTCACATAAGCTTCGGCCGTATCGTTCGCGCGCACGAGAATCGCGAAATCCGACCAATCAGTCTCGCCCGCGCCCGCTTCGTGGAGCTCTTTTATCTTTTGCGCCACATAAGACACTTCATCGGTGGCAGCTTCGAAGTTTAAGAACCTGACCGGACTGCCCGCCAGCTTCTTCTTATTGATATCTCCCTTAGCGACCAGCTGCTTATCTAATTTCAATCTGGTTTCCAAACGATTCGGATTATTATTCTGGATGAACTGATAAGCATGATCAAGGATGGCTTGGCGCGAACGGTAATTTTCTATCAAAACGATCTCCGCCGCCTTAGGATAGTCATCCTTGAACTGCATGATATTGGATAATGACGCGCCGCGGAATTTATAGATCGCCTGGTCATCATCGCCGACGACGACGAGATTATTCTTCGGGGCAGCCAGCATCTTCACTAATTCATACTGCGCCCAATTCGTATCCTGGAATTCGTCGACCATGACATATTTGAATTTATCGCGATAGAACTTCAGGATATTTTTTCGCTCCCTGAATAATTTCAAAACATAGACGATCAGATCGCCGAAATCCAAAAAATTATTTTCTAACAATAATTGATTATAGGTATGGTAAGCGCCGGCAAGCTCCTTGATCCGGTCTTTTTCCTGAACTTCCTCGTCTTCGTCTCCAGGTAGACCCGCTCCCAATTCTTCCGAGTATTTTAAATACTCCGCCGGAGAAATATTCTCATCTTTCAGGCGGGAAAAATGCCGCAATAGTTCGGAGATGAACTTAGTCTGATTGCCGAGCGGACGATAATAATCCAGATTGAAACGATCCAGATTCTTCTTGACGAGCACCCATTGATCAGTCGAACTGAGCAGCTTGAATCCGGGATTAAGTCCGATATCCAAACCGAATTCTCGCAATATCCGTTCACAGAAACCATGGAAAGTATTGATCCATAAATCAACATAGCCGTAAGGCAGGATATTCTCTGCCCTATCTTCCAATTCTCCGGCCGCTTTCTCCGTGAAAGTCAAAAGCAATATCTCATCGGTCTTAATTTTTTTATCGATAATCAGATGCGCCAAGCGATTTATCAGGACAGTAGTCTTGCCCGTGCCGGCGCCAGCCACTATCAAGAGCGGCCCTTGATCATGGAGGACGGCCGTCTGCTGCGCCTTATTCAATTGTTTTAATGATTCCGCGGGCATATTAAAACTTCAAAAGTTTCGCGAATTTATCCGCTTTCACTTTTCCGATCACGGCTAGATTAAGATTGCGACTGACGAAGATCCTCTTGGCGACGATACGCAAATCGTTTGCGGTCACTTTATTTATTTGCTTCAAGAATTCCCCCGGGGTCAGCATTTTCTTACGCAAAACCGCTTGACGGGCATACCAAGTCGCGAGATTATCCGTCGCTTCCATCTGCAAGAGCGATTTGCCTTGCAATAAGTCCTTAGCGCGCTTAAGCTCTTTCGCGCCAACGAGCTCAACCGTCAATTTCTTATATTCTGCCAAAATAATCTTGATAGCCGCTTCGGTCTTGGCAATGGGCACGCCGGCTTGCGTCGTCAGATAGCCGGAATCGGTATAATTCTCGTTCATGGTGCGGACATAATAAGCCAAGCCATTGCGTTCGCGCAGATTTATGAATAGGCGAGAACTCATCGAGCCGCCTAGAATTATGGACAAGAGCTTGACCTTGAATTCATCCGGATGACCGATAGGAAAAGACCGGACGCCGAGAGACAAGTTGACTTGGTCAGTCTTCTTATAGACAATCTTCATCTGCGGCGATTTCTGATTTTCCTTGACCGCCAGCTTATCCTGCCATTTATTCGCTTTGAATTTGGAGAACATCTTCATGGCCGCTTTCTTCGCTTCGGCTTTGATGCCGCCGACGAGGACGACATACATCGATCTGGCGCCATATTGCGTTTCCAGATATTTCATGAAATCGGCCTGTTTGAAGCCGGAGATATTCTTCTTAGTGCCGATAGTCTCCCAGCCGGCCGGAGTATCGCCATAAAGGCATGATTCAAAAACATCCTCGACATGCATCATCGGATTATCCTCATACATATTCAACTCCTCGATGATGACGCCCTTTTCCCTTTCGATCTCTTCCGGCAGTATTTTCGAATTCAAGAGCATATCGCTCACGATATCCAAAGCCTCCGGCAGTTTCGGAGCCGCTACTTTGACCCAATAACCCGTAAACTCCTTAGCCGTAAAGGCGTTATATTCGCCGCCGAGAGAATCAAGCTCGCTGGATAGCGCCAAGGTGCTCGGACGCTTGGCCGTTCCTTTAAAAAACATGTGTTCCAAGAAATGGGATAAACCGTTATTCTCCCTAGTCTCGTATTTAGAGCCGGCCTTAAGTATGACCAGCGCGGTCGCAGTCGGTGCTCCTTTTATCGGCACGGTTATCAAGGGAATCTTATTTGACAGAATATTGACTTTATATTTATTCATATAATTACTGGCGATTTTAGAAATTAAGGCATTCTCGTGTTTTAAATTTACCACATCTTTGATATAATTTAAAGCAAGAGAAACCTATTAATCATTATCAATTTGAAACGATTATGCCTTACAAGATAAGCGATCGCAATTTCGTCCTCAACCATGGCAAGCAGTATAAGATCCTGCGCGTCAAAGATATGGCCGAAGACGAAAAACCGCGCGAAAAATTAGTGAAAGAGGGCGTCGGCGCTCTCAGTTCCGCCGAACTTTTGGCAATCATCCTAAGCGTAGGTACGAAAAAAGAAGAAGTTTTCTCCATGTCCAACCGCCTGCTGCGAGAATACGGCGAAAAAGGCATCGCTTATCAGAAAGATCCGAGCGTCATTGAACGCGACCTGAAAATCCCTTTGGTGAAGGCTTGCCAGATTGTCGCCTGTTTCGAACTCGGGCGCCGTTTCTATCAGAAAAAACCCGGCGGATCAATCACTATCAGGACGGCTAAGCAGGCTTTCGAATACCTCAAGGATATGGGCAATCTCAATAAGGAACAATTCCGCGGCCTCTATCTAAATACGCACTATCAACTGATTCACGATGAAGTCATCTCGATCGGCACGGTCGACGCTTCGCTCGTCAACGCTCGCGAAGTTTTCCGTCCGGCCTTAGAATATTCTGCCGCCGCCGTCATCATCGCCCATAACCACCCCTCCGGCGTTATCAAGGCGACTAAAGCCGATGTCGAGATTACCAATAAGCTGATCGAGGCCGGAAATATCTTGGATATTGAAGTGTTGGACCACCTGATCATCGGCAAGGGTAAATTTGCTAGTATAATATAATTTTCCTTAAATAAAACTTCAGGGGAATGTTTTCGAAGCGCATATGATTTCGTAAAGTAAAAATCATTGCCAAATGATTTTTACCACAGAAATCATCTAAGCGCAGGAAATATTCCCCTGAAGTTTTACTAATATGAAAAAGTATCAGCTGACTCCGATCCTGCATCTATTAAAAGATGAGGCGAGCGTCAAATTCCATGTCCAAAGCGATGATTATTTCGGCACCATCGCGACCGTCCTCAACCTGCTCAAACAGCAGATAAAAAAAGACGGCTGCGATAACGCCGCCGTCTTAAATAAGACTTTGGATAACTTAGAGAAAGACTTGATGTTCTTGCAGAAGAATTATGAAATCAATCTCCGTCCTCAGATAAGCCCGAGGATGAAGAACAAGAACAGCAAGCCGAAAGGCAAACTCAAAAGCCAATGATCTAAAAGCATGATGACTATCAGCGCCGCCAAAATCGCTCCGGAAAAAACCGCGTGGCGATTTTTTTTGGCCATGATCGCCAAGAAAGAAGCGAAAAAAATCAGAGAGAAAACGCCGCATTCAGCCCAAAGGAGCAAAAAGCAATTATGGACCGGCTGATAATCCCAAACTGCTTTCCGATAACCGTCCGCTCGTTCCAAGAACAGAGGATAATTGCCGACGCCGACGCCGGTAAAGCAATGCCCGGCGATCAAATCTTTCGATTGCCAGAGATAATCGCGGCGCTCATTCAGTGATTTTTGCTCTAAGCGCGTTTCGCCCTGGATACGGACCTGCAGCAAAGATTGGTAGGGATAGGCGACGATGAAAAGCATGACGCCGGAAAAGAATACCAAAGCCAGATAGCGGCCGAGCACCCAACGGTCTTTCTGCAGCAGCAAGCTCACGAGAAGAACGGCCAAACCGACGACACAAGCGATCCAAGCGGTCCGAGAGAAGGTAAAGAACAGGGCAAAGAGGGACACGAAATAAAAAATGAATAGAAAGATAGATTCTCCGATTTCCTGCTTAGTCCTGATTATCTTCTTCTTGGCCAAAAGATAAGCCGCCAAGATCAAGGTTATCGCCAGGACGCCGCCGAAGATATTCGGATGATCCATACCGCCATAGACTCTCAGCCAGCGCCCGGAAGCGGTCTCGATCACGGCTGTGCCCGCTGCCTCCGGATTATGAGCGGCTAATCCCAGATACTTGGAGACGATGGTGCTTTGGCTTAGGAATTGATAGATGCCGAGCAAGGATTGAAGAAAGATGCTGGCCAGGAAGGCATAAACTATCTTGATCCTGTCAAAAAATTTATTCTCATAGCCGAAGTTCTCGGTCCCTTCTCGTAGCAGATAAAAAACTCCGACCCCCATTAAGAAAAGGAGATAATGATAGAAAGCCAAGACCTGATCGGGCGCGACAAAAAAAGATGCGAGCACGGCGATCTCCAAGCCGGCGAGAGCCCACCAAAGCCAAGAAATCGGACCGGAGCTTTCCGGACGCTTAATCTTATAGAAGAAAAAGACTACCAGCACCGCCAGCAGCAGCAGATGGCTGACATACAAGCTGATTTCGTTAAAATTAATATCCGCTGGTCGCAAGATCAGCTTGGTCTGCCAAGGGAAAAGGAAGACAAAAAGGTAAAAAGAATACTCAATTATCTTTTTTAAGGATTTCGTTAACTTTGTTTCCATATTTTTCCGCGTATTCGCGGCGCCGATCGCGCCGGTATAATTTTAAGATTGAATCATTGATGACGACGCCGTCGGAATTATTCATAGCCGACTTCAGTTCTTCGGGCATAATGGCCAACTGGAACTTTTCAGCTAAAAATTCCAATTTATCCAAGAACCTTCCGGGCTTTACGGACATCTCCGGTCCAATTCCTGATATTTTTGCGGATAAGCCGTTAGCCGCCAAGAAGCGTTCATAAGTCCTGTCTTTATTATACAATAAAACCAGAGAACGGCGCCAATGATCAAAATAGGGATCATCGCCTTCAAGGCGCAAGTCATCCAAGCAGAGATGGTCGGCGGCCGCATAAAAACTCAGGCAAATCTTATCTTTCTTGTTTTCCGCGTGCGGCCGGCGATTCAGAAGCTTGGCCAAGCCGGTGCAATACAGGCGCGTCAGCCAGAGGCGGCGCGGCGAACTTATTATGAAAAAATCAATATCGCTGCCGTCGCGCAGATTATTCTGGCCTAGGGAATTGGCCAAAGAGACCATCTTAACCGCCGGCAAAAGAGAAAAGAGGCGCGCGAAACGGCTGGCGATCTTTATTTTCCTGACACCATAATTATGGCGCTCTTGCCTGACAGCGACAATATTTTCCCGCCCGCTTAAGAAATAAAAACCGTTTTGCCGGCTGAAAATTGGCGCCAATCCCGATGTCTCTTTGTCTAAATATTCAAGAATATCCAGCAATTGCCAGCGCCTATCAAGCTGTTCCCGGATTTCATAAGCTGTCAAAGGATAATCGAATAAATCAAAGAAAGCAATCACTCTGATGATTGCTTCTTTTAATTTATCGGATGATCTTATTTCATATTCGGGCATGTAATTAATTCTGTTTTGGACGCTCAATCGTTAAAATTTCAATTTCGCTTTTTCCGCCGGTGATCTTCATCACATCCTTATCGATTTTCTTGAATTCGGTTGAAGCATTATTATAATGATTGACGGTTGTCGAGAGACTCGCCCCTAATTTCTTGATGAACTCGTCATAGCCGGCCATATGCTTACCTAATTTTTCAATATTAGATCTTATTTCCATGGCCTTTTCTTCGATCTGCATCGCCTTCAAGCCCTGAAGGACGGTCTGCAGATAAGCCAGGAAAGAGGTTGGGGAAACGATAATGACCTTCTTGTCGCGGAAAGCATATTCGATCAAGTCGCGCGTATTGACCTTGACCGCGCCGACCTTATTGACGAGCAGATCATAATAGATCGCCTCCGAAGGTATGAACATGAAAGCGAACTCCATAGTCTTTCTCTCGGGCAAGACATATTTAGCGGTTTCGTCGATCCTATTCTTGAGATCTTTCTTGAATTCCTGTTCCATCTTTTCTCGCGTTTCCGAGTCAGTCGCGTTCAGGATACGCTCATAATTTTCCAACGAAAATTTAGCGTCAATCGGAATAACTTTGTCCTTAACGAAGACGACCGCGTCGACAATCAGATCTTTTCCGGTTTTTTCATCATGCCCCATCTTATATTGCATCTCATAAGAACCCGGGGGCAGGACGTTCTTCAAAGTCTCTTCCAAGAAATATTCCCCGAGCACGCCGCGCTGCTTCGGATTTTTCAAGATATCCTGCAGATTCTGCAGCTGGGAAGAAAAATTGACGACCTGCTTGTTGGTTTCGTCGAGCTTAGTCAGCTTTTCAGTCACATCAGCAATCAGCTTGGCTGACTGCGAAGTGATATTCTGGACAATCTTCGCGGTCTGGCCGAATTGCTCTTGGTTGCTGCGATGCGTTTCCGATAATTTCCGGTCTAATTCGCCGCGTAATTCGCCGTTCTGCTGAGACAAGTGCGATAATTTTTCCGATTGCTGAATCAAGCGTTCGGCCAGAGCATCTAATTTGCCGCTATCGGCACTATCCTTTTTCTTCAGAAGCAGGATGATCACGACAGCCAGTCCGGCAGTCAGAATTAACAATAAAAAATAGATTAAATAATTATTCATATATCTAGATTATAGCTCAATCCCGGACTTTTTTAAAGTTGACAGAATATAAAAAACCCCTTGAATCTTGCAAGGGGTTTAAAGGGAATATTTCGTTATTTCGCTACTTAACACGCGGAATAACGAAATAAAAATTAACCTCCGGATCGATGCTCGGATGCCAGTCCCGATCATAGGTCAATCTTAACGGACTGATGGTCGGACGGCTGGTACCCCGGCTGCAGAGACTGGCAACCCAATCCTCGCCGTTATTCCGAAAGAAGAAGAACATCTGATTCTCTAGGCGAGCCAACAATTCCTGGTTATTCTTAGAGAAATTGATGATCTGCGCCTGAGAAAGGGTTCTTTTTCCCTTCTCTCCGGATATAGAGGCGAAAACTTCGGCAAAAGTGGCGTCGCTCTTAAGCTTATACACGTCCACCACGGTTCTACCGGTAGGAGGACCGGGCTGGTCCAAGCCCAATTCCTGGAATTTTTGATTAATAAAAGAATAAACTCCTTGAGACTTCAGGATAATTTCTTGCCCGTTCAAGGAATCAATCAATATACCATTCGGACCGGAAACCAATTCCAAGAGCTGTTTCTCTTCTTGACTAAACCCAGCTATGGCCATAAAAGCCGTAACTAGAACGATAACGAATTTTTTCATGACTTACAAAATTGGTTAATATTCAGTTAACATCAATATTCCGCGATAAATATTATTAAAGAACCTTTATATTTCAAAATACCTTACCATTTATAAGGCTAATTGTAAATATAGTTTATTAACCTCCGAAAATTACTTTAGGTTATACTAAAAATCAGCTAATTTAAGCTGATTTTTATGAGACGTCTTAGATGAAAATATTTTTACTTCTTCAATAAATCTCTGATCTCCGTTAATAATTCTTGATCTTTGGTTAATGGAGCGATTTTTTCCTCGATCGCTTTTTCGTTTCTCAATACCGGCTCCAATTTTCTCTTCACTCGACCCATGATCTTGATTGCCACAAAAACAGTCAAAGCGATAATCAAGAAATCAAGTACATTCTGCAAAAAATTTCCAATATTCAGGGTTATCGCGGGTTTGCTGACGGCGCCGTTAGTTATCAAAGCTTCTTTCAAGACAATCTTGATATCAGAAAAATTAACTCCGCCCATCAGGACGCCGAGCGGCGGCATGACAATGTCGGCAACCAGCGAAGAGACGATCTTGCCGAAAGCGCCGCCGATGATGACCGCAACGGCCAGATCAATGACATTCCCTTTGATCGCAAACTCCCTGAATTCTTTAAGGAATTTTGACATAGGATCTAAATTTTAAGAGGCTATACCCAAGTAACGCCGGCGACCTTATCGCCTTCTTCCTTGAATCTCATGATTCTTACGCCCTGCGTATCGCGGCCGAGCACGCTGACTGATTTGAATGGCGTGCGGATGACTTGGCCCTTCTCGGAAATCACGATCAAATCGCGATCTTCCATATTATCGGCATTAACCAGGAAAGCGTTCGTGATATCGCCGGTCTTATCGGTAACCTTAGCGGTCTTGATGCCGCTGCCGCCTCGACCCTGGATCTTATAGGCGGAAAAATCGGTTCGTTTGCCGAAACCATGCGCCATAATAGTTAAAATCTGATAATTGCGCTTCCTTTCCTTATCGGTCTTAGCGATACCGACGCCGATAAGCGTATCGTCCTTATGCAATCTGATGCCGTGAACGCCGGCGGCGCCGCGGCCCATTTCACGGACATCGGTCTCCTTGAAACGGATCGCCTGCCCCTTGGCGGTAATCAGCTGGATATGGTCGGAACCGGAAGTCGGCTTGACGCAAATCAGCTTATCGCCGTCGCCGATCTTAATAGCGATCAAGCCGCTGCGGCGGACATTAGCGAAAGCGCTGAGATCAGTCTTCTTGACGAGTCCTTGAGCGGTCGCGAAGAACAGATATTTGCAGAAGACTGTCTTATCAAAAGGCAGAATGGAAGAAACCTGCTCACCGCCGATCAGCTGCAAAAAATTAACGACCGGGGTGCCCTTAGCGACGCGGGAGGCTTGAGGAATCTCATAAACTTTCATCTGGAAGACGCGTCCTTTGGTCGTGAAGAAAGAAACGTCATTATGAGTCTGGGTCGTAAACATGAATTCGACCGTATCTTCTTCCTTAGTGGTCAAACCCATAACGCCCTTGCCGCCTCTAGCCTGGACTTTAAAAGTATCCGGCTCTAAGCGCTTGATATAGCCGTCGCGCGTCATCATGACGACCGTCTCTTCGTTCGGGACCAAGTCTTCCATGCTGAATTCCTTGATGCCATGGGCGACGACAGTCGTGCGGCGTTCGTCGCCGAACTTATCGGCCAGCTCTTTCAATTCATCCTTGACGATAGCTCTCATCCTGGCGACCGATTTCAAGATCGCTTCCAGTTCCTTGATAAGCTTCATTTTCTCTTTCAATTCGTCTTCTATCTTCAATTGTTCCAGGTTCGCCAAGCTTTGCAGGCGCATTTCCAAGATAGCGATCGCTTGCTTTTCGGATAGCTTAAATTTCTTAGTCAAATTAACCTTGGCGATTTCTTTATCTTTGGAGGCCTTGATAGTCTTAATAACCTCATCGATATGCTTAAGCGCGATTACGAGTCCTTCCAATATATGGGCGCGATCCTTAGCTTTATTCAAATCGAATAGAGTGCGGCGGCGGACTACTTCCTGGCGATGCTTGATATATTCTTCCAGGATCATCTTCAGGGTCAGGACTTTCGGCTGGATGCCGTCGACGAGCGCCAGCATATTGAGATGGAAAGTCGTCTGTAAGGAAGTATGCTTATATAAGCTGTTCAATATCTTCTTCGGGTAAGAATCTTTCTTAAGTTCTATGACGATGCGGACGCCATCCTTATCGGATTCGTCGCGGAGGGCTTTGATGCCATCGATCTTCTTTTCTCTGACCAGATCGGCAATCTTCTCAACCAAGTCGGCTTTGTTAACCTGGTAAGGTATCTCGGAAACGATGATGCGGAAGCCGCCATTCTTCTCTTCTTCGATATCGGCCTTGCCGCGGACGACGATGCCGCCCTTGCCGGTCGCATAAGCGGCCAGAATATCTTTCTTGTCATAAATGATGCCGCCGGTCGGGAAATCAGGTCCTTTGACGAATTGCATCAGATCCTCGACGCTCGCCTCCGGATTTTCAATCAGATAATCAATTGCGTCCGCGAGCTCTTTAAGGTTATGCGGCGGGATATTAGTCGACATGCCGACCGCGATACCCATCGTACCGTTCAAAAGCAGTTGCGGCAATTTAGAAGGCAAGAGGCGCGGCTCTTGATGGCTGCCATCATAGTTGGGCATGAAATCAACCGTATCCTTATCAATGTCAAAAAGCATTTCTTCGGCAACGGCGGATAATTTCGCTTCCGTATAACGCATAGCCGCCGCGCTGTCTCCATCCATCGAACCGAAATTTCCTTGGCCGCGGACGAGCGGATAACGCATCGAAAAATCCTGAGCCAAACGAACCATGGCATCATAGACAGAGCTGTCGCCGTGCGGATGATATTTACCGAGAACTTCGCCGACGACCGTGGCCGATTTCCTGAATTTTGAGTTCGCTTTCAAACCGACATTCCACATCGCATATAAAATACGGCGATGCACCGGCTTCAAGCCGTCGCGGACATCCGGCAAAGCGCGCGAAACGATAACACTCATCGCATATTCCAGATAAGCGCGGCTCATCTCTTCGGCTATCGGCTGCTCTTCGACGGTGCCGAATTCAGTTTTCTTGCGCAGATTAGCGACTACGCCTGTCGGCTCTTCATTGATATTTTTCGATTTTTCTTTTTCAGTTTTAGGCATAAAGAAAATTTAGTAAGCGATCGTAGTTATCCCCTCGCAGCCGAGCGGTATGACGCAGGATTTGGCCGCACCGACGGTCGGCATGCAATCTATATATTCCGGGCATGCATGATTAGACTTAATCGTCGAAGCGGTCTGACTGCCGGCAATAGGCAGAGTAGAAGAAGCTGTGCTAGCGGTCGATGAAGCCGCTGTCATGGCCGAAGAAGAAGCATTCTTAACCGCTCCTTCCAATAATCCCGCCATGAATTTATCGCCGGTCTTCTTCTCCGCCGCGGCCTTGTCTTCTTCGATCTTGTTCAGCTTATCCTGAGCTTCGGTCAAAGTCTTCTCTAATTCGCTCTTAAGGCCAGCCCACTCATTAGAATATTCGTTATCTTTCCGGCTGTCTTGCCAGACATTTTTCAGGTTGAACGCCCAGAGAATCAATATGATAAAAGCGACGCTGCCAATAATGACGCGCATCAGGAAAATCTTTTTTTTCTCTGTTTCGTTCATAAATATTTTATTCTTGGCCTTGGCTATTCCATTATTCCATCCAAATTTATATCATACAATATCTGCTCGGCGATCAGGCGGTATTTAATGATCTCTTCCGGCGTGAACCAGATCGGAATTTCTCTTTCCGCGTCCGCGACCGGATCGGAACAGTGGATCAAATTGCGGACAGCGCGCTCATCAAGGCTCGCTAACTCATAAGAATCCAGGGTATAGTCGCCGCGGATAGTCCCGCCATCGGAAGACAGGGGTTCAGTCGCGCCGACGATCTTCTTGACGATGCCGACAGCCTGGTTCCCCTCCCAGATCATCGGGACGATCGGACCGCAGCTCATGAATTTGACGAGGGCGCGGATGATATCCTTGCCATACTCGATCGCTTCTTTCTCAATCGGCATGCCGGCGGCTTTTCTTTCTTCGATAGTGCGCTCGCCTTTCTTCGTGAACCAAGCGTCATCCTTATTATAGTGCTTCCATAACTGGTCTTCGGTTGCCAAGACGAATTTCAAGGCCACCAGCTTCAAGCCGGTATTCTCGATCCTCTTGATAGTTTCGCCGATCAGGCCGCGCTGGACGGCGTCGGGCTTGAGGATTACAAAAGTTCTTTCTTTTTTCGGATTGATCATAATTTTAAATGCTTAATATTACTAGTTCCATATCTTCGCTCGGAAGATCTTTCTTGGAAATTTTTAATTTTTCTTCATAAGTCGGAGTCAAGCCGATCTCTTTCACGAATTTTTCTACTCCATCCAATTCGAGTTTGCTGTCTTTCGTCTTGTAATGCATCGGGATGACGATACGCGGCTCTATCTGGGAAATAACTTCGACAGCTTTCTTAGCGTCCAGAGCCTTAGGACCGCCAACCGGGATCAAGAGAATATCAGTGCCGGCCAGTTTTTCTATCTGAGCGTCATTGAGAACGTGGCCCAAATCGCCGAGATGGGTCACGGAAATATCGTCGATCTCGATACGATAGATAACATTGCCGCCGCGTTCCGCGCCTTCTTTCTCATCATGATAAGAATCGATGCCTTCGATCAACACACCCTTAAAATCATATTCGCCGGCACAATCTATCACAAAAGGATTGCCGCGCAAAGCTTCGACATTATTATGATCCGAATGCTGGTGTGAAACCGTCACAATATCAGCTTCAAAATTAGGAACTTTCAGTTCCGCTTTTGATCCCGTTTCTTTACCGAACGGATCGGTCACGACAGTCACGCCATCGGGCCCGACCTTATCTTGGAGCTTGAAGCAGGAATGCCCTTGCCAGGTAATAATCATATAGGTAATCAATAAAAATAGGCTCTAAAACCTTACTTTTATTATAACAGACCGAAACCCCTCGGTCAACCAAATATCCCTAATTTTTTAGTTATTATTAAGCATTTTATTTGACGAAAACCGGACATTTCCTTCGATATCGGTTCTTTTGCACGGAATGCCCAAACGACCTATCCTTTCTAAAAAAAGAGCACCGGGATGACCGAAGCGATTGTCTTTTCCGACAGAAACGATTACCAGCCGCGGCGATACTTCTTCCAAGAAAGCCTCGCTATTTGAAGTATTCGAGCCATGATGAGAAGCCTTGAAGATATCCGCTTTCAAGGGCCAGCCAGAAGCCAAAAGGATCTTTTCCGCGGCCGAGCCGTTATCGCCAGCAAATAGGAAGCTCCGGCCACCGCATTCTAGCCGGGATACCAAAGAATTATTCGGGTCTTCCTTTATATTAAGAATATCGGGGTTCAATAGATCCAAACGGCAATCTTGATCGAATGACAAGCTCATCTGATTATCCAAGGGCCTTAAAACCACTTTATATTGAGAGGCGGTTTTCAAAAGCTCAAACATTAATGGGCTATCAGCCTCTTTCCCGGAATAGATCAAAGCGCCAACCCGATAACGCTTGATTATCTCTATCAGGCCGGCAATATGGTCATCGTGATAATGACTGATAATCAAGAAATCTATTCGCCGCCGATAAAATGGCAGATTATTGCCTAATCCTCGCAAAACTTTATTATCCGGACCGCCGTCGATCAAGACGATCTGGCCGCTAGGCGCCTGAATCAGCGCGGAATCGCCCTGACCGACATCTAAAAAAACTACCCGAGGGATGGTTGATCCATAAGAAAAAAAGAGAAAAATCATTAAGATAGCCCCAAAAATAAAAATGAGGACTGATAACACTTTCTTGCCAATATTAAACAATTTTTTATTTTTATTCTTCATACAAAAATATTTCCTTTCTATTATATAAGGGGCTATATGAAGAAAATCTAAAGTATTGACAAAAGTCAATAAATGTTATACAATAATATATTCATTAAAAATAAAAAATAAACCAAAAATAAAAGCAAAACGGCCGTAGGAGGGCCAAAACGATGGTAATAGCCAACAAACAGACCGGAAAGGAATTAAAGATTTCGCCGGTAACCAAAGGACGCGAAAAGCTCGTAAATTTAGCCAAGGCTAAGGCCGAAGAATTACACTTGGTATTCTATGATGCTATCTTCACTAACGTGCCGATCCTAGAAACTGGAGGACTGCTGAAGAATGTCATGGTAAAGCTGCCGCCCGCGGAAGATAAATACCTTAAGTTCTGCCCAGCGCACCAATGCTTAGTACCGAGCCAATCTGATTGTAAAGAGCTCTCGATAATAAACGTCGAAGCTCATTATCGCCGGAGTTTGCCTTTCATCAATGGAGCTAAAGTCTATCGTAATTTTTACATGAACCAGGACAATCTAGGCAAAAAGGTCTTAGCTCATGTCTGGGTAAGGATCAAACATGATTATAGCCGCAACGAACAAAGTTTCGTTTTTGACTATTATCTGGCCGAACCCGGGGCCAAACCGGAATACGAGATCACTATCGGCACTGACGATGGCCAATTGCAAATCTTAGGGACTGACAAGTTTATAAAAGTCGCAAGATTAGCCGGATAAGCGAGTTCTTATGAGAACAGGAGCCGCCTGAAAAAATCAGACGGCTTTTTCTTTATACAAAAACCGCCCTGATTCCGCAGGCCGGTCTCTGTATAATTT
>CAZFBV010000005.1:0-37673 GCA_964517325.1 uncultured Gammaproteobacteria bacterium | reverse complement strand
AGCCGTGCGCCAGAGCGATGCCGATCATATCTTTTTTGCGCTGTGAAGAGCCGATAGAAGCGGAACCGCTCGGAGTCGTCGTCGTATTGGCGCCGTAAGGAGTGCTTCCCGAAGCTTGATAGCCGGTATTGGAATAAGCCTCGGTATCATAGCAGATATATAAGATATTCTCGCCGCGTTCCCACATGCCGCTGACGAGTCCGATGCCGATATCAAAGGTTCCGCCGTCGCCAGCTTGGACAACGACTTTGGTCTTAGTATCGCCTTTCTGTTTCAGAGAAGCTAAGATTCCGGACGCGACTGCGGCCGCGTTTTCAAAAAGAGAATGGATGAACGGCAAACCCCAGGCACTTTGCGGATAAGCAGTCGTCGTTACCTCCAGGCAACCGGTCGCGTTAGCGATAATGACATTTTCATTCAAGCCGCGCATCACTGATTGGGCCGCTGACAATTGGCCGCAGCCGGCACAGGCGTTATGGCCAGGAGAGAGAAATTTTTTTGGTTTAGTATCGTTATTCATATTGATTTATTTTATCTAAGTACGCCGATTATTGTTGTGTCGGCCAGACGCATTTTCCCCCGCTTCCGCAAAGTTGACCCCAAGAATAAGTTGATTTATGGCTGGGAGTAATAAGCATGGTAGCACCGACTGCGTTAGCTTTAGTTTTACAGCCAAGCTCGCAAACATCAGGAAGCATTTTCCCGAGTCCGCTGTTTACATCGAAACATTGGGAATTCGAAAGCCATAAGGTTGAAAAACTGTCGCCGATTTCGCACCAGCAACATCCGGTGTCAAAACAATATTGTTGATCTTGATGAATTTCTGAGTACGCGGCGGGGATGAGTGCCAATCTAGCCTTATCTTTATAAATTCCATTAGCCTTTTCGCAATCTTCTTTATTAACTCCTTCTTTGCCAAGCAGGGCAGTATATTGGCAGCAAGATGTAAATGAGGCCTCTTTTAATTCTATTGTATTGATCGTTTTAAGTTTTAATAATTCTGGATTGACGGTATTAAGTATTATCCAAGAACTGAATAATATCCCCGTTCCGACGATACTGCCGATAATTAGTTCCTTAGCTTGGCCAACCTTGCCGGCATCGCCGCTGGATGTCAGCCATAAGATGCCTCCAGCCATCAGAACTATCGCTGCTAGGATGCCGACGACAGCCATTCCGTAATTGTAAAAAGCTTGGATATATTGAGCGAGCATATCGCCAGTGACAGTAACCGAGGTGGTGCTGAAAACAGAGTTAGGAATTTGTATTTGTGGTTCATATTGCAGGCTTGAAGTAGCGGCTGAAGCCCCTGTTGGCCAAGCTGCTAAAGCGAAAGCCATCGATAGCTGCAGGCAGAGAGCGACGAAGAAGGAAATCTTGAGGACTTTTAATATTTCCGGTCTTTTTACTTTCATATAGCAAAATTATTAGTTATGGCCGACGAACTCTACCGCCTGATCGCGGCGCGGAGCGCGCTTGATTATTTTTTGGATCATTTTCTTGGTAACGTCGCGTCCGCCGAGTCCGACGACGTAATTGGTGATATTCAGATTTTTCGCTGTTGTGCCGTCTAATCCGGCTTTGATATCGGAGTAAAGCGGGCCGGCTTGGCCGAAATTTATCGCCTTCTCGATGACAGCGATGTTCTTGGCGCGACTGATGATCTTGTTGATAGCTTCTGCCGGGAAAGGGCGATAGACTTTTATTTTTAGAAGCCCGATATTTTTCAGATCCTTGATGGTTTCGAGAATAGTGCCGGTCATAGATCCGAGCGCGACCAAGATAGTCTCGGGCTTAACCGGTCCGTAATATTCTACCAAGCCGTCATCAAGGATATCTTTTTGGCTGGATACTTCTGCCAATTTAATTTCGTCTTTGAATAGGCGCCGGAATAATTTATATTCTTTCTTGATCGTTCCTAAGCTGGCTGACAAATCTTCATGTAAAGCTTCTCTAGTTTCCATATAATCTGCCGGCGTAAAGAAAGCGCCGAGAGTAGTCGGGTTATTAGGGTCGAGATAAGCCCCGCTTTCCGGTTGATAGGCTGGCAGGAATTCTTTGATCTTTTCCGGCTCGGGGATAATCACTGATTCATAAGAATGAGTCAGGACAAAGCCGTCGACATTGACCATTACCGGCAGTTTTAATTTCTCGGCTAGCTTATAGGCGAGGATATGAGTATTCACGGCTTCCTGATGATTAGCTGCGAATAATTGGATCCAGCCGGCATCGCGGACGGCCATCACGTCGCTATGATCATTCCAGATATTTATCGGGCCGGAAATAGCACGGTTAGCGGTCGTCATGACTATCGGCAGGCGCATGCCCGAGATATTATAGACGACTTCGGCCATGAGCAATAAGCCTTGAGAGCTGGTAGCGCTATAGACGCGGGAACCGGCGGCGCTAGCTCCTAAGATGATCGAAGCGGCCGCGAATTCGCTTTCGGCGCGGACATATTCATAATCCGTTTGGCCGTCCGCCTTTATCTTAGCGAGATCCTCGACGATATGCGTCTGCGGCGTGATCGGATAGGCGGAGACGACGCTCGGGCCGATGTTTTTGATCACGAGAGCGATAGCGTGCGACCCCTCTAGTATTTGCTTATGATTTTTTTCTGTCATATTAATAATCTTTGATCATCTTAATCGCTTTGACCGGGCATTCATGAGCGCAAAGTCCGCAACCCTTGCAGTAATCATAATCCGTTTCCGGCTTGAGCTTATCGCCATGAGCGGCGCTCTGCTTCATTTCGATACAGCCCTCGGGGCATATCTTGGCGCATAAAGAGCAGCCGATGCAAGTCGCCAGGTCGGTCACCGGTTTTTCCGTACGCCAGGCCCCGGTCTTGTTGATTAGGGTCGTATTCGGTTGTGTTATCAGATTTATCTTTTTATTTTTCATATCATTTTAGATCTATTTCAGCTTAGGCTATTCCGCTTTTTCGTAATCCTCGGTGATCGCCTGGATATTTTTTTCAATCAAGGCCGCGTCTTTATCGGCGAATTTTTCGGCCACCGCTTTTTTCAGGGAATCGAGGCTGACTAATTTAGTATGTTTGGCAAAAGCGCCGAGAATGACGGTATTGATGATATTCTTGCCGAATATTCTCATAGCTATTTCTGTCGCCGGCGTAAAGTATAGATGTTTGAATCTCTTATTGAGTTCCGGCCATTTGTTTTCCGGCGCGTTGATAATGACGGTGGTTTCCGGCGTGCTGCCGTAAAAGACATCGACCGTATCTAACAAAGTCGCATCCTGGATGATCAGCACGGTCGGCTCGGAAATCTGTTCGCGAGTTACGATGCGCGCGTCAGAGATGCGCGCATAGGACTGGATAGGCGCGCCCGTCCGCTCCACGCCGAAATTAGGGAAAGCCTGCGCTTCCTTGCCTTCATAAAAAGCGGCGATAGCGATCAGCTCGGCGGCCGTGACGACGCCTTGCCCGCCGCGCCCATGTATGCGGATCTGTTCCATATTATTTGATATTTCTTTAATTATTTAATGATGCCGCTTAACAATTCTTTGAATTTATCCAGAGTTAAAGCGCCGGAGATAGGGTAGTTGTTGACGAACCAGGTCGGGGTGCCGATGATCGCCAGAGTATTGCCATCTTCATAATCTTTCTGGATCTTGGCCAGATTGTCGCGGTTAGTCAGGCAGGTCGCGAACTCCGTATCGTTCATCCCTAAGCTGACGGCGAGAGCCACAAGACGGTTCAGGCGCGCTTCATCGGCCGTGGTCAGATTTTCTTGGTCTTCAAAGAGCTTATCATGCATTTCCCAGAATTGTCCTTGAGCGCCGGCGCAGCGGGCCGCCACCGCCAGATCGATAGAATCTTCGTTGCGCAGATAATCGCGCCAGACCACTCTGACTTTATCCGGATAATCAGCCAGGACTTGCTTAATAGCCAGGTATGATTCCTTGGAATATGGACAGGCGAAGTCTCCGAATTCTACGATAGTCACTTGCGGCGTAGTCGTGCCGATGGAAAAATTAGTGCCATCCCCTTTGATATTCTGCGCATAAGTCTGATAATCCTGTTCAGTTACTCCTTGGTTCTGTTCGGCAATGATTTCTTTCGCCTTATTGATCACATAAAGGCTGGAGACGGTCAGGACAATAAGCAATAATCCGGCCAAGATCAAGACGGCTATGCCCCACCATTTCTTATACCAAGGTAGCAATAATTTCTTGTGTCGCGCCTTCATGGCCGCGTACTTCACTCTTTCTTCTAAACCCATATGATTGTTATAAAAAAATTGAAACTAAGAGCTGTTTCCAGTATAATTGTATTATATCATAATCTATGAAAATAATCTCCTGGAATGTTAACGGAATCAGGGCTGTTGCCAAGAAAGGTTTTAAAGATTTTTTGCGATCCGAAAAACCGGATATCTTATGCTTGCAGGAGATAAAGATTTCCGATTCTGCTCGTCTTTTGACGGAATTCGATTTTGCCGGCTATAAGGAATATTGGAATAGCGCGGCCCGTCCCGGTTATAGCGGCACGGCTATTTTGGTCCGTGAAGATTTGGGCGAGGTAAAAGCCTCAAAAATTATAAAGAGCGTCAAGAATGGTTTGGGTCTGGCGAAGTTTGATAAAGAAGGCCGCATCCAGACTTTGGAAATCGAAAAGTTCTTCTTATTGAACGTTTATTTTCCTAATTCTAATCATGAATTATCGCGTTTGGACTATAAGCTGGAGTTCAATGAAACTCTGTTGAAATATATTAAGAAACTGGAAAAGATCAAGCCCGTCGTCATCACCGGAGACTTCAATGTCGCCCATGAGGAGATCGATTTGGCTCGGCCGAAAGAGAATGAAGGCAATCCCGGTTTTACGCCTGAGGAGCGTGTTTGGATGACCAAACTCTTAAAAGCCGGCTTTATCGATACTTTTAGAGAGAAAAATGGCCAGAAAGTTCAATATTCCTGGTGGAGCTTCCGAATGAACGCCCGAGCTCGGAATATCGGCTGGCGGATTGACTATTTCTGCGCGTCCGCTAAACTTAGAAGAAGCCTGAAAAAAGCTTATATCTTAGATAAAATAACCGGTTCCGACCATGCTCCTATCGGACTGGAAATATCGGATTAGAAATATATGTATAATCATCAAGAAATAGAAAAGAAATGGCAGAAAATCTGGGCCGAAACCGGAGCGCATAAGACCGGCGAAACGAAGAATAAGCCGAAGCGCTATATTTTGGATATGTTCCCCTATCCGTCCGGAGCCGGCCTGCATGCCGGCCATGTCGAATCTTATACGGCGACCGATATCTATGCGCGCTATTATCGAGCCAAGGGTTTTAATGTCCTGCATCCGCAGGGCTTCGACGCTTTCGGCTTGCCGGCGGAGAATTACGCCATCAAGACCGGAGTCCATCCTCTAGAAACCACTAAGAAAGCGATTGCCACTTTTATTGATCAGATAAATTCTCTCGGATTCTCCTACGATTGGAATAAAACCGTGGTCACTGCCGATCCGGAGTATTATAAATGGACTCAATGGTTTTTTCTGCTCATGTATAAGAACGGCTTAGCTTACAAGAAGAAAGCCAAAGTTAATTGGTGCGATAGTTGTCAGACCGTGCTTGCCAACGAACAGGCCGAAGGCGGCGTCTGCGAGCGTTGCGGCAGTCCTGTCGTCCAGAAGGATCTTGAGCAGTGGTTTTTTAAGATCACCGATTTCATAGAAGATCAGGATAATGAGGGTCGAAAAGTAAAAGGCTTATTGAGCGGCCTCGATGATGTCGATTGGCCGGCTTCGACCAAGCTCGGACAGAAGAATTGGATCGGCCGCAGCGAAGGCGCGGAAGTCGATTTCCAGATCAAAGGGACGGAAAATATCATCCGGGTATTCACGACTCGCGTCGATACGATTTTCGGCTGCACTTATGTCGTCCTCGCTCCGGAGAACAGCTTGGTTAATGATCTGAAAGACAAGATTACGAATTGGCCGGCAGTCGAAAAATATCTTGCTGAGACTAAGAAGAAGACGGATTTGCAGCGCACCGATCTCAATAAGGACAAGACCGGCGTTCTCCTGGAAGGCATAAAGGCTATCAATCCTTTCAACGGGGAAGAAGTTGTCGTGTTCGTTGCGGATTATGTCCTGGCTTCTTACGGCACCGGCTCAGTCATGGCCGTTCCGGCGCATGATGAGCGCGATTGGGATTTTGCTAAGAAATATGGATTGGAAATAAGACGCTCGGTTTTAACTTCCGGCAACGTCGGGGGGCATTTTAATATCGAAACAAATACACATGAGCTTCAGAAGTTCTCTGAAGAATGGAATGAACATTATGCGAATGATGGTTCTCTGATAAATTCTGGCGCGTTTGAAGGTATGAAATCCGCAGACGCTCGCCAAAAGATGGGTGAATGGCTGGAAAAGGACAAGAAAGGCAGCCGCCGGATAAATTATCGCCTGCGCGATTGGCTGGTTTCGCGCCAGCGCTATTGGGGCGCGCCTATTCCGATCATCTATTGCGACCATTGCGGCGCCGTGCCCGTTCCGGAAAAGGATCTGCCGGTAGTCTTACCGACCGATGTAGATTTCCGTCCGACCGGTGAATCTCCTTTGAAATATTCTGTTTCGTTCAATAAAGTCAGTTGTCCGATTTGCGGCCAGCCAGCCAGGCGGGAAAGCGATACCATGGATACTTTCGTCTGTTCCTCTTGGTATTACCTGCGCTATGTCGATCCGCATAACGATAAGGAATTCGCGGCGGCTGATAAGTTGGCGGCTTGGTTACCGGTCGATCTGTACATGGGCGGAGCCGAACATACCGTCCTGCATCTGCTTTATGCTCGTTTCTTCACTAAAGTATTGCAGAGATACGGTTATGTTGATTTCAATGAGCCTTTCTTGAAGCTGCGCCATCAAGGTATAATTTTAGGAGAGGATGGCAATAAGATGTCCAAATCCAAGGGTAATGTCGTCAATCCTGATATCCTGATAGGATCGCATGGCGCGGACGCGCTGCGCGTCTATGAGATGTTCTTAGGCCCCTTGGAAGATATGAAGCCTTGGAATAGCCAGGGCATCATCGGTGTTCGCCGTTTTCTGGAGAAGGTTTATGCTTTAGCGGGGGATCACAAAGGCCAAGATGAAACTAAAATACTGTCTCTGCTCCATAAGACTATCAAGAAGGTCGGAGAAGATATTGAGAATTTCCGTTATAATACGGCAATTTCCGCCTTGATGATCCTTGCTAACAGCTTAAGCGAAGGCAAGGCAAAAACCGGCTATTGGCCGTTAAAACAGGAGTCTTTGGAAAAATTTATCTTGATCTTGTCTCCTTTCGCCCCGCATCTAGCGGAAGAGATCTGGGAGAAATTCGGTCATAAGGATAGTATCTTTAAATCCCCTTGGCCGGAGTATGATGTTCGTCTGATTAAGGATAAGACAGTCAACCTGGTCATCTCTATCAACGGCAAAGCGCGCGCGACCATTGAGGTCGAAGCGGACATCAAAGAAGCTGACGCTGTTGCCTTGGCAAAAGAAAATGTCAATGTGAAGAAATGGCTGGTAGGGAAGGAGATCTTGAAAAACATCTTCGTGCCCGGGAAATTATTAAATATAGTCGTTAAATAAAAATCATGTCCGACTTATTAGCGAAAACCAGAGAAATCTGCCATATTTTTGAAATCAAGCCGTCCCATTCCAAGGGCCAAAATTTTTTGATCAATGAAAAGATTTATGATGATATCATCAAGGCGGCCGACCTGAAGCCGGATGATATCGTGCTGGAAGTCGGTCCGGGCTTAGGCTTCTTGACCGCTAAGCTGGCGGCTAAGGTCAAACAAGTAGTGGCTGTCGAGCTGGATGATAAATTAGCTGAATATCTGCAGACCGGCATTGATTCGCAGGGGATTGAAAACGTCGCCATAGTTAATGAAAATATCTTGGATTTTAATCTGGAAGCTTATTTTAAGAAGCTGAGCCTGCCTTTGAAATACAAGATTGTCGCTAATTTGCCTTATAATATCACTTCTATCTTTTTGCGCCGTTTCTTAACCTCCGGCTATAAGCCGGAATCTTTAGTCTTGATGCTTCAGAAAGAGGTGGCCGAGCGCATTGCGGCCGCGCCGCCGGAAATGAGCGTCTTAGCGCTTTCCGTCCAATATTATGCCGTTCCGAAGATCATCCGCGGAGTCAAAGCGGGAAATTTCTGGCCGGAGCCGCAGGTCGATAGCGCCGTTATCAAAATAGATCTCAAGTCTCAAGCTTTCGATGCGAAGATTGATAAAGATTTCTTCAGAATAGTGAAGATCGGCTTCAGTTCTAAGCGGAAAATGCTTAAAAATAACCTGGCCGCCGGCCTCAGAGTCGAGCCGAAAGCCATTGAAGACAAGCTGACTCGAACGGGGATAAAGAATGCCGCGCGGGCTGAAGATTTATTGCTTGAAGATTGGCAAAAATTATTTGCGGCTTTGAAACCGTTTATGGTATAATGAAAATAATCAAGAACCATTTTTTGGTTTAGTTTGATTATTATGCTGATACAAAAAAATTGGGGAGGAAACGCGATCGATCCGAACTCGAAGGGATTACCGAAACCGCAAAGGAATGCAGTCATTATTTTGGCCGCTTTTGCGGTTTTTATTATTGTTTTCTGGGTCTGGCAGATGGGCGCGCATATCAAAGGCCCCTTCGATTATCAGACCGCAACCACGACGAATACGTCTGAAGAAGATTTTAATAATTTATTGAAGAGCACCGATACTGATAAAGACGGATTGTCAGATTATGCCGAAATCTATACCTATAAGACCTCGCCGTATTTGGAAGATACGGATAGCGACGGCCTTTCCGATAAGAAGGAAATTGATAACGGGACCGATCCGCTCTGTCCGAAGGGTAAAGATTGCAGCGCTACGATCGATACGAGCGCGGTCGCTACGTCCACTGCTTCGGATATTTCCAGCACTATCACGACCGATGCTGCGTCTGCTGCCAGTTCTTCGGCTAACTTGGATACGACCGGCGTCGATGAAACTATCCTCCAGGACGTCTTGAATGGCAAGGGCGACGCTGCGACTTTGCGCCAATTCCTGATTTCCGGCGGCGCTTCCAAGGAAGATCTCGATCAGATCAGCGATGCGGATCTGATGAAGAGCTATCAGGAAACGCTTGATTCCCAGAGCGCCAATACGAGTTCCAGCCAATAAATAAAAATAAATAATTTATTTTAATAAAATGAAGTCTTTCCTAAATTTTAACAAGGAGACCGAATTTAAAGCCGGTAAGAAATTGGTCCTGTTCTTGCTGGTTTTTTCTGTCTTAGCGGTGTCTATCTTCAGTCATACCTCTATTCCTGTTTATGCTATACCGGTCGAAGTTACGGCCGATGTCCCGGCGACAGTCGTGGCGGTCAAGGATTCTTTCTGGAAGAGGACGACTAAATTAATCCAGAAAGCCGGATCATTGGCCTTCCAGCGAGTCCTGAGTTCAGCCCTGAATAAGATCGCTTACGATACCGCTAATTATATCGGTTCCGGCGGGAAAGGACAGAAACCTTTGTTCATTACTAAGAGCCTCGGCGCTTATCTGGAACAAATCGGCGATGAAGCGGCCGGCCAGTTCATAGAAAGCTTCGTCAATAATCTGAATACCGCCGAAAGTTCTACTAAAAGCTGTTCTGATACTTTAGATACGTGCCGCAGCAATTGTTCCGCCCAAGCTAGCGGACGTCAATATTGGGCTGAAGGAACAGCGGATAATCCTATAGTTACGAATGTCGGAACCGGTCTTACGAATTGCAACGCCGCTTGCGATAGGGCCGCGACTAGCTGCGCCGCTAAGACACAGACGACGGCCGATCAAGTTACCCCTTCTTTCAATGTCTGCAGCCCGTCGTCCCTAGAAGCGAAGATCAGGATCGGTCTCGGCCTGGTAGAACAGACTCGTCCGGCAGCGCCTAATTGTACGGCCTCGAGAATGATCAAAGATTGGGGCGACAGCATCGAGAAGAAGCTCGCTTCGCTCCAAGATGCGAATTATCTTGATGAATTCGTCAATATCTTCGATCCGCGCACTAACGATGTCGGTATCTTCGTGTTGGCGCAAACCGATTTATCCAGCAAAGTCTATGATAAGAAATTAGCTTCCAATAATAGCTTCATCGCCAATAAAGGCTGGACCGATGTCCGTAACATTGCCGGCACTATCAAGGGCGTGCCGGGAGAGGCCCAAGCCGCCGCTGAATCAGCTAGAACTGCCAGACAGCAGGCTCTAGGAAAGACAACCGGCGATATCTTGGTTGACGCCGCTAATGTCTTTTTGAATCAATTATATTTTTCCGCTTTCAATAATCTGCTCCAGACTTTGGGAGAAAAGAGTGAAAAGGGCAATAAAGCTAGCGCCGATTCTAGTAATTATGAAAGCGATCCGAATGCTAATGTCAGCGCGACTAACCTAAAGGAAATCACCACTAAGCTCTTGCAGACTAATTTTGGCGTTCGCGCCGATTATGATATCTTGTCGGAACTATCTATCTGTATCGATTCTAAGAACCCCGGTCCGACTGATTGTGTTATCGACGATCAATTCATGCAGGGAATAACCGAGAAAAAGACGGTAGCGGAAGCGGTTAAGGAAGGTTATCTCCATGGCGATTGGCAATTGACAAAAGATAATCGTTCCGGCGCTTATAGCCTGCGCAATATTTCCATACTGCGTAAATATCGGATCCTGCCGGTCGGCTGGGAAGAGGCTATCAATAGGGCCTTTGCCGATGACGCTAATCAGAAGAAAGCGACTCTGAAGGATTATATGTCTTGCTTCGATCCGAATGATCAATATGCGGAATTCAGCAAAGATTTTAATGTTAATGATCAGGGCTGGTGCGAAGGTTTGATCGATCCGAATTGGGTTTTGAAAGCGCCGATGAATTCTTGCGGCAAAGAGGGTTTCGGCGCTCAGATACTGAGCAAAACAGTTACGCCCGGTACGCCGGCCACCGGCGATACCGCGGCCACTTTAAGCGAATTAAATGTGGCTCGCGCTGATTCTTATTGCGCCGACAGCCAGACTTGTATCAAGGAAAAAGCTGATGGCAGCTGCGATGCTTATGGTTATTGCGACGAAGAGAGGCGGACCTGGGTCTTCGGCTCTGATTCCTGCGAACCGATAAATAATACCTGCCAAAGCTTTACGAATACCGATAGCGGCGCCTCGGTCGCTTACTTGGAAAATACTTTGGATTATGACAGCTGTACTTCGGAAAATTCCGGCTGCCGCCAATACTCTTATAACGGCGTTTATGCCAGTTCTACTGACTCCGTCTCTTGGAACGGCGGCCAGAGCGTTTATCTGAATAAGAACGCCGGCGTCTGCGATAGCACGACCGGCGGCTGCACCGAACTCATGCGTTTGAAACCGACCTGGGGCAGTAATCTAGTCATGAATGCCGATTTCGGCAACGATGAAATCGGCGAAACCGCCACCCAGCCTGCTCTTAACGATTGGCCTCTCAATAATGCCCGTGCGACCGTAGTTAATTCAGCTTCTACCCCGGGAGATTCCAGCGGCAAGGCCTTGAAGATAGAGACGATCGTGACTGGCGGCGGCGCCTATTCTAATCCGACCGCTTCGCTCTTACCGGCTAATTTCCAGACTATTTCCGGACAATCATATACGCTCAGCGCCGACCTTTATCTGGTTAGCGGCGATAGCGCCAGCCTCAGTTTAGGCGCGGTTTCCGAAGGATTTTCTAAGACAATAACGACTAAGAACGTCTGGCAACATGTGAGCATTACGCGCCTGGCTGATAGCGCTTATAATAACGCGGACTTCTTCATCAGCGGCTACAGCGCCAATGGGCAAGCGACTTTTTATTTCAAGAATCTGAAGTTCGAGATCAGCAGCTGGGATACCGGTTATAATGCCTACGGAAAATTTACGGTTTACGAAAAGTTATTGCCGGCTTATCTGGAAAAATCATGTTATGTCGACGCTGTCAGCGCGACTAAGGATTATAGCTTGAAGAGCGATGCGCCGGCCGCCTGCTCTAATTTCGCCCGCAAATGCAATCAGTCGGAAGCCGGCTGCGAATTATATTCATCGACTGCCGATAGTTTCGCAGTTCCGGCCAAGGTCGTGAGCAGCGATTATTGTTCCGACCAATGCTTGGGCTATGATGTCTATATCGCTAAAGCCAGTTATTTCAATCCGACGGTGGCTGAGAACCTCATTCCGACGACAGCGACTGTCTGCGACGCCGCGTCTTCCGGCTGCAATGAGTTCACCAATCTGGACGCGCTGGCTAGCGGCGGAGAACAGAAAGAATATTATACGAGCCTGAAGCAATGTGTTAAGCCCGGGGCCGCGACCTGTACGGCCTTCTATTCTTGGGAGGGGACCGATAGCGGTTATCAACTGAAGTCGTATTCCCTTAAGAGCCAAGGCGGCTTGCCGGAAGTTACTTCGGACGATAGCGCTTTATGCAACGCCACTATTTATAATCTGCCGATAACTAATGCCGGCTATAACGCCGATTGCCGCGAATTCTATAATGCCGCCGGCCAGGTTTCATACCATCTCGCTTCCCGGACGATTACCTGTTCCGATAATTGCCACGCCTATCGCTTGAGCGATAAGAATGTCGTCAAGAATCTGACCGCGGCGCAGTGCACCGGTTCTGATAAGCATTGGAACGCCGGCGACAGTACTTGTAACGTCTGCGCTAATGGCGGCGTCTGGGATACGAATAATAATGCCTGCATCTATCAGGCGATTCCGGGCGAAGGCCAGACTTGTTCGGCCGCCGAGAATGGCTGCCGCGAGTATAACGGCAATAAGGGCAATAACGTCCGGCTGGTGACTTCTTATGATTTCGAAAGCGGCTCGGCTGCTTATTGGACCTCTAATTGCACTAACGGTATCAGCCTTTCGACTATCGCCAACAGCAAGAACGGGCATTCTCTGCAATATTCAGATTCTGCGAGCGGCTGCCAGGCGGTCGGCAATGATGCCGGGGCGCCGATAGCTAAGACCCGCTTGATCGAAAGGATCTTGGCGAGCGATAATGTCGCCGCGCAGCTGGCCGTCGGCAATTCCGTCAATCAGAATAGCGCTTATACCGTAAAATTCTTGGCGCGCGCCACGACCGATACCAGTTTGAAGATATATTTCTTGAATAGCGATACCGGCGGCAAATCATATTTCAACGCTTCCAGCACCCTGATTGTCAAAGGCGGCGATCAATGGAATATCTATCAAGCTAACTTAGCCGACCTTGATCATGCTGTCGGTCCGAACGAACGCTTGATCATCAGCGCCAATGCCAACTTCTTATTCGATGATTTCGTGTTGTCAGAAATCACCGATCGTTATTATCTGATCAAGGGTTCCAGCCAGATTCCGGATGTCTGTTATTATGATATCTTCGATGAGTATCAAGGAGCCGATTATAATCTCGGCTGTTCCCAATATTCCGATCGCGGCGGCTTGATGCATAATTTGCGCCAATTCTCGAAACTTTGCGCTGAATCGGCCGTTGGCTGCGAGCAGATGATCGATACCAAGAATTACTCTTCTTATAAGTCCGGCATCTGGAACGATACGAATAATAATAACGTCTGCGATCCGACTGAAGTCGATTGCGTCAAGGCCGCCGGCGACAGCGCTATCTATGCGGTCTATGATACGAATAAATTATGCACCTCGGCCGGCAAGGGCTGCAGCCGTTTGGGGCAAGGGCAGGGCGGAGCGACCATCACTTCCTGGGTAGACGCCTATCGGCTCAATAACCCCGATAATTATGCGCAGTCTCTGTGCCAGAAGCCGAATGTCGGCTGTGAAGAATGGCAGAATAGCGACGACAGCAATCTCAGTTATTTCAAGAACCCGGGTTCCAATACCTGCACTTATAGAGCCAGCACCGACCCGAAGATATTCGGCAAGGCTTGGTATAAGATCGCCGTTAAGCGTTGCGACGCCAATAGCGATAGCGCCATTTCCGGAACGGAAAAAGGCAGTGCTATCTGCACGAGCGATACCGATTGCGCAACAGGTACATGCATCATCGATAATAATGATTATCCCTGCTCGACTTCTTATGATAAGACTATCGGCTTAGGCGGCGCCGGGAATCAAGTTTGGATTCCGGATACGGCGGCCGGCCTTTGCAATGCCAATGAATCGGGCTGCACGGAATATATCGATCCGGTCAGTCAATTCTCGGTCAATTTGGTCTTTAATTCTGGCTATCAGACGATAAATGGAAGCAAGGATGGCTGGGGTTATAAAGGCGACCTTTTCAATGGCCAGCGGCCGACCGCCACGCAGCAGATCATCAGATTAGAGCCGAATAAATTATATAGTTTTACGGTCAAATATGGCAGCGGTGTTTCCGGCGATGTCAATTTATCATTCGTTACCGTCGCTAAGCCCTTGCTAGCTGATAATACTTTTGGAACGACGACCAATAGTTTCGTCACCTCCGGCAATGCTAACCAGCCGATCATCTTCAATTCCATCAATAATTCTGCCGCTCTAGTAAGCGGCGGCGCAGTCGGAAAGACCATAGAGGTCAAGGAGCTCGTCGTCGATTATCAGCTGAAAGCTAATACCGACAAGACGAGCTGCAACGGCCTCGTGAATTTTGACGACGGTTGCGTCCTGTTCAATGAACGCAGCGTTTCCGGCGCTTCCGGCCTGGTCAGCTTAGAGAAAGGCTGGGACGCTTATAAGACTGTTTCCGGCGCGACTCCGACCGCTTGTTCGCCTAGCGTCTACGGATCATGTACTGCTAACCAGCTGATAAAAGTCCGCCCGGATCGGGTCTGTTCGAAGTGGCTGGACTGCCTGACCTATTATCAGGATCCGGTTACGAAAAAGAAGACTTGTTATTCCGTCGGCGAATGCAATCGTCTCGATGATAAGAATGAGTGCGCTAATTTCATAACCGCGGCTACGAGTACGCATAGTTTTGACGCCAATAATGACAAGAATGCGACCGGCTATTCTTTGCTCAATAAATATCATCTCAGCCAGGTGCGGGAAGTCGGCCTTAATTCGAAAGAATCTCATTATGATTTTGAAGAAAGCCTTCCGGTCCTCAGCTGCGCTCGCAATATTGATTTTTCCGGTTCCGGCAGCTGCTCGTTCTCTAAGAACGGCGCTTCCACTGATATCGTGACAGCCAGCATAGTCCGCGAACCGGCCGGCTCTCCGACTGATTATCCGGCTCATGGCAAAGCTTATCTCAAAGTGCCGGCGACTTATCAGATCTCTCCTTTGGGCAGCGGCAACGACAATGTCATCTCCTTGCAATCTCCGGTGCCGGGCGAGACTAATGCTTATTACTTGAGCTACATGGTTAACACGAAAAACTCCGGCTTGCAGGCGAAAGTCATCATTACCGACGGCAATGGCGCGGTCATGACGGACCCGGTCACGAATAATCCGATGATATTCTATTCTTCCGCCAGCAACGGCTGGGAAACCAAAGTCGCTAAATTCAATATCGCTCTCGGAAAGAATAAGATCAAGATTTATCTGACTTCGGACACGAAAGATACCCAGAATCAGAGCGAGGTCTATTTTGATAATATTAATATCGAACCGGTCCTGGAAGTGGGCGACGGCCAATATGTCGCGCGCGAATGCCGCCTTTATCCGACCGAAGACAGCCTCTCTTGCTCGACTAAGTATGAGAACGTAGTCAGCGACGGCTTGGAAGGCTATTGCTTGGAGCATGATTCTTATAATCCGAATGTCTGCCTCTTATGGTATCCGGTAGATAAGATATCCTCCGCCGATGCGGCGGTCCAATCGACCTATGCTTATCAAGGAGCCTATCCTTTGGATTATTGCACGGAGCTGAATGGTAATTTCGATATCGTCGAGAAGCGCGTAGGAGTGAAGATGCAATCGGCAGCGGATAAAGTTAATTATCCTGGCGCCAGTCCGTCAGATTGGGATACCGGATGCAAGGCTGTTTACGACTCGCCCGCCTGTGTGGCTTGCCCTGGCGGTAAATGTGGTGATTATTATGTCCTCGGTAGCTATGAGTATGTCGGTGAAAATGCCTTAGGCGGCGGTCACCATCATTATTATGGAGGCTGCTTTCCTAATCCTGACAAATTAATGTTAGTGACAGCGACTAGAAAATTTAAAGATTTAGGTTGGCCTGATTATGATCTTTGTGAAAATACCACTTTTGTGGAGGGGTGGGCGCTTTATGATGGTGAAGATGCTACCCTCCCATGTCATACCGAAGACAGTAATTGCAGCGCTTTCAAGCCTGACGATACTACCGATCCTACAGTCGTAAAAAATGGTGTTATTCCAATGGATGAAACCACCAACGCCGACCCCCCTTATCGCGTCTGGGATTACAGCAAGACTTATACTAATGAAGACCAGTTAGGCATTATCTCCGGCAATGCGAACCATACCGATAATATCTTCCGGCTGACTTGCAATAAGTTCATAGAAGTCGTAAATGGCAGCGGTTTTAATAAAGCCTGGACGAACAGGACGAGCGGCAATTCTTCTTATCTGGGAACCACTCCGAAATATTTCGTTTATAGTTCCGGAGGAGACAAGAATTATGGTCCTTATAACAGTTCGGTTTATAATTTAGCAGGTTACGGCCGCAACCGCGCCTCGGCGCCTTTCGGCGCGGCGGTCTTGCCGAACAATATTACCAGTTTAAGCACCCGGGTCGCTTTACGGGACATATATTCCGGAGACAACAGCGAAACTTATTTCGCCGGACGGCCTTATGGCTGTACCAATGGGACAAGCAGCAAGAATGGGTGCATCTCTGTCGGTTACTGCAGCGGTAGCCCCGATACTTATTGCCTGGCTTCGGACCTGATCAATAAGAATAATTCCAAAACTTCCCGGACATACATCAGCAGCAATTCTTGCGGTACGGCCGGCCCTTGCATTCCGCTTTGGGATAGGCCGCTTGGGAATGCCGGAGTAAGAGATTATGTGAATATTCTAAAGACTTTATTCATGACGTCTTATAATAGTTATTCTTTTGACGCTACCAGCAGTATTTATAAATCTAATGATGAATATTATAGCGATTATACGAAAAACAGTAATTTCAACTCGACTACCTGCAGCCGCTCCGGAGAAGGGTCGAGTTCGTTCTGCGCTATCCGCCCGGTTATCAGCAACGTGAAAGTCTATGCCGGCGATACAAAAACAGCGGTTCCTTCTTCCGGTAAAGTCTTCACTCTCGCTGCTAAGGGGATTTATCGCTTGGAATTCAATAGCGATGTCGATGTCGAACAGCAGCCGCTCGCTCGGATCGAAATCGACTGGGGCGACGGCAGCAGCCAGACAATCACCGGCCAAGACGAGAAGCCGAGCGCAGCCAGCCCGCACATCTTCTATCATTATTATGGTTATAAGGGCGATAGGACGATCGCTATCAGGATTTATGATAATTGGGAATTTTATGATGATAATGAGTAAAATTAGCGGCTATTGCTATCCTACTTGACAAATGTTTAATAATGTTATATAATGTTTATAATCAGATTAGGAATAGAGAATAAAGTATTTTAACAACATAAAACTAAAAATCCGAAGCAATCATGAAAAAACTCGTATTTTTGGCAACGATCTTGATAGTCTCGATCATTGCCTTGTCTAGCTGCAGTAAGGATGATGATCCTACTCCCGAAGTAACTCCTAAAAAAGATACTCTGGTATTTACTATGTCCCGTACCCTCAGCCCAGCCGTAACCTCAGATTTTTGCGTAGTGACCGATGTTATTCGTGTTGTAATAGAAGGAGGTGGTTTTGCTGAAACCAATGAAACAATCGATTTTGTTTCCGGCGAAACCAAAGTGTTCAAAGGTGATTTGGCTAAGCGTTATATTGGAAAACGCATGACCATATATCCTTTATTGAACATATATCGCATAAATCCTTATCAAACCCCGCAGTTTGACATAACCTCTGTTTCTCCCGAATCCATTGAGACGATAATTGAAGCGAACAAGAGTTATGTTTATAATTTTGCTATCACTTACGAGGTTAAGTAAAATTATTATCATGACCTTCGGGAAGGGAATAAAATGGAAAGGCTTACTAAAACAGTAAGCCTTTTTTCTTTGCCTTTACCGCTATTTTATAGTAAAATAATAACAAGGGATAACCTTAAAAATAGAGCCAGAAATAAGCTCGCTAGCAGGCTGTCAAAAACGTCGTAAATAGTATATAATCAAAGTAAAGATAAAGCATAAGCGAGCCTATGAGCCTTGATGAACAGCTATTAGCGCAACAACAAGAAACGGATGAACGGAGTGCCGAATCTGCTTGGGCCGCTCAGGATTCTGCCAGGGATGCTGCTTGGGCCGAGAAGGCTTCTCGATTTAGAGAAGCGCAGCGGACCGGCGGTCCGGATGGCCAAGGCGCCACGTCTTTGCGTGAAGCCGTTTTGGCGGAAAAAAGGAAAGAAGCAGCTAAAGACGGAAAAGATGAGGGCGGATCTAGTGCCAGCGCCTCGCCGATAAGGCAGGGAGCTTCTAAATTATTACAGCAGTCTTGGATCAATTTGATTCCTAGCTGGGGATGTACGCTCATCTGGATAAATATTCATGCGTTTTTCCTGAATCTGGTTTTCGGTGATAAATTATTCTGTAAATTAGGGGATGAATGGAAAGATATGATACCGGGAGGCGGCGCAGCTGCTGCCGGAGCGGCCGGAGGCATGGCTGGGAAAGTTGCCGGAGCCGCCGCGGAAGCCAAGCCGCCGGTTAAGCCCTCGATGGAAATATGGGGTTTGATCGGTTGCGATTTGGGATGCTTGTTCATAATAATCGCGGTAGCTAGCTTGATCGCTCTCGTCGCTAAGCTCTTTACCGATCTGCCGGGTTCGATGTTAGATTTCTTTCAATCAATTTGGGACAGCTTATTTGGGAAATAATCGTCAGCAGAAGATGAAATCAATCAATAACAAAAAAACTTTGTCTATAATCCTGCCGCTCGTCGCCGTGGTCGGGATTTTTTTGTTCGGCCATTCGGCCTTAGCGGCTTGGGATTGGGCGATCAGCTTAGTCGCCGGTATCCTCAATGTTTTTATCTGGGCTCTGGGCGTTATTCTGGTCTTAGTCATTAAAGGATTGATTCTGATCGCCGAATATCAGAATTTCATCGGTTCTGAAGCGGTCGCGATAGGCTGGGTGATAGTGCGCGATATCTGCAATATGTTCTTCGTCGTCGTCCTGCTCATCATCGCTTTCGGGACTATCCTTCATTTAGAAAATTATAGTTATAAGAAATGGCTGCCGAAATTGATCTTGATGGCCATACTGATCAATTTTTCCAAGACTATCTGCGGCCTGATGATCGATGCGGCACAAGTCATCATGCTTACTTTCGTCAATGCTTTCAAGGATGTCGGCGGCGCCAACCTGACCGATATCTTGGGATTGAGCGATATCGTAATGATGGCCAAAGAAGACAGCAGCGTCAGCTTATGGACGGTTGTCGGCGCTTATGTTTTAGGTATAATTTATCTCCTAGTCGCTGTCGTCGTGATCGTCACGATGATGATGATGCTTGTCATGCGTCTGGTTATGATTTGGATTTATGTCGTCTTATCTCCGGCCGCCTATCTGTTATCGGCTTTCCCGGGCGGGCAGAAATATGCTTCCGAGTGGTGGAGCGAATTCACTAAGAATCTCGTCGTCGGTCCGGTCTTGGCCTTTTTTATCTGGTTATCGTTTGCGGCTTTGCAGACTTATAGCGACACTTCGTTGGCTCAGACTGCGGCTAAGACAGATGCGGGCACCAGCGCGCTCGGAGTACAGGATGCTAATTCCGACAAAGCTTTAGTGGCTACCAAAGCTTCTTCGCCTGATTCTTTGATAAAATTCGTCATCGCCATCGGCATGTTGCTCGGCGGCTTGAAGATAGCTCAGGAAATCGGCGGCACAGCCGGAAGTATGGCTGGAAAAGGCATGGCCGCGATCCAGAAGGGAGCTGGTTTTGCGACTGGGGCAGTTACTGGGGCTGCTAAGCTGCCTTTTAAAGGATTGAGTACCGCGGCTGGATATGGCGTCAGCAAATTACACGAAAAGACCGGAGTCGACCTTAATCTGAAAAGAGCCTGGAAAGGCGTCCAAGAAAAACGCAAGGAGCTGGAAGAAAAGCGTTATACTACCGGCCAGCTGGCGGCGAGAGAAGCTATGGAGACTGGCGGCCGAGTACATGGTATTTTAGCGATGACCGGAAATTCCGCCGATGCTTGGGAGCAAATGACTTCATGGAAGGGCGTCGGCAAGAGGCTTAAGGGCGGCCGGATGATGTCGCGTTTGCAAGGAGAGGGCGAGAGGGAGAAACAGCAAGCCGAGAAAGAAGCTAAGATGCGTCAAGATGAATTGGCTTATATGAGCGCCGACCCGTCGAAACGCGATGATATGAGGCTGAAAGCGCAGAATGAGAAGGCGGCCGTATTCGATACTATCAAAGTTGAAAATGATAAGATAAAAAATATCGATCAGGATATTAAGAACGAGCGCAGCCGCGATCCGCGCCTGGTCGATGAGAAGAAGATAGCGGAATTAGAGAAGCAGAAGCAGGCGAGTCAGACCACGATTGATGAGGCCAAAGCGAAAGGCAAGGACATCCAGGCGCAACAGGCCTTCATGAGTCAGAATTATGGCAAGACTTTCTCTAAGAAGGATTTGTCGGATAAGGAAGTGGCGATCAAAGAAGCTGAGATGGCTAAATCTCGAGCGGAACATAAGATTGAAGGCAATATTCCGGAATATAGCTTTGAGGCGCGTGCGGCTGAACAGAAGGCGGTTTCTTCTGAAGCCTCTAAGATCAAGGACATCACCGATGTTTCTGAATTATTGCGCATTATGGACGATGCTATCAAGGCTAAGGATAAGACTATGGTCAAGGCTATCGCCTTGAAGATGACGAAAGAAGCCAATGACAATGAATTCCTGAAGCGTTTCGGCGGCCGGACTGACCACGTCGGCTTAAAGAATATGATGCGTGATCTCTCCGATAAGAATTCCGATAATTACGCCGGCTTTAATCAGCAGGAAGCTTTCGGCCTAGGCAGCCAGATTGCGGAGTTGAATAAGAATACTAATCATTGGGGCGCGACCGCAGCTTATAAGATGGTCGATGGAAAATGGGAAGAAACTTCAGATAAAGAACATCATGAGATTCGGGATATCGAGACTGGCAAACAGCAGCTCCAGGCCTTTATCAGAAATAATAATCGTCTAGCCTATGGTTATCATGATAAGGGAGGAAAATTCCATCTTGATGCTGGCGGTATCCTTAAATTGAAGAGTATCGACAATGAAGCGGGCCATAAGAATATAGAAACCATGAATGAAAGCGCCGCTAAATATGTCTATGATGCGATTAAGGAAAACCCCGAACTAGAGAAGGTATTTAATACCAGTAAGATAGGTAAGGACGGATTGACTTTATTAGAAAAATTAGAATGGCGTCTCGGCAAATTAAAAGATTCCAAATCTTTTGATGAGAAATATGCGCAGGCGACCAGTATAGGGAGGAAGACCTCATAATCTTATCGTTTCCATTCCATTGATATATGGCCAATGAAGAATCCAAAAGAATATTAGACAATAGCTATGCCGACTCTCTAAAAGAGATCGTCGATTATATCGTCTTGCACGATGAGTATGCCAAGGCCAAAGAATTGGCTTCGGTGCTTTTCAGAGCTGTTAGCGATAATATGGCCGAGTTGAAATTGAAGCCGCAGCTTTTGTCTTTTTATGAAGAGACGATGCGAAAATTAAAATTTATCGGCCTGCCTCTCTTGGAAAATAACGAGGTCATCGACTTAATTAAGAATAGTTTTTGCTTCCAGTTCAAGATAGATAATTACGACTTATTGCAGAAAATCGAGGCGAAGCTCTTGAATATCATAGTCGTCGAGGAAAGGAATAAGCTTAAAGAAGATTTGCGCCGCGTCTTAGTCGAAAATAGCGAGAAGATAGTCGCTAATCATGATACTAAGCTGATCAAGGATTGGCTGAAGAGTTATGTCGCTAAAGTTGGTCTGGATAGCTCGGATAAGCTAGCTAAGACGCAGTATCTAGTCGCCTTGAAAAATGATAAGCAGATCAGTCCGGCAGAGTATAATAATCTCCTGACCTTGTTTAATTTTTATGATCGCTTGAATCTTGCCTCGGACATGCCGGAAGGATTTGAAGAAGAGCCGCCTATACTGATCAAAGGGAAGCTCTATATTTTCCGAAAAGGCATCATGGAAGAAGTCCAGGAAAATTCGGATATCGCAGCAGCACTGCAATTAGTAGAAGGAGCCCCAGTTATAGAAAACAAGACTCCGGCTAAACTAACTACAGCTCAGCCTGCCCCGATCGCCCCCCAACTCGCTCCGGCGGCCTCATCCCCCACGACTTTAACAGAGCTAGAAAGCATCCTGAAAGATTATCCCGAATCCAGTCTCGAACATAAGGCGATATCTCAGGAAATCAGCCGTTTCAAGAGATCGGAACTTAAAAAATCCCAGAAAGCAGATGTTAAAAAATAAAAGATTAAAAATAGCTGTTTCCGGATCGCTCGCTTACGACCAGATCATGGATTTTCCCGGACGTTTCTCGGACCATATCCTGCCTAAAGAAATCCACAATTTGAATTTAAGCTTCTTCCTCAGCGGCTTGCGCCGCAGCTTCGGCGGCACCGCCGGAAACATCGCTTATAATTTGACTCTTCTAAAAGAGAAACCGATTATCCTAGGGGTAGCCGGTTTTGATTTTGGCGATTATCGTAAATGGCTGGAAAAAGGCGGAGCTGATATCAGCCGCGTCAGGACCGTTTCGACCGACAGGACGGCGACAGCTTATATCATTACTGACCAAACCGACAATCAAATCGCCGCTTTTTATCCCGGAGCGCGGCCGAAAGATTATGCCCGCCGCGCTTGTAATTTCCGAGAAATTGATCTGGCCATCATTGCCGCCGATGATAAGCAGCGGATGCTGGACTACGCGGCCGCTTATCAGAAGCATCACGTTCCGTATATCTTTGATCCGGGCCAAGCCCTGATCGCCTTTTCGGCCGCGGAACTGAAAAAAGCTGTCAAAGGCGCGAAGGTTCTGATCGGCAATGATTATGAAATCAAGCTGATGGCTGACAAGATGAAGATAAATTTAGCGCAGCTGATCAAGCTGGTTGAGATATTGGTAATCACCAAAGGTGGGAAGGGGTCAGAAATCTATCAAGGCGCTGAGAAGATAGTAATCCGGCCGGCCAGACCGAAGAATACATCGGATCCGACCGGCGCCGGGGACGCTTATCGAGCGGGACTTATCAAAGGCCTGATAAAAGGCTATAATCTAAAGGCTTGCGGTCAATTAGCCGGATTGGTAGCGGTCTATACGGTTGAGAAATATGGGACCCAGACGCATCGCTTCAGCCTAATGGAACTCAAGAAAAGATACCGGGAGAATTATAAGGAAAGCTTGAAGATATAATAAAAGATTAAAAAATAGTTTAAATAAATATGACTCACCACGTAAAAGACATGAATTTAGCTGCCCTTGGCGAAAAGCGCTTGGCCTGGGCCGGACGCGATATGCCGGTTTTGGAGATTATCAAAGCTGACTTTAAGAAGACTAAGCCGTTCAAGGGCAAACGAGTTTCCGCTTGCATGCATGTGACGGCAGAAACGGCTAACCTGATGTTAACCCTTCAAGCTGGCGGAGCAGATATTACCTTAGTAGCTTCCAATCCTTTATCGACTCAAGACGATATCGCCGCCGCTTTGGTGAAGAACCATGGCATTAAAGTTCTAGCTATCCATGGCGAAGACACTAAGACATATTATTCCCATCTCAATCAGGCTTTGCAGAATCGTCCTAATATCACTATGGACGACGGCGCCGATTTGATCTCGCTCCTACATAATAAATATAAGCATCAGGTCAAGGATATTTTAGGCTCCATGGAAGAGACGACGACCGGCGTTATCCGCTTGCGCGCTCTGGCTGCCGATAAGAAATTATTGTTGCCGGTTATTGCTGTCAATGACGCTAAGACCAAGAACATGTTTGATAACCGTTACGGCACCGGGCAATCAACTCTCGACGGCATCATCCGCGCTACCGGTTTATTGATTGCCGGCAAGGTTTTTGTTGTGGCCGGCTATGGCTGGTGCGGCCGCGGCTTCGCGATGCGCGCCAGGGGCCTGGGCGCCCAGGTCATCGTGACCGAAGTCGACGAGATTAAAGCCCTAGAGGCGGCTATGGACGGATTCGGAGTGATGCCGATGAAAGAAGCGGCTAAAGTCGGCGATGTCTTCTGCACTATCACGGGCGACCTCAAGGTTATAGACAAAGAGCACTTCAAGGTCATGAAGGACGGCGCTATGGTTTGTAATTCCGGCCATTTCGACGTCGAAATAAATATCCCGGCCTTGAAGAAATTAGCCAACAAGGTAAATTATAACGTCAACAATAACGTCGACGAATATATCTTAGGGAAGAGGCGCATCTATGTTCTGGGCCAGGGCCGTCTTATTAATTTAGCCGCTGCCGAAGGCCATCCGTCCAGCGTCATGGATATGAGCTTTTCCACGCAGGCCCTAGCGGCTGAGTATGTAGCCAAGAGTGCCGGTAAATTAGAAGTTAAAGTCCATAATGTTTCTGAAAAGATTGAGAAGAAAGTGGCTATGATGAAGTTGAAATCATTAGGCATCAAGATCGATAAATTGACCGCGGAACAAGCCGCTTATCTGTCTTCTTGGGAATCGGGCACCTAAATTAATTATCTCCGTTACCACAGCGGAAACAAAAATATGAACATAAAATTAATCACTTCGGAATCTGTCACCGAAGGACATCCGGATAAAGTCTGCGATCAGATTTCAGACGGCATCTTGGATGAGATGTTAAAGAAAGATCCGGCTAGCCATGCGGCCGTAGAGTCGTTCGCTACTAACGGTATGATCGTTGTCGGCGGAGAAGTCAGGACTAAGGAGTATATCCAAGTCGATGATATCGTCCGCAAAGTCTTGAAGAGTATCGGCTATAACGGCGCTGACTCCGGCTTTGACTGCGATAGCGTCGGCATCATGTCTTCGCTCCATGCGCAGAGTGCGGAAATCGCCCAAGGCGTTGATGAAGGCGCCGGCGAATTTAAGGAGCAGGGGGCCGGCGATCAAGGCTTGATGTATGGTTTCGCGACTAATGAGACTAAGGAACTCATGCCTTTGCCGATAACCTTAGCTCATAAATTAACTTTCAAATTAGCGGCTGTGCGCAAGAATAAGACTTTGCCTTATTTGCGTCCGGACGGAAAAAGCCAAGTGACCGTCGAATATCATGACGGCATCGCTAAGCGCGTCGAAACCGTCGTCATCGCGGCCTGCCATAGTGAGAAAGTCAAGCTCGCGGAAGTGCGCGCGGACATCTTAGCTAAGGTCATCAAGCCGGTATTGGGCAAGTATCTGGATAAGAAGACTAAAATCTATATTAATTCTACCGGTGCCTTTACTTTCGGCGGCCCGGCGGCTGATACTGGACTCACCGGCCGCAAGATCATCGTCGATACCTACGGTGGCGTCGCCCGCCATGGCGGCGGCTGCTTCTCGGGCAAGGATTCGTCCAAAGTCGACCGTTCCGGGGCTTACATGGCCCGTTATGCGGCCAAGAACGTTGTCGCGGCCGGATTAGCCGATAAATGCGAAGTCCAGGTCGCTTATGCGATTGGCGTTGCTAAACCAGTCGGCATCTATATCGACACTTTCGGCACGAATAAATATGCCGAAGAAGACATTCTGAAAGCGATCGAGAAGGTTTTTGATTTCCGCCCGAAAGCGATCATCGATCATTTGGAGCTGAGGAAGCCGGTTTTCTTGAAGACGGCGGCCTACGGCCATTTCGGCCGCGGAGAATTCAGATGGGAGAAGACAGATAAAGTCGCGGCTTTGAAGAAAGCGATTAAGTAATCAATTAAGATAAGGCATATGCGGGTGATGGCTTTCGGAACATTCGATAATCTTCATCCGGGGCACCTGGATTACTTCAAGCAGGCCTGTGTTTTTGGCGATGAATTGGTGGTCGTGATCGCCCGCGATCAGAATGTCTTGGCCATCAAGAAGCGCAAACCGCAGGACAGCGAGAAAATCCGCCAGCGTAATGTCCGCCGCGCGCTCAAGGATCTGGATATAAAAGGGAAGGCTATCTTAGGCAATCTTAAGAACCGCTGGCTCGTCCTGAAGAAATATCGTCCGGAAATAATCTGCTTAGGCTATGATCAGAACGTTGATTTGCCGCAATTAAAGAGCGAAATCTCCGGATTTCGCCTTTTTTGTAAGGTAAAAAGATTAAAAGCGTATCATCCGGAAAAGTATAAGTCGAGCTTTTGCCGAAGATAAATAACAAATATATATAAAAAAACCGGCACTTTTAGCGTCGGTTTTGTTATCGATTTGATCCGGATCATTTAAAATCCGATAGTCCCTGTAACCTGGATGCGTCCCTTGTCTTCAGTAATGATGAAGCCAGTCAATTCCTTAAGTTGGATTTTGCAAGAAATTTTATGGTCGTTCTCATCGATGCCGAGGACTAGCCATTCAATCATAGGCGTATGGCCGGCGCTGATAATCAAGCTGTTGTCATCGACGCGCGAGAACATATCGGTAATGGCATCGAGCATGTTAATCTGGATTTTCTCGATGAATTTCGGATTATATTTCCGGAAAGCATTGAACCAGGTAGTTTTTTCTGCCTCTTTGACGATTTCAGGATTTTCCCCGAATTCTTTAAAGATTTTATCGCTACCTAAGCGGGCGTCAGCGCTAAGATAGCCGGCGAAACCGTAATCTCCTTCTAATGAATCAAGATGCGCTTCAAAAGCTCTGACAGTCTGTCCGGTCCTCTCGAAAGCGCTGCCTAATTGAAATATAACGCCCCCAAGATTTTTTCCGACAAGCTTATTGAGTCCGGGAATTCCGATGGTTTCTATTTCTGCGATTTGGTCTTTGGCGATTTTTTCGCCATCTTTCCGTCCATGACGGATTATTACTAAAGTTTTCATCAAGTAATAGACCCGTTAACTACGGGACCAGAGGGTTATAGGATTATTTGTTTGTTATTAAAGTTCGATTATTCTTGATATTGTATAATATTATTGTAATTTTGTCAATATTTTAAGATTGAATAATTATATTTTTCGGTTATTTTATGCTAATATTAATATAAGTAAATAATAATGATATGTATATTAAGCCATTTAGCCAAATAACTAAAAATTCTGTCGCCGAGGCCGGCGGCAAAGGGGCGTCTCTCGGAGAAATGACTAAGGCGAAAATCCCGGTTCCGCCCGGTTTTGTCATCTTAGCTTCAGCTTTTACGCGTTTTCTCGCCGAGACCGATCTGACCCAGGAATTAGAAGCGATTCTGAAAAAAGTTAATTATAAAGATATAAACTCTGTCGATGGCGCTTCCGCCAAGATCCGCAACCTGATTGCCGCCGCTAAGATGCCTGCCGATTTAGAAAAGGAGATTGTCAGTAATTTTAAAAAATTAAAAGCTAAATTCGTTGCTGTCCGCTCTAGCGCCACAGCTGAAGATTCCTCGTCAGCCTCCTGGGCCGGGGAATTGGAAACCTATCTGAATACGACTGAAAAAACTTTGCTGGCGAATGTCAAAAAATGCTGGTCCTCGTTATTCACGCCGCGCGCCATCTTTTATCGCCACGAGAAGAAATTATTGAAGACGAAAGTCGGCGTCGCCGTCGTAGTTCAAGCTATGGTCGATTCAGAGATTTCCGGCATCGCCTTTACCGTCCATCCCGTGACTAAAGATAAGAACCAGATGATTATCGAAGCTGGATACGGCTTAGGCGAAGCGATAGTCTCCGGGGCGATAACCCCGGATTCTTACGTGCTAGATAAGCGCGATTACTCCCTCATCGACATAAACGTCGCTTTTCAGGCCAAGCAGATCGTCAAAGGTTCCGCTGGCGGAACCAAATGGGTTCCGATCGCTAAAACAGGGCAGTCCAGGCAGAAGTTGACCGGTCCGAGGATAGTGGAACTGGCCAAGATATGTGCCGGAATAGAGAAGCATTATAAATTCCCCTGCGATATCGAATGGGCCTATAAACAGGGCAAATTCTACATAACTCAGAGCCGACCGATAACGACTTTATAGCCGCTTATTTTCCTTTCTCTTTTTAGCATAATATGTTAAAATAGAAAAAGATGTTCGACTATTTACAACAATTCAATAACCTTCCAAAAAACCTGCGCGATCAGGTTTCTTCGCCGTCCGCGATGGCGCTTATTTCCGAATTGGAAGCGAAATATAAAGTCGATTTGGCTATCGTCGTCATGAAACTGATGGTTAAGAGCCTAAAGTTTTCGGATCTGCCGGCTTATTTGACCGGAGAGTTATTATTGGCTCCGGAAACGGCGGCGCAGCTCGCCAAGGAATTGAAAGAAAAGATTTTTGCGCCTATGGCTGACTATCTGGGGCTGACTTCAGAAATACGCGCCCTGGATCTTGATAAGGATATCGAGGTAGTGATCAAAGAAGCCGGTTTAGTCTTGCCGAGTGCTGTCGCTATCAGCCGCTTCAAGAATATCGTTTCTACTTACGCGCGCGGCATCAGGAGCAAGATAGATACACGCAATACTTTGTCTAAGGATGTTAAGATCGGAGGACTTAGCTTGAGTCCGGAAGAGATCGATCGCGTTCTGAAGATCTGCGACACCCGGATTTCTAAGGGTCTGATCATTCCGGCTTCATCAGCCCAGTCAGCCCCCGCCGCTATGCCGCCGATAACGCGGCTAGACAAGATTATCGGCAGCGCCGATAAGACGGCTGCTCCGGCGAGTTCCGAATATAATCTAAAACAGGCATTGGCCAAAGGAGAGACTAAGCCTGTCGTGCCGGCGCCTTTAGATACGAAGCACGAATTGATCAAGCCGGAAACGCAATTGGACCTGCCTAAACCGGAAGCTAAGCTCGTTGTCCCGGCTGCTCCGATCATTCCGGCTGCTCCAAAAGTTTCTCCGACCATTCCAAAGGCCTCGCCTGTTGCTCCGAAAACATCGCCTGTTGCTCCTAAGATCGCTCCGGCCAAGCATGAATCTGTCTTGACGAAATTTTTTGGCGGTCATAAAGAAGTTAAACCAGCTGCCCCAGCCGCGCCAGCCGCGCCGGTTATGCCCAAAGTCGCTCCAGTTATTCCAGCCGCTCCGGTCGCTCCAGTTGCTCCGGCGGCTGCTAAAGCCGTGTCGACGCCTCCGGTTTCTATGGCCGCTGCCCGTAATTTGGCCAGTCGCCAAGCGCCCGCTCCTTCCGCCGCTCATCCGCAGATGCATGATATTAAACCGATGCCGAAAGTCATGGGCCCGATTGAAGAATTGCAGTTCTTGGATGTAGTTAACTTCCGCCGTCTCGGGACGGCTCCGGCCGAGATAACTTCTAAGGTGTTCGCCAAGATAAAGTTATTGGAGAAAGACGGTTATGATAAGATGGTCGCCGGCGTCCGCGCTTGGCGCCAAAGTCCGGTCAGCCGTTTATATCTGCGCCTGGGCCAAGAGGCGATCGCGAAAGGCCAGCCCATGAAGCAGATAACCGAGGCCCGCAAGAGCGCTAATCAGGAATATTTGAGCATGGAGGAGATCGAGGCGATTGTCAGTTTGAATAGCAAGCTAGTTTTTTAAGATATATGCAGCAGTTCACCGTTCCTCAATTCATCGATGTCGAGAACAAGATTATCGGCCCCCTGACCGTGCGCCAATTCATGATCATTCTCGGCGCGGCCGTCATCATCGGCATAAGCTATAAGTTGTTTGATTTTACTTTATTCCTGACGGTCGGCATTGTCACCCTGGTCTTGGCAGCCACTTTTGCTTTCGTTAAGATAAATGGCCGCCCTTTCCACTTATTCATGCTTAACGCCTTCCAGACTCTGCGCCGTCCCGGAATAAGAGTGTGGAATAATCGGATCATGGCCGCGGAAATCGGTGAAACTAATATCGAAGTCAAAGCGGAGGCACAGGCTGCCGGTCCGAAAATGTATAAAAAATCGCGCTTGGCGGAATTGGCGCTCGTCGTCGATACCAAAGGACGCTATAAAGGAGAATAAGCTAGATAAATTTCAATTATGCCAGAAAAAGGCTTGGCTAAGAACAAAATAAGCGCCTCGACTCAGCAATACCTGAATATTGCCGAGATCAAGGATAACACCGTCGTGATGAAGGACGGCACTTTGCGCGCCGTTCTCCTCGTTTCCAGTATTAATTTCGCGCTCAAGAGCGAAGACGAACAGAACGCGGTCATTGATTCTTATGTCCGCTTCCTGAATAACCTGACTTTCACGCTTCAAATCGTCATCCAGTCCCGCGAATTGGATATCAATAACTATTTGGAATATTTGAAGAACAAGGAGAAGGAACAGATGAATAAGTTATTGAAAGTCCAGACCGCCGACTATATCGAATATATCAAGGAATTGACCTCGCTGGGTAAGATCATGAATAAGCGCTTTTATGTCATCGTGCCCTATGATCCGCTGACCGATAAGCATAAAGGCTTCATGAGCCTCTTGGGCGAAGCGCTCAAGCCGGCGACCGTCATCAAGCTTAAAGAGAAGACTTTCAAGAATTATCAAGAGATGCTCGACCGCCGCATTGATAGCGTTACCGGCGGCTTGGAATCGCTCGGCGTCGCCGTGGCGCGGCTGGATACCCAGAGTTTGATCGAGCTTTATTATAAGACATATAATCCGGAAACTTCTCAGAATCAGGAATTAGTCGATTTAGACAAGCTCAGGATAGAGAAATAAACTAATATGATCGATTTCAGCAAGAAAGAAGAAAAGACCAAGATAGGCCTAAACACCCCGATCACCATCGGGGCTAAGCCCGTGGCGCGTCCGATCGAGGAGAACCCGGAATTGACCCGGGAGATCATCGAAGAAGAAAAGGCTTTCCGTCGCGGCGTCTTATCCGTCCGCGATATCATCGCGCCGGCCAGCCTCAAAGTCGAGGCTAATTATCTCGCTTTGGGCAATAAGTTCTTGCGCACTATTTTCATCGTTTCTTATCCGCGCTATATCTCTGTCGGCTGGTTCGCGCCGATAATCAACCTGAACGTCACCTTTGATGTTTCCATGTTCTTCTATCAGGTCAAGAGCGCGATCATCTTGAAGCAGCTGAAGAACAAGGTCGGCGCTTTGGAAGCGCAGATAGTTTCCGACGCGGAGAAGGGAGCGGCGCGCGATCCGTTGCGCGAGACCGCTTTGCGCGATATCGAATACTTGCGCGACGCGCTTACTCAAGGAACGGAAAAATTCTTCCAGTTCGCCTTGTATGTCACTTTATATGCCGACAAGCTTGAAGATCTGGACCGTTTGAGCGATCAGGTCGAAGATGTTTTTGGTTCGCGCCTGGTCTATTCCCGCCGCGTCTATTATCAGTCAGAGCAAGGCTTTAATTCGACTCTGCCTCTGGGAGATGACGAATTATATATCACCTTTAACATGAATTCGTCCCCGATTGCTTCCTCTTTCCCGTTCATTTCCAGCGAACTCACGAGTGACCAAGGTATCTTATATGGCATTAACCGCCATAATAACAGCTTAATCCTCTTCGATCGTTTCAGCCTGCAGAATGCCAATTCCGTCGTCTTCGCTACTTCCGGCGCCGGCAAGAGTTATGCGATCAAATTAGAAATCTTGCGCTCTTTGATGCTCGGCACGGATGTCATCGTCATCGATCCGGAATATGAATATAAGCATCTGGCCGAAGCTGTCGGCGGCACCTATATAAATATCTCCCTATCTTCCGAGAATAAGATCAATCCGTTCGACCTGCCGCGTTCGATCGGCGGGGAAGCGAAGCCGAAAGATATTATCCGCAGCGCCGTTATCACGCTGAAAGGTTTGGTGCGCCTGATGTTGGGCAATCTGAGTTATGATGAAGACTCTATCGTCGATCGCGCCTTGTTAGAAACTTATGCGAAGAAAGATATCACCCCCGATTCCGACTTATCCAAGATCGAAGCTCCGATCATGGCTGACTTCGAGCAGATTCTTGACGGCATGGAAGGCGGTGCGGATCTGGCACTTCGTCTGCGCAAATTCACCGAGGGCACTTTTGCCGGTTTGCTCAACAACCAGACTAACGTCGAGATGAATAACCAGCTTGTCTGCTTCTCGGTCCGTGACTTGGAAGACGAACTCCGCCCGATCGCTATCTATACTATCGTCAATTATATCTGGAACGTCGTCCGCAGCGAGATGAAGAAGCGCATCCTGGTCATCGATGAAGCTTGGTGGATGATGCAGCACGAAGATTCGGCTAAGTTCATCTTCGCTCTCGTCAAGCGCTGCCGCAAATATTATTTGGGCGTAACGACTATAACGCAGGACGTCAATGATTTCTTAACTTCTCCTTACGGCCAGGCGATCGTCAATAATTCTTCGCTCCAGATGCTTTTCAAGCAATCGCCGGCGGCTATCGATCTGATCCAAAAGACTTTCATGCTGACCGAAGGCGAGAAATATCTGCTGTTAGAGTGCGGCGTCGGCGAAGGTATCTTCTTCGCCGGCAATAAGCACGTGGCCATGAAAGCGGTCGCGTCCTATACCGAAGATCAGCTGATCACTTCCGATCCGCGCCAGCTGCTCGAACTAGAAGAAGCCAAGAAAGAATTCGACGAGAGCCGACAAGAAGAAGCGGGCATCTAAAGATGAAAATATTCCAAAATAAATATTAAAAATAAATATGCAAACCAACCGTAAAACCATCGGCCTCCTATTCATCCTCCTGGGATTGATAGTGATTGCGGCCATTATCTATTTCGTCTTCATGAAAAAAGCGGCCGTCGAAGAACCGCTGGCTCCGGTAAATAATCAGACCAGCCAATTGCCGGCCGGCGAAGAGAAGGGAACGACGACGCCGAGCGATAAGCCGCGCAACTATACCCAGTATGATGTCACTAAGGAAGCGGTTCATACCGTCAACGCCGCCGATTTGGCGCAGCGCTCGAAATCTTATGCGGAACGCCTCGGCTCTTATTCGACCCAATCTGATTATGGAAACTTCACCGATTTGAAGATTTATATGACTCCTAGTTTGCAGGCTTGGTCCGATAAATATGTCGCCGAACAGAAAGCGAGCGCTAAATCCGATTCTTATTATGGCATTACGGCTAAAGCGCTGACGACGGAAATAAAGAGCTTTGATGATAAGGCCGGAACCGCCGAGATAATAGTGACGACCGAGCGCCGCGAAAGTACGGAAAAGATCGGCGGCGGCGAGCCGTTCACCCAGAAGCTGGATCTCAGCTTCCTGAAAGTCAATGGCGAATGGCTGATGGATAAAGCCTATTGGGAGAAATAATAAAACATGCGGCTTTGTTTGGCAAAGCCTTTCAGAATATGCCTGGAAATATTAAAACAATCTTCGTCTGCTCTAATTGCGACGCCCAATTCCCGAAATGGAGTGGGCGTTGTTCAGAATGCGGCTCCTGGGGAACCCTGGGAGAACAAGTGACCGACGCTAAAGCCGAAAAGAAAGAAGCGGTTAAGAAACTCGGCGGGGCGGAAGTGATCGATTTAGCCTCAATAAAAGCTTCTTCTCTAGAGCGTTTTCAGACGGGAATCGGCGAGATTGACCGCGTCTTAGGCGGCGGCTTAGTGCCGGGATCGCTGGTTTTGTTAAGCGGCGAACCGGGAATCGGCAAGTCGACTTTAGTCGCTCAGATTGCCAGCGCCCTCGGTAAAAAACAATCAGCTGTCTATGTGAGCGGGGAGGAATCGGCTGCTCAAGTAAAATCCCGCTTGGATCGCTTGAATTGCAACATTGAAAATCTTAAATTCATCTCCGAGACTAATGTCGAGAAAATTTGCGCGTCAGTTCTGAAGCTGTCGCCCGCGATATTGATCATTGATTCTATCCAGACGGTCTATTCCAGCCTGATTCCGGCGGAGGCGGGCGGCATCTCGCAGATCCGCGCGGCGGCCATCAAATTTTTGGAATTAGCGAAAGAAAATAATATTGCGGTTTTCCTCGTCGGCCATATCACTAAGGACGGATCAATCGCCGGGCCGAAATCATTGGAACATATCGTCGATACTGTTTTATATTTAGAGAACGAGACGAATAATAATTATTGCTTATTGCGCGCCGCCAAGAATCGCTTCGGTTCGGTCAACGAACTCGGCGTGCTCGAAATGACCGGAACGGGCTTCAGGGAAGTGAAAAATCCCAGCCTGATCTTTGTTGAAAGTAACGGCGAGAAAGTTTCCGGCTCGGCTATCGGCTGCGTTATCGAAGGCACGCGCCCCTTCTTGGCCGATCTCCAGGCCTTAGCCACCAAGACAGTCTTCGGCTATCCGCAGAGGAAGACGAGCGGCTTCGATCTTAACCGCTTGCAGGTTCTAAGCGCAGTTATTACTAAGCGCACTAAGATAAATCTGACAGCTCAGGATATTATCCTGAATGTTATCGGCGGTTTGAAGATCAGCGATCCGGCTTTAGATTTGGCGGCCTGCGCCGCTATCATTTCTTCGCATCTCAATAAAGATTTCGACCGCCGGACCATAGTTCTTGGGGAAGTAGGTCTGGGTGGAGAAGTGCGCAATGTCTTCAAGCTGGAGGCGCGTTTGCAGGAAGCGGAACGGTTAGGATTCTTGAACGCGATTATTCCCAATGTCGATATTAAAGGCGGAAAATTACAGCTGAGCAAGATTAAGAATCTGGATGAATTAGTAGAAATTATCAAATAGGAATTTATTTTGATAAAAAAAAGAAGACCAATCTCACGATTGGTCTTTTTTGTTTAGGTTTTTGTGATTTTAATGTCGTCCGTGATAGACTTTGATTGTTCTTTGCTTTGAACCGCGATCCTGGGGTATGCAAGGCTGGGGTACTTTTTCAATTGATGGATTAGCTTTGAGATCGCTTAAATGATTAGAAATTTTTTCCTTGGAAACCGTCAGGCACATGATGCGGCCGTCATTAAGAAAGAGTTCTGTAGGAATCTTGCCTTCGCGCGCGTCGATTTTTTCTACACCGCGAGCTCTGACTCCTTGAGCCGGGATCATTTCGCATGATCCGAGTTTAAAAGAAAAACTGAGACCATTAAAAACTCCAAGAACCTCGGTTTCTGGCGTTAAGGAACTTTTGCTTTTCGACATAATCACTATTTGTTTGGTTTAACATTAGGAAAGAACGCATTTATTTTATTGTTTTATATTACTATAATATTAAAATAAAGTCAAGAGCTAGGAAAATGATGATATTGCTCTTCCGGATAAAGCTATTGACATCTTTTAGTAAAAGTGATATAATTTCATTAAGTAAAATTAGTCAAAAATTCACCAAAATCTCTGAAAAATGAAAAAATTCGTTCGTTCTTTCAAAAAGATTTTTGTTAAGATATTAATAGTCATCGGGGCTGTTAATATAATCTGCTTATTCGCTTCTATAGCAATTTGGGCTTTGACTTATTTAGCTCTGTTCCTAGAATACGAAGTGAGCCGATCAGATTTTTACTGGTTTTCTCAATGGTATCCTCATTTCGCTTTTAAAAGCGATTGGATCGTCACTACGGCAACAATTTTAACAATGTGTTTCTTCTCTCTGTTCATCTGGCATAAGATCAATAAGCAGAAAGAAGCACAGAAATTATCACTCAGTTAAAGCTAAAGCTGATTGATAAAAAAGAGGCTCTCTGATAGAACCTCTTTTTTCTTTATTCCAGATGCGTATCATTTTCCCATTCGCCTAGTTTTTCTTTCAGGAGCGGATATTTTTTCAGTTCCGGGTCTTCGGCTATCAAGGCGCGAGCTTCTTCTTGCGCTTTTTTTATATTTTCGTAATCGAACAAGGTCGCAATCTGGAATTCCGGGAAACCGCTCTGGTTGAGGCCATATAATTCGCCGGCGCCGCGCAGCTTTAAATCTATCTTGGCAAGCGTCAGGCCGTCATTATGGCCGGCCATAGCGTTCAGGCGGGTAATCGTCTTAGGATTCGTGATTTCTTCCGAGGACGGGAAGAGCAGGCAGTAAGATTGCGCCTCGCTGCGGCCGACTCGGCCCCGGAATTGATGAAGCTGGGCTAAGCCGAAGCGCTCAGCGCCCTCGATGATCATCAGTGTCGCATTCGGAACGTCGACGCCGACTTCGATGACGGCGGTGGCGACCAATATTTGGATCCTATTATTTAAGAAATCTTCCATGATATCTTCTTTTTCTTTGGCTTTAAGTTTTCCATGGAGCAAGCCGACTCTGAGTTCCGGGAATATCTCCTTATCTAACCGTTCATGTTCGGCCTTGACGGATTTGACGCCGAGACGATCGGATTCATCAATAAGCGGGCAGACTACGAAAGCTTGGTGCCCCGTTTTTATCTGTTCGCGGATGAAGTCGTAGGCCTTGGAGCGGTTAGCTTCGGTAACTATCTTAGTTATGACCGGCTTGCGGCCGTTAGGCATCTCGTTGATGATCGATAGATCTAAGTCGCCGTAGATGGCTAAGGCTAAAGAGCGGGGGATAGGGGTTGCTGTGAGCGATAGGAAATGCGGCGTTTCTCCGGGGGCGCTATTGAAATCCAGTATCTTCCGGCGCTGACCGACGCCGAAGCGATGCTGTTCATCGACGACCGCCAAAGCCAGGTCTTTGAAGCGGACGTTCTCCTGGATAAGCGCATGCGTGCCGACGATGATATCAGCCTCATCCGCTTCAGTCTCTTTATGACTATGAGTTAGAAGGGCGATCTTGAAGCTATAACCGGCAAATAGCTTGGTTAAATAATTAAAATGCTGAGAGGCCAGGATTTCTGTCGGAACCATCAGGACCGATTTCTTATGGTTCAGAGCGACATTAAGAAGGGCTAAAGCCACGACTAAGGTCTTGCCGCTGCCGACGTCGCCCTCTAGGAGCCGGCTCATCGGCATCGGCTTCTCCAAATCTCGCAATATTTCCCAGGCGGTCTTCTTTTGGGCCCCGGTTAATTTGAAAGGCAGGGCAGCGACGAATTCTTTAGTTTCTTTTTCTTTGAAATCGATAGACAGAGCGCGGCGATTCTTTAAATCATTCTTAATCATGGCTGATTTCAGCTGGCGCAGGAACAATTCCGCGAAGCCGAGGCGTTTTCGGGCGGCGGCAATCTCTTCGTGGCTCTTGGGAAAATGAATCAGATGCAGAGCCTTATCCAGATCTAATAGCTCAAGACGTTTTTTGATATCTGCCGGCACCCAATCTTCTATCTCGTCAGTCAGAGGAATCGCTTCCTTGACCAGATAGCGGATCTGCTTCTGCGTCAGGTTTTCCGTCAGATGATAATTAGGAATCAGGCCTTTAGTATGGATGAGGGAATCGCCATATATTTTTTCCGCGACCGGCGAGACCATGGATAAGCCGCTATAATCTTCGGTCACTTTGCCGGCCAGAGAAATCTTGTCTCCGGGCTTGAAAGTCCGGGTCAGGAACGGCTGGTTGAACCAGATAACCTTGAGAGAACCGCTGTCATCGGTCACGAGCGCTTCGGTCACGAACATGCGCCGCTTGAAGCTTTTCTTATTCTGGATCAATTCGATCGTCCCGATGACTTGAGCGCTCTCCCCAGCCTTTAACTCCGCAATGGTCTCGGCGCTCGCGAAATCATCGTAACGGAAGGGAAAATAAAAAAGCAGGTCATGGACAGTTTCCAGAC
>CAZFBV010000004.1:0-46588 GCA_964517325.1 uncultured Gammaproteobacteria bacterium | reverse complement strand
AGCTGACGGCATCGGCCTGATTCTTGATCTCGACCTCTTCCTTCTTCTTCTTATCCTCTTCGGAATGCAGTTCCGCTTCTTTCTTCATCTTCTCGATCTCTTCCTTAGACAGGCCGGATGAAGCGGTGATAGTGATCTTCTGCTGCTTGTTAGTCGCCTTATCGGTCGCGGAAACGTTCAAGATGCCGTTAGCGTCGAGATCGAATTTGACTTCGATCTGCGGGATGCCGCGCGGAGCTGACGGAATGCCGTCTAAAGTAAAATGGCCCAAAGTCTTATTATCGCTCGCCATCGGGCGTTCGCCCTGGACGATATGGATTTCGACTGCAGTCTGCCCATCGGCAGCCGTCGAGAAGACTTGAGACTTCGAGGTCGGGATGGTCGTATTGCGTTCAATAAGCGGAGTAGCGACACCGCCCAAGGTCTCGATGCCTAAAGTCAAAGGAGTGACATCTAATAATAAGACGTCCTTAACATCGCCTTGAAGCACGCCGGCCTGGACGGCCGCGCCCATGGCAACGACTTCATCAGGATTGACGGTCAGGTTCGGCTCCTTGCCAAAGAATTCTTTGACTTTCTGCAAAACTAAAGGCATGCGGGTCATGCCGCCGACCATGACGACTTCATTGATATCAGATAGTTTGAAGCCGGAATCAGCCAAGGCTTTCTTGCAAGGATCAATAGTCTTTTCGACCAGATCCATGACTAAAGCTTCTAATTTAGCGCGAGACAGCTTCATGACCAAGTGCTTCGGACCGTTAGCGTCAGTCGTGATAAACGGCTGGTTGATCTCGGTCTCCTGAGCGGTAGACAATTCGATCTTCGCTTTTTCCGCCGATTCTTTTATTCTCTGCAAAGCCAAAGTATCCTTAGATAAATCAATACCCTGGTCCTTCTTGAATTCTTCGATGATCCAATTGATGATGCGCTGATCAAAATCTTCGCCGCCGAGATGGGTATCGCCGTTAGTGGCTTTCACTTCAACGGTATCAGCGGAAATATCAAGCACGGAAACGTCAAAAGTGCCGCCGCCTAAGTCGTAGACGACAATCTTCTGGCCCTGCTTCTTATCAAAACCGTAAGCTAAAGCCGCGGCCGTCGGTTCATTGATGATGCGTTTCACGTCCAGACCGGCGATCGCGCCCGCGTCTTTAGTTGCTTGGCGCTGCGAGTCATTGAAATAAGCCGGAACGGTGATAATCGCTTCGGTGATCTTCTCGCCTAACTTAGCTTCGGCATCCGCTTTCAATTTAGTCAGAATCATCGCGGAAATCTCTTGCGGCGTATAGTCCTTATCGCCCATCTTCACCTTCACTCCTTCGCCGGCCTGCAGGATCTTGTACGGTGCGGTCTTGAGATCGCGCTGCACTTCGTCCTCGGAAAAATGGCGGCCGATCAAACGCTTAACGGCATAGACGGTGTTTTCCGGATTGATGACGGCCTGGCGCTTAGCGGATTGGCCGACGATTCTCTCGTTATTCTTAGACATCGCGACAATCGACGGAGTCGTACGATTGCCTTCGATGTTCTCCAGGATCTTCGGCGCTCCGCCTTCCATGATGGCCATGGCGGAATTCGTCGTTCCCAGATCGATTCCTAAAATTTTTGACATATGTTTTTTTTATTTAATTAATTATTTTAATTACTATTAATTTTTTCTGATAACGCTCTCATGTTCTCGGGAAATTCTTTTTCTAGATTAACTTTATATTTATCAGCTAAAACCAAGACGCTATATAGACAATCGCATAACTCATGAATCAATTTTTGGCGATCTTTGCCGTCTCTAATCCCTGACTGTTTCATGACTTCCCTGGTTAAATCACCAACGTCTACGACAAAACCCTGCATGATTTCTCCCGCGGTTCGCTGTTTTCCATATTTCTTTTTCTCCATCTTCAAATATTGAGCACGCACTTTAAGCGCTAATTCATTGATCTCCTGAAAGCTACGATTACTTTTCTTTTTTATCATATCATTTAAATTAATGGCTAATTTCCGGTCCGCTGCTAAAACGAGCGAACCGATTTATCAACCAACAATTATTTCTTCTTGGCCAGAATCTTAATAGTCTTCGGCTTAACCTCCGGCGCCTTCGGGACAGTCACCTTCAAGATGCCGTCTTCATTCACCGCCATCGCCTTGTCGCCTTCGACTTTAGTCGGCAGCGGCACAGAGCGGTAGAAAGAGCCGCGGCGGATCTCCTTGCGGTAATAGTTCTTGTCTTCGACCTCGCTCTTCTTCTCGCTTTCGCCCTTGATGGTCAGGACATTGTTCTCGATGGAGATATCGACTTTCTCCGGGTCGATGCCGCCCAGCTGGGTTTCGACGACGACATTGTCCTTGTCCTCGTACATATCGATCGCGGGGGTGAACCCGAATTGATTGCCGCGCACAGCCGGCAACATCTCGCCCATCACTTTATCCATGTCATCAAATTCCGGAAAGAATGGGGCCCATTTGATTAATGACATAAATTTTATATATCTTCCCGTAAAACATGGGGCTACCCCAGTGGAAACGGAAAGAAAAATTAATGATTTATTCAACTATGACTTTTGCATGCCTAATAACTTTGCCATTCAGCTTATAACCAGGCATGATTTCTTGCTTAACTTTTTCTCCTTGGCCGTCGATCGCTTCCATTAAATTATGATCAAATGGCTCGCCGACAGTTTTAATCTCTTCTACGCCGCGGGCTTCCAATATATCCTTGAATTGCTTCAAGACATGCTTCACGCCGACCGCCCAAGGATTCTTAGCTTCTTCTTCGCTCAGTCCGGCCATAGACATCTTGAGATGGTCATAAACCGGCAGGATATCCTGTAAAAAATCGGCTAAAGCATACTTGATAAAATCTTCTCTATCCTTAGCCGTCTGCTTCAGGAGATTCTGATAATCGGCCAAAGCGCGAAGATATTTATTCTCGAAAGAATCGACTTCTTCTTCTCTTAAGAATTCAAAACGCGGCTTCTTGATTCCGTCTATCTCCACCTCTTCCAAGAACATTTGTTTAGGGCGGGCCCAAACCTTGCTTTCGTCCTCTAAATCCTGATAGACGACCATATCTTCTTTGGTTTCAGAATTCTTAACTTCATTTAAGAACCTATATTCGCGCCCCTTATAATGACGATAGATGCCTTTTTTTATCTCTTCCATATTATATTATGCAAATTTCCTCTTAATAAATTCTACCAGCGCCAGATTCCTTTCATAATCCATGCGCATCGGGCCCAATATCCCCAAGACGCCGCTCTGGTTATTATGCTTGTATTTGACAATGACAGCGCTCAAGAAATTTCCGAAAGGATTCTTCGAACCGACTAATATCTGTTCACCTTCTTCCAGGTCTTCAAAGACTTCATCAATAATCTCTTCTAGGCGGTCAATGATTCCGGAAACATCGCAGACGGCATTGACCTGGCGGAACTCCGGCTGAGAAAAAAGATTGCTTAAGCCGGTATAGTATAGATCATTCTTATGGAAAGCCCAGAAGACGGCGGCGCTGGATAATTCGGCGATTGCTTTAGCAGTCGCCTTATAAGCGGCCTCGTCGCGCCCGAACAGCTGTTCCAAGGTTCTCTCCTCCGTTTCCCGCAAACCTTTCTTCTTTTTAGCCTCCGAAAAGGCGGCGATAAAAAGCTCATAGGCGGCTTCTGTCGGCACGCGTCCGGCTGAAGTATGAGGCTGATAGATATAGCCTTCTTCTTCCAGTTCCATCATCTCATTACGCACAGTCGCCGGCGAAACATCCAGCTTATACTTTTCAACCAGCACGCCCGAAGAGACCGGCGTCGCGGTCTTAACGTATTCCTTGATGATGGTCTCGAGCAGAAATCTCTTGCGGTCGGAAATCATATGGATCCGGGCCCAAAAAAGCCTCTTTATATTTACAGACTCATTATAAACAAAATTAGCACTCAAGTCAAGAGAGTGCTAATCATTTAAAAACCCTTATAAATCAAACGAAAATGCCTATAAACCTAATTCCTGTCGCAGCTGGCCATACCAGGCCTGCTGTTCTGGGGTAAGCAGGGTCGAAGCGGAAAAACCCTGAAAAGCCCGATAAACGAGCGAATAATTGCGCCACGGATACTCGTTCAGGACGCAATCGGAAGTTAGATGGACTATTCCCCCGAAAGTCAGAGCCAGCAGGAAGACATAGATATTCCGGCGGCGGCGCAGGAGCCAGGCGGCGGCTAAGGCGATAATGGCGTATTCCCAGGCATGGAAGATAAGCAGGATCCTATTGCTAACCAGGAACTGGCGGCCTTGCATGAAATATGAAAAGTTGAAGTGCGGACCGAAGACAAAAAAATATTCCAAGACATGATCAAGGTCGATTAAAAAGCCGCCGACTATACCGCCAATCAGGCCGAGCCAGGGCTTCTTAAAATAATAACCGACAGCCAAGCCGGTCAGGGCGGCCATAACAAAATGGATAGATATGTGGAGGGCCAAAGATATATGCATAGATTATTTATGAGGGCTATAGTACCAATTCAGGATATCCTTAGCAATCGGTACGGCAATCGTGCTGCCTTCGACACCTTCTTCCACTAAGACCGTAATAGCGATATCGGGATCGTCATAAGGCGCAAAGCCGATGAACCAAGCGTGCGGCCCTTTCTTGGTCGACCATTGGGCCGTGCCGGTCTTGCCGGCGACCTCGACCGGCAAAGTATTGAGAGATCTAGCGCTGCCGTAAACGACGGTATCGCGCATGCCGGAACGGACTATCTCGATATTTTCCGGAGAAATAAAATTGCTTCTGATTATCTTCGGGGCGACATCCCTGATAACCTTATTGCCTTCGCCCAGAATCTTGCTGACCAGATGCGGCTCATAGAGAGTTCCGCCATTAGCGATAGCTGCATTATAGTTGGCAACCTGGAGCGGGGTCACCAGCACGTCGCCTTGGCCGATGGCGAAATGATAGGTGTCGCCAATATACCAAGGCTCATTCTTAGTCTCTTCTTTCCAGGCAGCCGTCGGCACGAAGCCTGACTGTTCGCCGGGAAGATCGACTCCAGTTTTCTCGCCGAGGCCGAAGAGGCGAGCATATTTGACTAAGCCGTCAACGCCCAGACCCTTGAAATCGCCATAGCCGCCGCCGACATAATAGAAAAAAGTATTGACCGACCAGGCTAAAGCGGAGCGCACATTAATGGTACCGTGTCCGCCGGCCTTCCAATCCGGAAAGAACCATTCGCCGATGCGCAGGCCGCCGGTGCTTAAGAAGCTGGTCTTCTCGGTAATGACATTATCCTGCAAAGCGCCAGCCGCAAAAATGGGTTTGATCGTCGATCCGGACGGAAATTCGCCGCTGACAGAACGATTGAAGAGAGGGCGATCGGGGTCGTTCAGGAATTTAGAATATTCATCCTGGCTGATACCGCGAGCGAAAGCGTTATTGTCATAACCGGGCAAACTGATTAAAGCCAAGATTTCGCCGTTCTTCGGGTTCATGATAATGACCGAGGCGCGATGCAGCCCGGCTTTCTTCAGATAGGAGGCCGTAACTTCTTCAGCCTTCTTCTGCAAACCCAGATCTAAAGACAGCTGCAGGTTGGCGCCATCAGATGCCGGCTCTTCATTAATAATCTTTTTCTGGCGGCCGAGCGCATCCACTTCGATATTCTTCTTGCCGGCTTTGCCTTTTAATTCTTTCTCCCAATAATATTCGATACCCATCTTGCCGACATAATCTATCGGCGAATAATTAGAGCCTAAGCTAGCCAGCTCATCGGCGTTGATCTTCCCGGTATAGCCCAGGATATGGGAAAAGCTGCTCTCGCCCAAGACTTGCGGACTGGAAGAAGCGGAGCCGATCAGATATTCGCGGCGGATCTTGCTCGACAAGAAGACGCCGGGCCATTCCGGCAGGTCGAGAGCGATGAGCATAGCCTTGTCGTATTCGACGTTATCGGCGATGAAGAGCGGCTGGTATGATTCGAGGGAGCCCATCTTTACCTTAGCTAGGGTGTCCTTCATCTTATAGAATGTCGCGTTATCAGACATGACGGCCAAGCCGCTGACATCGGTATTTTTCAAATTAATCGTGTTAGTCGTGGTTGCGCCGCCTTCCATTATCAGGCTCAAGCGCCGGAGCATATCATCGCGGACGAGTTCGTCCTTAGGCAATTCGATCGGCTTGAAGTAGAGGACGAAGTTCGCTTTGTTCCGGACGAGCGGCTCCATGTCTCTCGTATAGATTATTCCCCGCTTCGGCTCGATCACTTCGGCGCGCAGGCGGTTATTCTCGGAGAGGAGGCTATAATAATCATTCTTGTTTATCTGCAGCCAAAAAGATCGGCAGAGCAGGATGCCGAGAGCGATAGCGCCGAAGAGGATGAAGTAGCGAAGCTGGTTCAGGTCGAAGGAGCGGCTGACCATTTCCTTATGGCTCGAGTCAGCCAAAAATGATTCCTCGGTCCAGTCGGTCTGGTAGACAGAATCTTTCAGTCCGCCAAAATTAAATTTCCCTTCTTTAACCAAAAAAGGATCCTCTTTCTGCTCGCGCAAGGATTCGATCAGGCGGCTTTTATGGGCATTTTTTAGAAAATATGGGCTCATATCTTTTAATCATTTTAGCCCGGATAGCCCCTAAAAGCAAGATTGACTTTAAGGAGAATTCGTTTTTTTGTTTAGAAAAAATTTAGATTTTATTTATCGGTAATATTATATAATTTAGGGGGTAATAAAAAAATAGAGTGTCATTGAACAATTGTCCAAATAAAAAATTAGCGGTAAAATAAAAAATAAAAATGATATATGAAAATATTATTAATCGAAGATGACGCTGATATCGTCCGTTCGCTCCTGCCAGCTCTAAAAGAAGCCGGTTATATCGCGACAGCCATTCCCGACGGCGAAGCTGGTTATTCCGCGACGCAAACGAACGAATATGATCTGATCATACTAGATTATAATCTGCCCGGATTGAACGGCCGTGAAATAATCGAAAAAATTCGCATGGCCGGTTCATCGATTCCAATAATCATGCTGACAGTCCACGGAGAATTGGAAGAGAAAATAGATCTCTTAAGCATCGGCGCTGATGATTATCTGACCAAACCTTTCTCTTTCTCTGAATTATCAGCCAGAATAAAAGCTATTCTCCGCCGCCCAAGAAATTGGGAAAGGGGCATCCTAAAAATCAACGACCTAGAGCTTAACCCGGACAGATTCTTAGTAGTTAAGGGCGACAAACGCATTTCCCTTACACCCAAAGAATTTTCCCTCCTAGAATATTTGCTCAGGCATAAAGGTCTGGTCATGTCGCGCCAGAATATTATGGAACATGTCTGGGATGAAAATGCCGATCCTTTCTCTAATACGATAGAGGTCCATGTCCGTAATTTGCGAAAAAAGCTAGAAACGGATGGACGTCGCCTGATTTTTACCGTTTCTAATCGCGGCTATAAGATAGATAAAGAAGCATAATCAATTTATTTATAAAAAATTTAATTTTTATTAATTGGCGACCTGCTATATTGAAATAACGATAGGCGCGATCGGACGAAAACCGACGCGCTAAAGGTCGCTATCGCCAAATTAGATACAATTTCATTCAATACCCAATATATGTTTAAGAATAATAAAATAAACGCTAAGGCTAGAAAACAAAAAATAGCCGCAGCAGGAATCAAGGCTAAAGCGGCCGCCTCTAACCCCGGCACTCCTTGGCGGAATTAAATACAACAACGCTTCCGATTTCCTCATCGGAAGCGTTTTACTTTAAATTTCATCTTATGGAATTAAAATTTATCGGTTTCACTAGATTAAAATCATCCTTATATCGCAAACTTACCGAAACTACTAGACTGCCAAATCTAGCCGGAGACAAGGACCGCCAAAAAGTCATCCTGGACATCTTGTTATTCCTTTCAATCGCCGCTTTCATGATCATAAATCTTATCCGGATTATTGATCATGCTATCTATAGCGAAGAACGCGGCTTGCCGCTGTGGTCGACTCTGCTTATTTTGGTATTCTTATTCTGGCTAGCTATCTTGTCGCAGCGCAAAAGAATCAAGCTCGCCTCCATATTGCTCATATCTCTTTACTCCTTACCCATGATCTTCTGCCTAACTCTTTGGGGTGCCGACCTTCCCGCCGGTCTTTTGCTGACTGTCCTGATAATAATCATGTCAGTAGCTCTCTTAGGTGCGCCAGCAGCCTTCGTCGCCGCTTTCGCTATTTCCGGATTCTTGATATTACTGACTAGCCTACAAAGCCGAGGAATTATCGTTATTCAAAATTACTGGCGCCAAGAAACTAATCAGATCGGAGACGCTATAGCTTACTCCGTGCTTCTGCTGGTCATCGCCGGCATTATCTGGTTATTTGCTCATGGCATCAGGCAATCTTTAGCGCGAGCACAAACTAGTGAAAAAGCCTTAGAAGAAGAGAGGAACTCTTTAGAAAAGAAAGTCGGAGAAAGAACCAAAGAACTCCGGCGGGCGGAACAAGATAAAATAAACCAGCTTTATCGCTTAGCTGAGTTCGGTCGATTGTCTTCTGGCATATTTCATGACTTAGTCAATCCTCTGACTGCTGTCTCTCTAAACCTGGAACAAATAAAAGGAGAAGCTGAAAACGAAAATGCGTCTGACCAAGATATTGCAAATGCCAAATCTTATCTTAATCAAGCCTTGTTAGCTGCTAATAAGATGGAGGGGCTGGTTGCCGGCATCAAGAAGCAGATACAAAAAGAAAGCGCCTTGTCGGTTTTTGACCCTAACAAAGAAATAACGGAAATAATCCAGATACTCGCTTATAAGGCGCGGCGCGCTAACGTCAGGATAGAATTCATAGCAACTGAAAGCCTGGCTTTTACCGGGGATGCCGTAAAATTCGGCCAGATCATCATTAATCTACTAGCTAACGCTATCGACGCTAGCGAAGACTCTCAAGAAATGCAAAAGATAAAGATAAGCTTGAAAAAAGAAAATGACGGAATAAGCATCATCGTTGAAGATCAAGGCACGGGCATCGCTCCGGAAAATATAGACAGGATATTCGAACGATATTTCAGCACTAAGAAAAAGACCGGACAAGGATTGGGCATCGGCTTGGCTACGACTAAGGATATAATAGAAAAAAATTTTAGCGGGACTATCACTGTTGCTAGCCAGCTCGGAGTCGGCTCTTCTTTCACGGTTTTTCTGCCTTTTAAAATTAAAACTAACTAAATGAAGATTGAAAAAGCCTATTTCTGGCCGCGATGGTTCTTTAATTCGCTTAATGAATCTGATAAACGAAAAATCCCAGCGACAACAATAAAAAATCTATGCCGCGCCAACCTCTATCTCTGGCGGGCGCTTAACCTATATGATGACTTTCTTGATGGCGATGGTTTGCCTAAAAACCTGCCGCTAGCCAATGGGTATTACCGGCATTTTCTAAAAATCTATTATCGCCTGAATCTAAGCGATAATTTTTATAAGATATTCGATCGCGTCATAGCTGATCTCGATAATGCCAACCGCGCCGAGGCTAAAGCCGAGAAATTAAAAATAGAAAACGGCCGGATCTATTATCCAAAAAAATTGCTCCCATTTAATAACTTAGTCTCTCTTTCTCGAAAATCATTAGCCTTAGGCCTAGGATCAGTTGCTATCTGGGATATCATTTCCCGGAAAGAAAAACATGATTCTGATAATCCCACTCGGATAAAAGCAGCCCTTAATTTTTTTCGCTACGCCCTCGCCGCCAAGCAATTGTCCGACGATTCCTGCGATTGGCTCGAGGATTTGGAAGCCAGATCAATAACTTCGGCGAATGCCTTGATTCTAAGAGCGGCTCAAAAGAAAAGATTAATCCTAGATTTTAAAAAACATCCGGAAACTTTCTATAATCTTTTTATCGACGATGCTTCTCAAAAAATATCTGAGGGGATAAGACGCCTCTGTTCTCAAGCTAGACGCGAAGGATTAAAAATAGGACTGACTTCTAAATCTGCCTTAATAAAAAATTTGGTAGAGCCGATGGAAACCTCCGTCTCCCGCGCCGAAACCGCCCGCCGCTCTTTCTCCAAATAAAAAAGCTCGTTTTTTAGGCGAGCTTTTATCTAGTCTTTTTTAGGCGCTTAACTGGTCCACTCCATATTCTTTAATCCTGTTAAAGGAAGGAATAATTGGCAGAAGCCAGAGTTAAGGAATCTAGCGCAAAGGCTATTCTCATCATGATCGAGCTGCTCGATCTTCTCATATTCTTCCGCCTTAGAAGGAAAACCGATAACGATCGTGTCTCCTTTTAAAAGGCAGCGGAGAGAGAGCTTTTCTTTGGCTATCTCCATCTCTTTCGCTGTCCCGCTTTCGGAAAAATAGGCGATCTTTACTGAAACGATATTTTTTTCAGCGATCCGAGCTAAAGGAAGCGCTTCTCCTTTGCTGTTCATAAATAAAGTTTCTCCGTTCATCTCTCTGCTATTTTAAAGTTATTATTTTGTTCAAAGTGCCAACGTTACTTAATATAATCATTATACCATAAGAATACATAATTGTCAAGTAAGGGCTAACAATGCTATAATAATACCAGCTAAATAAGCCTAACTTTATGACTATTAAGAAAGTCACGACCGCCGACCTCAAGGCTCTCCCCCTCTCCGAGCTTTACGCGCTCACAGGCTCGAACGCGGACGGATTAAGAACCGACGAGGCCATCAAGCGCTCTAAGCTCCTCGGCTATAACGAGTTCAAGGCCGTGAAAAAAGTCTCGCCTTTTCTTCTTTTCCTCGGCTACTTCAAAAACCCCCTCATCATCATTCTCATCGTCGCCGCCACGATTTCCGGCCTGACCGGCAGCCTGCGCAGCATGGGCATCATCTTATCCATGATCTTCTTGAGCATTGTCCTGAATTTCTATCAGGAGCGCAAGTCCGACAAGGCTGCCGAGAAGATCGCGCGGCGTATCGCTATCCGAGCCAAGCTGCTGCGCAATGGCCAAGAACAGGAACTGGAAACTAAATACATAGTTCCCGGCGATATTATCCTCCTCTCAGCCGGCGACATCGTGCCGGCGGACGGGCGCATCATCAGCGCCGATGATTTCTTCCTGAATGAAGCTTCCCTTACCGGCGAAAGCCTGCCTTTAGAAAAATACGCCGATAATGACAACGTCATCTTCGCCGGCACGAACGTCGTTTCCGGTTTCGGCCGCTATCTCGCGACTAATACCGGCATCACGACCGAATTCGGACAAATCGCGCAAAGGCTATCGCGGCCGGAGCCGCAGAATGCTTTTGAGAAAGGCATCAACAGCTTCGGCTATCTGATCATCCGCGTCATCGTCTTCATCGTCGCCATCATCTTCCTTATCAACGCGATCATGCATAAAGGTATTTTAAGTTCCTTACTATTTGCATTAGCGGTCGCTGTCGGCGTTACTCCGGAACTGCTACCCATGATCATGAGCCTTAATATGGCTAAAGGAGCGGCTAAGATGGCTAAGGGCGGCGTGCTCGTCAAACGTCTGAATTCTATTCCGACCTTCGGCTCGATCGATATCCTGGCGACCGACAAGACCGGCACTCTGACCGAAGACCGGATCACGCTCATCAAGCATATCGATATCTTCGGCCAAGACTCGGAAGAAATCTTCGCCTCCGCTTATATCAACGGCTATTTTGAAACCGGCATCAAGAGCATCCTAGACGAAGCTATCCTGAATCACAAAAAATTAGAAATGGACGGATATGAAAAAATCGAAGAGCTTCCCTATGACTTCAACCGCAAGCGTTCCTCCATCGTTTATGAGAAGAACGGCCGGCTGACTATGATTACCAAGGGCGCCCCCGAAGAAGTCTTCAAAATCAGCACGAGCTATTACGAAGGACAGACCATAGTGCCGATTAGCCCGGAGATATTGCGCCGTGCCAAAGAAGTCTATGACGAGCTGAGCAGCCAGGGTTTGAGAGTTCTGGCGATAGCCGAAAAAAAGATTACTGAAAGAAAGAAGCAATATCCGCTAACCGAAGAAAACAGCCTGGTGCTTAAAGGCTTCATGGCTTTCTATGACCCGCCGAAATTCGACGTCAAAGAAACTTTGGAATTCATGAAAGAACACGGCGTCGAGATAAAGATCTTAACCGGCGATAGCCCGCTCGTCACAAAAAAAATCTGCGCCGATATCGGACTTGAAGTCAAAAGCATCATTACCGGCGAAGACCTCGACCTAAATCGCCTGACCGATGAAGAAATATATAAGAAGGTCAGAGAGGCGACGATCTGCGCCCGCCTCAGTCCGAGCCAGAAGGAGAAGATTATCGCCGAATTGAAACGCAACGGCCTCGTTGTCGGCTACCTCGGCGACGGCATTAATGACGCTCCATCCATTAAAGCCGCCGATGTCGGCATCTCGGTCGACAACGCCGTCGATATCGCCAAAGAGACCGCCGATATCATCCTGATGAAGAAGGGGTTGAAAGAATTGATGGAAGGAGTGATCGAGGGACGGAAGACTTTCGGCAATACCATGAAATATCTGTTGATGTGCTTGAGTTCCAACTTCGGCAATATGTTTTCCATGATCGGCGCCAGCCTTTTCCTGCCTTTCTTCCCGATGACGGCCGGCCAGATCCTGCTCAATAATTTCATCTATGATACTTCCCAATTATCTATCCCTTCCGACAATGTCGACCAAGAATACCTGAAGAAGCCGAAGCATTGGAATATCAGCTTCATCAAGAAATATATGATCATCTTCGGGCCGATCAGTTCGCTCTTCGATTTTCTGACTTTCTATGTCTTATTCGGCGTCATGCATCTCGGCCAAGGCGCTTTCCAGGCCGGCTGGTTTGTTGAATCGCTCGCAACTCAAACCCTGGTTATCTATGTCATCAGGACTAGAAAGATCCCCTTCTTACAATCCCGCCCGAGCCGGGCGCTCTTAGCCACGACCTTGGGGGCAGTCGCTCTCGGAGCGATTCTGACCATAAAAGGCCTCGGCCATATCTTCGGCTTCGAACCTCTGCCTTTCGTCGCTTTCCTCGCCATCTTCGGTATGGTCCTAGTCTATCTAATCATGGTCGAACTGATCAAACAGCAATTCTATAAGCGGCTCGATCGCAACCAAACCCAAGCATAAGGGCATGGACAATTAAAAAACACGGACGAAAACGTCCGTGTTTTTTGAAACTATTATTTAACTTTGGAATACAGCCAAAAATCCCTCAAGATTCCTTGGCCGTCCTTGATATATTTCCTGAGCCGGCCTTCCTTCATATACTTATTCTTCTTGGCGACCTTCTCGCTCGCCTTATTCTCCGGTCGCATCAGGATCTCTATCCGGCTCAAGCCGATCTTCCCGAAACCCTCCTTCTCAGCCAGCTTTACGGCCTTGGTCGCGATGCCCTGGCCCCAATATTTCTCATCGATGAAATAACCGATCTCGCCAATATGTTTCCTGAGGGGATTTATTTTCAAACCGATCGCGCCGACGACTTTTCCGCCATACAAAATCGTATAATTCCACGCGACATTATCCTTCCGCTTCTGCGGATTGGACTTCAGCCACCTTTTCTCGTCTTCTAGCGACTTCACCTTCATGTCTAAATAGATAAAATGAGGATTTGTCGCGATCTCGAAGAAACGCTTGGCGTCTCCCAGACGCTGATACCTTATGGTTATTTTCGGCATATGTTTATTATTTAGCATTATTATCTAACTTACTATATCTTATCCCGATAACCAGAGCCATCAACCCGACTAAGAAGCCGGCGAGCACATCGCTTAAGTAATGGACCCCTAAGTAAAGGCGGCTGAAACCGACCAGGACAGCAATCAAGCCGGCCAAAACGCTTATCAGCCATTTATATCTATTGCCACAAAACTTGATAAGCATGAAAGCTAGGAAACCATAGAAAGCGACAGCGATAGTCGCATGGCCGCTAGGGAAAGAAAAATCTGTCGCATGGAAGACGGCGGACAGCGGCCGATCGCGGTGCGCTAATATTTTTCCGAAGAAAGTGATAATCTCCGCGCCGGCAACAGTAGCCAGGAACGGGATAATAAATTCTCTTTTACGCGCAATGAAGAGAACCAGGGCGATGACTAAGATAACCGGCAATAAGAACTGCCAGCTGCCGAAAGAAGTGATAATAGAAAAGATCCGTATCCCTGTCTCGCTCCTATGAGCCAGGAACAGCGCCGCGACTTGTTGATCAAGATTGTTATGGAACAGATACTGTATCATACGCTATCTGATGCATTTAGTGATATCATCAATCTCATCGCCCAGGATCTTCTTAGCGGTAGTGAGGTCGCGCTTCAAGACTGTCACGGCTTTCTTCTCTTCTTTGGTCAATTCCCGCTTAGTCTTCGCCTTCTCGATGAGTGCGATCTGCTGCTCGATATCCTGCTGCAGATAATTGAAGATATAGAGGAAATTCTTCTCGACGCCCTTCACCTCTTTCTTAACCCGCTTCCTTAACAACAGGAACTTATGCCAGCCATACCAGGCGAAAGCGATCAGGCCAATGAGGAAGAACAGCAGCAATAATATGAGTGACAGGTAATTCATGATGATGTTCGTCAGCTTATTGAAAGCCGGCTCCCTGACTACGAAGGTGCTGGCTTCGGTTATGCCGCTTTGAGCGCCATCAGAATCAGTTACCTGCGCCCAGAGGCTATAGGTGCCGGCTGTCAGCTTCTTAGCCCAAATCAAGGTAAAGTTACCCATGACGTTGCTAAAAGTCTTATCATTGACGACTAAACCGGCTTCATCCTTAATGAAAACCTTGACCGTAGCTGAAGGATAGGTTCGGCCGGAAACCTTTAAGATATCGCCCTCCTTCATGTCTTTAGAATAATCATTCAATATCGGAGCGTCCAAGGCGGAAACGGTAAATGTCTCCGAAGCGGAAGCGATATTGCCGGCCTTGTCGACAGCTTTGACGATGATGTCATGCTGACCCGGCTTTTGGACCGGCAGGACATAAGGGTTGGAGTTAACCAGTTCTCCCGGCGTTACTCTCATAGCTTGGCCATCTCCGACCTTGACTTCATAATGATCGATTCCGGACGCTTCATCCGGAGTATTGAACAGGACGACCGGACGCGGATCATTAGTATCGCCCTTATGAGGGAATGTGATGACGAAAGCTTCCGGCGGCGTAGTATCGATCTGGAAGCGGAAATGGCTGATCGCTCCCCAGCCTTTAGCATTCTTGAACTGGACATGCAGATAATATGAGCCATCGGCTAAGCCGCTTAGATCCTTGCCTTTGATAGCGGTCTTATAAACCACGGTCGGGACAGAGGCGGGATACTTATCATACAGAACGCGGACCGAAGTCACGCCGGCCGGAACTTCCCAAGAGAATTTCGGCGCGTTGTCGTTATACCAATTATTAGGATCCGGGTGGGTCACCGAAGAGATAAGCGGGGCGAGCGGCGTGCCCGCTTCATTGCTCGGAGATGTTCCGGCGGGCGCTTGCGGGCCGGAGGCGTCAGCCATTATGGTTATCTTAGCCGGACTCAAGCTCTGCAATACATTAGTCCCCTGGCCGTCATTAGCCAGCACTTCGCCGGCGGAAAAGCGTAAATCAGCGTCGCCGGTGGCCTTAGCTTTAAAATTAATAGTCAAAATTTTTCCCGATACTCCTTTGAATCCCGGATTAAGGACTAAGCCACTGAAAGAAACTGTGCCGTTAGCATTGGAAAAAGATGGCTCCTGTACCCAAAGGCTGGCGATGGATCCGGATTTGCTGACGCTCGCGACTTGCAAGATATCGGCCGAGAAGGAAACAGTGCCGCCAAAAACGTTGATCGTCTGATCATCGCTCGCGACATAGACGCTGACAGAAAAATTCTGGCCGACCTCATAGCTTCCCTGCACCGGCGAATAATATAAGCGGGCGGCATCAGCCGCTTGCGGCTGCAATAGACAAGACAACCCAAGGCTTAAAGCTAAAAGCAGGAAATATTTTTTCCCATTGCGGAAAGATATTATCTGCTTGATTTTTTCGATCGAAGATAGCGCCATATTGATATGCTGCTAATTATCATGATTAATAATGATATTATAACCCAAACCACGCCTTTTTCATACCGATTTTCCGGATTATCCGGCGGTAGGACAATCAGGCGGTCATTGCCCGCGCGATCGATCGCTTTGATGAAAATGTAATGACGCCGAGCCTGGTCTTGCAAGAGATACGGACTCGCCGCTATCTGCCAGCCGTCAGCGGCCGGAGCCGAAGATAAAGATTCCTGGATCTCATAGCGGTCGATGCCGGATTTAGCGTCAGTGGCGGCAAAAGATAGGAACCATTGTCCCGAGAATAAAGACGGATCCTGGACCAGCTGCGGACTGAAAATTTCCGGAGCGTCTCCATCTTCTATCGGACTAACAGCCGCAGTCTGGCTCTCCGGAACGGTGTTTTCTGCCGCTTGCCAATTCAAATCGGCGGCGATATGTTCTGACTTGGTGCCGCGGCCGTCATTTAGCAATAGTTCTACATCCTGCAAAGAAATAACGCCTTGACCGGCAGCCTTAGTCTTAAAAATTAAAGTCAGGATACGGCCGGGATGTTTGATATCGCTATAAGGCTCTAAGACGCCATTGAATCCTCCGGGGATGATACCGGAAAAAGAAACGCTTTTGTCAGTTTCTTGGACAGGAGCTTTGACCCAAAGAGTGACTATTGAACCTCCGTCATAAATCTTCTCTAAAAATAATGAATCGCTCGGAAAGACGATGCGACCGGCGACCGCGTTGATATCGGAACCGGCGGCATTAAGCATCAGGTCGACAGAAAATTCCTGACCGGCAGCGGCTGAAATGCTAGCCGGAGCCCAGGACAAGACCGCTGGCGAAACGCTAGCCGCGGCTGGCTGCGAAGCCATAGCTAGCCAGCCAACAAAAATAAAGAAGGAAAGTAAGAATAATATTTTAATTTTTTTTCTATTCATATAGAGGAGAAAATAAAATTACCCGGATCAGCCTGTCCAATAGCTGGCGAGAATGCTGAAATCGACCAGGTTGACCCGGCCGTCATGATTAAGGTCCGCTCTCGTTTCCGGCGTCGGCTTGTTATACCAATAGGCCAGAATGGAAAAATCGATCAGATTAACTTGGCCGTCTCCATTGATATCGCCGGGGGTCGCGGCCTTATCCTCTTTTTTCTGGATAGTCTTATCGCCGACCACAAATCCCAAACTCTGGCTGAAAGGAGTAACCTCGCCTTGCTGCGAAGCCCGCGCTTTAGCTAAATGATCGCCCTCTTCCAAGACTGAAGTATCGAAGCTATACGAATAAAGACCGGAGGAATCCGCTTGCACTTGTTCTGATAAGGACCCTTCCGAGGCAATCGCAATCGTCACCTGGCTGTTCGGAGAGCTCTGGCCGAAGATCGTCAGCACGTCGCCGCGCTTCACTTCGCTCTTATCTAGCCCAATAGTCGGAGAAACGAAGATGCCGCTGACGCTGATAGCCGCTCCAGGCGTAAACACTAATGGGAAATTCAGCAAGGAAGATTTCTTTCCCTCCTGATCTTCGCTATATATGGAAAAAGTATGGCTGCCGACCGCCAGGCCGCCCAGAGAAATACTGAACTTGGCATCGGCACCGGCGATGGTCGTCGCTGCCAACTGCCCGTCCTTAAGAGCGATCACCCGGCTGGACGGATAAGCGCGGCCAGCTAGGGTCACCTTGGTTTCTATGGGAGCTGGAGTGGTTACCGCCGGCGCTGCCACGGCTCCGCCGCCTCCGCCGCTACTGACGCGAGCCGTGCAAGCGGAAAAATTAAAGAGGCAGGCCGGCAGGCAGCTTAAAGTTCCGCCGCCATAACCCCGAGACAGGCAGGTATTGCCACCCAGATCGGCATTATCGCATTCTTCTTCGCCTTCCCTGATATTATTGCCGCAGATGCTGATGCTGATTGTTGTGGAAATATTAGCCGCTCGGCTCGGCTTAATAAAAAAAATAGCGGAAAACGCCGCGATTAATAAAATACCCGAAGAAAAAAATAAGATAGCTTTTTTCATCCTATAATGAATTTTAGATGCGGATAAAGCCTGGGCTTTATTTCTTACCTATGCTGATATTGAAGCTGAAGCGTCGGCGCACGAAATAAATCAAGGTAGCCGCGATTATTACAGCTAAAACGATGTAGGTCCAAGGAGAGTAAGCGCTAAAAAAGAAAACGGTCTTATAATAGAGCGCTTGGAAGATATTCGACGGAGCGACCGTGAAATAAAGCTTGGATGCAGCCGCGACGCCGACAGCCGTGCCGCCACCGCTGACCTTGACGTCAGGATGAGCCTCTAAGAAAGCGAAATAATCTCCCGGTTCAGTCTTAAGCGGGATAGTCAGATTTACGGTTACGGTCTGATTCCGGCCCGGCTCTAAGCCGAACTTAGAAGGCGTAAAAGAAAACCAATCCTTGGCCGGCTTCATTTCTGGCTGATTATCAAGATAATCGACGCCGACGATATAACTGGAAGTCTCATCGCCGGTATTTAAGACCGGCAAGAGCGGCAACTGATAGGTGCCGCCCGGCCTCAGGGCTTCAGACATCTTGATCTTGCCCAAGCCAACGCCCACCCCGACCGTTGCCGAAGCGGCTGATCCGAGCAGGAAAAACGAGATAACAAATGAGGCGATGGCTAATTTTTTCATAAAATAGATTAGGAAGCGGAGGCCATGACTGTGACCTGGGCTGTCTTCTGATTATAATCTGACGTCGAGCTTGGAGTATAGATTTTTAGATCCAAGGTCTTAGTGGCGAGAGAGGCTACTGCGGTCGACATGGACTGATAGCCGGTAGTCAACGCCGTGCCCGGAAAAGTGGCTGAAGTGGAGAATTCATGCTTATACTGGTCAGCGCCGATCGTAGCCGCTAAAGTCCAAGCTACGCCGGTACCGGTAGTATCATAGCCTTTGATAGTAAAATCTTCATTGACATTGCCGGTGTTAGTGACAGTCTGGGAAGCGCCAAGAGTAACCGTGCTGGCAGAACCGCTCAGGTCGATAGTACCGTAAGAAACGGTTCCGGAAGTGACGGTCAAAGCCACATTCTTAGCGGTTACGGTCGCATTAACGTTGCCGGAATTAGCGGCGGAGACGCCGACAGCTACGAACAGGCCGACAAAACCGGCCAGGACGACATCAGTGATGAGTTTTTTCATAATAATTTTTTTATTAAATAGAGAATTTCAACTTTAACTAGTCGAATTCCTTTAAATTATAACATAGCTAGGGGGCGGACGCAACTACGGTTATGACCGCATCGAATTGATTATAAGACAAGGTGGTGAGCGGGGTCGTCAAGCGCAGGTAAAGATCCCTAGTCTCGCTCGCCGGCACGTTAGCATCAAGGCTATAGAGGACATCGGGCGCGCTGAAAGTGGAATAGCTCGCATTATCTTTAGAAAATTCAAATTTGACCTGGTCGGCGCCGTTAACGTCTCCTAGCGTCCAAGTATGCGCTCCTTCGGTAAAATTAGTGCTTTTAATATGTAAGTTTGCCGGACCGGTGCCAACGGTTATCACCTGAACATCGCTAGCGTTAGTGCTGCTAGCGTTAAGTTCCATATAGCCATAATTTATCACGCCGTCGGAAATGGAGATGGAGACGACCGGAGCAGCCGAAGTCACGCAGATATTAGTGGAGTATACGCCCGGGTTGCCGACATGGGAATTAGTCGTCTTGTTCATGGAAGCCAGGGCCGTATCATAACCGGAAGCGATGCAATCGGCTGCATAGCCGACAGAAACGCTGCCGCCCGCCGGTACAGAAATACAGGCATTATTAACATAGGCCCCGCTCTGCTGGACATGAGCGTTGGTAGAACTTGATAATTGCAAAGCGGTCGCATATATGCCGGAGCAGGCATTACTGATTCCGGCCACGCCGCCGCAGCAGACCCGGTTAACATAAGTCCCTACGCTCGGCAATTGCGCGTGAGCGTTGGCTGTGCCGGACAGGCGGAAGACCTCGACATCACCGGCAATGCAGTCTGATGTCCGGACAGAACAAGACAAGGTTCCGGCGTTGACGATTTTCGCGGCGCCGAAACCTAAAACTAAAAGAAAAAAAACAGCGGCCATTGAAGCCGAGACAGGATATTTCTTGATGGATGAGAAAAAATATTCAAGCATAGTCTGCGTTGCAGCTGGGTAAAATTCTAATAATCGGTTTCGATATACATGGAAGCTATATCCAATCCGACGGCTAAGGCAGTAGCATTATTAGTCCGCCAAGCCTGTGGCGCCAATAATGTAGTCGGCGAAGGCAATTGTGTCCCCGCGGTAGCCGCAGATAAAGTTCCTTCGGCAACATGCCCGGTATTCAATCTCGTTACTCTATAGCCGACGGCCGTAGTCGTTGCCGGCGAAGCGAAAAGTATCAACTCATACATATCCGTTGATAAAGTATTGGCTGGAAAATTAGAGCCCAGATCAATCGGAGTTTGAGCGGCTGAACCGCCATAATAAATTTTCAGATTAGTATCAGCTGCGCCGTGGCCGACGCCGATAGTATTAGTTAGGGTGGAGGGCTCGACATTAGTAGGGGCGGCAGTAGAATTTCTCATACCAACGAATTGTCTGGCGCCAGCAACCGTGGCCGCATCGCTCGTCCCGAAACGAACTATATATGTGAAACCTCCCAGGCCGGCGCCGTCGCCTAAAGTAAACTGAGCGGCGGCCACCCGAACAGAACCTAAAGTTCCGGCGGTAGCCGTGCTGACAACGCCTGCTCTTTTCATTCTAGTGAATAGATTAGTAGTGGCGACGTTCTTCGCGACCAGAGTTGTTCCTCCGTTGGAAACGACTGTAAAAGCGGCCATGCCGTTAATTCCGGGGGCGGTAGTGGAATTTCCTGGCGGATTCCACCAAGCTATCTTATTCACTGCCACCAACGATTGGATAGGCATATCTAATCCTGACGGACCGATCCACTTCGGCATCAAGCGGCCGGCAATGCTCTTAGAATATAAGCGCAAGGTTCCGGCAGCAGCCGCCGCCGGTTCGCTCGTGATCGCCTTCAATACCAGACCGGTATTCGTTCCCCCTAAAGTCAGAGTGTTGCCGGTCTTATCCCAAGTAAAATCAGCGTCTCCGCCAAAAACCGAATTATCGTTAAACTGGATCTGCGTATTATCACCCCCCGAAGCGCCTCCAGCCGGAGCCGCCCAAGTGCCGTCGCCGCGCCAGAAAGTCGTGGCTGAAGCGCCGGTGCCGCCGCCCAAATTAGCGACCGAGAGGTCGCCGCTAACGCCATTAGCCAGGTTTACCTGGGACCAAGCCGGATTATTGTTAGCACCAGTATTGGACAGGTATCTAGTCGCATTAGTATCCTTAGGCAAAGCCGCGGCCGTATCGGCGGAAGAGCCGTAAAGAAGATCGCCTTGAGCCAGACCGCCGCCGATGCTCGAGAAGTCGTGGCCGGGATCAGGCGTCACCGCGTTGACTATCCTCATGACCGATAATGCCAAGCTGGCCAATAAGAAGCCGCTAAGGATAAGATTGAATTTGGATAATTTCTTTTTCATATTTATAGTCTTTGATAATAGCGTAAATAACCGGATTAGCTGGTTCCAGTTTATCATAGAAAATAAAAATACTAAAGCAATTTGTTCGTCATAAAAGCCGGCTTTTCTTGATGAAATTACCTAGCCCCTCGCCGATCGTCGTCCGCCAAAAATCGCTCTGCTGTTCTTTTGTCATCTCGGAAATATATTGGCCGGTATCCGGATTGATTTGCATAGACTCTAGAGGATAACCGTCAACTATTTTCCGGCTCGGACGGCTGACAAAAATCCGCGGAGACTTTATGCAGATTTTCTCTATCCTGCCGTCTGGGTGCGCGAGGCAGATACCATATTCCCAATAGCCATCAATTCTATCACCCAATCGTTTAATCAACTCCGAATAATAGGCCAATACTTCAATATCAGAAGGCCGGCTGATTTTATCATTAATGCGCCTAACATTGAGGCCTGGTTGCTCGTCTGACGGTAAGCCGTCAAGATAAAGAGCGTTATCCATCGAAAGGACGGGACGGCCGATAACCGACGAATAGAAGACGGCTTTATTCACGGCATTTTCTATCGCAGTCTTTCCGTCCTCCCGGACTTCAGAAAAATCTTGGTCTGGCAATCCTTGGACATCAAAATTCAAGGGCTCCAGAACGCTCCGCACTTGTTCGATCTTGGCTTTATTTTTTGTGCCGATGATTAATGTCATGAATATTGCTGATAATATTTAGTCTATATCTAAAGTTTAGACGTTTTCTTAAAATATGACAATTGTATCCCCGGGATAGCAAGAACCGCTCCTTGCCCTAAATAAAAGAGGAGTTTTCTCCTCTTTTATCATCAAGCTGCTGATTTTATAAGTTATAATCTAATTAGTCGGTCTTTCTTCCATCGCCGGATCCTTGGTCATAACATCAACTTTAGTCGCCACGACGGTTTTAGCCGTCTTGTCGATAGTTCCGGAAATCATGACTCTCGATCCGACGGCGACCGCGCTGATAGTCGAAGTGGCGCGATCTTGCATATAAACAGTCGAGCTATCTAGAGCCACCGTATATATTTCGGACGAAGACGAGGCTGCCTCTCCGCCGCGCTCAGAAGCCGTGACTGTCAGCGATGAGTCGCCGATAGCGGTAACGGTAGCCATCAATCCGTTATCAGGCCTCTCGCCGTTTCCCATCAATGGCGGGGTACTGGTGGCGCCTCCCTTCAGCGGCGGGGTGCTAGTCGCTTTATTGCCAGATCCTTTTCCCGGATCCTTCTTCTCTATCTTTTTAGTCGAGCTGGCTGTCGCTGAAGATGAAGAAGATGAAGAAACTGAAGCTTTATGTCCTGATTCTGTAATCTTATTCAAATCGCTATTGGAAATCCCCAAACCGAGAGAACGCATGACATTGAAAGCATCGGCCGGACGCCCCAAGAAATATCTTTTATTATTATCGGGATTTATATACCAGGCTTCACCTTTGGATTCTACCTGGAGCAAGATCTTGCCAGCCTGCTTCTTGGCGAAAGCGGCGTCAAGCAAAGAAACCGAGCTGGAACTGTTCGGATTATAGCCGTTCAGCGCCTCAGTCTTATCGTCTGTTCCGTCGGAATCCGAGTCAGTATTTTCCTTATCGGTCGATAGGGCTGTTTCTAGGGCATCAGACAACCCGTCAGCGTCAGTATCGGTCTCGCCGGACAGATTCACGTCAGCTAGCTGGATCTTCTGTAGATTAGCATTAGTGATGCCGATGCCGACTTTCTTCATGACATTTAAAGCGTCGGCTGGCTTGCCCAAACTGTTCCTTTCGCCGGTCGTCGGATCGACATACCAAGCTTCTCCTTTCGATTCTACCTGGAGCAAAATCTTGCCCTTGGTTTTCTGGCTGACAGTCGCGGCCTCGGCGACTCCGATGGCTAAAGTTAGCATTAAAAAAGCGGAAGCGCTAATAGCTAATCCTTTTTTCATATATTTTTTATTAAATTAATTCCTATAATTTTATACGCAAAAAATGAATATTTCTTCGAGATTTTCGTATTAATAGTTAAGAAAGGTCGAATATTATAAAAACTGACTTAATTCAATATCTATGGAAGAAATAAACAAAACCGGCTGCCATGGCGGCAAGTGCTCCGAAATATTAAAGATTTGGTGGGTCAAATCTTTATTGGGATTTTTCATTTTCCTGCTTATCTTCTGGATGGGCGTTCTCTTTGGCCAGAGCGAGGCTATAGGCCATCGGGAAATGAATAATTTCCCTGATCGCCAGATGCCAAGCCAGCAGATGCGAGCGGGTTCGCGTGTACGTGAGTGCCAGTGCGCACCGACCGGACAAATCGATGAGCAGAAAGGCCAGGAGTCTTATCAGCAACAGGTTCCAGCCGCTTCTCAAATCCCGACAGGAACTCAGACGGCTCCGCAGACAGGAACAAATCCTCAAGAACAAGGAAATGCCAATCCGACTGCGCCGACCGCTCCCGCCGGAACGGAGATAAAATAAATAATTTTTCAAATAACAAAAAAGAATACTAGCATTAGTATTCTTTTTTGTTATGGCAATATGCTTATAACTATCAAAATTAACCGGGATTCTTGACCACGGCCACGACTTTGCCGCTGATATTGAAATCATCGTCCGGATGCAGATAGATAGGATCGTAATCGAACGAAGAATCGGCTTTAAGCACGATCTGGCCGTGGGTACGATCATCTATGAAGCGCTTGATGGTAGCCTTGCTGTCGATGATGGCTAAGACTATATCGTTATTAGAAAAGCTCTTTTCTTTGCCGTCGACGATGACATAATCGCCATCTTCGATCTTCTTGCCTTTCACTTCCGCTTTATTCATTGAAGCTCCTTCGGTCTTGATAGCGTAAAGGTCATCCGGAAAATTTATGCCGACCAGCTTATTGGATATCCTCAAGAACCCTTGGAAATTAGTTTCAGCGAAGATAGTCGCGATGCCGCAATTCGCCGTTCCTACTATTGGAATAGAAAAAATTGTAGATGATTTCCCGGACAAGCCTTTATCCCAGCCGGGCTTAGCCGCCGCCCGGCTCATAACTCCCTGGGCGCGATTTATAGTCAGGAATCCTTTCTTCTCCAGCTGCGCTAGATGATGCTTGATCTTCTGGGGAGAAGCTTCCGGCAGGCCGATCCTTTCGGCCATATCCCGTAGGCTCATCTTAGCCAAATTAGCAGTTTTTGAGAGCTCAAGCAGCTTCTCTTGGATAGGATGTATCATATATTTTAGGTAATATATATTTATTATACCGCTTTACTGATTTGATGTCAATAAATACTTAATAACTTAATACTTGACAGCATAACTGCCAGCCAGCTATTCCTCCTTCTCTGCCTCAAAACTCCCATAATAAAAAGAACCAATGAAGTTGGCTCTTTTTATTATTCTGTATATCTAAATTTATATTAACTTCTATTTTAACTTCCAAAAATTTTTAAATATTCCGACTGAAACCTTGATTTTAGAATTTCATATCTTCTGGCGGTATCCGGGTAAGACAAAATCCTTTCCCTCGTTCTTTCTTCCGCAGGAAGCAAGGCTAGCGGCCTGCCTTGAAATTGCTCAATCGTAAAATCAATTTCTTCTCCATCCGGCAATCTATTTATATAATGGGAACGTAGATATTCAAGTCCGGGAACACCCTCAAGAGATTGCCGGATCAAGGAACCACCGAACTGATCTTGCGCCAGGAGGGACACGACTGCGCAATGTCCCCATAATGGATTCTTCTCCCCCCAATGTTCCGGATCAGCGCTCGTATCCCGGCGACAAATCCTTGATATTATCTGGACAAATTTTTGCTTAGCAATATGATTGTTTATAAAATCTGCCAGCTCCGTCGTGCTAAATTTTAAAATATAAGGAATGAATCTGATTTTATCACTTTCACTTAAATTTAATAATCTATCAATTGGCCAAACTTCAAATCCCAAGGCCTTGCCAGGCTCAATTCTTAAATCATTAACATCTCCTTTATAAATATAGGCGTATCTAGTATTAAAAACGTGATTGATTTTATTAGTTGCTTTATCTTCGGAATATTTTTTTATCTTGTTTATCAGAATTAAATCGCTGGGCTCGATCTTAACGCCGGTTTCTTCTGCGGTTTCCTTGATAGCGGTCTGCTCATAACTATCCCTTATTTCGACATGCCCGCCGACAGTCGCATCTAGCAAATCAGGATAAGTGTCTTTATCTTTAGCTCGATGCTGGAATATGATTTCTCTATTCGGAGTAATAAAATAAATGTTTGTTTCTCGATGAAGCAAACCATTTTTATGAATGTTTTCTCTGGTGTCCTGACCAATTATTTCATCGTTATCATTAACGATGTTCAACATCTCTTTCATAAAAAATTAATAACCTCAAGTTTCTAATTCTTTTGGTATTTTAGCATGCTTTCTATTTTTGAATTAAAGCTAATCAACGATCTTTGAATGGCGTGAGTAAGCATCAGCTCACTGCCGCCTTGAAGACAATAATACCCTTTCCTTCTTTCGCCCGCGGTATCAAAGACTGTCCTTTCCAGAAAATCGCCATCATAGTACTCCAGTTCTGCATTGTCTAACTTAGTTGTTTTCAACATTGAAATCGCGTTGGCATGATCGCCTTTATAAACGCTGGTTTTCTTATCTTCAATATCGGAAGAAATTGTTCCTGGCTTAAGATACAAATTATTTATCTTAATAAGTTTATCAGACAAATCGACGCTAAAACTCTTAAAAAACTCATCCCTATCTATTTCCGTTGTCTTAACATACTCTCTTAAACTCAAGGTTGGATCAATATTTTCAATTATGGAATTAAAGCGTTTTTTGTTATATTCACCGCCAAAATCAGCTGTATCAACCCAAACACCGTTACTGTCTAAATAGCCGAATGTCTCATTATCGATAAATGATTCATTATGTCTCTTGACCGCCGCATTAACACTAGTGACGAGATCAAGCCATAATCTAGCCAAATCAGCAATTTTTTTATCCACCGAGTCTAATTTTTCGTCAATAATTTTTTGTCCGTCCAGCGTTTCTAATGATTTTAAAACATCTAGAGACCCCCTGGGGAAACACTCCTTGAAAGCCTGGATTGCAATCGCCCCATTGAAACTGGTAGTGACTGCCCTTTGCAAGGTCTCTTCTTTATCGATAGACAGGGAGCGCAACTCTACTGAATCAGTTTTTTTATCAAAAAAAGCGATATTATTGGATTGGCCGGCCTCTCTCCCTCTTAAAGACACCCCGCGTCCGCCATTTACTTTATGGCCGGTTTCTCCAGCCTGGACTCCGCCCCAAGAAGCGGCGAGCAAAGTGTTCTGCAAAAAATTAGTTTCCGAATCAACTTTCAGCCCCTTCTCTCCTCCGAGCGTCAAATGGAAACCGCGAGCTCCCTTTTGGTAATTTTCCGAACGATCGAAATTTAAGTCGATATATTCAATATCATGGAGGAGCTTCATTTCTAAAAGCATCAAATAGGGATTATCCGAAGGTTTGGTCGCGATTTCATGGACGGCGTCTTTTCCTGAGCCGATTCTGGCAGCCTGGCTTATTCTAGCGATATCTTCTTTTAAACTAGCTTGTGAAGTTAATTCCTCATAACCTTTTGCTGTCGAGGACGTAATTTCATATTCCATTCCAATAGACGCCCTAAATCCCTCCGGTATATTTTTGTAAGAATTATTTTCAATTATTTCTCCGTATTTCCTTAAATTATAAGCGACCCTCTCGATAACATCTACTAACGGCCTGTCCGGAAGATATTCCCTCGCAAAAAGCATAACCGCCACGCTTCGCCCCTTGTTCTCTTTGCTATATTTTTCAATAAAATCAGAAATGCTTTTAAGGTTTAAAATGTCTTCTGTCCTCGGTTTGTCTAAAAACTGCCCAAGTTGTTCAATATTGTTGCGGTTGCTGAGCATCGAACCGATAACATCAATGGAGTTAATGATCTGAGTTCGAACATTTTCTTTAGAAGTCGAGGTTATTTCCTGATAGAATTTTTTTGATTCCGCCACATCGAGAAAATCATAATTAAGCAACGCCATGCGGCCAGTAATTATTTGATCTTTATTTAGCTTAGATAACTTTTTTTTAAATTCAGCCACTACTGCTAAATTATCATTTTTCTTCAAATAATTTAAAAATCTATCAACCCCGGCTGATGAAAAGTCTTTATTTACAATATGGTCTAATAATTTATTATTAAATCCTTCGGAATAATTAATGTTGGCACCAAGAGCATGTTCAAAATAATTTCCTTCTGCCAGTATATTTTCCATTAAATCTTGATCATACTTATAAAAAGCTTCCAGACGATCAATTCTATTAGAATATTTAAATGCCTTTCTTATTATCATCTCGGCCTCATCGCTAGTAAGGCCAAATTCGCTCTCTGAAAGCGATTTAATGAAATTAACTATTTCCTGGCCGTTTTCCTGGAAGCAATCATCTCCAATATTGTTAATACCGATTTTAAAAATATTTTTATCGAGATAGAAAGTGGGCTTTTCTTTATCTGAACGCAGATACCCTTTCCAAAATCTTGGTGATAAACCGCGATTTTCCATAACCGCGGCGCTCATTTTCTTCAACTCTTCGGCACTTAATGAGAAATCTTCATCATTATCCTTTCTAGAGGCGATCGACTCAAGAATATTATTGCCGTTTATTCCCGGCCAACGAACAATATTATCAAAGAAAGCACTCCTAATTTTGTTGTCGCTAAAGATTATTTTATCATTAAAGAGAACGCTTGCCTCATCTGATTTAAGATCTGGGTCATTTAATATTTTTAGATAAATTCTTGTATAAATTTCCTTATTACTAAAAAAGGCCGCCGAATCAGCCAAATTACCGCAAAGAGCATATATCGTAACACAGGTTGCTACTTCAAAATTCTTTTCAAAACAATTTATAAAGCGTTCTTTTTGGCTGGAGTCCATATCGGGCAATAAAATTAAAAAATCACCGCTTCTATCCTTGATATTCAAGTTAAAAATTTTATTTTCTAACTCCAATTTATAGGCATTATCTAATACGCTAAACAGTTCCGGCTTTTTAAAATAAAAAGACAGAACAAAAAGATACTGCTGGCTATCTTGAGCAATTATTAATTTTTCAAACAGTTTTGATAAATATTCAGCTCTTTCTCTTTCTTCAGGAAAAACTTTAGCAATATTTTCACGATTATAAATAGTAAGCAGAGTTATACTTTCAGGGTCGCTAAAATCAAGAGCCCCGTTCATTATTTTTTTACTGAAATTAGAAAGTTCTTCTGCGCTTAGGATGTCCGACAAATTTCCATTAAATAATTGCTCTGATAAAGCCGGAATCTCATTTTGGGTTCCATAAGCATTATTTTTTTCATTATAAGCATTGGTCTTTAGCAATATATTATCCGACAAAGAGTTCAAAATATCTTGTCTTTTTTCCGGGCTGTCAATAAACCCGCTAGACATTAACGAGCTAAATATTTTAGTGGCGCCATTTGCTTGCCCGTACTTGACGGCTGATTCTAGAAACCAATTCTTATCAGTTTGGCTGATAAGTTCATTGTCCAAGCCGGTTAAAATCTGGTTGCTGTTAAGCTTGCCAATAAAATATTGGATATATTTTCGATCGATGCGATTATTCAAAAATAAATTGTTTATTTCTTCGAAATCAAAATCAACATTGGATTGACCATATGATTTTATTAAATCGTCTAAATTATCCGAATGCTGTTTTCCGTCCAGAACATTATAAAAATAATGCCTCAAATCATTATTTTGAGCTTTTTTATGAAAATCAATTTGCAATTGACTGATTAATAATTGATTATTTCGTATCCAATCAAAAGAGTTATTATCCAAGTCGGTAACTATTTCATTTAAGGTGCTGGAGCCAATATTATTTGCGCTGTAAATTTTTTTCTTGAGGCTATCGGGCCAATAACGACGACTCATTAATTCTGTTAAGCAATGCAAAGTGTCAATATCAAAACGATTTTTACGGACCTCAAGAAATGAGTCGATAATAATTTCTAATTCTGCCTCATTAATGCCTAAACTTCTATCGGGATAATTGGCGATAAGATTACTTAAAAAAATCTCTTCACTATGGTTGCGCAAAGACTTGGCCGCAGCCAACAAAACTCCATACTCACGTTCCCCGATATTCTTGTTTATCGCCTTGTCTCGATTTAAAGATAAAAGCTCGCTCTGATCCTCGCCACCAAGCAAGTTTTTTTGTTTATTTATCAATTTAACATGACTTTTATCGAGCGGCAAAAGCTCAATCAACCAATTAAAGTCGTCGATATTAGTATAGCGATTCCAATCTTTCAATAATATTTTTAGAAGCTTATCGGTTTCTTCTTTTGAACAATTTTTGAGCCTATCGGAAAAAATTGGAATTATCTGCGAGCCGACTAATTGACCTGAATAAACATTTATCTCGTTAATCCATAAATTAAAAAGGAAATCTATTCTACGAGCGTCGGACATTATTTCTTCCGGTTTTTTCAAGCAAGCAAAAAAAAGTTGATTAATCGCTTCTCTCGGCAACTCCTTCACATTAGGATGATTAGAAATCAAAGAATCGAGACGCTTAATAGTTTCTTCGGGAACATCAATATCCTTGGAAGAAAAATTGATATTTGACAAACACATAAGAGCCGTAAAATCATCACAAGACTTTATATAATTTATCTTTTCATCATTTCCTTCAATGACATTATATTCTTTATCCTTAATATTCTGAACCTGCCGATTAAACGAATCGAAGTTGCAACCCGTTTTCCGAGTAAACAATTCGATCCAAATTTCTAGAATTTCTTTTCTTTTTTCTGGAAAACGGTTTGCTATTGAATCCAAGGCGCTATTAGCCCTGAAAACGGCGTCAACGGCGTTAGCAGAACTTCCCCAAAAATCAGATTTAATTAATTTCAAAAAACTATCATAATCATCAATTTTGGCTAGTTTATTTCCAACGCTCAATTCTCTATAGATTTTAGCGCTTCGTTTCTCAACATATATATCTCGAAGCTTAATGACTAATTTATTGGAATTAAATACTTCTACAATTTTTGAAGAAATCATCTTTAAAGATTTTTCGCCTGATTTTCTTACATCAAACAAAGACTCTCGCAAATTACCGTCTTCAGTCTTTGAAAGCTCTTCCGTGATATGCTCTTCAAGATTTATTTGAGAATCAAGCCTATTTGAATAATCAGAGCTTATATCGTTTTCCGACTTATGCCCATCGCCAATAATAATATCAACGTCTTCTTTGTTATTTTCGAGTTGATTGAAAGCGTTTGGCTTGAAGCCTTTCGGACCCAAAAATTGTTTACCAAAGTTTTCCATATAGCAAGTAATTATAATAATATTATACACTAATTCTACACATTCGGAAATCAATACTTTAACTGTAATATTACAATAAAAACCTAACATCAACCAGATTTTTTCATTATTAACAAGATTTTAAATAAAAAAGACAAGCTGTGAGCTTGTCTTTTTTATTTAGCTGCGGGACCTGGATTCGAACCAGGATAAACGGCTTCAAAGGCCGCTGTCCTACCGTTAGACGATCCCGCAATTTAAAATACCCTCTCTTAGAGGATATTATTAAAAATGTCTCTATCTGTCAACCGAACTGGATATTTTCTTTTAAACCTTAGCGTATTTCCTAACTGCGAATAAGCTGGCGACGATATTAATGAAGAGGACGGCTAAGAACTGGGCGCCGAAGATGATCCAGAAATTATTCACAAAATAAGACAGGATATTGACGTTATAGCCCATGAAGAAAGTTTCCAGATAAGGCTGCAAGAGAGTCAGGAACGGATAGAAGATAGAAATGATAATCAGGACGCTTATCAGGGCATAAACAAAAGCCGAGAACATATACGGCATGTAGATGAAGAAATTGGAAGCGCCGACGAGGCGCATGATTTCGATCTCCTGGCGATGCGTATAGATAGCGACCCGGATAGCGTTATAAACGACGAGCAGGCTGGTCAGGACAAAGATAAGGATTATTCCCAAACCCACTTCATTAACCCGCTTAGTGATATTAGAGATCTTATCCAAGATGGCGGTATTATCGGAAAAATCGCGCGATTCGATAATGGAACTGTCGAGCATCTTCAAGTCGTTGATGACTAGGTTGGATTCCTCGAAATTCTTAGGAACGACGGTCAGGCTCGGAGACAACGGATTGCGGCCCAGTTCTTTCAGAGCGGCGAGCACAGTCGGATCATTCTCATATTTAGAACGGAAAGAATCGATCGCGCTCTGTTTCGAAGTATAGATAACCTCTTTGACTTTCGGAGAAGCCGCAATCTTATTCTTCAGGGCGATAATTTCGCTTTCGACCGTATCCGGCTTCAAATAAAGGCTGATATCGATCTTTTCTCTGATCGCTCCGACCGCATTATCGCTGATGAGGCGGACGGTCAAGAGCGTATTGATAGAGAACAGGGCGATGAGCAGGATAGTGATCGTCACGATTGTCAGCCAGATATTCCTGACGATATCCTGGAAGCTGAATTTGATGATGCGATAGAGAGAAAGCATAAAAAAAATAATTAAAGCAGATACCGGCCGTGCGCTTGGTCGCTGATAATCTGGCCGTTCTCCATAGTGACCACCCGGCGATTCAGGCGATTCACAATTTCCTTGTTATGGGTCACAAGGATGACGGTCGTGCCGAACTTATTTATCCTAAGCAAAAGGTTGATGATCTCATCCGCGTTAATCGCATCGAGGTTTCCGGTCGGTTCATCGGCCAATAATATCTTCGGCTGATGGACCAGGGCACGGGCGATAGCCGCGCGCTGCTGTTCGCCGCCGGAGACTTCGTTCGGATAGCGCTTCTTCTTATCATCAAGGCCGACTATCTTCAAGACGCTCGGGACAATCTTCTTGATTTTATCCGATTTCCCTCCGGAAACTTGGAGCGCGAAAGCGACATTCTCTTCCAGGGTCTTCTTTGGCAATAATTTAAAATCCTGGAAGATAACGCCGATCTGACGGCGCAGATAAGGGATTTCTCGATGGCGCAGACGCGTAATATCCCAATCGCCGATCATAACCTTGCCTTCATCGGCCCTTTCCTCGCCGATGAGCAAGCGGACTAGCGTCGTCTTGCCGGCGCCGGACTGCCCGACGATCGAGACAAATTCTCCCGGCTTAATACGCAAAGAGATATCTTTCAGGACTTTATGCTTATGGTCGTATGATTTAGAGACATTTTCCAAAGTTATCATAAAGAAAGAGTTATTTTTTTATGAGGCGCAGGCCGTAGCGGATCAACTGCTCGTTATCGGAAAAATTCGCCGCCTTGCTCTGCGAACCGAAGTTAACGGCGATCAGATTTCCGCTCGCGGTCTGGATGCGGGTCATCAGGCAATGGCCGGCTTCTTCAAGATACCCGGTCTTAGAGCCGATGATCGGATAGGTGCCGGATTTCAAGAGCTGATTCGTATTCGTCAAAGTATGAGTCTTCTTGGTATTAATCGTCTTAAAAGTATACTTGGCGGCAATACTGGCTTTCTTAATGAGGGAATTGCCAAAAACTTCTTTAGTTATTATAGCATAATCAAGCGGCGAACTCACGTTCTCCGGAGATAATCCGGTCGGTTCGACAAAAGAAGTGCTGTTCGCTCCCCAATCTTTCACGGCTTCATTCATCTTAGCGATGAATTTTTCGCGGCTGAGGCCGCTGACGCGCACCAGGCTCTCGATAGCGTTATTGGCCGAACCGACGAGCGCGCTATAGACCAGGTTCTCGATAGTCATCGTGTCACCCTCTTTGACGGTCAGGCGAGCCGACTCCCAAGGCTTGCAATAAGAATAATTATATTTCTCGTCCTGATATTTATAGGTGACGACTTTTTTTAAATCAGGATTAGTATCTAAAAATATTTTTATGGCCACCAGTTTCGTCAAGCTCGCTAAAGGAGACGATTCGTTCTCGTTCTTGCCCCATAAAACGCTGCCGTCTTTTTCCAGCATGATCACGGCGGAGGAGGCAGTGATATTCAGATTACTGGTATCTTGCGGCGTCGCTTGCTTAACGGCCGGGATGACGGTTTTGAGCGTCTCGATCTTCACCGGAATAAGCCCGGCCCCGGGGGAAGCGATCTTGGCGAAGGCGACACGATCAAGGTCGACGACGCGATCCGGATGCTTATCGCGCTCCGGCCCCCAATCGTTGACTGTCACGTCGACATATTTTCCGTTATCAAGATTATAGACGCGGAGCACCGTGCCTTTCGCGAAATCCGGCGAAGCCGTAAACAATCCACCTTTGTATTTATACCAGCTCGCCGTGCCCACGCTCAAAGTATCCGGATTATATAAGACGATTATGCGGCCGGAAATCGCGTCGGTCGTCGCTGTCACATATTTTTCCCGCGGATTATCGCTCGTCAGGAGCGGCCGCCAAGTCTTGGACAAGGAATCATAAGAGAATATCTGTTTGAGATAATTATTCTTCTCTGGATAATTGATCTTCAGCGTCAGGGGGCGGCTCGGGTCATATAAGCCGGCAGTTGCGAAAGAATATTCATAAGCAGACGAAAGCGCCTGCCATTCCCAAGGCAGATTGGCAACGTCGGCGCCTTCATTGATCTCTAAGCTGGCGGGCGCCGTAAAAGCCGCGGCCTCATATTTTATTTCTAAGCCTGAACCGGTTTCCGCGCGCGCTAAAACAGGGAAAGACGTGAAGATGAGGCTGAAAACCAGAAGATAGCTCTTACATTTAATATTCATAGATATTTTCATTGACTAAAGTCATTTTTTAAGACTATAATGATTAAGATTTGAGTATGGGCGGTAGCAGCTGCGGGTGTCGTATAATGGTTATTACATCAGCTTCCCAAGCTGAGGAAGGCGGTCCGATTCCGCTCACCCGCTCCATTTCTTAAATCAGATGCCGAAGTAGCTCAGCTGGTAGAGCAACGCACTCGTAACGCGTAGGTCAGGGGTCCGATTCCCCTCTTCGGCTCAGATAAACGGCTTCAGTCTGCCCAGGCTCAGGCTGTTTTTTAATTGAAATAATAACGCCACCATTTCTTCAGATTACTGGCATTCTCTTCGGAAGAACTGGCGTTGGTTGAAACGACATTCTTCTTGGCATCTTCGATGACGACGACTGCCTCCCCCGGTTTTTTCATGTTCAGATTCAAGCGCGCTTGCTCTTCCAGGGATTGTTCGGATTGCAGATACAGAGCCAGGTCCTTGAGCTGCTGATTCTGGCTTTCGTATTCGCTAATCTGCTTCTTCACGTCGGCCACTTCTTTTTCCACGAGCTGCCTCTGGCTATAAGTCCGAGCTAGCGGAAAGATAATGACCACTAAAAAAACCAGGCCGATAAGTGCTAAAAAGCGCTGGCTGGAAAAAAATCGATACCAGGGATTGTTCGGCTTAGCGCCGAAGCTAGCCACCCGCGGACGGGAGCTAAGCCTATTTTTTATCATGTTATTTATTATAGCATAAAAAAACGCGCCGAGGATAGCGCGTTTTTAGGCTTATATAGAAAAAGTTTTAAATTTATCGCACTTTCGGAGTCACCCAGAAACCCATATATTTGCCGCACATCAGCCTTATCTGCGCTTCCAAACACGGTACTGCTCCAAAAATCACTATTGTGACCGGAACGGCCACCCACTCCAGGGTCATAAAAATCTTTTTCCAGACTTTATAACCTTCCGGCTTCTTCGGCAATAACAAGGCTGAAACGACGGCCGATAATATCAAGCCGACCATAGCGAAGTTCATCAGATTCTGAGTGACATAAGGCAGGTTACCGGACAAGACTGTTGAATTGAAACGATCGCCGCCGAGAAGCATCGGCAACCAGCCGATTACTCCGATAATCAAAGCGTTCGTCGCCCAGGCATGGAAACCATAAACCTGGATGATGATGTGCCCGACAATCTTGCCCTTATCCAAATCCTTATTTTTCCAGCGCTTAGAAGTGTTAAATATCAAGTAAGGGATATTTTCCCCGCCCCAGGCCCAGCGCCGCTGCTGCTTATATAAGCTCTTGGCAGTCTGCCAGATAGTCGTGCCGCAAGTCACGTCCATAGACACCTCGAAATGGATAGGCTCGACGCGATAATGGCCATTATAATACATAAGACAATGCCAGAAGATGCGGGAATCTTCGGAGACGTTCTTCGTCCCCCAGAAGCCGATCTCCTTCAAGGCCTGCCAGGTCATGGAATGGGACGAATAAGTCACCAGACTTTCCTCGCGGATCTGCATGATCATCTGCCAAAAAGTATTGGAAGTCGCCGCCACTCGGGAAAAGAAAGGTGCGTTCCAAATATTGTTATGATAGACCGGAACCGGTTGATAGCTGGCATGATAAGGATCGGTCACAGTCAGGAAAGTATAGGTCAGCGCTGAAAAATATCCCGGCCTGACGACCGTATCGACATCAAAGACGCTGACCAGTATCTTAGATTCGTCAAAATTCTCCGGCTCAATTATCTCTTCGCGGACTCTAGCCGCGCACCAGGCTTGATTGGCGGCCTTGGCTTTTAATTCTCCAACCAGCCCGTCCGGATGGAAAGTGATTAAAAAACGCCCGAACTTATTGCCAAACTTATCTTTAATTTCCGCCGCCCTCTTCTTAGCCGCTTCTAGCCCGGATCTTTCTTCAAAAGTCAAGGCGACGATCATATGATCGGTTCGGAAACCGTCTTCAATAAGGGACTGCAGACATTCGCTCAGCACCTCAACGCTCTCTTCATAAGTCGGCAAAACTATCAGATGCCAGACATCATCCGGTTTCACGCCCTGCCTAATCAAAGCATCGCTAGCTACCTTAGCGGAATCAAATTCGCCTCGAGCTAAGGCTTCGCATTTTCCTTTCCAATCAGTCCTCATCCCTTGTTTCAGGCGACGGTATGAAGTAATCAAAAAAATCGCCATGTAGAGGACTAATAATAGCCAATAAACATCAAAGGCGATAATTAAATAAGCGACGAAAACCGGATTAAAATAAGACAACACGACTAGGATAACGAGGGTTCCGATAGAAAAAGCTCCGGGAAATACTTCTAATATTCGATAAATCTTGCGATCGTGGCCGACCAGATCGGTTGCTTTGCCAATTTTGAGATAATCGATGGTTTGGTCCATATTTAAGAGGTAATCTAAATAGCACCCCTTCTTTTTAGCTCAAAAAAACATTCCGCGCAAGCCTTAACATCAAAGACGGCATCATGGGCGTCGGGAAAATCCGTGTTGAAGAGGCAGCGGTATAATTCCGTCAGGTTAGGCCATTTATAACCGCCGCGCGCGCTCGGCAATTTACAGAACTGGACGCTGCTCTTCATCGTGCAGATCTTGTTGGCGCCGGCGACATAATTATCCAAATTTTCCCGGAGCAATTCTGCTCCGACGATCTTCTCATCGAAATCGATATTATGTGCGACTAAGTAATTAGCGCTTTTCACATCGCGCAAAAAATGATTTAAAGCGATCGGTAAATCGACGCCTTCTTTCAGGGCGCGCTCTTGAGTGATGCGATGGATCTTTGCCACCTCATCGGAAATGACAAAGCCATTAGGCTTGATGATATAATTCTGACTCTCCCAGTGATTGCCGTCCTCGTCATACAGGCTCCAGGAAATCTGGACTATCCGCGGCCAATTCGAAAAATCATCAAGCGGCGCTTGATAATTCTTCGGCAAACCGGTTGTCTCCGTATCAAAAAATAAATACATAGATCAATTCTTCAAAGTTATGCCTTCGTCTTCTTTCAATTCCATTTCCTTATAAGGGAGCTCGGGAAAAGGTATATCTTTCCAGTCGGAAGGCTTATGTTCTTTCTTAGCCGGGGCTGCCGCCGCTATCGGTCTGGCTTTTATCTCGCGGCCGCGGAAATCGCGCGGCGCGATTTTAGTCAGATCGCTAAGAGAGAGGGTCGGAACGCTCTCTTTCTTCCTATCTTCCTCATCGGCGCGACGCCTTTCTTCTATCTTGGCTAATTGGCGCTTTTCCAATTCCAGGCGTTTCTCTTCTTTTTTTTTACTAAGGCAATCGCGGCAATAGACCGGACGCACGCCATCCGGCTCGAAGACAGTCGTCGTTTCTTGACCGCAAGAATTGCAGATAGCCTTATAGCCGCCAGTGGCTGGCTTTTTCAAAGACAGACGGGCAGGAGCAGCCGGAGCTTGCGAGGCGCCGGTGGACGGAGAGACGGCCGCCGGAGCGACATAATTTCTTATCGGCGCTGCTGCCGGAATCGGGGTCGCGGCCGGAGACGAAGCAGGCAGAGAAGCAGGAGCAGAAACAGACGCGCGATAAGCCGGCGTCGAAGCTAAAACCGGAGCGGGCGCAGGTTCTTCTCCGGTATTCTCATGCCAGCTCATAATCTTCTCTTCGACCGCTTCCCTATCGGAGGCATAATGCTCTCTGGAATAATCGATCACTTTCTGGGTATTGCCGGTTTTCTCGGATTCAGTCAATGGCGGCAAGCCTTTGGCCGAAAATGGCGCTGAGGAAATGCCATCAATCATCAGCTTCAGATACATCTCGTATTTAGGTAGATTAACAATATCCTCTTCGGTAAAAGTCGGGGTGAATTCCTTGACCAGCTCCTCGGCATCAGCCGCGCCGACGCGGAAGACGACCATCGTGCCGACGTTGCCGAAGACAGCCGGCTTAACTTTTTCGCTAAGCTGTTCAATATATTGATGGGCCAGGATCAAGCTTAAGCGATATTTGCGGGCTTCAGATAAGATATTAGCGAAACTGTCGGTCGAAAAATTCTGGAATTCGTCAATATACAAGAAAAAATCGCGGCGCTGCTTTTCCGGAATATCGACGCGGCTCATAGCCGCCAGCTGGATCTTCGTGATCATCATCGCGCCCAGAAGAGCGGAATTATCTTCGCCGATGCGGCCCTTAGAAAGATTCATGATCAGGATCTTGCCGCTGTCCATGATGTCGCGGATATCGATCGCCGACTTCACTTGGCCGATAATATTTCTCATCAAAGAACTGGATAAGAACTGCCCGACTTTATTCTGGATAGGAGAAACGGCCTCGGAAGCGAACTTATCGGCATAGCCGGAAAATTCCTTCTCCCAGAAAGCCTTGACCACCGGGTCTTTGATATTAGCGACGACGCGCTTGCGGTAATTCTTATCGGAAAGCATGCGGACGACGCCCAAGATAGTCGATCCCGGAAAATCCAAAATGGCTAAGATAGCATTTCTCAAGATATATTCCAAACGAGGCCCCCAAGAATCCGCCCATAATTTCTGGAAAACGCCGATGAGGCCGGAAGCGACGAGATGGCGCAGATGCGGTTCGACTTGTTCCACGACATTGAAAGCAATCGGAAAATTTATATCCGAAGGATTGAAATAGACGACGTCCTGGACCCGGTCATCGGGTATGAATTCGATGATCTTTTCGGCCAGGTCGCCATGCGGGTCGACGACAGCGACGCCGTGCCCGGCGCGGATATCGTCCACAATCATATTTTCTAGGATCGTGGACTTACCCATGCCCGTTTTTCCAATCAGATACATATGCCGACGGCGATCGTCGGTCTTGATTCCGAATTTTTTGAATTCGTTGCGATAGGTTGTCTGAGCGAATACCGCAATATCCTGCATAAGAAAAACTTTGATTAAAATGCTGACTAGTTGATGAGGAAAGTCTTATAGCTATCCAATGCGTCTTTAATGAGCGGCGGGAGATAGATGAAGCCGAGCGCGATCGGGATAGCGATGAGAATGAAGCGCAGCGTGCTCCAAACCTGCTGCCAGCGTATGTATTTCTTGATGGAGTTAACGGCTTTGAGCACTTCGGCGCTGCTCTTGAGATTATCTTGCAATAATCCTTCCAATTTTTCCAAATCGATCTTATTTATTTCCGGCATATTATTAGATTATCCGCGCACTTCGCAAAAATCGACGTACTTGCGACCGATAGCGGCGAACTCCGCCATTTCTTTAGAGCTATAGCCGGATTTCTCCCTAAAATCATTATCGACTAACCCGGTGTCGGATTTGAAATTTTGCAGATACCATTTCCTGGCGCCTTGGATAGATCGGCCCATAGCTTCAAAATCATCCTTCCCGAGCAAACCAGGAACAACGGTCGTCCTGAATTCATAAGGCAGCCCGCTCTCGATTATCATCTTAACACTTTTTTCGATATTTTTACAGTCGACAGGCACGCCGACGACCTCGCTATATCTCGCCAGGGGCGCCTTCAGGTCCATCGCGATATAATCGATGAGCTTATCGCGAATAAGCCCGGCGAGCATATCGGGATTAGTTCCGTTCGTATCTAATTTTACGAGATAACCGATCTTCTTTATCTTCCTGATGAAGTCGGGCAAGTCGGGGTGCAAAGTCGGCTCCCCGCCGGTAATAACGACTCCTTCTAAACGGCCGAATCTTTCCGTTAAAAAAAGAAAAAGGTTCTTTTGGGAAAGCGGAGAAAAACCTTTTTCTTTTTTATTTTTTTCGTCCCCTCCCTCAACGGGCAGGACAAGCAAAGGGTTGTAGCAGAAGTGGCAACGGAAATTACATCCTTGGGTGAAGATTATGGCCGCTAGATGATCAGGGTAGTCAAGAAGGGTTAATTTCTCTAAACCGCCAATTATCATAGCTTTTTAATTTATTCGCAAACCTTGAACGTCTTCCGGTCCTTATACTCGGCGGCTTTTCCCGGGTTGTAGTTCTTCACCGGAGTAAGCCAACCGACAACACGGCTATAGACGATGCATTCCTGTCTTTGTGTCTGTATTGGACTCATATTATTATCATTATAAATTATATCTATTTAAATTACAAATTATCAGCTATTGACTGATTGCCGATTACTGATTAGCGGAACGGATCTCGGCTACGCTCTCTTTATAGCCGATTTCCTCGTCGCATTTCGGGCAATACTTATGCTCTCCGGAAAGATAGCCATGCTTCGGGCAGATCGAGAAGGTCGGAGTAATCGTGAAGTAAGGCAAGCGATAAGATTCGACGATCTTCTTAACTAATCTCTTGGCGGTTTCACCGTCAGGCAAGCGTTCCCCTAGATAACCGTGCAGCACGGTGCCGCCGGTATACTTAGTTTGCAAGTCATCCTGCAGATCAAGAGCGGAAAAGATATCATCAGAAAAATTAACGTGCAGATGAGTCGAATTCGTATAATATGGATCGGCGCCCTGGCGCTTGACCGCTTCGGTATTGGCGCAGATTATGCCCGGATAAAGCTGCTGGTCCTTCTTGGCGAAGCGATAAGTGCAGCCTTCGCCCGGAGTCGCTTCCAGATTATAAAGATTATTGGTCTCATTCTGGAAATCCATCAGCTTTTCGCGCATGAAATCAAGGATCTCGGCGGCGAAAGCATGGCCTTCCGGAGTCGCAATATCCTTGCCCATCAGATTCAAGACTGCTTCATTCATACCGTTGATGCCGATAGTCGAGAAATGATTCTTCCAATAAGTCCCGAAATGGGCTTTGATATTCTCAAGGTAGAACATCGAGTAAGGATAAAGGCGGTCTTCGGTAAATTTTTCGATAATTTTGCGTTTGATCTCTAAGCTTTCTTTCGATATCTCCATCAATTTAAAGACGCGTTCTTTGAATTCTTCCTTGCTCTTAGATAAGTAACCTACCCGAGCCAGATTAAGAGTCACAACTCCGAGGGATCCGGTCAAAGGATTGGCGCCGAATAGTCCGCCGCCGCGCTTGCGCAACTCGCGGTTATCAAGTCTCAAGCGGCAGCACATTGAACGGGCGTCATCGCGATTCATATCAGAATTCACGAAATTGGAAAAATAAGGAATGCCATATTTAGCGGTCATTTCCCAAGCCGGTTTCAAACACTCTCTGTTCCAATCAAAATTCTTATCAACATTATAAGTAGGGATCGGGAAACCGAAGACGCGGCCGGAAGAGTCTCCCGCCAACATGACTTCGGCGAAAGCCTGATTGAACATATCCATTTCCGGCTGAAAGTCTTTATATTTTTCCGGCATGACTTCGCCGCCGATGATCACGTTCTCTTCTCCGATCATCGGAGACGGAGTCACGTCGAGCGTGACATTCGTGAATGGGGTCTGGAAGCCGACGCGAGTCGGGACATTGATATTGAACATGAATTCCTGCAAACCCTGCTTCACTTCCTTGAAGCTTAATTCATCATAACGGATAAACGGCGCGAGATAGGTATCGAAATTAGCAAAAGCCTGAGCGCCGGCCGCTTCACCCTGGAGAGTATAGAAAAAATTAATGATCTGACCGAGAGCGCTCCGGAAATGCTTCGGCGCATTGCTCTGGACTTTCTCGCTAACGCCGCGGAAACCGCGCAACAATAGATCCTTCAGATCCCAGCCGCAGCAATAAGGGGCCAGCAAGCCTAAATCATGGATATGGATATCGCCATTAATATGCGCCTGACGGATGTTTTCCGGATACATCTTATTGAGCCAATAACGAGCGGAAATAGAGGAAGCGATATAATTGTTCAAGCCCTGAACCGAGAAGCTCATGTTGCTATTCTCTTTCAAGCGCCAATCGGCGCGGCCCAGATAATCTTCCAGGAGCTTATCGTCTGAAGTGGAAGTATTGATATCGCGCAATTGGCGATGCTGATCACGATATAAGATATAAGCCTTAGCGATCTTGATCAATTTATTCTCAATCAGGATTTCTTCCACGATATCCTGGACTTCTTCGACGGCTGGGATGCTATTCTTATGGAATTTCTGATTCAAGCGCATGGTCACTTGGTCAGTCAATTTCTTCGCCAGATGGCGATCATCCACGCCTACTGCCAAACCAGCCTTATAAATAGCCTTACTGATCTTATCCTGATCAAAGTCGACGATTTCGCCGGATCTTTTGATTAACTTGCTGATAGTTTCAGACATAAATATTATTTCTTTTCATTTATAAGCTTATTCAATTCCTTGCGGAATTCATGCGCATCCTTGAAGGATTCGTAAACCGAGGCATAACGGATATAAGCGACCGGATCGATCTTCTTCAAGTTCTTCATCACGGCTTGTCCTATCTGGCGAGAAGTTATCTCCGTCTTTTTCAGGCGCTGCAGGTCTCTTTCGATGGAATGGATCAGCTTCTTGAAGCGGTCTTCGGTAATAGCTCTCTTTTCGCAAGACTTTTTCAAGCCGCTGACCATCTTTTCCCGGCTATATGACTCTCTCCGCCCGTCCCGCTTGACAATTACCAGATCTAATAGCTCGATTTCCTCGTAAGTCGAGAAACGGAAGCCGCATTTCAAGCATTCGCGGCGGCGGCGGATAGACAGTCCGTCAGGGGCGACCCGGGAGTCGACCACCTTAGTGTCTGGAAAATAACAGATTGGGCATTTCATATATTGATAAACCCTATATTTTGTGGCCTTTTAGGACATCGACCACTAAATGTTGTGTCTTATAGATATTTTAGCAAAATTCACATCCCCGGTCAATTCAGCTAATTTTCAAAGAAAATATTAATATCTTTCTACTTATCCACAGAAATATAAAAAAGAGGTTCCGTTTATTAAAAACGCAAACCTCTTATGAATAGCTTTAAGCCTAATATTTTACTCGACCTTACCCTTGGTCGGCGGCAAAAAGAAGGAAACTGCTCCGAAAACGAGCGCATGGCTAGTTAGAGAAGCCGACCCCAATACCAGCTTATTCTTTTGGCCGGGAGCGCCTTGAAAGACGAAAAAGGCCGGCGCATCTGAAAATACGCCATCGGCATCACGAGAAACTTCATCTCCAGCGTAGATAGGGTCCAATTCGGCTATCAGGTCATCATTAAAATCATAACGCTCCAGATGGCATAAGTTCATGCAGATTCCTGCAAATACGCCAGGACTAAATTCATTGCCTTTATCAGACATGGCTTTAAGCGCATTGCTGATGGAGCGATCCTGATATCGTAACCCGAATTGCCCAGGAATAACCATGATATCGCCCGGCTGTTCTTTTTCTAAAATCTCCATGGCCTGTGCCGATAAATTCGTCCGACGCAATTTATCGGATGTGATGGGAAACAACGATGGCGGCTCATGATGTAATTCTTCCACCAATATCTCTCCCCTGAGAGTGTTGACAAAATCGCATCTGGCGGCCAATTCTCTTAATCCCAGTCTTACGGCCGCGCAATATTGGTCGCTCGGATCGGAGATATCCGGGAAATGCTTCCTGGCTACGGCCGATACTTTAGCGATAGCAAAGAATCCTTCAACGCCGGCAGGCATGAGCGGCAGATTACTGGCGAATTCCGCAGCCTGGGCCGTGTTAAGATTAAAGATGTCTCCGATCATCGCTATTTGATGGAAAATATTCTTAGGGCCAAGATAGGTCTTCGGATATCTGCCCCACGTTTTCCTGGATTCTACAAAATTAAATTCACCCATGATCGTTATATTTTAGTTACCAGAAATTGCTCTAGCAGCATTTTTAAAAGGACAAATTCATCAAAGATTAACATATTTAAAATAAATCGTCAAGATAACAAAAACCGCTATCTTCTAAATAGCGGCTTTTAAAACTAGTTGAATTTATATGATGTTTACCCCATCTTCTTCCTAATAAACGCCGGAACGCTTAAATCGTCATCTTCATCAATAACCGGCTTCTCCGCTTTCTTTTCTAAAGCCGGTTTTATCGGGATATTCTTGAAGACTGAAAATTTATTCTTATTCTTATCGATATTCAAAGTCGAACTGAGTTCCTGCTCATTCTCTTTCTCGGCAATAAAGGTATTAGGGGTATAGGTTTTCAGGGATTCGCTCTTCTGGCTCTTGCCATGACCGTCAAAACCTGTCGCTACGACCGTAATCTTGATAGAATCCTTCATCTTATCGTCAACCACGGCGCCGAAGATGATCTTAGCGTCCTCGTCAGCCGCGGAAGTGATGACTTTGGCGGCCTCGCTGACTTCGGTCATGCTCAAGTCTGGACCGCCCGTAATCGTGAAGACGATGCCTCTGGCGCCGTCGATAGACATATCCAGGAGATTGGAGTTAATAGCGTCCTTAGCCGCTTCTACGGCCTTATTTTCGCCCGTGGCGGTACCGATACCCATGAGAGCGGAACCGGCATTAGCCATAACCGCTTTGACATCGGCAAAGTCGGCGTTGATGATACCCGGAACGGTAATTATCTCAGCAATTCCCTGGACGCCCTGGCGCAAAACGTCATCCGCGATCTTAAAAGCATCCAAAAGCGAAGTTCTCTTATCTATTACCTGTAATAACTTATCGTTAGAAATAGTGATAATCGTATCGACCTTGTCAGCCAGTTCGGAATAGGCCCGATCGGCGATATTCTTACGCTGGCCGCCTTCGAACATGAACGGCTTGGTTACGACGGCCACGGTTAAAGCTCCCAGATCCTTGGCGATCTGAGCGACAATCGGAGAAGCGCCGGAACCGGTGCCACCGCCTAGGCCGCAAGTGATGAAAACCATGTCGCAATCCTTCAGGACCTCGCGGATCTCGTTCTGGGATTCTTCGGCCGCACCTTTGCCTAGGTCAGGATTCATGCCCGCTCCCAAGCCTCTGGTCACAGCCTTGCCAATATGGATCTTTTCCGAAGCCTTATTATAATGCAAAGCCTGGACGTCCGTATTTACAGCCACAAAGCCGACACCCTTGATGCCATTAGCGATCATGCGATTGACAGCGCTACCGCCGCCGCCGCCGACGCCGACTACTTTTATCTTTGCGAATGTCTCGATTTCCGGTTTAACTTCAGCCATACGATTCTTCTATATTAATATTAATTATTTGGGCATTATCTTATTCCATAAGCCCTTGGTCTTGTCTAATAATCCGCTTAGATTCTTTTTCAAATCCATGCTGTGCCCGCCGCCGACAATATCGGTCTTGCTGCCCCAGATGACCAGACCTAAAGCAGTCAGGAATTCCGGGCTCTTGACCTTATCGATGATGACATTGATATTCTTAGCCGCGCCGACTGCCGCCGGCAAGCGCAATTTCTTCTTAGAAGCTTCTACTAAACCGTCTAATTCCGCGCCGCCGCCGACAAATATTATCCCGGCTGGAAGCATGCCGGAGCGATCGATGCGCTTGAATTCGTTATCAACTTTATCAAATATCTCTTCGACGCGGGCGCTGATGATCTCCGCTAAGTACTTACGCGAAATGACGCTAATATCATCATTAACCTCCTCTTCCTTCACTAATTGGCTAACATCAACTTCATCTTTCTTATCAACATCTTCAACCGCTGCCGTTCCGTATTCACGCTTGATCCTTTCCGCCAGATTTATCGGGCAACGCAGGCCGATAGCGATATCAGCGGTAATATGTTCGGCGCCGATCGGTAGAACTGCAGTATGGATCAGATTGCGGTCTTCATAAACCGCTAAACTGGTAGTCGAGGAACCGAGATTGACTAAAGCCACGCCCAATTCTTTCTGCTTAGTGCTCAGTACCGCTTCAGCGGCCGCCAAAGGAGCAATCACTAAATCTTCAATCTCTAAACCGGTGCGATATATCGCTTTAGTCAGATTCTTTATCTGCGTGCTTAATCCTTGGACGATCAAAGTTTCCACTTCAAGGCGGATGCCATTCATACCGATAGGATCTTTCACATCTCCTTGGTTATCGACGCCGAATTTTATCGGGATAACATGCAATATTTCATAATTAACCGGGACAGCTAAAGCTCTGGCAGCTTCAATCGCCCGATTAACGTCGTTTTCATTTATTTCACCATCGCTGCGTCCGACTGCCACCACGCCTTTAGACCGCTCGCATTTTATATAGGGATCATTGATACTGACCCAAACGCGAGAAATCGGCACGCCGACCAGGCGCTCCGCTTTTTCTAAGCAAGCTGAAATAGAGGAAGTCGTTTCCTCGATACTATTGACGATGCCGCGATTGACTCCAGCTGTCGGGACAGAAATCGCCCCGATAATCTGCAGCTCATCGCCAGCCGGTCCGGCGATTCTCTGGCCTATGACTAGGCGGATGGAAGTAGAGCCGATATCCAGTCCGGCGATAACATTATCTTTCATAGCGTTTTAATGCTTTAAATAATTGCTGTTAATATTATACAAAATTTATAGAAATTAAACAATTC
>CAZFBV010000003.1:0-57470 GCA_964517325.1 uncultured Gammaproteobacteria bacterium | reverse complement strand
TATTTTGAGGGGGATAAGTGTCAAGCCCTCCTTCGTCTTCTTGCCTAATAATTGGTTAATTTCTCCTTTTTTCAGGAGTAATTTGCGTTCTCTGGTCTGGTTATAGTCCGGCATAGGTCCGGCGGCCTTATATGGGGATATCTGGGCGCCGATGAGATAAAGCTCGGTTTTACCGTTCTTAGTCCGGATAGAGATGAAGCTGCCCTTCAGGCTGACCTGGCCGGCGCGCACGGCTTTGACCTCATGGCCATGCAGAACAAGACCGGCTTCGTATTTATCCAGTATCTCGTAATCGAATCCGGCTTTCTTATTTTGCGCCAGGGGTGGCATAGTTCCATTCTTTTAATTTCGTGATGACTTTCTCGTTAGTCATGATATTGCTGAGATAGGTATGATAATGCTCTTCCTCGAGCATATGGAGGACTTCCTTATTGCCGGCGTATTGCTTCTTGAGCTCGTCGATCTTCTCGTGGATTTCTTTTTCGGTCGGAGCGATCTTTTCGACAACGGCCAATTCGCGGATAACGAGCGCAGACTTGATGCGCTTGACGGCGTTAGGCGCCATCTCGATCATGAGGCCGGCTCTGTCCTTCTTGATGCTAGAGAGATAATCTTCGAACTTGCCGCCTTGGCGGACGACGCTCTGCTCGAGTTCGGCCAGCATGCTCTTGAGCTCGTTCTGGATGATCTCTTCCGGCATATCGCTGAACTTGGTGTCTTCGATTATCTTGGTAAGCAATTCCGATTCATTTTTCAGATCGGCATGGTGCTTTTTCTCGTGGAGCAAGCTTTCTTCCAAATTCTTTTTCAGTTCGTCCATATTCTTGAGCTGGAAGAAGCCGGCGAACTCGTCGTTGAATTCCGGCAGGACGCGATCATAGACTTCTTTGATAGCCACTTCGAACTCGACCATCTTGCCGGCAAGATTCTTCTGGTGATGATCGTCGGGATAAGGCAATTCAAATTTTCTGACTTCGCCTTTCTTGGCGCCGATGAGTTTCTTATCAAATCCCGGAACAAAATAATCCTTGCCTAAGAGCAGTCCTAATTCCTTATGCTCGCCGTCTTCTAACGGAACCTTATCGAGGAACATCTTGATATCGACGATGACCTTGTCGCCCATCTTCACTTCCCTATCGGCAATAACTTCGGTCGCACGCATCTCTCTCAGATCATTTAAAGCGCGGTCTAATTCCTTAGCTTCGATCTTCGCTTCTTCCGGTTTGATATTCAGATCCTTATATTTTCCTAAAGCGATTGTCGGCAGGATAGAAACGACAACCTTATATTCAAGAGGATTATTAGGCGCAAGCTTAGTGACGCTGACTTGAGGCTGGCCGACCGGCTGGCGATCCATAGTATTCTTTTCGATCGCTTCATCAATGGTCTTGTGGATGGCCAGATGAGCCGCCTCTTCCAGGATCGTCATCTCGCCGATCTTCTGCTTGAGCACGTCGAACGGGACTTTGCCCGGACGGAAGCCCTCGATCTTCACTTCCTGAGAAACTTTTTCCGCGCCTTTTTCAATATAAGGAGCGAACTCTTCATTGGATAATTCGACGGTCAGTTCGATCTGCGATTTTTCTAAATCTTTTTTTGTGACTTGCATATGATATAAGTTAGCATAAGCGGACACGCTGGCCCGCTTATAAGGTATTGGAAACTATTTTATTCTATCAGACTGCCTCTAAAAAGCAAGGCTGGCATTGAGGGCTAGAGGGCATTATAAATTTCTACGGCCAGCTTATCGATCTCATCCATCATCTTGCTTCTCAGGCCTTCGGACAAGACCATATATGATTGGTCGTCCGCGCCGCCGGCTATCTTTTCGTAGCGAGCTTTCCAGTTAGCCGCCTGCGGCTTATCCTTCAATAATCCAATGACAGAGCCAATATGATCTATCCTAGCCCTGGATAAGCGGTTCTGATTCAGCGCCATTATTATCTGCTTATACTTCTCATCATTGAAAAATTTTGGATTCTCTTGAATCTGCTGACGCCATTCCTTAAATTCCGACCAAGATAACGGCTGCCCGTCCCGGCGGATAATCAATTTCGGAGCGTTGACCGTCTCTCGGATGATTCCGGCAATCTCATTGTCTTTTTCCGAACCGGAAATAACCTCATTTTCTTCTAAAATAACATCACAGCCGTTAAGTTCAAGCTCCAAACGATCCTTATTTGCGTCTCCGCTTTCATAGCCTAATTTTTCAATTGACATAATATTATATATATGTTAAATCTCTTGCCTTATTAAAAGGTTTATAGTATAAAGTATAGTTAAAGTTGTTTAAAAAGTAAACTCATATAAACACGAATACAGACGATGGATGAAGGAAAAAAAACGCCTGATTTCTCCGATTTGCTGCAGAAAGTCAAAAAGACTCCAGGCAATATCGAAGAGGAAAAAGAGCTCATCGGCAATTTGAAAAAGATCGTAGAAACGATCAGAACCGACGATAAGCTCGAGATTATTGAGACAGTCATGGCCGAAGAGCTGGAGCATATGGAATGCACAGCTATCGAAATGACTATGCAATATGACGCCGGTCTTCATGAATTCATCATCATGATCATCGAAGAGATTGAAAGAGAGATGGATGAGTTAAAAATATCCATGAATTAACCAGCAAACTGGAACTTACAAAGAACCTGCAAACCCCTTGAACTTAAGGGGTTTTTTATTTAATCAAAACGCCTCCCGGGCAGGAGGCGTTTTTTAATTCCAATCAATTTTATTTTAGAGCAGCAATCCGACTATAAGCAAGGCGACGATGTTCAAGACCTTGATCATCGGATTGATCGCCGGTCCGGCCGTATCCTTATAAGGATCGCCGACCGTATCTCCGGTAACCGCCGCCTTATGGGCATCGGAACCTTTGCCGCCGAAATTGCCGGCTTCGATATATTTCTTGGCATTATCCCAAGCGCCGCCGCCGGAAGTCATGGAGACAGCGACGAAGATGCCGGTAACGATAGAGCCGACTAATAAGCCGCCTAAAGCTTCCAGCCCGTGGGAACGGAAAGCAAAGCCGACGATAAGCGGAGCGATGACCGGAATAAGCGCCGGGATGATCATTTCCTTGATAGCCGCCTTAGTGACGATATCGACAGTGCGCCCGTAATCCGGTTTTTCCGTGCCGCTCATGATGCCGGTCTTTTCTTTAAATTGAGCGCGGACGTCTTCCACGACTGAACCGGCCGCGCGTCCGACCGCTTTCATAGCCATAGCGCCGAAGAAATAAGGCAATAAGCCGCCGACGAACAAACCGATCAGAACATAAGGATTATCGATGATGAACTGAGCATTGCCTCCGGCGTCTTTTATCTTATAGGTAAAATCAGCGAACAAGACTAGTGCAGCCAAAGCGGCTGAACCGATAGCATAGCCTTTAGTGACCGCTTTGGTAGTATTTCCAACCGCATCTAACGGGTCAGTGATGTCTCTGACGTCATCTCCTAATTCAGCCATTTCGGCGATACCGCCGGCGTTGTCAGTGATCGGACCGTAAGCGTCGATCGTAACGATAATGCCCGCCATCGATAACATGGCCATAGCCGCTACCGCGATGCCGTATAGACCGGCTAGCGAGAAGGCGCCGAGAATCGCCAAGCAGATGACGATAACCGGCATGGCGGTAGATTTCATGGATACCGCTAACCCGGCGATGACGTTGGTGCCGCTGCCGGTGCGTGATGCTTCCGCGATGCCCTTAACCGGGTTGAAGGCCGTGGAAGTATAATATTCAGTGATGATAACCAATAAGCCGGTGACGACTAAGCCGATCAAAGCGGCTAGATAGATCTTAGTGCTGAGCGCGCCGGCGATCATGTATTTAGTGATCGGGTAAAAGGCGATAGCCGCTAAGACCCCGGCCGCTATCAAACCTTTGTATAAGGCGCGCATGATATTCTTCTTCCGGCCCAAGCGGATGAAGAAGATACCGATGATAGAAGCGATAATAGAAACCGCGCCGAGAACCAGCGGATATAAGACAATGTTCTTATCGCCGGAAAATAATAAGCCGCCCAGAACCATGGCTGCGATCGAAGTGACCGCATAGGTTTCGAACAAGTCAGCGGCCATGCCCGCGCAATCGCCGACGTTATCGCCGACGTTATCGGCGATGACCGCCGGATTGCGAGGATCATCTTCAGGGATATTAGCTTCGACTTTGCCGACTAAATCAGCGCCCACGTCCGCGGCCTTGGTATAGATGCCGCCGCCCAAGCGAGCGAAGATAGAAATCAAAGATCCGCCGAAAGCGAAACCGATAATAGCGTGCAAGTCATGAGTTAAAAAATAAAAACCGGCCGTTCCCAATAAAGCTAGTCCGACGACGAGCATGCCCGTAACGCTGCCGCCTCTAACGGCGACATTCAAAGCTTTGGCTAGTCCGCCGCGAGCCGCTTCCGTCGTCCGGACGTTAGCGCGGACGCTCACATACATGCCGACATAGCCGGTCAAAGCCGATAAGGCCGCGCCGGCGATAAAAGCCAGAGCGGTCATCCAGCCCAAAGCTGGAACAAAACCGATAACCAAGAATAAGACGACAGCCACCATCGCGACAGCGCGATACTGGCGGTTCAAGAAAGCTTTAGCGCCGGCCTGGATAGCCGCCGCGATCTCTTTCATCTTGTCGTTCCCTTCCGGCATACGCAGGATGGAAGCGATCACTACCCCTCCGTAGATGAGAGCGACGAGCGCGCTCCCGAGGATAAATAACGTTGTTAGCATAAACGTGTGTTTATTTTATTTTTTATAATTATTCTTTTTTGGTTTTCTTGACGGCCTTCTTGGCTTTAGTTTTCGGAGCGGCCGCTTCGGCTTCTACTTCGCTGGCTTCGGATTCCTTGATGATTTCATTCTCTTCGCTCAGCTCTTCGCTGTTTTCATCAACGGCTAAGACTTTTTTCTCGCCGTCTTCGGCCGCTTCGATGATATCTATTTTCCAACCGGTTAAGCGGGCGGCTAAACGGACATTCTGTCCGGCCTTGCCGATAGCTAAGGATAATTTATCGGAACTGACTTTGACGACCGCTTTATGTTCGACTTGATCAAGATCGATGGAGATGACTTTAGCCGGAGCGAGCGCGTTAGCGATGAATTTAGAATCGTCTTCGCTGTATTCGATGATATCGATCTTCTCGCCGCCTAATTCGCTGATGATGGTCTGGACGCGAGAGCCGCGCTGGCCGACGCAGGAACCGACCGGATCGACATTCTCCGCCTCTGTCCAGATAGCGACTTTAGAACGAGAACCGGCTTCGCGGGCGACTGACTTTATCTCGACCAATCCATTGGCGACTTCCGGAATTTCCAAATAGAAAATCTTGCGCAGAATCTCTTCAGAACGGCGGGATAAGACGATTTCCGGACCCTTATGGCCTTCGCGCACTTCCTTGATAAATACTTTGACGCGATCATTCGGATTATAATGCTCTCCGTAAATCTGCTCTTCCGCCGGCAGGACGCCGATGGCTTTGCCTAGATCGACAAAGACGAAGCGACCCTCGCGGCGCTGGACGATGCCTGAAACGACCTCTTTTTCCTTGCCCTTGAATTCGCCGAAGATAGTATCGCGCTCCATCTCTCTGAATTTCTGGATGATGACTTGCTTCGCGGTCTGAGCGGCCATACGGCCGTAGCTTTCCGGCACCGGCAGATCAGTGATGATTTCATCGCCGATCTTCGCATCATGCTTCAAGATGCCGGCTTCCTTGATCTGGATATCGGTCTTCGGATTGAATTTCTTCTTGCCGTCTTCAGTCAGAGCTTCTTCAGTCTTGATCTCGTGGTGAAAATCATTTCTGAAATCATTGCGGAATTCTTCTTTGCTCAATTCTTTCGGGTTCGGATTATACAGGTTCTGGAGCATCTCCGCTTCTTCGGCCTCCGGCAGATTATCGACAACCGTCTTCACGTCGAATATTTCCGAGTTGCCGGTATTCGGATCGAATTTGACGCGGATATTCTGATTGCGTTCGCCGTAATCTTTGCGATAAGCGGCGGCCAGGGCCAACTCGACGGCCGAGATGACTGCCTGATAATCCAAGTTCTTTTCTTCGCATAGCTGCTTGATAGCGCTGCTTATTTCTGACATATATTAGAGGTTAAAATTAGTTATTAAGAGAAAAAGCTAATTGTGGTTAACAACTAGCTTTCTAATGACAATAATACCACAAATCAAAATATTGTCAATCCGCAGAAAATCCGATTATGGAGTATAAGGAGTATAGGTCGTGTAGTCGACGGCGCCGTTAGTCGCCCGGCCTAGCTGCCTGACAACAAATCTCGTGATCATCCAGGACATCAAGACAATAACCAAGCCGATAACCGCATTCTTGATCAGGCCGAGCGCTTTCTTGGTTTTCTCTTCATTGCCGGCAGCAGTCATATATTGGAAGCCGGCGACGATAGTCAGAACGACGAAAATAACTCCCAAGAAGCCCAAAATAATGTTGATTATCCTGGCGATGGTGGTGCGGACATCTGTCGGCGTAGCGTTGCCATAGACATTGCCGGATTCTTTCAGGCCGATCTGGCTATCGACTAGGCTTTGATCGGCGTGCGCCGGCGTAATGAAGGAAATTGCGACGAAGCTGAGCAAAACTAAAAAAACAAAAGCTAGGACTTGTTTTTTAGCGATTTTCATAAAGGTATGGTAAATATGATATAATTAATCTAGACTTTAATATTATATAAAAATAACGCTTAAAAGACAAGAAAATGAGCTTAGCGAAAAAGGTCGCCCATAACACGATAATCCAGATTGCCGGCAAGGCTGTTTCTACAGTTTTAGGCCTTTTAGCTTTGGCTTTCATCACGCGCTATCTCGGCCGGACCGGTTTCGGCGAATACACGACCGTCCTGACTTTCCTGACTTTCTTCGCAGTCGTCGCCGACTTCGGCCTGACGCTCGTAACCGTCCAGATGATCAGCGTCCGCGGCGCCGATGAGAACAAGATCTTGAACAATATCTTCGGCCTGCGCCTAGCTTCTATCATCGCTATCCTTCTGCTCGCGCCTCTGACGGTCTCTTTCTTTCCTTACAGCGCGGCCGTCAAAACCGGAGTCTTGATCGCCCTCGCTTCTTTCATTTTCCCGGCCCTGAATCAAGTTTTGATCGGACTTTTCCAAAAACGCTTGAGCATGAGCCGCGATGCTATCGCCGAAGTGCTCAGCCGCATCGCGCTTATCGTCGGTGTCGTCCTGGCCAAGGAGCTCGGCTACGGCTTGAACGGAATCTTATGGGCGACGGTCGCTTCCGCTGCCGTCAGTTTCCTCGGCCATTATCTCTTAGCCGTGAAATTCGTTTTTATCAAACCGGAATTCGATCGTGCTGTCTGGAAGCATATCTTTTCTAAATCATGGCCCTTTGCGATCACGATAGTCCTTAATCTTATCTATCTGCGCGCCGATACTCTCTTCTTATCCTTATTCCGCGGCGTCGACGAGGTCGGCTTATACGGCGCGACTTATAAGATTATCGACGTGCTGACGACGATACCCTTCATGTTCGCCGGCCTAGTCCTGCCAATACTCACGGCCGCCTGGTCGGATAACAGCCACGATTATTTCAAGCGCGTACTCCAAAAATCTTTTGATTTCATGGCGCTCGTCGCCATCCCGCTTATTGTCGGCGCTCAATTTCTGGGACGTCCGATCATGACGGCTGTCGCCGGCGAAGAATTCGCCGCCTCGGGCTTTATCTTGCAGATTCTCATCTTCGCGGTGGCCGCTATCTTCTTAGGCACGATGTTCTCCCACGCCGTCATCGCGCTCGATAAGCAGAAAAAGATGATCGGCTCTTATATTTTTACCAGCCTGACCGCCTTGATCGCTTATCTTATCTTGATTCCCAAATATTCATATTTCGGAGCCGCGGCCGTCACTATCTATAGCGAGACCCTGATCGCAATTTTTGCCGCCGTTTGCGTATTTAAGTATAGCCGTTTCCGCCCCAACCTCGTCCTAAGCTTGAAATCCTTGGCTAGCGCAGCTATTATGGGGCTCTGCCTCTACTTACTAGCTCCCTTGAGCCAATCTGGCATAAAAGGCCTGCTCATAGCTCTTTTCGCCGCTATAGCCGTTTATTTCATCGCTCTTTTCTTCATGGGCGGAATAAAGCGTGCCGATTTAGAAACCATCTTCAGCCGCCAGAAAAAGAGCGGCGGCCCGACCTATAATAACACTAACTTTTAACATATGACGAAAGCTAAAGAAGTCCTGGCGCCGGAATTAATTCCGGAAATCATCGCGGAAACTCCCGAATATCTGGTTATCAATAAGCCGGCCGGCTTGGCCGTGCATGCGGGCGGAAATCTGAAAGAACCGACCTTAGCCGATTGGCTGATCGCTAATTATCCGAAAATAAAAACCGTCGGCGATGATCCTATCCGTCCCGGCTTAGTCCATCGCCTGGATAAAGAAGTAAGCGGCCTGATGGTCATCGCCAAGACTCAAACCAGCTTTGAAAACCTAAAAAACCAATTCAAGGAGCGTGAAGTCAATAAGGAATATATCGCATTAGTCCATGGAAAAGTCTCCCACGATGTCGGCACGATCAATTTCCCGATTACCCGCTCTCAAGAAGGCTACAAGATGGCCGCCCTGCCGTCCGGCTCAGAAGAATTGCTGCGCCGCCGCCATCCGAAAGACCGTGATCAAGGCAATATCGACAGCTGGATGAAATCGCGCGTCGCTATCACTGAATTCGAGGTCTTGAAGAGATTCGTCAATTATACCTTGCTCCGCGTGAGCATCAAGACCGGCCGCACGCATCAGATCCGCGTCCATTTCTTCGCTTATGGCCATCCGCTCGTCGGCGACAGCCTCTATTATACTAAAAAGACCGAGGTTAAGAACAAGAAATTGAATCTCGGCCGCGTCTTCCTGGTTGCCGATCATTTGAATTTTCATGACCTGAAAGGCGAGACGAAAGACTTCCGGATTGAGCTGCCGGCCGCCTTGCAAGCCGCCATGCCTCGCAATTAGGACTATTATCCGTCCGCTTTTGACGGCAGCGCCTATTTTTACTATAATAGAATAATAATAAACGATAATAATAAATAATAATCATAAAAAAAATTATGAAAAAAATCATAAGAAAAATCTTCGCCAAAGAAGTTTTTATGAGGATAGTCCTGCCGATTATCCTTGTGATCGTCCTTGTTATCATCGGTTTCTTCTCCTTCCGCAAGCCGGGAACCAAGAACTTGAAGCCCGAAGAAGCTCAAGCTAAAGCTGAGGCTTTCGTCAACACTTATTTGATGCAAAGCGGCAGCAAGGCGACCATCAAAGAAGTCACTACCGAATATGGCCTTTATAAATTAAAGATCGATATCGTCAGCGATGTCGTCGAGTCTTATATCACTAAAGACGGAAAATTATTCTTCCCGCAAGCTTTGAATATCGACGAGACGGCTCAGAAGGCTGCTGCCGCCGCCGGCAATAATACTGCCGCTAATTCCGCCCCGGCCGCAACCGTTTCCGTCAAAAGCGACAAGCCGACAGTCGAATTATTCGTCATGAGCTATTGCCCTTATGGCACCCAGATCGAAAAAGGCATCTTGCCGGTCTTAGCCGCCTTAGGCAATAAGATCGATTTCAAATTACAATTCTGCAGCTATGCCATGCATGGCCAGAAAGAATTGAATGAGAACCTGACTCAATACTGCATCCAGAAAGAACAGGCCAGCAAACTGAATTCCTACCTGACTTGCTTCTTGGAATCTAGCGCTTCTGACGCTTGTCTGACTTCCGCTAAGGTAGATAAGACTAAGCTCGCTGCCTGCGTTTCCAAGACCGATAAGAGCTTCAGCGTAACCAGCAATTTCACCGACAAAGTCGGCTATCAGGGCAGCTATCCCGGCTTCAACGTTGATAAGGCCGCCAATGATAAATACAATGTCGGCGGTTCTCCTACCCTGATCATCAACGGCCAGGAAATCTCCAGCGCCCGCGATTCCGCTTCCTTATTGAAGACTATCTGCAGCGCTTTCAACGATCAGCCGGAAGAATGCCAGGCTGTCCTGTCCAGCACTTCTCCTTCCGCCGGTTTCGGTTCTGGCGCGGCTACTGCTAGCGCGTCGGCCGGTTGCGCTCAATAATCTAGAGACATCATACTTAAAAGACGGGGTTTAACCCCGTCTTTTTTGTCTTCATCTTTTTTCATTTTTTTCAATATAGAGCTTCTCCTATCCGCGCCATTTTCCGGCCGCTAATATTTTTCTGATAGCCAGGATATAGGCGGCTTGGCGCAAAGTTATCTTCTTTTCTTTTTCCAGATATTTGCCGTAGACTCTCTGCCAATTCGCCTTCATCTTCTTCTCTAAGAGGCTGCGCAGATATTCCTCGTCCAGGATGCTGCCGGTCTTATTCTGCGCCCATTCGAAATAGCTGACGATGACGCCGCCGGAATTTGCTAAGATATCAGGAACAATGATCTTGCCGGCATCTTTCAAGATCTGATCCGCTTCGTAGCTGATCGGCCCGTTCGCCAGTTCGACTAGATAATCCGCTTTGATGCGGGCCGCATTATCTTTCGTAATCTGATTTTCTAGAGCTGCTAGGACCAAGATATCCGTTTTCGATTCCAAGAGTTCGGCATTAGTCATTTTGCTGCCACCGGTATAGTTTCCAACCGGCTGGCCGCTATTCTTCAGCTTGATAAGTTCGGGAATATTCAAGCCGCTTTCATTATAGATAGCTCCTTGGCTGTCGGAAACTGCAATAATCTTATAGCCGTCATTAAATAATTTTTCCGTCATGAATAGGCCAGCGTTGCCGAAGCCCTGAATAGCGATTGCTATTTCCTTGTTGGCGCGCCCTTTCAGGAATTCTCCAGCCATCTCTTTGACAATCAAATACCCTCCCTGCGCGGTTGCATCTCCTCTCAAAACTAGGCCGCCGATTTCTAACGGCTTGCCTGTAATCATCCCCGGTTCATGGCGTCCATTAATCTTCTCGAATTCATCCAGCATCCAGGCCATGATTTGCGAATTCGTATAAACATCCGGCGCGGGCACGTCTTTATTCTCGCCTAGATATTCATGGAAAGCCCGGACATAAGCGCGGCTGATTGCCTGCAATTCTTCCGGGCTAGCATCCTTAGGATTGAATCTGACTCCGCCCTTAGCGCCACCGTAAGGAATATCGGCCAATGAATTCTTCAGAGCCATCCAGAAAGCTAAAGACTTGACTTCGTCTTCATTGACATCGGGATGGAATCTGATTCCGCCCTTGCCCGGACCGATGGCGCGGTTATAGACGATGCGCCAGGCCGGATATTTCTGGCCGTCCACATCCAGCTCGATATATTTCGTCTGCGCCGGCTGGCTAAGCGGAGCCATTTCCGCTTCGCTGATTCCTTCCAACTCTCTGATATCGGCTAAACGTCGATTATTGTCTTCAAAAATGCTCATATGGATAAAAAACCGGCGCCCGAAAAGAGCGCCGAGTCTTATTTATAATAAATTTTCAATCTCTTTCTTCAAGGATTCCTTATTCCTAAGGCCGATGAATTCTCCGACCACCTTCCCGTTCCTGAATAATTTCAGATTCGGGATGCTTTGGATCTGATATTCCATGGCCAAAGACTGGTTTTCCGCTTCTTCCGTGTTGATCTTGGCGATTTTTAGCTTACCCTCCATCTCCTTAGCTAATTCATCCAAGATAGGGGCCATCATCTTGCAGGGCATGCACCAAGGAGCCCAGAAATCTACCAAGACCGGCGTCGGACTGCTGAGAACCTCGGCGGCAAAATTGCCTTTTGTCAGTTCGAGAGCGTTAGACATATTTTTATTATTAGTTATTTATTAATTATTTCTTTAAATATTTTTTCTATCTTGCCTTTATTATATTTCTTGGAATTCAACAAGCAATGATCGAACTCTTCTCCGACCAGCTTCTCCATCAGCGAAGAAATGGCGGAACGGGCGGCTTTTAACTGGATAACCAGCGCGAAACAATCGCGTTCCTTATCGGCCAGCATCTTCTTGGCGCCGTTGAGCTGTCCGATAATATTATTCAACCTGCTTTCGGGTGTTTTCATAGCCGCTAATAAATCAGACTTATATGGTCTATTATAGCACACCCCCTAGGGGTGTCAAGAATATCCGGGAATCTGCCAAATATAAGCTAAAAACGCACCCAGATATTATATTTATCCCACCTGAGTTCTTTTATCCGCAGCCCGGCGGCGGCGCTTAGGCGCTTGATCTCTGAAACAGTAAAGGCGTGATAATAACGGTCGCTGATGCTCCGGCCGGAAGAATCCTTCCAGGAAAATACCAGATCGCGAGCTTCCGATTGATAACGTCCGATCAGTTTCAGCCAATAATTTTTAAGCATCATCCGGCGATATTTCGGTATCCGTCCAAGATTCCAAGTGCTGATAATCAGCCTTCCCGCCGGCTTCAGTTTAGCGGCCAAATTCTTCAAAAATCTGACTCGCAATTCTTGGCTGGGAATATGCTGCCAGACAGCCAGACAGAAGATATGATCAAAATCCTTCTCCGGCACATTATCTAAATTTAAGATATCCGCTTCCCTGAATTCATATGACGGATAATTCTGCTCCGCCGATTTAATGAGTTCGGCGCTATTGTCTATCCCGAGATAACCGATCTTCTTGCCTTTCAGGGCTTCTAATAATCTGCCGTTGCCGCAGCCCGCATCAAGGACAGAATCGCCATCTTTCACGTCGGCTGCGAATTCCCGCATGATCGGCCAGATTTCTTTTTTTCTGGTCGCATCAAAGCTAGCCGCAATTTCATTATAATTGCGCTTTACCAAGCTTAAGAGATTTTCCGCCTGTTCCTTGTCCATATCAATCCAAATAAGTCTTATGGCGATAATCTTCCCTGCCTCGATCCTTGTTCTTCTTCAATTTCAAGCAGCTATCGCAGCGACCGCAAGGTTCGGAATGCCGATCGCCGAAATAATTCAAAATGTATGATTGGCGGCAGCCGAGATGATAGACATAATTTTCCATCTCATTGAGCTTCTCATAAGCCCGTTCCGATTTCGCTTTCAGCGCCTTAAAATCAAGATTAAGATCTTCCGGCTCGACGATCTTCAGGATCTTTATTTCCGTACCGCGGAAAGGCGGCCGGTATTCCACCAGGTCTTTCTCGGCTAATTTCTTAACGGCGCGCAACAGCGAATCCTTTTTCACTTTCAAGACGACCGACACTTCTTCGGGATTGAACTCCCAGCCGGCGATAAGTTCGTCGTGATATTTTATGCCCAAGCTATTTACTATCTCTAATTGGCTCTTAGCGCGGCGGCTTAAAGAAGCGGCGATCTCTTCCCAGTTCTTCTTGGCTTTCAAGAATGAATTAGAAGTCTTCTCGTTCGGCCGCGACAGGTAGCCTTCTTTCTCGAGTATCTTTAAAGCCGTGCCAATAGCCATTTCCGGAACGGATTCCGAAAGGCTCTGGGCGATTTCCGCATAAGTTATCAGGATCGAGGCTTGCGCATCCACTTCGAGACCGGCCCGGCGCACCAGAAAATCATAGATCTCTATGATCATTTCCGGACTCGGATTATCGCCTTTGATAAAAAATTCGCGCAGATAGCGGTCCTGCTGATGGTAGAATAATAAACAGAAGCTCGGCTTACCGTCGCGCCCGGCGCGGCCGGCTTCCTGATAATAGGCTTCGACCGTTCCCGGCAAATCGTGATGGATGACGAAACGGATATCTTTCTTATTTATTCCTAATCCGAAAGCGTTAGTCGCGACGACGACCTGCGCCTCTCCTCTCATAAATTGATCCTGAACCCAGTCGCGGCTATTAGCATCCATGCCGGCATGATAAACCACGGCTTTGATATCATTTTCCGTCAAAGCTTCGACTAACTCGTCGGCTTTAGAGCGAGTGCCGACATAAATTATACCGGAACCCATCTCCGGATTCGTCGTCAGGAGATTGATGATATGCTCCATCTTCTGTCCATTGGCCGTCGGCACGACCGCGAACTGCAGATTCGGACGGGCAAAACCGGTAATGATCGTGTCCTCATCGGACATGCCTAATTGCTTAATGATATCATCGCGCACTTCCGGCGTGGCCGTCGCTGTCAAAGCGACGACAGTCGGCGAACCCACTAATTTTATCGCCTCTCTGAGCCGCATATAGCTGGGCCGGAAATCATGCCCCCATTGGCTGATACAATGCGCTTCATCGATCGCGAATAGAGAAACCTTGATCTTCTTGAGCTCGGCGACGAAGGCCTGATTATAGAAACGCTCCGGAGCGATATAGATAATCTTATAATAGCCGTTCCTGATCTTAGCTAGCCGTCTCTCGGTTTCGTCCGGAGAGATGGAAGAATTAATGAAAGTCGCCGGGATGCCGACATGCTCTAAAGAATCTACCTGATCTTTCATCAGGGCGATGAGAGGAGAAATGACAATAGTCACGCCATCTAGGACCAGAGCCGGCAGCTGATATATCAAGGACTTGCCGCCTCCGGTCGGCAGGACGACAAGCGTGTCCTGACCGGCCAGGATATTATCGATCGCTTTTTCCTGTCCAGGCAAAAAAGATTCATAGCCGAAATGAATCTTTAAAAGCTCTTTTATTTGTTGTTTCTTCTTAGCAACCATTATTCAAATATTAGACAAATTATATCCTTACTATTGACAGTTTACTATAAATATTATATAATAATATCATTAAATCAAATACCTTTACAAATGAATAAACCAAATAGTTCTTTGCCCGCAGTCATTTCTCTGACACTTACATTCTTGTTAGGCATCACTTTCATAGCTGGCGCTATCTTCGGCGGAAAATTCAGTCAACCGATCGACCCATTGAGTCGAGTATCATTCGGTTTAGTCGGAATATTTTTCGTCATCATGGTAATCGTTATCTCCAACGAGATAATCAATCATAGGATCGATAGCGCATTCAAGATCATTTCATCTGATGCTTCAGAAACAGAAGAAGCTATGGAATGCCTCCATACTGACGAAAATTATATGTAAGACAGGAAAAATGACGGAAATCGGCCACTTCTTTAACGAAGTGGCTTTTTTATTTGCCTGCGTCTTTCTTCCGCTTAAATATCTCCCAAACATTCTTGAATAAGAAGGCGATAGTCATCGGACCGATGCCTCCGGGAACTGGAGTAATGAATCCGGCCCTATCTTTCACATCTTCAAAATCAACATCCCCTAAAACCTTGCCTTCTTTCTTAGTGATACCGATATCAATGATAACGGCGCCGTCTTTAATCATCTCTTTCTTGATCTTATGCGGCTCGCCGAGCGCCGTTACTAATATGTCCGCTTGTTCCGGATGATCTTTCAAAACGACTTTCATCCCTTTCTTCTCCAGGATATCTTTGACATTCTTGCCGAAGACCTCGGAATTATACAGGACACAAGCCGTCTTGCCGGCAGCGGAAAAATTTATATCTTCGAGGCAGGCTAAGATAGAGGCCATGACCGGAGAAACGATATATTCCGGATGAAGCGGATGGAAACCGTCAACATCTTTGGATGGATCGATCGCCGCAATAATCTTATCGGTATCGAATTTTTCCGGCAGGGGTAATTGAACCAAGATTCCATCGATCATTTCGTCCTTATTCAGGAAACCGATGACGTCCAATAATTCTTGCTCGGAAATATTTTCCGGCAATCTATAGGTATGCGTATCTACTCCGACTTTCTTGCCCTCCTTCTCTTTCAGGGAGACATAAAGCTGGGAATCAGCCCGTTCGCCCACTAGAATAATAGCCGAATTAGGTCTCGGGCCTTTGAGATCAAAAATATTCTTCGCTATCTCGTCTTTTACTTTTTCAGCGATTTTCTTGCCGTCAATTATTTTCACCATATTTTATTTGGTAGGAATCGGGAATTTAGCGCATAAGGCTTTAACCTTTTCCTTGAGATCATTTAATTTTCCTTCATTCTCTCTATTCATCAAAGCTTCATCGATATAACCAGCTATCAGTTTCATTTCTACTTCTTTCATGCCTCTAGTCGTGACAGCCGGAGTGCCGACTCTGATTCCGGACGGATTCATCGGCGGATTAGGATCATCAGGAATAGTAGAACGCGATACGGAAACACCTATCTTTTCTAACGCCTTCTCTGCTTCTTTTCCGACTGTTCCCTTACTGGTCAGATCTATGACCATCAGATGATTATCGGTTCCGCCGGAAATTATCCGATAGCCGAGGGCTAGGAATTCTTTAGCCATAGCCTGAGCATTCAAGATAATCTGTTTAGCATACTCCGTAAATTCCGGTTTCAAAGCTTCACCGAAAGCGACGGCTTTCGCGGCTGTAATATGGTCGTGCGGGCCGCCTTGCATCCCAGGAAAGACTGCGCTATTTACCTGCCTGGCGTACTTTTCCTTGCACATGATCATCGCGCCGCGCGGACCTCTTAGGGTCTTATGAGTTGTCGTGGAGACGACATCGAAGATCGGCACAGGATTTTTTATCTGCTTGGCGGCGACGAGCCCGGCGATGTGGGCGATATCGGCAAAAGTATAAGCACCGATCTCATCCGCTATATCTTTGAATTTTTGCCAGTCTATTTCTCGAGAATAGGCGCTGAAGCCGGCGACGATCATCTTCGGCTTTTCGCGCAAAGCGATTTCCCTGACTTCATCCATATTGATAACTCCCGTTTTCGGATCAACCCCATATTGGACGAAATTATATAAACGGCCGGAAAAATTAACCTTATGGCCATGGGAAAGATGGCCGCCATGGTCAAGCTTCAAGCCCAGAACCTTATCGCCTGGATTCAGGAAAGCCATATAGACCGCGGCGTTGGCCGGAGAGCCAGATAAGGGCTGGACATTAACGTGCTCAGCCTCAAATAATTTCTTAGCTCTCTCGATCGCCAAGTCTTCCACTTCATCGACGACCGCGTTGCCGCCATAATAACGATGGCCGACATAGCCTTCGCTGTATTTATTGGTCAGCACGGTAGCCATAGCTTCAAGCACGGCCGGAGAAACATAATTTTCCGAAGCAATCAGCTCAATTTCCTCATTCTGGCGCTTCTCCTCCTTCTCGATTATGGCCCAGACAGCCGGGTCTTGGCTCTGCAAATGGTCGTATTTCATATGATTTTTATTATAGTTTAATCTTAGTTTAGCCGGGTTCTTTTGTCAAAAACTGGCTATTATTTAACTTTTCTAAATAAAGGCCCGTACATATCTTCTTTTATATCGATTTTCAACTCATCCTTGCTTACCTTTTCAATATAATCCAAAGGAACATCATTGATAAGAGCGAGCGGCTGCCTTTCATTTCCTTCTCCCATACAGAGAACGGCAGCCGTCGCCAAGCTATCTGCCACATCAACTCGAGAATATTTAAAGGGCCGTCCGAATATATCCAGATCTCCTTGATATTTTTTAAGCCCTCTGAAACCGGCATAGCCTAGAGCCACGCCAGTAATTCCAGCTCGAAGGGGCAGACAACGGCTGTCTGTAACGATAACGCCAAGATTACTAAGATGATATTTCTCCTTGAAATGGTTACGAATCTTCGCAGCTGCCTTAAAGCTGTCTTTTGGCAATAATATTAAAGAGCCGTTCCCATTACTCTCATCGACTCCGGCGTTAGCCATAGCTATTCCGTCTTTAATCGTTAAGCAAACATATTTAGTCTTTAGAACCATTTCACTTTCTCGCCTGATTATCTTTTCTTTAGTCATTTCATCCGTGTCATTAATAAATCGACCCTCAGATAAAGCAATAATTTTGGAAGTCACGACTAAAACGCTATTATTGGGAATTTTTATCAAATATTTCGCGATAAAAGGCAATAAACTTTCGTTCGGCTTAAAGATAGAAGTTTTAAATGTTTTTATTTTCATATTTTAGAAGATAAACGCCTAAATAAGATAGAGGCGTGTATATGAACCCCATGCCGACTTTATATAGCCACCAGGGCAAACCGATGAGCAGGATTGTCTTTATGGAATATATGCCTGCAAAAGCCACGAACATAAAGATGGCTGTATCTAGAAGTTGAGACCAAAGATTAGACAGGTTAGACTGCAACCAAAAAGCGCCATTATTAAGTTTTTTCTTAAAAAAGAAAAAAGCCGCAACATCTTGATATTCAGCTATCAGATAAGCCAAAAGCGAAGCTAGCGACATCCTTAATGAAATACCAAAAATCGTATTGAAACTATCTTTAAATTTTAGACCGTCTTGAGCCCAGGGGACGGATAAAGAAATGAGAGAATAAATCATGAGCAAACAGATGCTGATAAATCCGGCAAAAACGAAATTTTTTGCCATCTGTTTCCCATAAACTTGCCCGATAACATCAGTTGTTAAAAATACGAATGGGAAGAAAAAAACAGCCACTGATAAATGCGTTCCTAGCATGAATGGCATTATTTTTAAACCCAGCGTATTAGCAGCAAACAGAGAAACCAGATATAAGGTTAGCGCGATAATTATCTTAAAATTAATTTTTTCTGAAGACATAGAAGGAGTTGATTTAGTTAATAAAAAACACCCCAAGGGTGCTTTAGAATAACTAAATCAATCCCTTGGTTATCAGAGTTTAATAGAAACTGAACTAAATCCGGACCAGGTTGTGATGTTTTTAGTAATCAGCATAACATGATAATAATAGCATATCTATAGCGAAAAAGCAAAAAAATTAATCAGATACAAGCAGCTATCCAAGCGTCTTTACCATATAACTATCTTTCTCTTTATATCCCAATTTCTTATAATACCCCCTGACTCCGACCCCGGAGATAACAGCCATCTTAGCCGTTCCCCCTTGAACAGCAATATCCTCAGCCTCTTTCATTAATAATTTTCCTAAACCGCTATGCTGCACTTTCTTATCTCCGCCGACAGAAACTAATATGCCATAGACATGAAGTTCTCTGACGATTGCCGGGGCGACCGGACTATTGCTGTCTATCCTTAAGCGGCAAAAACCATAAAGAACTTTTCCGTCGCGGCTTTCCGCGCTGATGAAATATTCGGTTCCGCCTGAAGACGGATATTTAATAGTTCTGATCTTATAATCCAATTCAATCACTTGCTCTTTAGCTTCGCGGCAACGGATACAATTGCATTTCACGCCTTTGTCTTTCATTATTTGGCGCAAGTTCGTAATCTTATTGCCGGCGATAATCGACTCGCCCGGGATATCACGGATGAGCCTGATAATGCGGACATAGGGTGGCACAGCGGCTTTGCAATCGACGATGAGTTCCTGCAACTGCTTATCAGAATAGGGTTTATATTTTCCCTGTTTATACCAGCGATATAATAAGCTGCCGGCGGTAACTACGGTCGGATAGAATTTTATCTGGTCCGGCTGGAAGCGTTCATCGCTGAATAATTGCTTGAATAATTCCAAATCTTTTTTCGGCGTTGCTCCCGGCAAAGCCGGCATGAGATGATACGTGACCTTGAAGCCATATTCTTTGAGCAGTTTGGTCGCCGCAGCTATTTCTCTGACGCCGTGCCCGCGCTTATTCAACTTCAGAATCTTATCATCTATCGCCTGTACGCCTATCTCTACGCGCGTCGCTCCTAAGATGCGCATCTCACGCACCTCTTTTTCATTAATATAGTCCGGACGAGTTTCTAAAGTCAGTCCAATGAAACGATATTCCGCCTTTTCATTCTTCTTCTGCTCCTTGATAAGCGCTTTCTTTAAATCAACTAAGGATAAACTCTTCGCATAAGGCGCTTTTAAGCCGGTATCAAACTTCTTTTCTCCTTCCGGCCGCTTGAAGACCATTTTTTTCAACTTTTCATAGTCATTAGCGGCGCGGAAACAGTTCACAATATACCAATACTTATATTTAGTCGGCAGGTAGCTCCAAGTTCCGCCGATAACGATCAGCTCTATCTTCGTCGGCTCGTGACCATTGCTCTCTAAAGCTTTCAGGCGCATGACGACTTGCTTATAAGGATCATAATCGCAGCGGATGGCGCGCATCACCGCCGGTTCGTTAGACAGATAGCTGGCGGGAACGTCTTTCTCGTGCGGACAATAGGCGCAGGATCCGGGGCAGGGATAGGGCTTAGTCAGGACAGCAACCGGGGCTATGCCAGATAAAGTCCGAACGGCGCGCTTACGCAAGATATTTTCTAGAACTTCCACGCGAGAAATCTTATTTTTAGACAACAAAAGACGATACTCTTTCAAAATATCGGAGTTCGGTATGGCTGCTAAGCCGTATTTCTTGCAAATCAGCCGTTTTCCAGCTTCCAGATCTTCACGATTCTGAAAACTTGAGGCATGATTGAAAAGCAAGTCTTTTATTGCTTCCCCCATATATTTGGGCTATAATTGAACTATTCTAAGGCATTCGGATATCTTATACTATAACATTTTTTAAAATTTAACAATATCGCTATGATTAAAAAAACTACCAAAATTTTACTGTTTCTTACTCTGCTATTACTCCCTTTAACCGCTATTAAAGCAGCGGGGACCAAAACCGGAGAAACAATCCTGATCCCTAAAGAAGAAATCGTCAGCGGCAATCTCTATGCTGCCGGAACTTCCATCACTGTCGACGGAAATATCAGCGGCGATTTGATCGCGGCCGCGCAATCTATCACTGTCAACGGCCGAGTCGAAGGAGATATCATAGCCGCCGGCCAAGACATCACGGTTAACGGAGAGGTCGGAGGCAATATCCGCGTCGCCGGCAATAATATCACTATCAACGGCGCAGTCGCTCGCAACGTCAATGCTTTCGGAGCCAATATCATCTTAGGTCCGGATTCCCGGATAGGCTGGGACGCTTATATCGCCGGATCAATCTTATTTTCCAGGGGAACTATCGATGGCGGTCTAGGCGGCTATGCCGGTCAAGCCTTGATAACCGGCAAAATAGGCAAGAATGTCGACCTGAAACTGTCTGGCAATGCTGCCAATAAATTAACAATCGCTTCCGGCGCCATCATCAATGGCGACATCAACTACACTTCCGACCAGGCGGCTGATATTTCTAACGACGCCAGCGTAGCCGGCAATGTCAAACAAGAAACTCCGGCAGTAAAGGCTAATAATCTTTTTTGGCCTTGGGTTTGGGGACGCTTCTTCGCCATTTTCGCCGCTATTGCCGTCGGGTTAGTCATGACCACTATTTGCCGGAACTGCGTCCAAAAAATCATCGGTTTGATCGAGGAAAAGAAAGCTCGCATACTTATTCCGGGAGTAATAATCTTCTTCGTTCTTCCGCCGACCGTTCTGGTTCTGATGTTCACGGTCATCGGCATCCCTCTAGCCTTAATCCTGGCCGCCCTCTGGCTGGTCGCAATTTATGTTGCCAAAATATTAACGGCCATCTTCTTGGGAAACTTACTTATTAATAAAATATTAAAGAAAGAGGGTTTATCCCTGACCTGGTCCCTAGTGCCCGGCGTGATTATCCTCTGGCTCTTATTTTCCATCCCCTTTGCCGGCTGGGTATTCGGCTTAGCTGCCGCTTGGCTCGGCTTAGGCGGACTTTGGTTTTATGCTACCAATAAATCCGGAAGTCTTTAAAGCTTACGACATTCGCGGCGTCTACGGCCAGGATTTTGATAACGAGCTCGGCCTCCTTTTGGGCTTGGCTTACGTAGAACTCAGAAAAAACGACCCGGATTATCAGATCGGGAAGAAATTAAAGATCGCCGTCGCTGCCGACATGCGGCTGTCTTCGCCGGAATTAAAAGACAGTTTAATCAGAGGGGTCGCTGAAGCCGGCGCTGATGTCATCGATTTAGGCACTATCTCTACCCCGACTATGTATTTCGCTGTCGGCCACTACGGCTATGACGGCGGCATCACCGTTTCTGCTTCGCATAATCCGAAAGAATGGAATGGCTTTAAATTAGTGCGCGCGAAAGGCGTGCCGATCAGCGGCGAAACCGGAATCGATTATCTGAAAGAAAAAGTCTTGGAGAATCATTTTCTGCCGGCGAAGACTCGCGGAGAAATAACCAAGAACGACAAGGTTTTGAATGATGAAATCGCCTATGCCCTTTCTTTTTCCGATAATTCGAAGATCAAGCCGCTAAAAATCGTGGTCGACACGGCTAATGGTATGGGCGCTACCTATATCAGCGCATTATTCGCCAAGCTTCCCTGCGAATTGATACCGATGAATTTTTCTCTCGACGGTTCTTTTCCGGCTCACGAGGCTGATCCGATCAAAGAAGAAAATCTCGTCCAGCTGCAAGCCGAAGTAAAAGCGAAAAAGGCGGATCTGGGCATCGCGATCGACGGCGATGGCGACCGTATGTTCTTCATCGACAATGAAGGAAAAGTTATACCGCAGCCGATTATCCGCGGCCTTTTGGCCAAGCTATTCTTGGAAATAAAACCTGGAGCCAAAATCGGCTATGACGTCCGCCCCGGCCGCATCACTAGCGACTTGATAAAAGAGAACGGCGGAATCCCCGTGATGACCCGCGTCGGACATTCCTTGATTAAAGAGCAGATGCTCAAAGAGGATATCTTCTTTGCCGGAGAATCTTCCGGACACTTTTATCTGCGCGGCGAAGCCGGCTGTTTCGAATATCCGAGCATCATCGTCCTGAAACTCCTGACGCTCGTTTCGTCTGCCCCGCAAGGTATAGCCGCTTATGTCGCTCCCTTTAATAAATATTTTAATTCCGGAGAAATCAACCGCGTCGTCAGCGACAAGAAATCCGTCTTTGATAATATCTCGGCTAAATACGCGGCAGGGCGGATAAGCCACTTAGACGGAGTAACGATAGAGTATCCCGATTTTTGGTTTAATGTCCGCGGTTCCAACACCGAACCAAAAGTCCGCCTGAATCTGGAAGCTATCGATCGGACGACGATGGAAAAAAAGCGCGATGAAATATTGGCGCTAATGCAATAAGATAAAAAGCAAACTATCAAAAAAGACTTCGGATTCCTCGAAGTCTTTTTTGTTTTATTTATCTTGACCGCTGCCTATTCAACCGTCACCGACTTGGCCAGATTGCGGGGCTTGTCGACATTTATTCCTTTGCCGTTAGCGATATGATAAGACAGGAGCTGGAGCGGAATGATATTCACTATCGGCGCCAATAAGCGATTGGCGGCCGGGACCTTCAAAAGATGATCGGCCAAACGTTCAATATCTTCATAATCACGATCGACAATGGCGATAATCTTGCCGCCGCGCGCCTTGATCTCCTGCATGTTGCTGATAATCTTCTCGGTCAGGTCATTTTTCGTCGCAATGAAGACGACCGGCATCCTGTCGTCAACCAAAGCGATCGGTCCATGTTTTATTTCTGCGGCCGGATAACCTTCGGCATGGATATAAGAAATCTCTTTCAGTTTTAAGGCGCCCTCTAACGCGACCGGAAAATTAACACCGCGGCCCAGGTATAAGAAATTTGTCTTATCCTTGAATTTCTTCGCCATCTTCTTCACTTCCCCTTCTACTTGCAAAGCTTCTCTGATCGTTTCCGGCAGATTCTTCAAATCGTTCAATATCTTCGGTTCCAATTTATTGCCGGACTCCTGCTTCAGATATAAGGCTAATAAGATTATCGCGGCTACTTGCGAAGTGAAAGCCTTGGTGCTGGCAACGCCGATTTCCGGACCGGCATGCAGATAGATGCCCGAATCAACTTCCCGCGTCATGGTCGAACCGACGACATTAACGATACCCAGCGTCTGCGCACCCGCGCTTTTAGCCTCTCTTAGGGCCGCTAGCGTGTCAGCGGTCTCGCCGGATTGAGAAATAGCGATGAGCAGATCTTCCGAACTGACAAGCGGATGGCGATAACGGAACTCTGAAGCATAATCAACTTCGACCGGAATGCGCGCTATCTCTTCGATCAAATATTTTCCGATCAGCGCCGAATGCCAGCTCGTGCCGCAAGCGACAATAATGATCCGCTTGATCTTCTTTAAGTCAGCGGTGATGGATAATTTTATCCGGCCATCCTTGATGCGTCCGCTTAGAACCTGGGATAAGCTCGTCGGCTGCTCAAAGATTTCCTTGAGCATAAAATGCTTATAGCCGCCCTTCTCGATCTGGGCGACATTCATCTTTACTTCCTCGATCTCGCGATCGACCGCTTGACCGTCTTGCTTCTTGATCTTGCAGCCCTTAGCGGTAATGATCGCAATGTCCTTATCTTTCAAATAAATTACTTTCTTAGTATGTTTGAGAATCGCCGGAATATCGGAGGCGACGAAAGTTTCCCGGTTGCCGATGCCGATAATGAGCGGCGAGCTTTGGCGGGCGGCCACTAATTTATTTTCACGCCGGCTGAGGGCCACTAAGCCGTAAGATCCTTCGACGAGATTAAGGGCTTTGACGACCGCCGCTTCCAGATTGCCTTGATAAAATTTTTCGATCAAGTGCGCCAAGACTTCCGAGTCGGTTTCTGATCGAAATTTATGTCCTTCGGCAATCAAGACTTTCTTGAGCGCTTGATAATTTTCAATGATGCCATTATGGGCAACGGCGATATCTCCGCGGCAATCGAAGTGCGGATGCGCGTTCTTTTCGCTCGGCGCGCCATGCGTCGCCCAGCGCGTATGGGCTATCCCTAAAGATCCTTCAGTCTTTATCTTTTCGACGCTCTTGGCTAAGCCGGCCACCGGGCCGATCTTCTTGTCGACGAAAAAGCTGTCGCTTTCTAAAATGCAAATACCGGCGCTGTCATAGCCCCGGTATTCTAATTTTTTCAAACCTTCAACCAAGATAGGCTTAGCCGGCCTATTCCCTAAATATCCGATGATGCCGCACATATAATAATGATTATTCTTCGCTGAGAATTATTTTCTTTCCACTTCGATAGTGCATTTGTTCAAGACGGCCGCTAAAGCTCCGACAGCCGCCAAGACCGGGGCGAAAACAGTGCCGACAACCGCGAAGGTCATCGGGATCTCCATCATAACCTTGCCCTTCTCATTCTTGATGATGATCCGGCGGATATTACCTTCCTTAATCAGCTCTTTAACTTTCTTCAAGACTTCATGTCCATAGACCTTGAATTGGTCATTAGCCGTTCCTGATGATTTCGTTTGTTTCTTTGAAGTCGTAGCTTGTTGTTTCTTTGGCATAAATTTAAAGATTATTTATATCGGTATTATAGCTCTTTTTTCTTGATTCGAAAATATCGGCTATTGCTAAATCAATAAAAACCTGCTAATATTGCTCGAACAATAAAAGCACCTTAAAAAAATACCGACCATGGAAACTTCCGATGAACTAAACAAGCTTAAGAGGAGGATTAAGAGATTAAAATCTCAAAATAAGAATCTGAGAGAGACTATTCAAAGAAGAGATAAGATATTTTCTATCATATCTCACGACCTTATCGGCCCTTTCAACCCCCTTATAGGCCTTACTGAATTGCTGGCATCCGATGATTACAATCTGCCGGCCGCCAAACAGAAAGAGTGCCTGCAGGCGATACATGAGCAAGCTATCAATATCTGCAGCTTGGCCAAGAATCTATTGAATTGGTCAAAGCTGCGGGTTAATCAATCTGCCATAGAGATGACGGATTGCGATCTTAAACAAATCATTGATGAAATTACCAACCTCTTAAAAACAGGGGCTAAAAAGAAGGAAATCAGCCTCGTCAATGAAGTGCCTGAGGGAACTATCATCTGCGGCAACGCCGATATCATCAGTATGATTATTAGGAATCTAGTCTCCAATTCCTTAAAATTTACTAACCCGAAAGGAAAAATTTCCGTGTCGCATCTTTCTAACGGAAAGTCGGTGCTGATTTCCGTGACTGATACAGGAATTGGAATCGCACCGGAGAACCTCAGGAAGATATTTGAAACAAGCTCTTATTCGACCCTGGGCACAAATAACGAAAAGGGTTCGGGGTTGGGTCTCAAATTCTGCCAAGAAATAGCCAGACGGCATGGAGGAAAAATCTCTTTTGAGAGCAAGCTCGGAAAAGGAACCAAAGCGACCCTAATGATAGGGGCCGAAAGAAAAAATTAAAAAAAGGACCAAATTATGGTCCTTTTTCATTTTAATTTATAGGCTCTTTTAATATACTCTTTCAAGACTCTCTGCGCATTAAAATATGACGCGTTGCGGCTGATTACGGAAATCATCAGCCGGCGCCATTTTTCCGGAAAATCATAGTAAAGCGGCAAAATTTCTTTTTCTAATAAATCATAAATCTCGCCGCCTTTCTTTTCTCTTATCAGCCAGCCGGTCTTATTCTTCTTATACCCTTCTCCCCACCAGCCGTCTAAAATGCTCGCTTGCGGAATGCCGTTATGCGCCGCTTTCATGCCGCTCGTACCTGAGGCTTCGTTCGGCGGCAAGGGGTTATTCAGCCAGAGATCGGCCCCGGCTGTCAGCAGGCGCGCCTTATCAAGATCATAATCTTCCCAGAAGATGATCTTGATGTTCTGATTCAATCCTTTGGCTAACAAATTTATTTTTTTAACCATCTCTCGTCCCTCCATGTCCCCGGGATGAGCTTTGCCGGCATAGATCAGCTGGAATCGTCTTTCCTGATTAATTTTTAATAGCCGGCCTAAATCTTTAAACAGGAATTCCGGCCGCTTATAAATCGCGAACCGGCGGGCGAAGGCGATAGTGAAGACATTATTTTCCAGGCCGGCTTTATATGCCTCATTAAGCTGCCCGATCAAACGCTGTTTAGCCTGCTGATGCGCCGTCCAGATTACTAGCGGCGGCAGCTGCTCTGTCTTTTTCAATAAAGAATTATCCGTTCTCCAGCCCGGAATATTCTTATCATAAATAATCTTAAATTCCGGCGCCGTCCAAAACAAGGAATCAATTCCGTTCGTTATCGCTTTGAGATTGTCGTCTTTATATATGCCTCGGGCCGTCTTCTGATGCGCCTGCGAAACCGCGTTCGCGAACCCGGAAAAATAGAGGCCGGTTTTAGTCAGATCAACCGCATTGTCCTTGACCAGGCCGGGCAGATAGCCGGGAAAATCCGGCTGAAAACTTAATAAATACGGCAGAGAAAAAACATCTTGCGCTTTCGGTATCGGCGTATGCGTCGTGAAGATACATTTATCTCTTGCCTCTCTAAGCTTATCTTTTTCCTTTCTTTGTTTAGAATTCAAAAACAATTCTACGGCCGCTAAGGCTCCATGCCCTTCATTCAAATGAATTTTCTCGATCTTCTTATGGCCGATAGCTTCCAGTATCTTGATGGCTCCGCGGCCTAAGACTATTTCCTGCTTCAAGCGATATTCTTCATTGCCGCCGTACAAAGATCCGCTTAGCTCACGATTAGCTGTGGTGTTTCCCGGCAGATCTGTATCCAAAAAATAAACCGGAACGCAAAAGCCGCTTTCGTCCTTAATCCGATAACGCCAAGCGCCGACCAGAACCTTCTCTTTGCCTATATTGACCGTGACGGTCTGCGGCATCTTCTTCAGGAGCAAAAAATCAGATTTGTCCGGGGATTCTTTCTGCTCTCCGTCTTTACCGATAGATTGCTTGAAATAACCATCGCGATTAAAAAGCGTCACTCCGACCATCGGAAATTTCAGGCTGACGGCAGAGCGCAAAATATCCCCGGCCAGGACGCCCAGTCCGCCGGCATAAGTCTTAATCCTGTTTTCCAGAGCGATCTCCATGCTGATATAAGCGACGAGAGGCTCGGGTTGATGATCTATTATCATGATTAGATTATATCATATAAAAAATAACGGCCGAAAGCCGTTATTTTTCTTATAGGGTGCCTACTGGGAATCGAACCCAGAATAACAGGACCACAACCTGCTGTGTTGCCACTACACCATAGGCACCATGCTTGTTTCTTAAATTGAAACGTACGCCCGGGGGGAGTCGAACCCTCGTCTAGAGCTTAGAAGGCTCCCGTTCTATCCGCTGAACTACGGGCGCAAATAAATAAATTATCCTGCTAGATAATTTAGGTTAATATTAATAAAAATATTACTTATTGTCAAATACTGATTTCCTCTGCCGCAAAGCCTCATAAATGATCACGGCTGCTGATACGGAAACATTAAGAGAATCAATACCCGCCTTCATCGGGATCTTGATCAGCTGATCCGCTTCTTCCAGCCATTGCCGGCTCAACCCCTCGGCTTCCGAGCCTAAAACTATCGCCGCTCGGCCGCATAAATCCGTTTCTGTATATATCTTAGCGCCGATGGTCGCCGCTCCGAAACTTTTGATCTTATTATGCTTCAGCCATTTAATGGTTTCCGCGACAGAAGCGCCGATTATATTTTCCGTAAAGACATGTCCTTCGCTCGCCCGGATAACATTCGGATTATAAATATCGGTCTGGTTGCTATTGATAATCACCGCATCCGCTCCGGCCGCATAAGCCGTCCTGATTATCCCCCCAAGGTTTCCGGGCTTCTCAACGTTCTCTAACACTACGACCAAAGCTTCATCGTCTAGTTTCAAATCCGATAATTTTTTTTCTTTCGGTTTCGCTATCGCCAAAAAGCCATCGGGATTCTCTTTATAACAAATCTTCTTCAAGATCGTTTCTGAAACTTCTATCCGCTTGTCCTGGCTTATTCTGTTAAAAACTTCTATCTCGCCGAGTATCAATTCCGGACAATAAAATAAGGATATTATTTCGACTTGCGCCCGCAAGGCCATTTCTATTTCTCTCAAGCCGTCGATCAGGATCAATCCGCTTTCTTTTCTCTCTCCGGATTTTTTCAAGGCGGCCGCATCCTTGATTGTCTTATTGGCCAAGCTAGTGATCATATATTTATAATTATCTCTCCGCCTTCATTATAAAACAAAAACCCCGCTTTTCAAAGCGGGGTTTTAAGATATTTTTTAGTATTGGCTTTGGCTAGGACCAGAAACTTTTCTCTTTCCTCCTTCCGGAAATTCGCTAATATCGACATCCATAGTAAATTTCTTAGTAGCCTCTTGCACGGATTTCATTCTCACGCTATCAGGACCGGATTTTGCTAATAGCATTCTAGCCCCCTTAATGGCATTTTCAGCATTAACAAAATCTTGATCGGAATACGCCATTTTCGCAATCTTATTAAGCAACCCTTTTGGATTCTTTTTCTCATTTATTTTCTCTTGCATTTCATCCAATTTCTGTTCCACCTTAGCTCTTAGCTCTTCCGCGCTGGCGCCTCCCTGCTCTTTTTTAAAGCCTTCCAATTCCTGTTTGGCGACATTCAGGCGCTCGGCGTCATCCTTCTTGATATTCTCGACATCGGCCGGAGCCATCTCTTTGGCGACGACGGTCTTTTCTTCTTCCGCCTTAGGCTGCTCTGACTTAACTTCTTTTGTTTCTACATTGCCTGCCGGCATTTCATTGGTATTCATAAATATAAGATTAATGTTTAATTCTTATGATTATATAATAACACATTATTCAAAATAAATCAAGTCCCTTATCCATTATCCCCAGTCTATGTTATAATTACCCTATAATTATACACTTATTATGCCAATACCACAACTAAGAAAACGTGCTTCTGATTGGAGAGACGGACGCTCCTATTATAGCCAAAAATCGTCTAATAATAGAAAAAAAAGAATTAACCTGCGCCGATTTATCAAGCCTGTCTTAATTTTTGCTTTTTTTTGTATAATATTCGCCACTATTTACGTATTTGTAGTGTCTCGTAACCTGCCTAACCCAAATCAATTGATGACCAGAGAGGTCGCTCAGAGCACTAAGATTTATGACCGGACCGGCGAAAATATCCTTTATGAAATTAGCGGCGACCAAAGAAGAACCTTAGTGGCCTTAAAAGATATCCCGGACTATGTGAAGCAGGCGACAATCGCCATAGAAGACAAGAATTTCTATAACCATGGCGCCTTCAGTATCTGGTCGATGTTCAGGACGGCGATAACTAACGTGATTTTCAATCGCAGCGCCGGCGGCTCGACTCTGACTCAGCAATTTATCAAGAATGCCGTCCTGACCAACGAAAAGACTATCACTCGCAAGATTAAAGAGCTGATCCTGTCATACCGCCTGGAACAAAAATTTTCTAAGGATGAAATTCTGCAGATGTATCTCAACGAGATTCCTTATGGATCGAATGCTTATGGCGTCGAAGCGGCCAGCCAAAAATATTTCGGCAAGGACGTTAAAGACGTCTCTTTGGCAGAGGCGGCGATTCTCGCGGCTATCGTCCAGGTTCCTAGCCGCTATTCGCCTTATGGCCCGAACAAAGATCTGCTCTTAGGAAGAAAAGATTATGTCTTGACTCTGATGGCGGAACAAGGCTATATCTCGGAAGCCGAACGCGACGCCGCCAAGGCTCAAGAAATAAAATTCAAAGGGCCGGAAACGAATATCACAGCGCCGCATTTTGTCATGTATATCAAAGACATCCTGGCTGACAAATACGGGGAAAAGATGGTCGAGCAGGAAGGGCTGAAAATTTATACGACGCTCGATTTGTACAAGCAGCAAGCCGCCGAAGAAGCAATTACTAATCGGACTAAAGACTATCCGGAAAAATATGGCGCTAACAACGCCGCCCTGGTCGCTATCGACCCCAAGACCGGACAGATATTAGCTATGGTCGGCAGCCGCGACTACTTCGACGACTCCATTGACGGGCAAGTCAATGTAGCAACTCGCCCGCGCCAGCCCGGCTCTTCGATGAAACCGCTAGTCTACGCCGCTTTATTCGATAAAGGCTATACCCCGGATACTATCCTCTATGATGTCGTCACCAATTTTTCAACCGACCCGTCTAATTCCTATACTCCTCATGATTACAGCGGCAAAGAGCTTGGTCCGGTTACAATTAGACAGGCTTTGGCCGGATCATTGAATATTCCGGCCGTAAAAGCCATCTATTTAGCCGACATCAATAACGTCATCGACTTGGCGGAGAATTTAGGCTACTCGACTCTCTATCCGCGCAGCCGCTTCGGCCTCTCTTTGGTTCTAGGCGGCGCGGAAGTGAAGCTTTTGGAACATGTTAATGCTTATAGCGCTTTCGCCCGTGACGGGCAGATCAGCCCCATTGTCAGCATTCTGAAAGTCGAGGACAAGAACGGAAATATCTTGGAAGAGTATCAGCCGTCCGAAAAGAAGGTGATGGATTCAAAAGTGGTCCGGATGATCAACAGTATCTTGTCCGATAACACGGCTCGAACCTATGTCTTTGGCGCCAAAAATTTTCTCACTCTCGGCGATCGTCCGGTCGCCGCTAAGACCGGAACTACTAACGATTTTCATGATGCCTGGACGATCGGCTATACTCCGTCGCTCGTCGCCGGCGTTTGGGTCGGCAACAGCGACAACAAAGCTATGAAGGGCAAAGCTGACGGCAGCGTGCTCGCCGCTCCGATCTGGCACGACTTCATGGCCAAGGTCCTCGGCAATACGCCGGCAGAAACCTTTAAAGCTCCTGATGATTTCAAAACAGGAAAGCCAATACTGGACGGCACCATCCCGACCGAAACTTTTCCTGTCGATATAACTACCGGATTGCCGGCTAGCAGCTCAACACCGTTAGAATTAATCGGGGAAAGAATCGGCCCGGCTTATCACAGCATCTTATTCTATGTAGATAAGGATGACCCGCTCGGTCCGGTTCCTAATGATCCCTCTAAAGATCCTCAATTTAATCTTTGGGAAAGCGCGGTGAAAAAATGGGCGGAAAAAAATGCTTCCTCCACGCCGGTAGCATCAGATTCCATTATCGCGGCTAACCGGCCGACGATAAAGATAATCTCTCCGCTCGCTAATCAGACTATTACCTCAAATAATCTTGATATCCAGACAGAAGTAACCGGCGCTAGCAATATCAGCCGTATAGAATATTATCTTAACGGCAATCTTTGGCAGACCGTCGCCGGGACCGCTTCCTTCAGCCAGTCCGTCGGCTTCCTGAATAATGGCTACCATACTTTGAAGGCGATTGTCTGCGACAGCCTGGAAAATTGCAGCGATACGTCAATAAATTTCAATCTTAACATCAAGAATAACCCGGTCAGTTCCAGCAAGGGCTCGATAAAGATAAGCGGTCCGACCGCTGGCGCCAATTTCAGCTCGGGCTCGTTTCCTCTGCCGATAAAAATAGAAATATCCCGGCCGGAAAGAACAGCCTCTATCAATGTCTTTGTAAAGAATAGCGCCAACGGCAGCCTGACTAATCTCAAGGACATCAATAAGCCCTCTGCCGCGACTGACATATTCTGGGAAACCCCGCCGCCAATCGGAACTTATCTCCTTTACGCCCAGCTTAACGACTGGAACGGCGATACGGTAAAAAGCAACGAAATAGAAGTAAAGATGAAATAACAAAAACAGCCCCCGAGAGGGCTGTTTTTAAATCCGCTTTTTATTTTTTTAATTATTGCCTTATCGGCATGATGATATATAGATAGCCATCATCTTTCTCCGCTCGTAAAACGCAGGGAGTATTGCTATTCAAGATTCCGATCTTAACCAAGTCGCCGCCGATATTATTCAGACCATCGACCAGATAGCGATAATTTATAGTTATTTCATTCTCTCCTCCTTCGATAGTCGCCTCTACTTCCACCTGGCTTTCTCCGCTCGCCCCGGAAAAAGCGGAAACGATAATCTTGTTCTTGGTAAACTTAAGGGTAACATCATTTATTCCGGTCTTTGAAAAAAGAGCCGAAGCTTTGACCGCCCTCATCAATTCTTGTCTCTCTACCGTTATTTTTGTCTGGCTCTGCGTCGGAATGATCTGCTTATAATCCGGATAATGGCCGTTGATAAGACGAGAAATAAGATCAACGGAATCGACTGTGAACAATATCTGATTATCAGCTATATAAATCTTAACATCGGCTTCCGACTCCAGCGCGCTCATATCGATACTATTAAGTATCCTTAGAAATTCTTGGGCGGTCTTAGCCGGAACTATGACTTTGACATCATCTTTGGCTCCGCTATTAACCACATTTATTTCGCTTTCCGCCAATCGATAACTATCGGTCGCCGCCAAGCTCAATTTCTCTTTTAAGAACGAAAAGAGTACTCCGGTCAATTCTACTCTATTTTCACTATTAGACACGGCAAAGATAACGCTATTAAGAGCCCTCTTAAAATCATTGATCTGGCAGCTGAAATAGCCATCTTTAGGAATAACCGGGATAAGCGGAAATTCCTTGGCTAATTCTCCTTTTATTTTGGTCTTATAGCTGCCGCACTCCAATTTCAATTCACCCTCTTTTTCTTCTAATTTGACATTCTCGCTGCCATTCAACAAATTTACATATTCGGTAATCAGCTTAGAATCGACGGTAAATTGGCCATCAGTCTCTATTTTTCCGCGAAGCTGATGAACTACGCCTATTTCCAGGTTAGTGCTGACCAGTTCAATATTTCCCCCTTCAGCCTTTATCAGGATATTATTGAGGATAGGAAGATTAATATTCTTAGCGGTCACATGTCCTACTATATTCAATCCCCTTTTTAAGTTTTCCTGCTTGCAGACTAAGCGCATATATTTAATGGTTATTATATTATTAATTTATATATTAAATTAATAATAGTAATAAGGGCGTGGATAACTTTAAGTTTATTTGATTTTTTGTTTTTTTGTTAGTCTTTTTAATAATTTTCTTGGGGACAACGGTCGGGGCTGATTGTTTATTTTTTTCTGTTTCTTGCGGACAACTTTTAGATAGAGACACTTGTTCACAAGATATGATTTTTTTTCACCAAGAATCTAACAAGTTGTTAACAGATTATTCCACAGGAATCGGGAGTTTAATAAGAGGAATTGAAGAGCTGTCGGATAGAATTTAATTCCTGTTTTATTTTTTCATTGCCAAGCTCGATAACTTCGTGGTGGATCTTAGTATAAGAATGCATGGCCGTGGTGTGGTCGCGTCCGCCGAGTTCGGCGCCTATGCTGGGGTAAGAGGTACCGATATCTTCCCGAATAAGGAAAATGGCCACTTGTCTGGGCCAGACCAATTCTTTCTTGCGGCTCTTGCCAATCAAATCTTTATAGGTTGTATTATAAAATTTGGCCGTGGCTTCGATGATTTCCTTGGGTGTCAACGATTTAACTTTAATATTAGAGACATAGTCGCCTAAAATCTCTTTGACACTCTTTAGATTCGGGGTTAATCCTTTGAATTGATGAGAGGCGATGACTTTTATTAGGGCGCCTTCCAGTTCGCGGATATTGTTTTGGACGTGTTCGGCAATATAAGCCAAAATTTCTCTGTCTAAGGGGCAGCCTTTCTCGATAGCTTTCCTTTCTAATATAGCTATCTTAGTTTCTATGTCCGGCTTGCCGACATCGGCAACCATGCCCGACTCGAAACGGGAAATCAGGCGGCTTTCAATCGCCGGAATTGATTTCGGCGGACGATCGGAAGTAAGCACGATCTGCTTATCATTCTGCTGTAGCTCGTTGAAGGTGTGGAAGAACTCTTCTTGGGTCCCGTCTTTCCCGCCCATGAACTGGACATCATCCACTAAGAACAGGTCGACGTTGCGATAAAGATTCTTGAATTCTTTCGCCTTGCCGCTCTTTACGGCTTGGATATAATTATTGGTGAATTTTTCACTGGTAGCGTAAAGGATCTTCTTATTAGTGTTCTTGGCGACCGCATTGCCGATAGCTTGGAGAAGATGAGTTTTGCCTAAACCGACGCCGCCGTAGATGAATAAGGGATTATAAGATTTTCCTAGGTTATCGACGACTGCTAGGCAAGCGGCATGCGCGAGCTCATTGCCGCGGCCGACGATAAAATTTTCAAAGACATAACGCGGGTTAAGGCCATGCTGATTGACCGCGTTGCTAGCCGGGGACGAGCCGTTCGGATTATTATGTTGACCGGACGGTGTATTTTTCTTTTCCGGCTGGCTGGCCTGGCTGTTCTCTTCCCCGTTATCCCCAGGTTTATCGACGAGCAGTATGGGAATCGGACCGCGCCGCAACTCTATCTTGTAGATGATTTCTTGGATTTTTTGCTTAGTGACGCTTTCTAAAGCGCTAAGGATATTCTTATGATATTTTTCTTCTAGCCATTTCTTGACGAAAGCATTAGGAACACAGACGATCACTCGGTCATTCTCAAAAGAAGATATGAAAGTATCTTTGAACCAAGTAACAAAATTAGCTCTGGATAAGCTCAATTCTATTTCTCCTAAGACGGCTTGCCAGATTTGTTCGCTAGTCATAGTAGTGGTTAGTATCCCGATTCGCGGATATTTATTACAGATTTATATCAGCTTTATTATATTAGATAAACTAGTTTACCACAAGTTTGCCTGCTGTTTATGATATGTTGATAATCGGGGGATAACTTTTAAGAAAAGATTTTTGGGCCTTTATTGACTCTAGCAAATAAAAGTGTTATCTTACTAGAAGAATAATAAATTAAATTTGATCTTATGCCGAAAAGGACTTATCAGCCTAATAAGAAGCGGGCTAAAACAAAACATGGCTTCATCGAGAGAATGAGCACTAAGGATGGACGGGATGTCTTGAAGCGCCGCCGCGAGAAGGGCCGCAAGAAATTGACAAAATAAGCGTTATTTACGCCCGATGTTAAAGAAAAGCAATAGAATAACCAAAGATAAAGAGTTTGACCGAGCTTTTAAGACCGGTCAATCTTTTTATACGAAACTTTTTGGGATTAAGGCGGCTGATAATGGTTTGGAATCAGTTCGTCTTGGTGTGCTAGTTAGCACTAAAGTTAGCAAAAAAGCCGTGATAAGGAATAAGCTTAAGCGGCAGATCCGAGAAATCACCCGGAGAGAGCTGCCAGCTTTAAAAAATGGCAAGGATATAGTTATTATAGTTTTTCAGCAAATATTAGATAAAAAATTTGAAGAGATTCAGGAGAGTCTTATTTCCGGCTTAAAGAAATTAAGATTGTATAAATAGGCTAATATTAGAGATTTATGTATGAATTTATAACCCATTTTCCGCGCCGGTGGGCAGTTAAGGCCATAAAGTTCTATCAGAGGACGCTTTCTTTTGATCATGGGCCATTAAAATCGGCCTATCCCCATGGTTTCTGCCGGTTCAACCCTACCTGTTCCCAGTATGGGATTGAAGCGATTGAAAAATACGGTATTATAAAGGGAGGGTTAATGACTAGTTGGCGCATCTTGCGCTGTAATCCCTGGAACAAGGGAGGCAATGACCCGGTTAAATAGATTTATGGTAAACTAATAAGATAGACTAATTAATTAAATAATACTATGGCCAATATTTTTACGACTATTTTTTATCAACCGATCTTAAACCTTTTGGTTTATCTGTATAATACCGTTTCTTTCCATGACTTCGGTTTGGCGATCGTCTTTTTGACCGTTATCTTGAAAGCCCTGCTTTGGCCCCTGGGACGCTCTTCGATCAAATCGCAGAAATCTCTGCAGGATCTGCAGCCGAAGCTAGAAGAATTAAAGAAGAAATATACCGATAAGACGGAGTTAAGCAGAGCGACCATGGATCTGTATAAGGAGAACAAGGTCAATCCTTTCTCTTCTTGTTTGCCGCTTTTAATCCAGCTTCCTTTCTTGATTGCAGTCTATAGGGTTTTCCGCGACGGCGTTAATAATAAATTAGATTATGTTTATTCTTTCATCACTAAGCCGGAAACTATCAATCTAATTTCTTTTGGTTTCTTGGATTTAGGAAAGCCGAATATAATTTTAGCGGTTTTGGCCGGTCTAGCTCAGTTCTGGCAAGCTAAGATGATGATCACTAAGAAGCCGGAAGTTAAATCAGAAGGAGCCAAAGATGAGAATATGGCGGCTATCATGAATAAGCAGATGTTGTATTTCATGCCGGCGATAACTATCTTTATCGGCATCTCTCTGCCGGGCGGCTTGACCTTATATTGGTTTGTTCTGACTTTGGTGACCGTCTTGCAACAGCTGATAACCTTCAGGAAGAAAGGAAAAAAAGATGAAGCCAATAAGACTATCGAAGGCACGATTGTAAAATAAGATTGAATAGAATTTTAGGATAATAAAAAATAAGGCCCGAGGGCCTTATTTTTTGATTGGCGGAGAGGGCGGGACGTAGTTGGAACGGTTTTATTTTTTATGCACCTCTAAAATATTACCCTCAGAATCTTTGAACTCAAACCATTCATGAGAACCAGCTTTATGGCGACTAGTAATTTCAGTAAAACTGGAAATGCGCTCAAATTCTGATTGCAAATCATCCGTACCAAACGCCGGCCTGCAGTTTGTCCCAAAATCAGAATCATTCAAATTATCTCCATCAGCTAAAGGATTATACAAGCCTATTTTTATATTATCTAGCTTAAAAACGACGATTCTATTCATTTCTTCTTTTGAGTGTTCCATGTTTAAAAGACGGGAGTAGAAATCCTTAGCCCTTCCTAAATCTTTAACTTTAATTATTATATATCTTAATTCCATATAAATGCAGATTTAATGAATTATAAATTATTCTTACGGGGAGAGAGGGATTCGATTTTAATTTTTTATTGTCGTAGATGAGGCAGCTCCATTTATAATCGGAGTTGAGCTTCCCGTTACAGGAGCCGAACTAGCCGTCGTTGCCGATGTAGAAGTAGCGGCTACGCCGATTAGGCAGACGCCCTGCCAAGGGACATAATGAGATGTAAACCTTCTTTCTTGTACTGGAGTCGTAGTCGAACCTGCCGGGTAGATGACTTTATAATCGAAGAAGGCGTCGGCGCCATTATGAGAACTTTCCGTGCACTTCTTTTCTCCCGGCTTCAGGTCAGTCGTTTCGACCATCTTAGTCGGCGCCGGTTTGACGATATTATAGATCGTCGGGTAAGTAGTCGTCGCGATACGGCCGTCTTTAGTCCCCCAGAAATCGAAATACAAATCGTCCTTAACGATGCGTGCCTGGATGAGGATGTAGTTACCGGTGTCGTTAATGAAGCGCAGGTCCGGCTTCGGATCATAAATAGTTGCATCCGTGCCGGCTGGTTCATAATAAGAAACGCGATAAGAATGATTCTGGCGCATAGTTATAGGTAGGCCGGAACTCAGAGCCGCGCGAAAGACGGTTGTTCCGATTTGGCATAAGCCGCCGCCGAATTCAGGCACGGTCTTATTGCCCTTAATGACCAGCTCCGGCAGATAACCGGTGCTGGCGTCGATTGCCCCTAAAGTCTTTATCAAAGAAAATTCTTCATTCGGCTTGATCAGAATGCCATGCAGAGCGTTGGCGCCGGTCTTGATATTTTTACGCCGATTCGTCGGCGAGCCGGCAAATTTAGAATAACCTGTGCCGAGCAGTTCTTTTATCTGCAGATTGTTGTCTACTTTAATATTCTGTTCCGTTACCTCCTTGATTATTAGGCTGGTATTGGTCTGCCCATTCAGAAGATTTTTGGTTATTGCTTGGGCGCTGGCTTCTAAATCTATCTCTCGGCCGTTCTTGCCGGTCTGCCAACTGGAAACTTTTCCGTTCTTAATTTCAAAACGCGGCAAGACTGCCTCCTCGTTGACATCCGGAGCTATCTCGGCCGTGATGTAGGCTTTGATTTTTTCTTGATCTAAAGAGATAGCGGCGCTATCTGAGTTTTTTGTCAGGCTTATCCAGGTCGCGAGCCTGTTTGGATCTATTTTCCAATATTTTACGGTCGAACTGGAATTATTGGATTCATCTAAACTGATAGCCAACCCTCCATGGCTGATTATTTTCTGAGCTTCTTTTTCCATGTCGATCAGATCGGCTTGTCTTATTTCTGGGTAGAGAGAGACGGTCTTGATGGTGACGACGGGCGGATCAAGATTAATCAGACTATTACGGACATCGCTGAAAACTCTGTCGTAGTCGATGCCTTTGCCCGGTCTTTCTTGATTGGCGGTGATTTCTGTCTTTGGATTATTCTCGGCCAAAGAAAAATAAGCGTTCATCGGCGCGATGTTCAAATCTTTGAAGTTGTCGTTCAGAAAAGATTTGATCGCTTCTTCATCCAGAGAATAAAGAGGGATATAAGTCTTGTGAGCTTGGCTGGTGAAGAGAGAAAGCAGATAATCTGTGAAACTATTCCTGTCGTCGGCCCTGAATATCGTCGCCAAGAGAGCTTCGGAATTAAAGCTTAAAGTCGGGCGGACCAAATCGGAGTCAAAAGAAATGACATCGAGATCCAGCTTCTCTGACTGCTGGTTGTATTTGAAGGATAATCCTGCCTTATTGATTGCTTGGATGCGCTCTTCCATGGCCTTGTTTACTTCTTCTTTGGTCTTGCCGCTGAGAGAAATGTTGCCGATCCGTTCTCCCGGATAGAAGCGGCCGCGGTAATTATTCTGCCAAATAAAATAATTAATCGCCAGAAAGACGATTAATAAGGATAAGACCGACGCGGTAACAATCGCGGTATTCTTGTAGACAGCCTTCATATATAAGATTGGTTTAAAATAGACAATTAATCTTTAATTTTGACCTCAATCTTGTTCGGAGCGATTTTGTAGAGAGAGATAGTCAGGACGCCGTTTTCCAATTCAGCTTCGACGCGCTTGCTATCGACTTCGGTCGGCAGGATGATTGAACGTGAGAAGGACCCCCAATAGCATTCGCGATATAGGTAGTCTTTTTCGTTTATTTCCGCTCCGGCCGAGCGAGTCCCTTTGATAGTCAGGAGATCGTGATGCAAGGCAATCTTGAGATTCTCCGGTTTGACGCCGGCGATGGTCGATTTGATGATTATCTTCTTGTCGGTTTGGTAGACGTCGAGAGCTAATTGTCCTTCGGTCTCCGGCTCTTCGTAATCGAGCCATTCGGCAGGCGTATCTGATTTAGCGGCGACTTCGGCCTTAAGATGATTTTTTTTATTGAAAAACATATATTTGATTTCACCTATAATTTACCAATTTTTTGAATAATTGTAAATACATAAAATAAAATACGCCGCTATAAACGGCGTATTTTTTAGGGTGGGCCCGACAGGATTCGAACCTGTGACCTCCACGATGTCAACGTGGCGCTCTAACCAACTGAGCTACGAGCCCTCTTTATTATTCGATTGTGGGCATAGATGGACTTGAACCATCGACCCCCGCTTTATAAGAGCGGTGCTCTAACCAGCTGAGCTATATGCCCTATTATAATAGCCGATGAAAAAGAATGCAAGTATCCGGCTATAATGATTAGCAGTTATTTTATACCATTATAAGCTTAATTTTTCAAGCTTGCTTTTGAGCTTGGGTATGATTTGGTCGATAGCCGCTTTTATGCCTAGGCTTATAGTCGCTTGGGCAGCTTTGATTCCGCCGTGAGCTCTATATTCTTTGATAAAATCGAGGATATTGATGTTTTTAAGAGAATAAGCCAGCAGTTTTGTCCGGTCTTGAGCTTCTTCGCAGAAGATTATGACCATCTTAGCGCCGGGGACGGTGGCGATGAGTTCGTCAATGATATCGCCCAGGCTGTCCATGGTCGCTCCGGTCTCCTTAAAATCATTAGCGTTCAGTTTAGACCAGAGCAGCTCATCTTTATTTTCCGCTTTAAGATTATTAAGGACTTTGCCCCAAAGTCGTAGAGAAGACATATCTCTAGAGCGGTAGAGGCGGTCGACGATCTCTTCTCGCCTGGCTCCTAGAGTTATTAATTCCGAAGTGGTGAGAAGAACGCGCGGGGTAAGATTGGCTGTCTTGAAATTCCTGGTCTGCTGGATGATACCGGCGAGCAGGCAGGTGGCGACATCTTCCGAGATCATTTCCGGCCTATAGTTCTTTAGGAGATAGAACAGTATTTCAGCGGTGGCGACAGTATTAAGATCGATAAAATTGATCTGGCCGAATTCTTCGTTAGCGGCTTGATGATCGATGTTTATGATCGTCGTTTTATAGAAGAACTCGACATTATCATCATAAAGTTTTCCTAAAGACTCCAGATCGCTGGCGCCGAGAGCGAAGATGAGGTCATATTTGAATTCTCCGGTGCGAGCCGTCACATCTTCCGGCTTGAACCAGCCGCTTTTAGGAGAAATAATGAAATTGAGCTTATCGTTATCGACGGAATATTTTATCTGGCTGACTTTGGCTTGGCTAATATCAAGAGAGACGATGAAGCGGCGGAGGTTGTCCAGCTGTCCCGCTATATCCGTATAAGCCGGCAGAAAAGACAAGGGTTCATGTTTCGTGTCATCCTTAAATCCGGCGATTTCCACTTCCAACCCCATCTTTTTTAAGAATAGAAAAAGAGCCAAGGCCGAAGCCATCGCATCGCTATCCCGATTGGCCGGAAAAACTATCAGGATACTTTTTGATTTTTCCAGTTGGCGGAAAATTTGTTGCTCTAAATCTAGCATTTGTCAATTCTAAATCAGCGTTAATTAGGCTTGGCTTAACATTCTAATATATAATTATTTATCTTCGAAGTCAAGGTAAAATCAGGTTGACTTAAGCTCATTTTTTTGGTAATTTTAAATCATGAAACAAGAATTAGATAAAACCTATAATCCTTCTGAAACAGAGGATATTATCTACCAAAAATGGGAAGAATCCGGGTTCTTCAACCCCGATAATCTGAACCTGCCGGCAGATGCTAAAAACTATACCATTATCCTTCCTCCTCCTAATATTACTGCGAAACTGCATATCGGGCATAGCGCCATGCTGGCCATAGAAGACCTTTTGGTCAGATTTCACCGCCTATCCGGTTTTAGGACGCTATGGTTGCCCGGAACGGATCACGCCGCTATCGCTACTCAAAGCGTCGTCGAGAAAAAAATCCTGAAAGAGCAAGGAAAAACTCGCCATGACCTTGGCCGAGAGGCTTTTTTGAAAGAAGTTTGGAAATTTGTCAATGAAACGCAAGCGACGATTCTGCGTCAGACCAAAAAGATGGGATCTTCGATGGATTGGTCGCGTTTAGCCTTCACTCTTGACGAAACTAGACAAAAAGCGGTCACAACCATGTTTCTTGATATGTATAAGGAGGGTGTGATTTATCGCGGCGAAAGGATCGTTAATTGGTGCCCGCGCTGCCACTCGACTTTAGCGGATGATGAAGTTGAATATAAGGAACAAGCAGCTAAGCTTTACACTTTTAAGTATTCGGCAGATTTTCCTATCGCTATCTCGACGACCCGTCCGGAAACTAAGCTAGGAGATACAGCCGTAGCGGTTAATTCAAAAGATAAGCGTTATAGCCAATATATCGGCAAAGAATATAAAGTTGATTTTTGCGGGCAGGAGCTTAATATCAAGATAATCGCTGACCATAATGTTGATTCCGAATTCGGCACGGGCGCTTTAGGCGTGACCCCGGCTCATTCCATGGTCGACTGGCAGATGGCTCAAGCTAATAATCTGCCAATAATCAAAGTGATTAACGAAGATGGCTTGATTAGGGAGGGATTCGGCGCTTATTCCGGATTGAAAACGACAGAAGCGCGCGAATTGATAGTGGCTAAGTTAAAAGAGCAAGGACTGATGGAAAAAGAAGAGGACATTGCCAATAATCTCTCGGTCTGTTACCGCTGCGGCACGGCTATCGAGCCGCTGCCTTCGAAGCAATGGTTCATCAGCGTCGACAAGAAGCTTAAACGCTTGGGTGGGAAATCTCTTAAAGAAAAAGCCCTGGAAGCTGCCGCCAAGAAAGATATAACCTTTATTCCGGAAAGATTCGACAAGAGCTTTTCCGATTGGATGAATAATCTCCATGACTGGTGCATATCCCGCCAGATCTGGTTCGGCCATCAGATTCCGGTCTGGTATAAAGGCGAAGAGATTTTTGTCGGTACGGCCGCCCCGAAAGAAGCCGGCTGGATCAAGGATCAGGATACTCTCGATACCTGGTTCTCTTCAGGCATGTGGACTTTCTCGACTTTAGGCTGGCCTGATAATTTTAAGGACGGGATTAAGAGCGGCGATCTGGCGCGCTTTCATCCGACGCAAGTGTTAGAGACCGGTTACGAAATATTGACTCTTTGGATATCGCGCATGATCATGATGTCTTTTTTCGCGCTCGGCGAGATTCCTTTTGAAAAAGTTTATCTGCACGGCATCATTCTGGATAAGAATGGCAAGAAGATGTCGAAATCTAAAGGCAATGGCGTCGATCCGCTGGAAGTGATCGAGCAATATGGCGCTGATGCAGTCAGATTATCTTTGCTCATGGGTTCGACTCCGGGAAATGATTCCCGCTATAGCGACGACAAAGTAGAATCCAAGCGCAATTTCATCAATAAGCTTTGGAATATTTCCCGTTTCATCCTCTCCTCGACCGAGGAGAAGTTTTATGCGACTAAGTATGAGGCCGTCCCGGCTGCCAAGACCTTGGCGGATAAGTGGATATTGGATAATCTCTCCGCTAGCGCCCAGACAGTTACGGAACATCTGAAAAATTTTAATTTTTCTCTGGCCGCTGAAGAACTTAATGATTTTACCTGGAATAAGCTGGCTGATTGGTATCTGGAAATTGCCAAGATCGAAAAAGATAAAGGCGAGATCCTTATATATATATTGAAGAACGTGCTCATCTTATGGCATCCTTTCATTCCGTTCGTAACGGAAAAGATCTGGTCTAGCTTTAATGAAGACTTGTTGATGGTGGCGTCTTGGCCGAAAGAGACGGAAGCGAAGGCTCAGAGAGAAGCCTCTATCTTAATTTTAGAAAAATTTAAGAAGGTTCAAGACATAGTCATCGCTATCAGGAATGCCCGCAGCGAGAATAAGGTTGAGCCGGCGAAAAAGCTGGAGGCGGTGATTTATGGACATGAAGACGCGGCGATGCTGGAGGAACAGAAAGATTTGATCGTCAATCTGAAAACCGGCCTGCAGTCCTTAAAGATATCGGAAAGCGGCCAGAAGATCGATCAGGCGATTACGGCGGTCGTCGGCCAGACCGAGATATATCTTTTAGGCGGCGTCGACGCGGAGAAAGAGAAAGAACGCCTGCTCAAGGAAAGAGCGAATCTGGAGAAGATGATCGGCTTGCAGGAGACCAAGCTCGGCAACGCTGATTTTATCAGCCGCGCTCCCGTAAATATCGTGGCCGCCGAGAAGGATAAATTAATTGTTTATAAAGCTGAATTAGAAAAGATAATCAAGATAATCAAAGACCTATGACTTTAAAGAAATATCTCTGGGTCATGTCGGCACTGACCGCTGTCTGTTGGGGGCTGTTCTTGTTTGTGGCCGGACTTGTCGATCCGACGGCGACCAATTGGCTGGGATTCCTGCTATTTTATTTAGCCTTTTTCGCTTCTTTGAGCGGGACGATCGCGCTAATCGGCTTTCTTTTCCGTTTTGTGGTCATTAAGAAAGAATTAGCCTTCAATTCCGTCAAAGTTGCCTTCCGCCAATCATTCTTGTTCTCCTCGTTCATAATCCTGCTCTTGATCCTGAAAGCCGCCGATCTCTTTAATTGGCTGAACCTTCTTTTGTCGATAATAGTATTTTCTATCCTAGAATTATTTTTGATCAGTTATAAGAAAAGCCGATAAATATATGAAAAACAAGCTTAACGAATTACGCGAGGAGTTCCTCGCTCAGCTGGCGCAGGTCCAGAACAATGAGCATCTGCGTGATTTAGAATTGAAATTCTTATCGCGCAAGGGCCGATTGAGCGAAGCGATGAGTGGATTGAAAGATTTGAGCGGAGAATTAAGGAAAGAAACCGGTGAATTAGCCAACACTATCAAGAACGAACTCCAGGAGAAGTTTAATGAGGCAAGCAATGCGCTCAATAGCTTTGTCGCTAAGAATGATGAGAAGGATGTTACTCTGCCGGGCGCTTCTCTGCCGCAAGGGCACCTGAATCCGATTACTTTGGTCCAAAATGAATTAGAAGATATCTTTTCATCTTTAGGCTTCATGATACTCGATGGTCCGGAACTGGAGAGCGATTATTATAATTTCACTGCCCTGAATGTGTCGGCCGATCACCCCGCGAGGGATATGCAGGACACTTTTTATGTTGATCATAAGAATAAGGACGGCCAGTACGACCTCCTGATGCGCACTCAGACTTCCCCGGTCCAGATCAGGGCGATGCAGAAGTATGGCGCGCCTTTGAAAGCGCTTATTCCGGGACGCTGCTTCCGCAATGAATCGACGGATGCTCGCCATGAGCATACTTTTTACCAAGTCGAAGGAATCGTTGTCGGCAAAGATATCAATTTTGCCAATTTGAAAAGCTTTTTGGAGATAGTCGGGCAGAAATTATTCGGCCCGAATACTAAATTGCGTATGCGTCCGAAGTTCTTCCCGTTTGTTGAGCCGGGCAATAATGGCGAATACACTTGCTTTTTGTGCCAAGGAAAAGGTTGCCGCGTCTGTAAGAACACCGGCTGGCTCGAAATAGTCGGGGCCGGACTCATCCATCCCGATGTTTTGCGCGCCGGCGGTATTGATCCGGAAGTATATTCCGGTCTAGCTTTCGGTTTCGGCTTGAATCGCTTGGCGATGTTGAAATACAATATTAATGATGTCCGTTTGTTTAATAGCGGCGATCTTAAATTCTTAGAGCAATTCTAAATTATATGTATATATCTCTTAATTGGCTGAAAGATTACGTTAAGATACCGTCGAAGATAAAGCCGGAAGATATCGCCGCCGAACTGACTAATCATACGGTCGAAGTTGAAGGCCTGGTAAATTCCGCCGCCCAGTTCAATAATGTCGTCGTCGGTAAGGTTTTGGAAGTGTCCAAACATCCTAATGCCGACCGTTTGCGCTTGACTGTCGTCGATGTTAAGAAGAAAAAATTGAATATTGTTTGCGGCGCGCCCAATGTCGCCGTCGACCAGTTGGTCGCAGTCGCTATGATCGGCGCCGTCCTTCCTAATGGCTTGGAAATAAAAGAATCTCTTATTCGCGGCGAAAAATCAGAAGGTATGATCTGTGCGGAAGACGAATTAGGACTGGGCAAGAATCATGAAGGCATCATGGTCTTAAGAGACAGCGCTAAGATCGGAGAATCATTCGCTAAATATCTGAAAGCCGATGATATTATTTTAGAGATAGATAATAAATCCTTGTCTAACCGTCCCGATCTCTTGAATCATTATGGACTAGCTCGCGAATTAGCGGCCATCTTCAATCTGTCTCTGAAACCTTATGAAAAGATGCTTGACCGTAAATGGAAATTCTTGAGCGGCAAAGAAAATAAACTGGAAGTTAAAGTTTCCGCTCCTGACGCTTGCCCGCGCTATCTGGCGGTAGCAGTCAGCAATATCGAAGTTAAAGAGTCTCCAGTCTGGCTCAAGGAAAGATTAGTAGCCGCTAATCAGCGTCCGATCAATAATATCGTCGATCTGACTAATTATGTCATGTTCGATTGCGGCCAGCCTATGCATGCCTTTGATGCCGCGAAGATCAAAAAGATCGTCGTCCGCCGCGCTGACAAGGGCGAAACTATCGAGACGCTCGATGAGAAAGAACGCGTCTTATCTCCTGACGACTTGGTTATTACCGACGGCCATCAGGCTGTCGCCGTAGCCGGCGTTATGGGCGGGCATAATAGCGAAATTAGCGCTGCCACTACGGGACTAGTGTTAGAATCAGCTAATTTTTTGGCCGGCAGCGTGCGCAGGACTTCCCAGAAGCTGGGCCTGCGTACCGAAGCTTCGGTGCGTTTTGAGAAAGCGCTTGATCCGGCCTTGACCGAGCAAGCCTTATTCCGTTTTTTGACGCTTCTGAAAGAAATCTGCCCGAAGATGGAGATAGCCAGCGCTCTCATAGATATTGATAATACTGATAAGAGCCAAGCGGCGGTCGATCTGGATTTAGACTGGCTGAAGAATAAGATCGGCCAAGAGATTCCGCGCGAAGATGTGATTAATATTTTAGAAAAGCTCGGATTCACTGTTGAAGACCCGAAGAGCGCAGTCTTGAAAGTGTCTATTCCCTCTTGGCGCGCCACTAAAGATGTTTCCAATAAGGAAGATATCGCCGAGGAAGTGCTCAGGCTTTATGGCTATGACAATATCGAATCGAAACTGCCGGTCTTTACGATGAATCTTCCGGAGGTGAACGAAGAGCGGAAGATCGAGCGGAAGATCAAGAATATCCTCAGTCTTAAGAATTCCCTTAATGAAGCCTATAACTATTCTTTTGTCGGCGAAGATCAGCTGAAGAAGATGAATATTGATTTTTTCAATTATCTCAAGCTGGCTAATCCGCTTTCGGGAATCCAGAATCTTTTGCGCCAGTCGCTCGCTCCCGGATTGGCCGGCAACATCAAGACTAATCAATTCAAGAGCGAAAAATTCGGTTTCTTCGAGATCGGCAGTACTTTCTTCAAAACCCCCGGAAATATTCGGAAGGATGGGACCGAAGGAAATTTTCTGCCCTATCAGGAAAAGCGCCTAGGCCTGGCCGTCACCGGAGAAGACGATAATTTCGGACAGCTCAAGAGCATTATCGATAGTCTGTTCAAGAACATCTTCAATCATCATATTGAAGCGGAGTTTTCTGTGATTGACGGGATGCCGGGTTGGGCCGATAAATATGCGATCGCGAAAGTGCTCGTGTTCGGACAAGAGGTCGGAATCGTCGGGTCTCTTAGCCAGGAAGTCATCGATAATATGAATCTTAAGAGAGGAGCCGCTTTGGCAGAATTGAATTTCAATAAGCTAGTCGAGCTGATTCTCGGCCAGCCAGCTTTCCGTTTCGCTGAAGCGCCGAAATATCCGCCGGTGATGCGCGACCTGGCCTTTGTCGTGCCGAGTAAAATATTGTATAATGATTTAAGAGCAGAGATGAGACGATTCAATCCGCTGATCAGATCCGTCGAATTATTCGATGTCTATATCGGCAATAAATTAGAAGGCGGCAAGAAGAGCTTGGCTTTTCATCTCGCTTACCAATCGGAAGACCGGACTTTGACTGCCGGCGAAGTTGATAAGATCCAGGCTGACCTGGTCGCTTATCTCGTTCAGAAATTTGAAGTCAGATTAAGAGATTTTTAAATCATTAAATAAAAAATCATATGTTTTCTACTTCTAGCGACATCTTAAATTTGGTCTTATCCATCTGCCTAGTCTCGCTGACCTTCTTCCTCTGTTGGGCGATCTATTATTTCATCTCGAGCATTCGGACGATCCATCGGCTGGTTATGAGGATAGAAAGCGGCGTCGCTAAAGTGGAGGAAGTCATTGATATCGCTAAAGATAAATTGAAAAATAGCGCCGCTTATTTCATGATCTTGGGGGAAATAGCGAAGAAAGCGATGGAGTTCGTCCAGGAGAAGCGGGCGGCTAAAGCGGCCGGCAAGAAAAAATAAGTTTTAAATATCCGTAAATTAAAAAATAGCCCGTTAGGGCTATTTTTTATATGTCCATTAATTTATTTTTTGTATCCGCAGCCGCGATTGCTGCATTTTATTTCTCCGTCCTTGTCAGTAACCAGGAGAGCCTCGCAGTCCGGGCATTTTTCTCCGGTCGGCTGGCCCCAATAAGCGTTTTTGCATTTTGGGTAATTGCTGCAGGCATAGAAAGCGCCGCGTCTGCTGAATTTCTTGACGATTTTGCCGTCGCCGCAGATCGGACAGGCGATTTCCTTCCCGTCTCCGGGTTGGTCGATATTCTTGATATTCTTGCATTTCGGATAAGCGGAGCAAGCCAAGAACGGGCCATATTTTCCGATTCTGACTTTCATCGGTGCGCCGCATTTGTCGCAGACTTGGCCGGCATATTTCTTTTCCAGTTCCAAGGTCTTCGCATCAGGCTCTCTCTTTTCGCCGCCTGGTCCGCCGGACATTTTTTTGATATTGCGGCATTCGGGAAAAGCGCTGCAAGCCAAGAATTTTCCGTAACGCCCGGTCTTGATGATCATGGGCGCGCCGCACTTGTCGCAGACCTCGGTTGATTTTTCTTCAGGCATAATATCGTTCTTATTAATTTCTGTATATTTTTTCTGCAGATTATCATGGAAATCATGATAGAAATCGCCGATAACCAGTTGCCAGCCTTTCTTGCCGTCCGCGATCAAGTCCAAGTCATTTTCCATAGCGGCAGTGAATTTATAGTCGACGATCTTCGGGAAATGCTTCAATAACAGATCAGTGACGACGAAAGCGATATTAGTCGGTTTCAGTTTTTTGTTTTCATCTCGCTCGACATAATTGCGGACGATAATCGTGTTGATCGTCGGCGCATAAGTAGACGGGCGGCCGATATCATATTTTTCCAGTTCTTTGACCAGGCTGGCATCGGAAAATCTAGCCGGAGGATTGGTCGAATGCTGATCGCTGCGCAAGTCGATAAGAGCTACGGCTTGTTTCTCTTCCAAGAGCGGCAATTCTTGCTCCTTGGTTTTTTCCGGCCAGACCTTCAAGTATCCGGGGAAGATTAGCGTCTGTCCGTTAGCACGGAAGACGTAGATTTCTTTCTTATCCAAAGCCTTCACGTCGATGGCGGTGGCGGCCATCTTAGCGGCCGTCATCTGGCTGGCCATCGCGCGCTGCCAGATCAAGCGGTATAAGCGTTCTTGATTCTTATCTAATTTAGCAGCCAGTATTTCCGGAGTATTGTGGGCCTCGGTAGGTCGGATCGCCTCATGAGCCTCTTGGGCATTCTTACTCTTGTTTTTAAATTTTCGTCCGCCTTTGACGACATAGTCGGTGCCCAGATTCTTTTTGATCCATTCCTCGGCATCGCCTAAGAATTTAGGGGATAAGTTGAGGGAATCGGTGCGCATGTAAGTGATGTGCCCCTCTTCATATAATTTTTGGGCGACAGCCATGGTCTGCTTGGCGCTGAAGCCTAGGTGGCGGTTCGCGGATTGCTGCAGGGTCGAGGTTGTAAACGGGGCCCCCGGATTCTTATTGACCTCTTTTTTTTCGATTTTTTCGATAGTGTATTCAGCTTGATGCAGGATTTTTTTCAGTTCATCCGCTTCTGATTTTTTGATGCTCAGCTTATCAAAAGCCTTATTCCTGATCTTGTATAAGTCGGCAGTGAATTTCTCTTCTTTAGTGCTGCCGCTGAAATCAGCCGATAGGCTCCAATATTCTTCAGTGACGAAAGCCTGTATTTCCCTTTCCCTTTCTACTATCAGACGGGTAGCGACGCTTTGGACGCGTCCGGCCGACAGGCCTTTAGCGACTTTCTTCCATAAAAAAGGCGAGAGTTCGTAGCCGACGAGGCGATCGAGGACGCGGCGCGCCTGTTGCGCATCAACCATGTTCAGGTCGAGATGGCGCGGTTTTTCTAAAGCCTCCAAGATAGCATTCTTAGTGATTTCATGGAAAGCGATTCTCTTGGCTTTTTTTTCGTCCAGACCCAAAGCTTGAATCAGATGCCAGGAAATAGCTTCTCCTTCGCGGTCTTCATCAGACGCCAGAATCACTTCCGTCGCTTTTTTGGCGTCAGCTTTCAGGCCGGTGACGATTTTTTTGGCTTTAGTCGGAATGATATATTTCGGAGTGAAGCCATGTTCGATATCGACGCCCATTTCGCTTTTCGGAAGATCGCGAATATGGCCGAATGAAGATTCGACCTTATATTCTTTGCCCAGGAATTTGCTGATAGTTTTGGCTTTAGTTGGAGACTCGACGATTATTAAAGTCATAAAGCGATGTAATTTAATTTAAATCATAGCCGGATTCGCTGTTTTTAGCAATCCCTCGGAGCTCTAATATACTTAGTGTACTATTTATGACCGAGGTGTCAAGTTTAGTTTTTCTGATGATTTCGTCGGCGCTAATTTTTTCTGCGCGTTCCGAAGTTTCTTTTAGCAGTTTGTAAACTATGTTTTCTGCTTCAGTATCAAAAGAGAAGGATAGCTGGCTGGCGCTGCGTAGCTTGGTCATTTTGTTCTTGGCGTTGGAGTTATCACTTAATTTTTTATCTAATCCATAAACTTCCAATATGTCTTCGGGAGCGGTTATCATTTTAGCGCCCAGTTTTATCAATCTATTCGGACCGGCGGAAAATTCAGAAAATATGTTGCCCGGGACGGCAAGCACTTCCCGATTTTCTTCTAAGGCATAATCGGCCGTAATCAAGGCGCCTGATTTTTCTTTTGCCTCGATTACTAAAGTCGCTTGTGCCAGACCGGCGATGATGCGATTGCGCTGCGGGAAATTCTGTTTGTATGGCGGCGTGCCGGGCGGAAATTCTGAGATTAGAGCACCTCCGCTATCTATTATTGCCTGCGCGAGCCGGCGGTTGCCGGCCGGATAAAGACTTTTTCTGTCTAATCCCGATCCGAGAACTGCCCAAGTTTTTCCTTTAAACTCTAAAGCCTTTTGATGCGCTAAAGAATCTATTCCTAGAGCTAAGCCGCTGATGATAGTTATTCCAGAATTAATTACTTCCGGCAATAGCGCGGCGATAGCTTTTTCGCCGTAGGCGCTGAATTTTCGCGAGCCGACTACGGCTAAGCGTTTATCTGTTTTATCATCCAGCCTTCCTTTATAATATAGCACTGGCGGCGGAGACGATATTTCTTTAAGCAGGGATGGATAACCAGGGTCATCCCAGGTGATGAAAGATATCCTTTCTTTTTCCAAGAGATTGAGCATAGCTTCGATAGCAGCTACCGGAGTTTTTCTCCATTTGATGAAATCATCTGCTAAAGACGGTCTTAACTCGGCTCTTTCTAGCTCTATGGCGTTCGCAAAAAAGGCTTGGCGCATGTCAGGAAAGAATTTTTCTAATCTTTTCATGTTCGCCGGCCCGATCTTCTGGAAATGGCTGAAGGCGAGATAGTAATGGCGGTTTTTGTAATTCATATTTTCATAAATAAAATCCCCCTAAAAAATTTAGGGGGATTTTATGTTTATTTTATTTCTTTGATATTGATCCGGCCGGATAATTCTTTTAGTTTCTCCTTCTCTTCGCGGCTGAAATTATCCAGGACAAATTTTTCGGGTGGAATATGGGTGCGCAGCAGTTCATTCTTGATTCCTAATCTGATTCGGGTGAATTTCTTAGTCTTAAGATGATCAATAATCGATTGGACGCCGCGGTGGCCGGCACTGCCGGAATCGGTAGCAATCTTGTAAGTCCCGAAGTCTAGATCAAGTTCATCGTGGATAACGGTCAAAATATCATTCAGGTCGGAATCTTTCTTGCCGATAAGTCCAAAGTTCTTAGGCAATAGTCCGTAATAATCCATTATCTTTCGGACGCTGGTTCCGGATTCATTCATGAAGGTCAAAGGCTTGACGAAGAGACGCTCCCCGTCTTCATGGACGAGAGCATTGAATTTCTTATTCTCCGACCACTTCACCTCGCCTAACAGGCTATCTAAGAATATCCAGCCGGCGTTATGGCGCGAATTTTTATATTGTTCCCCGGGGTTGCCCAGGCCGACGATGATCTTCATAGGCTATTCGTTATTAGAGCCGATATCATCAGACCAATCTCCTTCCGGTCTGACATTATAAGTAGTATGCGACTTCTTATTCTTGGTGACGTGGAGGCTGATAGGCGTGCCAATAAAGCCGTATCTTTCTCTCAGGCGGTTTTCCATAAAGCGGACATAAGAGAAATGGAGATCATCATCCGGGCCGATTCTGACGACGAAATGCGGCGGATTATGATCCTGTTGGCGGAATTCATAGATGCGCGGCGATTTTGTTCCTTTTCCCTTAGCCGGCTTATGGATCTTAACGACCGATTTCATGAATTTATTGCATTGTGATTCGCTCAGTTCTAATTTTCTCTGAGAGGCTACGGTTACGACGAGATCCAATATCTTATTGACCTTATCGCCGGTTTTGGCGGAAATGAACTGGATAGGCGCCCAAGTCGCGAAAGGAAATTTATCATAGATGATTTCCGTCCATTTTTTAGGATCATGCTCTTTGATCTTATCCCATTTATTGGCGATGAAAATTAGGCTCTTGCCTCGGTCTTTTATTTCTTGGATAAGTTTAGCGTCTTGATGAGTTATTGGTTCATTGATATCTATGACCAATAAGGCGATATCGGCTCGGTCTAATGATTTTAAGGATTTTTGGACGCCTAATTTTTCAAAACCGACGGCATTGCGGCTATGGCGGGCGACTCCGGCCGTATCGATCAGATTGATACTCTGTTCTTTATAGATTATTTTCGTATCTTGAGGCTCGCGAGTAGTATGGGCGATAGGGCTGACAATAACCCTTTCGTAACCGAGAATAGCATTTAATAGTGAAGATTTTCCTACGTTAGGCTTGCCGATGATACAAGCGCTGATCTTTTCAGCCGCTTCCTCAACAGCTTTCTTATTCCTTTTCGGCTTGCCGAGCTTATTTATGATTACGTCCAAGAGATCGCCGGTGCCTAAGCCGCTAGCCGCGGATATTATATATGGCTCTCCTAATCCGAGCTGATTAAATTGCGCGGCCTCGGATGCATTTTTGAAGTTATCGATCTTATTAGCGACGACTAAAGTTTTTTGGCGATATTCCTGGTTCTTCTTCAGTCCGACGGCCAAGCTCTTGTCTTCCGGCAATAGTCCGGTTTTCGCGTCAGTTACGAGCAGGATCAAATCAGCTTGGTCTAAATAATATCGAGCTTGCCGCTGGGTCTGGCTATCAATGTCATTCTCCAATATTTTTTTATCGCTCAACGCGCGCGAATCGATTATTCCGGCAGTATCGACGAGGTCGAAAGCGCTCTGTGCCCATTCGACCGTGCCGAGATTGCTATCGCGAGTCGTCCCGGCGATATCAGAAACCATTGCTTGTCTTTTTTCGACTAAGCAATTGAAAAGAGTAGATTTGCCGACATTAGTCCGGCCGCAGATGACGACGAGAGGCAGGACCTTCTTTGGTTTTTCCATATGATTCTTATCTATTCGGCTTTGTTAGCGTCCGTTCCGATGATTAATAAGAAGTCGGGAGTAGAACTGGCGTTCTGGTATTCGCTCGCCCACGCCGGGAGATCGTAGGATTGCGTAGCGCCGGTCAAGCTTTTTAAAGTCTTCAATGATTTTTCTTTGATGGTGGTAGTAGCTAAGTTATAGACAGTGGTTTGAGCGAAGTCTCTCTCCGGAGAATTGCCGGTTTTAGAAACAGTAAAGCCCGATTGTTCGAGAATGACGGCAGTTTTTCCGGCCAAACCGCTGACCCAGGTGCCGTTTAGAACGATTACTTTGGCATCGTCATTGATTCTAGCTATCGTTCTAGTTGAATTTGTAATCGTTTCAGTCGAAGAAGCAGTGAAAATATTTTTAACCATATTTCTGACTTCTGAGAAATTTCCGGAGCGAGGAGTCAAGATATAAGCGCCGTTTTCACCCGTGCCGGACACCAACAATCCATCTGGAGCGTCGCTCAATACTTTATTGATGATTTGAGCGCGATCGACATCTTTGAACATTTCCCAAAGACGCAGTACTTCCCAGGCGTTGAGATTGGTAGAGATATCCTTGCTGAATTCGTTGACCAGTTTCGTTATCATGACCGGATTCAATAAGGTCTTGCTGGAAAGAAGCTTATCTTTCACCGCTTCTAGAACTAATTGCTGGCGCTTGGCGCGGGCGAAATCAGAGCCTTCTCCGCCGGCAGCATGCCGGCTGCGGGCATATTTTAGGGCTAGCGATCCATCCATGGTCTGCAGCCCTTTTTCGATATGCAAATGTTCGTAGCGGGAATAATAGTTAGGGTTATCTTCTTGGCCGAGAATCGGATAAGAATAATCATCAAGAGTATTTTCTACATTAACCTGAATTCCGCCCAGCTCGTCGATAATATTAGAGAAGCCGCTGAAATCTACCCGGATATAATAATCTATCGGTGTCTGCAATAATTCCGTAAAAGCCTTGGCGGTTGCTTCGCCGCCGCTGCCGGGGTTAGCTTTTTCCGCATAAGCGTTGATACTGTTCACTTTTTGCCAATTGCTGACCGGTGAGACTAGATCGCGCGGGATAGAAACGAGAGAAATCTGTTTAGTCGAAGGCTGGAAGCTGGTTAGCATGATAGTATCAGTCAGATAAGCGCCATCATGTCCTTCGCCCCCCATTCCTAGAAGCAAGATATTGATACGATCATCCCCTTCTCCTTTCAGCATCTTGTCGGAGCTTGGCACTAAGTGCTTCAGCTTGCTGAAAAAGCCAGTTCCGGAAAACCAATCGGTTCCGTTCTGACTGGATATCAAAATTTTTCCGGAAAAGATCAATCCGACGGCGACAATCGCGATAATATAGGTTACTATCCGTTTTCTTCTCTTATTCGGGATGATAATTTCTTCGGAATCATCTGATAAGCGTCGGGCGCGCTTTTCCTCTTCTTCCATTTTTTGCTTGAAATCAATCATAAAATTGTCGGGCTGCCGGGAATTGAACCCGGATTACACGCACCCGAAGCGTGCGTAATACCGTTATACCACAGCCCGTAATTTTAACTTGTGGACTTGAGGGGACTCGAACCCCTTACCTCTGCAATGCGAATGCAGCGCTCTACCAGATGAGCTACAAGCCCTAATTCTAGCTAAAATAATGGTCGGGCTGCCCGGAATCGGACCGGGGCTACATGCACCCCATGCACGCGTACTACCATTATACTACAGCCCGAGCCAACAAAAAAAGGCTACGACCCTTTATCTCATATTACCACAAAAAATTAATTTTTCAAGTCCGCACCTTTTGGGATTATTTGCTAAAAAAAGCTAATTAAATTATACTTATTAATAGCAAAAATAATCATATGTCAGCAAAAAAAATCATCTTTTCGGGCATTCAGCCCAGCGGTAATCTCAACATCGGCAATTACATTGGCGCGATCTCGCAATGGGTGGAAATGCAGAAGGATTATGATTGCATTTTTTCCGTCGTCGATTATCATGCCATCACCGTTAAGCAAAATCCGGAAATTTTGCGCCGCCGCATTATCGAGGTTACAAAAATTTATCTGGCCGCCGGCATTGATCCGGAAAAATCCATTATCTTCCAGCAATCTGCCATTCCAGCTCATACCGAATTAACTTGGATATTTAATTGCTATGGCGCGCGCATGGCTGACCTCAACAAGATGACGCAATTCAAGGATAAGGCCGGACAGAATCAAGAATCCGTCAGTGCCGGTCTCTTTGATTACCCCGTGCTTATGGCCGCTGACATACTATTATATAATACCGATGTCGTGCCGGTCGGCGAAGACCAGAAGCAGCACGTCGAGCTGGCGCGCGATATCGCGCGGCGTTTCAATAATGATTTTGGCAATACCTTCAAGGTTCCGCAATCAATAGTACGCAAAGAAGGAGCTAGAATAATGTCTTTGCTCGACGCCTCCAAAAAGATGAGCAAGAGCGATGAGAATCAAAATAATTGTATCGCCTTGTTGGATTCCCCTGAAATCGCCAGGAAGAAGATTATGCGTGCTGTTACCGATTCCGGCTCGGAAATCGAATATGATCCGGAAATTAAGCCGGCTATCGCGAACTTGTTAACCATTTATGCACAGTTAGGCCATCGTGAAATCAAGAGGCTTGTTAAAGATAATAATGGTAAGGGTTATGGCGATTTTAAGAAGGATCTCGCTGATGTCGTTGTTAAGTTCTTGGAAGATTTTCAAGCCAGATATAATAAGATATCTGATTCCGATGTCGCTAGGATATTAGAAGAAGGCCGTCAGAAAGCCGAAGCGATCGCGAACAAGAAACTGGAAGAAGTCCGGAAGTTGATTGGAGTGAGATAGCTTGAATTCTTAGACGGGTTCGATGAATGCGGTTTTAACGAGGATAATAAGCATAGAGACAAATTAAAAAGAGGTGACGCTTTTATTAGCATCGCCTCTTTTTTGTTAATGTTTTTGTTTAATCTTTGGGTTGACTGGCAATTAATTGTTTTTTGTAATCGCAGTCAGCTAATTCTTCCGAACGCTTGATACAGGTTAAGAACAGGTCATTTATCTCCTTTCCTCTGTGGGCGTATGGTCTAGTAATTTCCCGGAAAAGCAGTACTTTTGTGAAGTCTTTGCTTTTAGAAATCATCCGGTTCAGTTTGATGATATCTTCAGCCGCTTCTATTGAATCGGAATAGTCCCTGGCATCCGCAGCTTTGTCAAAACATCTAAACAGTCGTCTTTGAATTTTTTTCACCTTCTTTAATAATTTTGTGCTGCCTAGAATTTCATGATGCCTAGCGCTTCCGATTGCACAGACATTATAATGGCCATGGTAGAAATAACTGGCATGTCGTATTGTCCAACCTCCAGTTAGGTTTTCTGCTAATAACCATTCAAGGGTACTTGTCGCGCTATGAGACAAAGTGTCATAGCGGGCGTAGAACTCGTCGTTCCATTCTCCATAGGCATTCTCCGATAAACTGATACGTTCATAGATTTCAGCGAATTTTTTTGAAACACAGTTCTGTTTAGATTCCTGGGCCGGTGCCGTCTGGATAAACCAGAGAATAAAAATTAATAGGAAAATTTTTTTCATTTTCGTCTATTTTTTTGGTTGATATTTACTTGTTTAAGGTGCTAAAGGTTCAATATTTTATAACATATTTAAAATGTTAAGTCAATAATATAACAAAAAAACTGCTTATATTAGCAGTTTCTTGTATAATCATGTTGAGATTTCGAGTCTAATTAGCATCAATTCAATTTGTCGTCTTGCGACGACCACTCCGACATCATGTCGGAGGCGACTAACTCTTCTTTCCACGTGGAAAAGAAGAATTGTTCTCCCTAGA
>CAZFBV010000002.1:0-71189 GCA_964517325.1 uncultured Gammaproteobacteria bacterium | reverse complement strand
AGCTTCAGGACGTAAACGCAAGCCATGGCATTCCGGACAAGGCTCTTCGCTGAAGAAATTGGCGCGGCCGAGACCGGTGCATTCCGGACAAGCGCCATGAGGAGAATTGAAGGAGAATAAGCGCGGTTCGATTTCCGGGAAAGAAAAATTATCGTTCGGACAAGTCCAATTCGCGGATAATAAGAATTCCTGATCTTTAAATTTGGCGATCAAGAGGCCTTTGCTGTATTCTAGAGAATTTTCAACGGCTTCGAAGAGGCGCGTCTGATCGTTAAGCATTACTTTATCGATGACGATATCAATATCATGCTTCTGCTTCGGCGCCAGCTTGATCTGCTCATGGAGAGAATGCATCTTTCCGTCGATGCGCGATTCTCCGTAGCCGAGCGACAGATAATTATATAAGAGCTGGTAATATTCGCCCTTGCGGTCGCGAATGACCGGAGATAGGATGGTTACATATTCTTCTTTAAGATCAGTGCCGCGATTGATGATGATATCAACCATCTCTTCGACGGATAATTTTTCAATCTTCGTGCCGCAGACCGGACAGAAGACTTCGCCGACGCGCGCATAAAGGACACGCAGATAGTCATAAATATCGGTCAGCGTGCCGACGGTCGAGCGCGGGTTATGAGATAGAGCTTTTTGATCTATGGAAATAGAGGGCGCCAAACCGATGATATCATCGACATCGGCCGGTTTCTTCTGGCCTAAGAATTGGCGCATATAGGGCGATAAGGATTCGACATACTGTCTCTGCCCTTCCGCAAAGATCGTATCAAAAGCCAGCGACGATTTGCCGCTGCCGGAAACGCCGGTAATGACCGTCAGCTTATTGTGCGGTATTTCCAGGTCTATGTTCTTAAGATTATGCGTCCGTGCGCCGCGGATAATCAGTTTTTCAGTTTTATCTTTTTCAGGCATATTTGGCTTATTTTAGGGATTTTATTTGGTATTTATTTGTGTATATTGACATTTTATGATATTTATAGTATAATATTTATAGTAAATTAACATTTGAATATTAACCTAAATCCTTATAGAAATGAAAAATAAAGAGTTAAAATTCTTTATCACTATCGTTGCAACATCCTTCGGATGTTTAATTGTTTCGATAGGTTCGGTCGTGTTTAATTTGCACATAAGAGACATTAGCGAATCAGGCATTTTTTATGACAACGGTATTGGCTTATTACTCGCCTTTCTTTCTTGTGTATGTTCGGGATCCACTTTTATTTATAGTTTCTTGGGATTATTTTATTTGCAAAAGAAAAATAAATAAAATGATTATTTGTTTTCAGACTATTATCTTAATCGATAGTAGTTTTTTTATTTACACGAACGGATTCGGATCGGAAAAGGTTATTAGGCGCGTATTCTGATTGACAACTTCGATTGGCACGCCGTACTTTTTGTTATATATAGTGCTGACAGCGCAAAATAAAGCTTGAGAATAATCAAATCCTAATCTTTCACTGATAGCCCTTACTTCTTTTTCCGACTTCCCCTCTACTTCGACATAAGGTTCTAGATAAGGCCATTCATCAATAGTCACTTCAACCTCATCCAATATCCAGAGTTCGCGACGATTTTCCTGATAAGCTTTTTGTCTGGCGCCAATCATTTCTAATAGTTTCACTCCTTCTTCAAAATTATTGATGTTAAGGCAGATTTCTTTTTGGTCTTCTATCTTATCGCCATCGATAATCTTTAAGCTCAAGGTCGTCTTATCGCCTTCATCGCGGATCCTGAGCCAGCCGCCAGGAATTTCGTGTCCGGCCGGAAGTTCAAAGGTTAATCTTTTCATCAAGAAGTCCGGCTTGATTAAAGTTGCGCCGGATTTTTTGAGGCGGCCGCGGATTTCGTCCTTGTCGATATCAATAAATGTAGCTTCGTATTCGATGTTCATATTATTTATATATTCTCCCCATCTTATATCTCTCAATTACTAGGGCGGTGCCCTCGAATAATGGTTCCGGCAACCTGTCTAAAGAGAACCATTCCCAGCGTTCGCATTTTTCCGGTTCCATTATCTTCGGTTCACCATTGATTACGTGCGCCAGGAATCCGATATTGACATAATGTTTTCCTTTATCCAAAGAGCCCATTTCGTCGGCGACGGAGATAAGTTCTAAATCAGAAACATCTAGGCCAGTCTCTTCTTTAGCTTCTCTCGCGGCTGCTTCAGCCATAGTCTCCCCAAATTCTAGATGGCCGCCAGGAAAGCTCCATGTTCCTTGACCATGCGGCGATAAACGGAGGCCGATAAGAACTTTATCGTTGCCGTCTTTTATCATGACGCCTAAACCGATTTTTGGCCGCAGATTGTCTTTATTCGTATCCATATTTTTCATATTTATTTCTTAGTTTTATTTCTCCGCGGCATCAAGAAAATCTTCGATTTTCTTCTCGATGTTCAGCGGCGTGATCTTATGTTTTTTATTATATTCTAATTGCTTGGCGCGGCGGCGTTCGGCTTCATTGATAGCTTTCTTCATCGAAGCCGTCTTCTTGTCGGCGTATAGTATGATCTTGCCTTTGACGTTGCGGGCGGCGCGCCCCATGATCTGCATAAGCGAAGTTTCGCTGCGCAGGAAGCCTTCGCGGTCGGCGTCGAGGATAGCGACGAGCGTCACTTCCGGCAAGTCTAGGCCTTCGCGCAAGAGGTTGACGCCGATCAGAACGTCGAACTTCCCTTCCCGGAAATTCTTCAATATTTCGGTACGCTCGAAAGTCTTGATATCGGAATGGAGATAATTTGATCTGAAGCCTTGGCCGTTCAAATAAGTATTAAGATCTTCAGCCTGTTTTTTAGTCAGAGTATTGATGATCGCCCGTTCGCCTAAAGCCGCGATTCCCTTTACTTCCGCCATGACGTCATTTATCTGGCTATAATTCTCTTTCTTGTTGAAGACCGGCCGGACTTCTATTTCCGGATCGACTAAGCCGGTCGGACGGATGACCTGTTCAGCAATCTGCTCGGAATGCTTCAATTCAAATTCGCCCGGCGTCGCGGTCGTAAATATCATCTGTCCGACGCGCGCCTCGAATTCATTGAATTTCAGGGGGCGGTTATCCAGGGCTGAGGGCAAGCGCCAGCCGTATTGGATCAAAGTTTTTTTGCGCGCTTGATCGCCATTATACATGCCCCTTATCTGCGGGATACCGATATGTGATTCGTCAATGACTGTCAGAAAATCCGGTTTCCCGTCTTTCCAGGGAAAATAGGCTAATAAAGAGTCAGGCGCTTCGCCAGCCAGTTTTCCGGTCAGATGGCGCGAGTAATTCTCGATGCCATGGCAGTAGCCTAGGGTTCGGAGCATTTCTATATCGTATTTTGTCCGCCTCTCTAGGCGTTCCGCTTCCAATAAGAATCCTTCCTTTTTGAAATAAGCCAGGCGATCCCTGAGTTCTTCCTGAATATTCTTGATAGCCGCCGCAATTTGCGGCGTCGTCGAGACGAAATGCTTGGGCGGGAAAACGACGATCTCTTCCAAATCGCCGATGATATTTTTCGTCGTATTATCGATGATAGCTAAATCGCTGATGGCTTGGCCATTGAGTTCCAGGCGGTAGATGACATTCTCTGATTTCGGGCGGATTTCAAAGACGTCGCCGCGGACGCGGAACTCGCCGCGATCGATCTCGCCGCTCGTCCTTTCGAATTGGATCTTTATCAGCTGCTTGATGAGATCGGCTCTGACCATGGGTTTGCCTTTTTCCAGGACTAATTTCGCCTCCAGATAGCTGGACGGAACACCGAGATTATAGATGCAGGAAACCGAGGCGACAATGATAACATCGCGGCGGGAAACGAGCGACGAAGTGGCGGCATGGCGCAAGCGGTCTATTTCTTGGTTGATCATCGCCTCTTTGTCGATATAAGTATCGGTTATCGGGAGATAGGCTTCTGGCTGGTAATAATCATAATAGGAAACGAAGTAATGGACGGCATTTTCCGGAAAGAAATTCTTGTATTCGCGATAAAGCTGGGCAGCCAGGGCTTTATTAGGGGCGATGACTAACACCGGCTTATTGAATTCCTTAATGATATTAGCGACAGTGAAAGTCTTGCCTGACCCGGTTACGCCTAGAAGCGTCTGATAATTAAAACCCTTCTCCAAGCCTTCTCGGAGTTTTTTAATAGCTTCCGGCTGGTCGCCGGCGGGCTTAAAATTAGATTCTAGCTTAAATATCTTTTCCATTTAGTTTAAGAAATACCGGATTAATTCTTATCAAATATGGGGCTTTATCTTACAATAAGTTTAGATAATTGTAAATATATAATATCATTAATAATATCATATAATATGACGGATATAAAGCGCTTAAATATTAAAAAACCTCATTTTTTATGAGGTTTTTATACTAATTGATATATTTTATCCTGATAATCAAGGTTTTGCGCTATTTCAATCCGAAAACCGTCTTAACGGTAATCATCACTTCTTTTTCGATGTTAGAGGTGTCATAAGAGCCGTAATCGGAAACATCAATCGAACCGACGGACATCACCTGGACTACACCCATAGAAACTGATTTGATAGCATCGACATTCTTGCCGCTGCTTTCGGCGATCGAGGCGGCGCGATTCTTAGCGTCCTTGATAGCTGCCGGCAATAAAGAAACGCGCAATTCCGGTAATTTTGAGTAATAGTATTCGACGGAATTAGCCGAGAAAATTACCCCCTTGTCAGCTAATTGGTCGCTATTTTTAGCTAATTCTTTCATCTTGTTGACATCATCGGATTTTACTTCGATATTTTGGACGAGATTATATTCTTTTGGGGCGTTAGCATCGCTCTTGTAGACTTCGTTCATGAAGACCGGAGAGATTTCGACGTTCGTGAATCCTTGCGATTTGAAAAAATCGGAAACTATCTTCTCGTCATTTTTCATCATGGCATAACCGCTCTTGATCTGATCTTTGAGAATGGTGCGGGAAAAATTACCTGTCCAGCGCGCGGAATCAGAAGTGACGGTTTGTTTAGCTGAGCCGGAAACAGAAATGACGTTATCCAGCTCTTTGACATTAAGAAATGTCCGGGCGATAATCGCGCCGGTGATTATTAAACTGACCCCCAAAATTAATCCGAAAGGCAGAAGTTTGGTAGTTTTTTCCATATATTTTTATATTAATTTCTAAATTTTTGAGCTAGCCCTTTTTTTCCATTATAGCACTTTTTTCTATTTCAGTATATCCTGCCATTTTTTTATCTCCATGGCGAAGCGATCCCTATTTTCTGGCCTAATAGCTTTCCCGGGCGGCGTTATCTCTTTGAGCGGGTTTATCTTGACCCCGTTCTTGACCATTTCGAAGTGCAGGTGCGGGCCGGTCGAGAAACCGGTCGAACCGACATAGCCTATCGTCTGCCCTTGCTTCACTTTAGCGCCCTTCTTGACGGCAAATTTGGACATATGGCCGTAATTAGTCGTATAGGTGCCATTATGCTGGACTTTGACCATATTGCCGTAAGGACCGTTATAGGAGGCGAAAATGACCGTCCCATCGCCGACCGTGCGGATCGGCGTGCCGGCAGTCGCGGCATAATCGACTGCCCGATGTCCCGTAGACACATTGAAAGCCTCGACATATCTCATGCCGGTAGTGAAGCTGGATGATATATATTTGAAGGAAACCGGAGCTTTCAGGAACATTTTTTGAGCGGAATTACCGTTTTCATCAAAATAACCGGTATTGGTCTCGTCTTCAGAAAAATAATAAACATGATATTCTTGCCCGCCGTTGATATAAGAGCCAGCGAAGACGCGTCCGGGCATGACGTATTTCCCATCTAGATATCTTTCTTCATAGACGAATTTGAACTTATCGCCGACGCGCGGGTCAAGCGCGAAATCAATAGTCCATTGGAAGGCGTCGGCCAGCGCAATGATTGCTCTCTCGTCAATGTTATTTTCTAAAGCGGCCGCATACATGGAAGTCTTTACTTCCCCGCTTTTGACGACAGTTTTTATCTCATAGTCTATCGGTTTCATCTCTGCCTGCCAAGTGCTGGAAGCATTTTTAGTCACAATAACTTCATCCTCAGAGTCGATCTTGTAGACTAGTTTGTTTAACTCGGTCCAATTTGCGTTATAGATCAATTCCAGGGCGTGCCCGGCGCGGATCTTCTCTAATCCGTAAATCGGAGCGGCCGCTTTGAAGATCATATCGGCCGTAGAAGTTTCTATAGCGGCGGCGGACATCAATTTTCCATAAGTATCGCCGCTATTTATTTCCAGAAGCTTTTTATTTTCTATCGGTTTAATCGGCTCATTTTTTGGATTCTTTTGGAATTCGGAAGCTGTTTTGAAATCAAATATTTTAAAAGATAGCCAGATTCCCGAAACTGCCAGGATGATAACGCCGGCGATGATTAAAATCTTTCTGCCTTTAAGGAAGATTCTTGCTTTATCTAGAATAGTTTTCTTATGAAAAAAATTGAACATATTACTTATTTTTCTTATGGGCGAACCAAGCTTTGACGATTTCCATCATCAAGATATTCATTAAAGAGACAGCTATGACTATGAGCCAGGCGCTTACGGCGAGCGGTTCTGTCTTTAATAATCCGTTCAAGACCGGCCAATAGACGGCAGCGGCTAATAAGCCGAAGCTGAGGCCGATGGCTATATATAGATACGGATTTGCCAGCTGTTTTATTCGATATATGGGCAAAGAGAAGCTGCGCAGGCTGAAGATAGCGGTGATGGATTTAGCGACTAATATGGCGATCAATAAGGTACGAAGATAAGCCAGGCTCCAGCCTAAAACGCTTAAATGCGTAGCGCAATAGTAGTAGCCGGCGAATAATAAGGCTTCCCTGACAAAGCCGACGCCGAACAAGAGCGCTTTCATTTCTTTGTTAAAAATAGACTCGTTGCGTCCAATCGGCTGGCGCGCCATCACGCCGTCATCATTAGTCTCGAAAGCCATGGAGAGGCTGGGAAAACCGTCATTCAAGATATTGATCCAGAGAATCTGGGTTGGCAGGAGGGCTAGCGGCATATTGAAGATGATTGATCCCATGATGAGGATTATTTCCGAAAAACAGTCGGCAATCAGATAGGTCAAGGATTTTCGGATATTATCGAAGATAATGCGCCCCTGTCTGATAGCGCTGACAATGACGCTGAAATTATCATCAAGCAGGACGATATCAGCGGTTTCTTTGGCGACTTCCGTGCCGGAACCGAGACAGATGCCGATATCAGCCGTCTTCAGGGCCGGAGAATCATTCAAGCCATCGCCGGTCATAGCGACGACTTCGCCGTTTTTTTTCAAGGCGTTAACGATACGTAATTTATGATTCGGATTTACCCTGGCATAGACTGGCGCCGTCTTAACCAGCTCTCCGAGTTCGCTGTCATTGATTTTTTCCAAGAACTCGCCGCTGACGACGCCAATCGCGCCTAAATCCATCCTTAATTCCGCAGCGATAGCTTGGGCGGTATTAGGATGGTCGCCGGTAATGATTATCGGCCTGATGCCGGCTTTTTTGCATAAAGCGATGGTTTTCTTAGCTTCATGGCGGAGAGGATCCTTGAAAGCGGCTAGGCCGACAAAAATCAGATTCTTATCTATCAAGCTCCAATTCTTATCTTCCGCCGCCGAATCAAAAGGCAGAGATTTCAAATCGGAGTGCGCTAAGGCGATGACGCGCAATCCGCTGAGAGTCAATTCATCATAAAGAGATAATATTTTTTTCTTATCTGATTGCTCTAATTTTCTGATCCGGCCGGCGTCCTCGAGAAAAGCGCATTTTTCCAAGACGATCTCTCCGGCTCCTTTTTCATAGAGACTGAAGGAATTTTCTTTCCGGTGCAGGCTAATCATGAATTTCCGGTCGCTATTGAAAGGCAGCTCGCTTAAGCGCGGCTCATCTTTCATCAATTCCGCCTGGCTGACGCCTAAATCAAGAGCGACTTGCAGGAATGATACCTCCAGGGCTAATCCGGAGCTCTTCGCCGTTTCCGGATCAATGACCGCATTATTGCATAAAACGCCGGTTTTCAAGGCGAACATGAAATCTTTTAATTTTGATAAATCGCCGCGGCCTTCCAGTTTCGCCGGAGTTAATCGTCCGGAATAGGACACGATTTCTTCGAGGCGCATCTTCCCTTCAGTCAGAGTTCCGGTCTTGTCCGAGCAGATAGCCGTGATCGAGCCCAGGGTTTCGGCGGCTAATAATTTGCGCACCAGAGCTTTTTTCTTGACTATATGTTTCATGCCGATGGCGAGGATGACGGTAATAGCGACGGATAATCCTTCGGGGATGGCGGCGGCCGATATGGCGATAGCGGCCAGAAGTATAGTTATGAAATCAACTCCTTTTAGAACGCCGGTCAAGACGATAATCAGGCAGATGAGAACCACGCTCAGGCCGAGAAATTTAGAAATACTGTTTAAACGTTTTTGCAAGGGGGTCGGGCCGCTATCCGTTTTTTCGACCATTTCCGCTATCTTTCCGACCTCGGTCTTGTAGCCGGTAGTCGTGACGACAGCCAGCCCGTGTCCGCTGACGACGTTAGTGCCGGCATAAACCATGCTTTGGCGGTCAGCCAAGCCAGACTGCGGCGCTGACGGCAGGATACTCTTAGAGACGGCTAAAGATTCGCCCGTTAAGCTAGCTTCGTTCACTTCCAAGTCGGAATCTTCAAAGACGCGGGCATCGGCCGAGATTATTTTGCCGGCTTTCAATATCAAAACGTCGCCGACGACGATCTCCGCGGCCGGAATTTCTATTTCCTTTCCGTTCCGGCGGACATAAGCCTGATGTTCGACTATTTTTTTGAGTTTATTTAGAGCGTCATTAGCCTTATCTTCCTGGACAAAGCTGATAATAACATTGATCAGAACGGTCGCGGCGATCACTTGAGCGTCGATATGCTCGCCGACAAGAGCCGAAATGGCGCCGGCGCCGAGCAGGATGTAAATCAGAGGATTCTTGAATTGCGAGAAAAAAATTTTCCAGCGGCTGTAAGGTTTTTCTTGTTTTAAGACATTCGGGCCGTTCTTTAGCAAGCGTTTTTTCGCTTCCTCGGGATTCAAACCTCCGGTGGAAGAATTGACGATTTTAAAAACTGTTTCTGCTTTTAGACTATGAAAAAATTCCGGTTCCGCTTCGGCATTATTGTTAATATTTATTTTTTTCATGTTTTGATTGATACTATTATTCATGATTTAAAGCTTCGATCGGATCTAATTTAGCCGCATTTAAGGCCGGCAAGACGCCGAAACCGATGCCGATGAGCGCCGAAACGCCGAAACCGATGCCGATGGCATACAAAGGAACGGTAAAAGTCCAAGCTAAGCCGCTATTTATAGCTACCAGAGTTAAGATCCAGCTCAGTAAGGAGCCGAATATTATGCCGATGGCACCGCCGAATAAAGTAACTAAAACGGCTTCGATCAGGAATTCTTGTAAGATATTATAATTTTTAGCGCCTAAGGCTTTTTTGAGGCCGATTTCTCCGGTTCTTTCCGTCACGACTACGTACATGATATTCATAATTCCGACGCCGCCGACGACCAGCGAGATGGCCGCAATGGCAATCAATAAAATCGTGATGCTATTAAAGATCGTATTGAATATATCCATGACTTGGGCTTGGGTAGTGACGACGAAATCATCTTTCACCGGGTCGGTGATATTATGGTTATGCCTGATAGCCGTGCTGATATCCGCCGATGTCAAATCGCTCAGGCTCAGATCGCTAATCTGGACCACGGCCTCTACTAAATAATTGATACCCAGCATCTTTTTTTGCGCCGTATTCACAGGCATAAATAGATAATCGTCATATCCCCCTCCTAAGCCGCTGGAAGTATTGTAAACGCCGATCACCAAGAAGTTTAATGATCCGATCCGAATCAGCTTTCCTAAGGGTTCATCCTGCTTGAATAAGTCTGAAGCGATCTTATTGCCCAGAATGACCACTTGGGCGCCGCCGCTGTCTTCCGCTGCCGTAAAGAAACGTCCGGATTTCAAAGTGCTCTGATCGATTTCAAACATAGCCGCCGAAGCTCCTACATAAACAGCGTTTTTCTGGTTAGACCGATAACTGGCGACCGCCTGTCCCATCACTAAGCCGTAATCATTAACTACGTTAGGCAATCTCCTGATGCTATCCAGATCTCTCTGATTTAAGGTGGTGATCACTACGCCTGTGCTGACATGTTCTTCTCCGAGCACATATTTATTCTTGGAAGGGATCTTAGTCTGGACATATAAGGTATTCGTTCCGAAACTAGCGATCTGGTCATTGATCAGGGTGCGGAAACCGGCGCCGGCCGAAAGGACTAATATGACTGTCGCGATACCGATCATGATGCCCAGAGTCGTCAAAATAGTCCGCGCTTTGTTCGCGGATAAAGCCTGCCAAGATTGTTTGAAAGCATTACGGATATCATTCATATCTTAAAGCATCTATCGGGTCAAGCTTAGAAGCTCTCAGTGCCGGAGAGAGGCCGAAGACGACGCCAGTCAGGATGGAAACGCCGACGGATAGGAGGATGGCCTTCAAGGAAATAGAAAAAGTCCAATCATATTTCAGATAAACCATGAGCGAGGAGATCAAATAGGAAACCAGAGATCCGAAGATAATGCCTACTATTCCTCCTAAGCTAGTCAGGAGGATCGCCTCTAGCAAGAATTGGTTGCGAATTGCTTTTTTGGTCGCGCCGACCGCTTTCCTTAGTCCGATTTCCCTGGTTCTTTCGCCGACGGTCACCATCATGATATTCAGGATGCCGATTCCGCCCACTATCAAGGAAATGCCGGCCATCGCCACTAAGAATAGCCTGAGAGCATTAGTGATAGTCGACAGTATCTTGATGGCATCCGCCTGATTGCGGATCGTAAAGTCTATATTGATATCTTGCAGGATATGATGCTGTTGTTTCAAAACGGCAGTAATCGCGGCGATAGTCGCGTCAATATTGGAAGCGTCATTAACTTTAACGTTAATAGCTTGCAGATAATGGATGCCGAGTATCTGTTGCTGCCCGATGATGAGCGGCAGGAAAACCAGAGTATCTTGATTCTGGCCGAAAGCGCTGCCACGCGGCGCGATCACGCCGATGACCCGCAGCGGCACCCCGCCCGCCTTATCTTGCAAAGAGCTTTTTATCTTGATTATTTGGCCGATAGGATCGACGTCGGCATCGCCAAAAAGTTTTTGGCTGATTTCTGATCCGATGACGATCACATTCGCTCCGCCGGTGTTTTCAGCGGCTGAAAAAAATTGGCCTGATTGCATGCTGAAAGCAGTTAGCCGCGGGTATTCTTCATCGGTGCCCAAGAAGGTCACGTCTTCCGATTTATTGCCCCAGCTGATGCTAGCCGAACCCTGAACGTTGGCATTGATAGCCGTAGCGAAAGGAACCAGATCGCTATTGCGCAGAGCCGCAGCATCGCTATCCACTAAGCTGGTGATGACCAGTCCCGGTACAGGCGGTCCGTTTTCAGCCGCTTTTCCTGGTTGGATGCTTAAGAGGTTGCTGCCTAATTTTGTCACTTGTCCTAGAATCAAGCTCTGGGCGCCGTCTCCGAGCGAGACGATCGTGATGACGCCGGCGACTCCGATAGTGATCCCCAGAATAGTCAAAAGCGTCCTCCCTTTCCGAGCACGCAAGTTCTTGATGACCAATTTTATGATAGGAAAAATTTTCACACTTTTATTTAGCGGCGATTATTTAATCAAATCTCTATCTACCTGGGCCAAAGTCCGATGAGTTACTTTTTCGTCCGATAAGATATTTCCGTCCTTGATGCGGATAATGCGCTTAGCATGGTTGGCCGTGTCGGTTTCATGAGTCACTAAGATGATCGTCCGCCCTTGTTCATTCAATTGCTGCAAGATGAACATGACGGTGTTGCCGGATTTAGAATCCAGATTGCCGGTCGGCTCATCGGCGAAGATTACCGCCGGATCGCAGACGAGCGCTCTGGCAATAGCGACGCGCTGTTTTTCACCGCCGGAAATCTGGTTGGTATAATAATTCAGGCGATGGGATAGCCCGACCGCCTCCAAGGATTTCTTAGCGAGCGCATCATGGTCTTTTTTCTTGCTGTAGATCAAAGGTAATTTGACGTTATCAAGCACGGTCGTGCGCGGCAAGAGATTGAAAGATTGGAAAACGAAACCGATTTCTTTATTCCTTAAACCGGCTAAATAATTATCATCGAAGTCAGTGATATCTTTCCCCTTGAATTCATAAACTCCGGAACTGGCTCGATCCAAGAAGCTGAGAATATGCATCAAGGTTGATTTGCCGCTGCCGGAGGGACCCATGATAGCGACGAATTCCCCTTGGTCGATCTTAAAACTCAGCCCGTTCAACACTGGCGTCACGACATCGCCAGTAACGTATTCTTTTTTGAGATTATTGATATTGATCAAGTTCATAGGCTTATTCAAGCGAGTGGATTATTATTTTACCAAAGTAACTATTTCCTGGCCGTTGGTCAGGCCGGAAAGAATTTCCACTAGTCCGCCGTCAGCCTGCAAACCAGTCGTGACTTTGACTTGATGGTAGGTTTTAGTATCGGGGTTATCTATGACTCTGACATATTGTTCTCCATCCTTATTGATAACCGCGCTGCTGGTGACTGCTAAAGCGTTCTGGCGGGTGGCTATCAGAATAGTCATATTGACCGTCATGCCCGGCTTGACTTCAGGGATATTGGGCAGGCTAGCTTTAACCAGATAATTAACTACGCCGGAAATAACGGTTGAAGCCGGATCGATGGTCAGGATATTCCCGCTGAAATGGCGGTCCGGTCCTAGGGCATCGAAGGTATAATCTACTGATTGGCCGATTTTTAGAGAGGCGACGTTAGATTCGCTGACATAGGCCTCGGTATGCAAAGTATTGATATTCTGCAGCGTGATAATCGGCTTCATGGCTGTGGCCTGCTGTCCGACCTTAGTGTCTATCAGAGTGATTGTACCGTCTACCGGCGCCTTAATCACAGTATTATCCAAGGCGGTTTGAGCTGCTTCCACGGCTCCTTGGGCGGATAATATCTGCGCTTGCGCCGCTTCAATATCAGCCGGTTGCGCTTTGGCTTTCAGTTGAGTTAAAGCCGCTTGGCTCTGTTGCAGGGCTGCCTTGGCGCTATTGATAGAATTTTGGGCGGAATTTATCTGCGAAGTAGCCGATAGTTTACTATTAGCTAAAGCATTAGCAGCGGCCGTCAAGGCGTCGGTCAAAGCTTGGCGTGACGATTTAATCAGAGTGATGCCGGAATTTTCATTAGAAATCGCCGCACTGATAGTAGCTTTATATGAATCCATCTGCGTCTGGCTGAATTGGGAACCGACGACGGAGTTCTGTAAAGCAATATAGCAATAATTAAGAGCGTTGATGTTTTGGTTTAAGGCTGCGAGAGCGTCAATTACGGCTTGATATATATTATCATCACTCTTATAAGCCTGGGCGGAGGCTAGGCTGATGTTAGCCTTGTCTAATAGCGGCTGGACTTGGCTGTTAGCGTTCTTGAAATTTGGGACGCTTAAAGAATCGGCGGCACCGAAGACATCTTTCAAGTTATTGTCATCGATGATCTGCTTTTCTTTGTCCAGATCGGATTTGACGGCGGCCAATTGGTTGGCGATAGTGATCACGATAGCTGAACGTTTATTGTCGCTCATCGTTGTCGGCGATTGCAAATCATCAAGAGTCGCTTGGGCTTGGCTTATCGCTGTGGCCGTGGAATTCTTGACGGTAGTCAGCTGGCTGAGAGCGTTCTCATAAGCGACCAGTGCCGAATCAACCGCTCTTTGCGAAACATTCAATTGCTCCGGGGTCGCTCCCGCTAATACTTTGCGATAATTAGCATTAGCTTGAGCTAGCTGGCCGTTCGCGCTAGTTAAGGAAGCCATGGCGTTGGAACGGTCTAAGGACGCCAAGACATCGCCGGCCTTGACCTGGCTTCCGGTCGTGACCGGGATCTGTTCCACGACGCCGCCGGCTTGGAAGCTCAGGTTTAGATTGGTTTCGCTGGCTACTTGGCCGGTCGTCAGTACAGTCTGTTCTAGATCCTGCTGCCTGGCAATGGCTGTCTGGGTGTTAGCGGCATTATTTTTAGGTTTAAGCTGCCAATAGGCGATTCCTCCGGCAATAGACAAGATTATAATGGTCCAGATGATCTTTTTTTTCGTAAAAAAACTGCGGATACGCATAAAATAATGATTAAGTAATATAGCTTAATTAATTATCTTAATTTTATCAGAATTACCCTTAAAAAACAAATAAAAAGCCCAACGGACAAGTCGGGCTTTCAGGTGTTTTTATTCTTTTGAAATTTATCTGGAGGCAGGACGATTGCGTTTAGAAAATCGATGCGGAGATGATTGATTAACGCCGTGTCTGTCTGAAATGCGCTTAAAGGTTTTAGGCGATGCGTCGGTAATGAAGAACGGCGTGAACCGCGTCGTATCAGCCGCGCGAGAAGATGTCTGCCTGTGGCTGCTCATCGGACGAGAAGACCGATGTTCCGAGCGGCGGAACCCCTCTTCTATTCTTCGAGAGTCTCCTCTAAACGACCGCCTTTTTTGTTTATTAGCGCTTGTTGCCCCGGAAATTAAAGAGGAAAATTCCTTATTAAACTTGACAAATTCGGTTCGCTTGATGCTCTTGTTGATCAATTTCTCGATATCGCGGATCTCTCTCTGCTCATGCGGCGTCGCGAAAGTGATCGCTTTGCCGGTTTGGCCGGCCCGGCCAGTGCGGCCGATACGATGGACGTAATCCTCGGAATTATCCGGCAGATTATAGTTGACCACTAATTCGATGCCGCTTACATCCAAACCGCGCGCGGCGACATCGGTGGCCACTAAGATGCGTTCTTTTTTGGATTTGAAATCCTGCAAAGCGGCGCGACGGCGATTTAAAGATAAATTTGAGTGGATTTCTATAGCTTTATGGCCTAATGACCGCAATTTAGCGGTCAAAGCTTTGACGCTATGCTTAGTCCTTAAGAATACTAAGACTGAACCAGTATACTGCTCCAAGATCTTCAAGAGATGCTCGAGACGCTCTTCACCGTTAATAATGAAGATTTCCTGATCAACCTGAGAGGCGGTCGTTCCTTGCGGTGCGACCTCAATGCTGACCGGCAATTTCATGTAAGTAGCCGCTATCTTTACGATAGTCGCAGGCATAGTAGCGGAAAAGATCATGGTCTGGCGTTCTTTAGGAGTCTGCTTCAGTATCTCTTGGATTTGCGGCGCAAAACCTAGATCCAGCATCATATCCGCTTCATCAAGAACTAAAATCTTGATTTGATCAAGCTTGAAAGTATGGCGTTTAAGATGATCTATCAATCTTCCCGGAGTCGCGACGATGATATGCGGCTTCTTGCGCAATTGAAAAAGCTGGCGATCGAGCGCTTCGCCGCCGATAAGTATAGCGGTTCTTAAACCGAGAGCTTGGCCTAGCTTTTTCAAACTTTCTTCTATCTGCAAGGCTAACTCGCGAGTCGGGGCGATGATGAGTCCCTGCCCCTTATTAATACCTAAGCGCTGCAGCATCGGAATGCCGAAAGCATAAGTCTTTCCCGTTCCAGTCTGCGCGATACCGATCAAGTCTTGTCCGGTAATAGCAATCGGGATAGTTTTGCGCTGAATAGGCGTCGGAATGTCTAGATTCAGCTTCTTGAGGATTTGTAAGATTGAATCGCTGATACCTAGATCGGCGAATTTTGGATTTGTCATAATATTTATCAGCTCTGCCAATCAAAATCCCGCCCAACATAATTGGGCGGGATGGTGATTTCAAGAGAGATATTAAGCGCGTTTAACATTAACCGCGTTCATTCCTTTCGGAGAGTTTTCTGTTTCGAAAGAAACAGTATCGCCCTCGCGCAATTCATTGTATTGGACGCCAACCAATGAGTTGCTGTGAAAGAATAAATCTTTTTCCTGACCTTCTACCTTGATGAAACCGAAACCTTTTTCGGTTAAAGTTTTGATGGTACCAGTCATAAAAATTTTTAGACTTAGTTTGTAAGATTGCAATTTAATAAAGAGTTTAAAAATCGACTACTTTTTTGAGACGCGATATTGTTGCTTAAACAAAATACCACGTAAAAATAAATAAGTCAAGTTAAATATTGATAATCTCAATATCGACCTTATTATCTGAACCTAGGCCATAATAGCTATAAATCGGCTTCACATAGCGCAGCATGGCATCGTACATGATGATGCGGATCCTGCGCCATATCTGATGCGGCCTGGAAACGAAGCGATCCATAGCGAACAGGATCAGCCATTTCTGAGGATCGCTAGGAATCTTGATCTTCTTCCGTTCTTTGAGGTCGGCTAAGACGCGCCGAATATCGGGATTCTGCATATAGCCGTAAGAAGCTTGGATCGAAACAATACTGCCGATTTCAGCATTCGGCTGAAAATTGATAATCTGGTAACGGTTTTCTCTGTCTACCCGCGGGATATTAAGAAAGGCGACATTCATGAAGATGATATGCTTCGGGATGCATAATCCCCATTTAGCCAAAAAAGAATCCATGGCCACCGGGATGCTGTCGGAAAGGTTGGCTATCGGACGTGAAGACATGACCACGACTGAACGATTTAACAAGTTATCTTTATACTCCGCCTGCAATTCCACAAATTTCTTGACAGCCAGCCCGGGCAGGCCAAGATGCGCGGCTCGTGAAAGGGCTCGGCCCCAATCCCAAGTAGACATGACGATAAATAAGATAGCGGCGATTATTATCGGCACGAAACCGCCTTGCCAGAATTTTAGGATAGTGCCGGAAAAAAAAGATAAATCTATAACCAGCAAGAAGGATATCAGCGGAGCGACCACCCATAAAGGCCATTTCCAAAGATAACGGATCAAAGAATAGAAAACTAAAGTCGTGATAATCATCGTACCGGTGACCGCAATGCCGTAAGCCGCCGCCAAACCGCCGGAAGAGCGGAAGGCCAGGACAAGAGCTATACAGCTGACAGCTAAGGCATTATTGATGAAGGGGATATAAATCTGCCCCTCGATCGCCGGATTAGTATGGACGATCTTTATTTTCGGGAATAAGCCTAAAGCGACAGCCTGGCTGGTCAGCGAATAGACACCGGCGATCAGCGCTTGGCTGGCGATGATCGTGGCCGCGGTCGCCAGGATTACGACGCCGAGAAAGGCCCATTGCGGCGCGAGCGCGTAGAACGTATTATTACCGACAATCTCGCGGCCGGATAATAATAAAGCGCCTTGGCCGAAATAATTGATGACAAGAGCCGGATAGACCAAGCTCGACCAAGACCAAGTGATGACGCGGCGATTAAAATGCCCCATATCAGCATATAGAGCTTCGCAGCCAGTGATACAGAGGGCGACGGAACTGAGAACGAAGAAAGTCGACCAGGCATGAGCACAGACAAAACGATAGGCCGCGAACGGATTGATAGCGGCCAGAACTTGAGGATATTTGATGATAGCCGGCAAACCTAAGACCATAAGCACTATGAACCAGAGGATCATGATCGGACCGAAGAAACGGCCGACTTGCCCAGTTCCCTTCTTTTGGATATAGAACAGGCCGACTAAGATAAGAACAGTCAGAGGCACTACGAATAAAGTTAATTTAGATGATAAGATCGCAAATCCTTCAACGGCTGATAAGACGGAAATAGCCGGAGTGATGACGCCGTCGCCATAAAGCAGAGTCGCCCCCATCAGGACCACGGCAGTTACGCTTAATCCGAATATGCGCTTGACTTTCCCTTGGCGCAACAAGGCCAATAAAGCGAAAATTCCGCCCTCGCCTTTATTATCGGCGCGCATGATAAGTAAGATATATTTGATAGTAACGACAATCATCAGCGTCCAGAAAACCAAAGATAAGACGCCGAGAACATTTTCGGAGCTGCGTTCTAAAGGATGAAGTCCAAAAAATGTTTCCTTCAGGGCATAGAGCGGCGAGGTGCCGATATCGCCGAAAACGACGCCGAGAGCGCCGATAAGAAGTGGTAAATTTACCTTATTTTTAAGTATATTATTGCTGGCCATATTTATATAGATTAGTCTATAGCCGTTAAAAAGTCAAAAATAATCTTAATGTTTGCTCTATATTTGACATTTATAAATTTATATGTTAATATTAACTCATACCAATTTTACGACGCCATGAAAAAACTTATCGTGTTATCCGTGTTCTGTTCTTTGCTAACTTTAGTGCCTGCCATTGCTCAGGCGCATAAGCCGGTTTCATCTGAATATGGCAAGCGTACCCGCTCTTGCTATTCATTGGTTTACGACGATCCTTATACTAATAGTTTCCATTATGCCGGAAATTATAAAGGACCTAAAAAGAAATGTTTTAGAGCAAGCCTGAAACCGCGAGTAGGCATCAGAATTAAAACTACGAATCATCAACATCCGTTGTAGTTGCGAAGATATCCTAAGATAACTTCTCAACAAAACAAAACCCAGTAAAACACTACTGGGTTTCTTTTTTTATATACAAATTTCCTATCCTTTTATCCGATAAACTTTTCTTAATAAATCTAGATCCTTCTTGGTATCCAGAAGCAGTTGATTATTCAGTTTGACGGCTTGGCGCAAGAAACCCAAGGCGATTCGATCTTCCTTGCTTTTGAGCTTTTCTTCTTGGAACATTTCGACGAAAGCCGACATATCTTTGATAAAACAATGGCCGCCGGCGCCTCGGCCTTTTTTGGCGTGCAGTCCGCTCTGATGAGAGATAGCGAGATGGCTGTGTCCAATACGAGCATCATAGCCGACGATATCGGCGACGACGTCATAATCTACTCCTTTGCGGCGCGCCAGATTATAGACGATATTGGAAAAGACGACCTTTAAGAAAAGGAAGTTATTGCCCATGTATTTGATTAATTCCGCTTCCCGGCTGCCGATCAGGAAATTATGAGGGGATGCCGGCAAAAGTTTCATGACCGGCGCGGCTTTCACTTTAGATTTAGCTGTATAACCGATGATGTTGCGCGGCGGAAATTTCGTATCCTGAACAGCATTCTTCTCGGTTAAGAATTCCGGCGAATGCAGGATATACTTTTTCGGATATTTTTTCTGGAATTTTTCCGTCGTGCCGACCTTGATGGTCGATTTGATGATCGCGGTTTTACCATCGCCGACCAGCTTCATCACCTCCTGCAGAATACTGTCATCAAAGCCTTGCGGCGTGCTTGGCGTCGGCACGGCGATAAAGACAAAATCACAGGCCTTGATCAAATCTTTATTGGCGGCATAATCTTCATTGTCATAACGGACGATCTTGTATCCGCGGGCGGCAAAATCATCGGCCATATTTTTGCCGATAAAACCCTGACCGATAAAACCGATCAATAATTTCTTTTGACTCATTTTAGTATAAAAAATAATTTATAAACTAATATATTTCTGGATAATAGCTTCCGCTATAATCAGGCCATCGATAGCCGAAGAGACTATGCCTCCGGCATGTCCGGCGCCTTCTCCGGCCGGATAGATTCCGGAAATATTGGATTGGTATTTTTCGTCGCGCTCGATTCGAACCGGCGCCGAGCTTCTAGTTTCAACTCCGGTAAGTACAGCATCGGGATGAGCAAACCCTTTGATCTTCTTATCTAGAAGCGGAATAGCTTCTTGCAGGCTGGCAATGACGTAATTCGGCAGGCAGGAAGCTAGAGGAGCGAAATTTATTCCCGGCCGATAGCTCGGCTTAACGCTTTTTATTTCACTCGAAACGCGACCTCTTAAAAAATCTCCGACCAGCTGGACAGGAGCGTAATAATTACTGCCACCAGCTAGATAGGCGGCTCTTTCCCAGCGGCGCTGGAATCCTATGCCGGCTAACGGATGGTCTGAGCCGAAATCTTCAGGCGTAACCGGAACCAATAAGGCGCTATTGGAATTAACGCCATCTTGAGCATATTCGCTCATGCCATTGGTCACTACGCCGCCCTCTTCGGAAGCCGCACCCATGACATATCCGCCCGGACACATGCAGAAGCTGTAAACCGGCCGCTTATCGGGTAGATGTTGGACCAGCTTATATCTGGCCGCTCCTAACTTAGGATGTTGATAAGAAGCGCCATATTGGGCTCGATTAATCATCTCGGCTCGATGCTCTATGCGCAATCCGATAGAAAAAGCTTTAGCGCTCATCTTTAATCCCTGCTCATAAAGCATCTGATAAGTATCGCGGGCCGAGTGGCCGGTAGCCAGAACCAAATCATCGGCCAGTATCTTTTCATGATTATTAATAATCGCCGCACTTATCTTATTATCTTTGATTTCCAATCCAGTCAGACAAGTCTCGAATCTTATTGTTCCTCCTAATCTGATTATCTCTTCCCTGATATTCTTAATGACGCCGCGCAGCTTGTCCGTACCGATATGCGGCGTCGCGCTCGTCGCGATCTCTTGAGGCGCGCCGGCCCTGATCAATTCGGTAAAGACATATTTAGAGCGCGGATCATTGATGAGCGTATATAATTTACCGTCTGAAAAAGTTCCCGCACCGCCCTCGCCGAACTGGATATTCGATCTAGGATTGAAATTCCTATTCTTAAAAAAATCATCGACATCCTTCACGCGGGAATCGACATCTTTCCCTCTTTCTATGATGAGCGGCTTAAGCCCGGCTTTAGCCAATAATAAAGCGGCGAATAAGCCGCAGGGCCCGCTGCCGACAATGACGATATTCTTATTTATTTTCTTTCCTATTATTTTTTCTTGATAAACAAAGGGCTCATACAGCCTAGTCCGATGGCGGATATCCCATTTCTTGACGGCTGTCGCATCTCTCACCTCGACATCCAAGGAATAGACGAAAAGAATATTCTTCTGGCGAGAATCGATGTTTTTCTTGGCGATGGCATAGTCGAGAATCTCGGTTTCCGGCAAATCTAAAATCTGAGAGATCTTGGATTTCAAGATTCTCTCATCATCATCTATTCCTAGGGTTACTTCTTCTATTCGGATAAGCTTATTGCCGTTTGAGTTCATAAAGCAGGATAGCGGCCGCTGTCGCTACATTTAAAGATTCCATATTTTTAGACATCTCAATCTTCAGATTAGTCTTAGCCAGCTTCATTATATCCGAGCCAACCCCATGGCTTTCGCTTCCCAGAACCAGGCAGAAAGCCTTAGCTGGCTTGAATTCGGCTAGATTAACGCCTTTATGAGAACTAGTCGCATAAATAGGCAATTTAACGCTTCTCAGCCATTCTCCGGCCTTATCCTCGATGATATTAAGCTTAAAAATCGCATCTTTAGCGGCCGAGATGACTTTCGGATTATAGATATCGACACAGTTCTCATCTAGAACCAGATTAACAAAACCAAAAGCCAGAGCGCTGCGCATAATCGTTCCCAAATTTCCTGGATCGCTAATGCTATTCAGATAGACAACCGATGATTCGTCTAATTCCCTTCCCCTTATCTTATAAACAGCGGTAATACCGGACGGCGTGTCCAAGCTGGAATACTGCTTATTCAGTTTAGGACTGATCATAAAAAAGTCTGGGGATTGGGAATTATTCCGGAGGCGCTCCAGCTTGTCTTGATGCTTGGCGGCAAATTCCTCGGTCACGAATAGGGCTTCAAAATCGTAACCGGCTTCCATCGCATCGCTGATGATCGCCAGATTCTCGACCGCGAAACGCTGAAATTCCTGGCGATATTTCTTCGCCTGCAGCTTTTCCAGTAATTTTATCTGACTATTTTCAGAACTCTTGATCTGCTGATAATTTTCCATCATATCTTTTTTCTTAATCTTATTATGGTTAATTTTTCGAGACGAGATAATTTCTTAAGCCGCGCCTCTTCCCGGGAAGCCATAGATCTATCGGCAAACGCTTGAGAATATACTAGCTTAACCGGTCGGCGGCCGCAAGTATATTTCGCTCCGCGGCTAGTCGAATTATGCTCGCTTACCCGGCGGTCAAGATCCGTGGTTATCCCAGTATAAAGAGTCTTGTCGGCGCATCTGAGAATATAGAGAAAATATTTGCTCATATTTTTTATTATACCATCTTTGGCCGAATAAAGCCTAAGAAAAAAGACAGGGGTTTTATGCCTGTCTTTTCAGATGGCTAGAGCCATCATTGATTAATTTTTTCCGTAGAAATCGCGGATAAGTCCGCGTGTCATCCTCTTTAATTTGTTCCGTGGCATAGTCTTAAGATTATCATGGGAATAATCATTGCGAGGACTTCCCGCTGGCTGGCCGAATTTATCCGGACGACGGCGCTTCTTGATTTCTTTATCCAGATATCTGGCAGCTTCATACTCCGAACTGATATAGAATAGCTCGTCTTCATCGAATAACCCGCCTTCATCGAAAAAATCGCTGAAAGGCCTTTCTATTATAGCCGCACCAGCGACATGTTCGCGGTTAAGGATGATCTTATTCTTACTGGGGATGATCGATGCCGATCCTATCCGCCCGGAATGATTTCCGCTTTCTAAGATTTCTTGAAATTCAACCATAATCTGAGAATTTAGGATGATTTATGTTATTTTGAAAGTTCGATTTACTGAAATAATACTATATCATTATTTTAATATTTTGTCAATATTAAAGCCTTAAGCCACAATTCGTGATATTTTTTTCCTTATAATAGCAAAAATTAATGAAGAATTAATAAAAATCAAATAAATTGGAAAGGCCAATTCCGCAAACCCCCATATTCTTATGGCCCCGAAGCTGGTGAGAGCGCTGAATAAACCGGTTGAATAGGCGACCGGATTTTCTGTTTCTGGATGTTTCCAGCATTTTATCAAAGTCGGAATAGCCGCGAATAGATCGCTCAGAATTGCAAAAATGATCGCCACCCAGGGTTGATCAGTTATTTCCCAGAGGACTAAAGCTAATAATGAAAAAACTCCGCACAGATAATCAAATGGCTCTAATTTCCAATACGATTTCTCAACAAATAAAGACAGAATTAATATCAATAACGGGCCAAAACCCGACATGAAAACCGGAATGATCGACAATCTGGCGCCGCTCGTTAAGCCGGCAGCCGTAGCGATAAGAGGAGCGATCGACCACATCAGCCAGGAGACCTTATTAGGTTTCACTTTTCCTCTGATAACATCTCGACCATAATAAAAAATCCCGATGAACTGCGCCGACATTCCGATGAAGACGAGATATTTTAACATAATGATTTAATTATACCCTAAAATTGCTTTCTGCCCAATATTTCACTATACTGGATAAAGCCATAATAACCTTTGATTAAAAACCAATGATTATGAAAAAGATAGTTCTTTCCATTATTGCCTTTTCCGCTTTAGCGCTCCCTAGCCTCGCTTCTTCTCAAACAGAACCGCATTTGCAGATTCAGGATTCTTTGCCGGCCAAAACCGTGAAGATCGCCCTGACTTTCGATGCCGATATGACTGACGGGATGTTAGCGCGCTTGAAATCTGGCCAAGAGAAAAGTTTATATAATAAAGAAATCATCGAAATCCTGTGCCAAGAAAAAGCGCCGGCTACTTTCTTCATTACCGGCCTCTGGGCTCAAGCTTATCCGGAAGCAGTCAAGGACATCGCCTCTGATTCCCTGTTCGAGATCGGCAATCATTCCTATGACCATCGCGGCTTCACTTCCGGCTGCTATGGCCTGGGAACGATAAAAAATAAGGATAAAGCCGGAGATATTGAGAAGGCGCAAGCGATTTTAACCGAATTAACCGGCTCGACTCCTAGATTCTTCCGCTTCCCCGGCGGCTGCCACGGCCAAGCCGACCTGGAGATAGCCAAGAAAATCGGCCTGACCGTGATCGGCTGGGATTTAGCTAGCGGCGATGCCTTTAATCCTAATAGCGCCGGCATCGTCAAGAATGTCCTAAATAACGCCAAAGACGGCTCGATCATCGTTTTCCATCTGTCAGGCGGACGCTATGCTCCGAAGACGGCCGAAGCCCTTAAAGCTATCATTCCTGCCCTCAAAGCCAAAGGGGTAAAATTCGTCAAAATATCCGACCTGGGAAACTAGGTCGGATTTTTAATAGATCTGTGATAAGATTGAGATAGTAATTTAAAAATCAGACCATGAAAAAGTTCCTTGATTTTTCGGTCTACTGCTTGATTTATCTGATCCTGCTGCTCCTTTCGCCAGTCATCATCACTATCGTCTTCCTGATATTCATGACTCCGAAACGCCTAGACAGCCTGGCAATCTATCTCCTGAGAATCATCATCTATTCCATTGCCTGCCTGATATTCCGGGTCGGCAATAGGATAGAGATCATCGGGCGCGAAAACGTGCCTAAGACAGGCAGGGTCTTATTCCTGTCTAACCATCAGACTTTGATCGATTCATTCCTGATCGCCTTAGGGACGATGAGATTCAGGGATATAATTTTCCATCAACGGCGCTTAGCTTTCAATGTACCCGAAACCAGCAATTTCTATTTCAACGGTTTCTTACGGATACTATTCAAAGCCCTTAAGACCGTTCCAGTATCTCGAGGCAGCAGCCACCGCCGGAAAATAGAGAATCAGATCGGTCAATTCAGCCATTTATTGAGGAACGATAATCTGGTCATGTTCTTCGAAGGCACACGAACGAGAGACGGAAGCATCGGCGAATGCCGCGTCGGACCGGCTTTGACCATCATCAAGGCCAAGCCTGATCAGGTAATCCCTATTCTTCTGGAAGGCATCCAGCCGATCATGCCCATCAAGTATGGATCAAGGATAAACTTGCACATCGATATGGGCGGACATCGCGGCCGGATGATTATCGGCCGGCCGCTGGATATCAGCGGATTCTTATTGCCGGAATATAATTGGGAAGACGCTATCAATCGGAGCCTCAGACTCCGGAAACTCATCAAGCAAGCGGTAGAAAACTTAAAACCCTCTGGATAAACAGAGGGTTTTTATATATGAAGACGATTCAAGCTGATCGCTTTTACCTAGAGGCTTGATCTAATATCTTGATTATCTTATCCAGCTTATCATTCTCGATCCGAGCCAGCGCCTTCTGCAATTCTTCTATTTCTTTCTTAGCTTGGACATTGGTATAATAATCTTCTTTCGCTTGATAGCGGTCGCGATCATTCTGGCGATTCTGCGCCATCATGATAATCGGCGCGGCATAAGCGGCCTGGGTGGAGAAAATCAGATTAAGCAGAATGAACGGATAAGCGTCCCAATGATTCAAATAGGCGGCAGCATTAAGCGACATCCACAGGACGACGAAGATAGTCTGACCGATGATGAATTTCCAAGAACCCATCAGGTTAGCCGTGCTGTCAGCTACTCTCTGCCCCCAGGTAGAGCTGACGACGTGTTTTTCGTGCCACGTTTTTCCATTATCTTTTTGGTCTATCATAGCTTTAAACGGAAGGGCATTTGCCATTATAGAAATCTATAGTCGGACATTTTGATCCGTCCTTGAAAGTGCAGATCGAATCAGGCACAGCATAGGTATCACCGCCGAGCCAGGCGCAATATTTCTGATCGATCGTATCAAAGCCGGTCGTTTTTCTTCCGCCCAGAGGACAATCGCCGCGCATAAGCGCCCATTCTTCGCAAGCTCGGTTATCTTCAAAATAACATAGGCCGTATTGTCCGCCGTCGCCGCGCGTCTGAATTTCAATCTTACCTCCCTGCTTCAAGCAATTAGTCGAAGCCGGATTGGCCATCTGTACCGACGCCGGTGCCGCTACTTCCGCCAGCTGGTTATTTGAGACTTGGAAGTATTTGGAAACGCCGACCGAAGGAACGGCAGTCATCGGCTCGTCCGCTTTCCTGTCCGCGTAATTGACTATGACTTTACCGTCTTTTATCTCCGTCGTCTGCGGAGCGATCCTGTCGCCCAAAAGCAAAGCGTTCAAGCCCTGATAGCCGTTATTACCCGCCAAAGCAACAGCGATATAATAGAAAGTGCCGCTGCCACCGGTTTCATGGGTGAGAATAAAAGCAGTGTCATCTTTGCCGTCTCCATTCAAATCTCCGGTCGCATCATTGCCAAAGTAAACAGCGCCGCTTTTCAAGGTGACTGGCTGTCCGTCAATCATATAAGTAACATCCTTCGGGCCAGATTTTACTTCGGGTTGCGCTTGGATATCCTTAGCAGAATTAAACTTATACATCCCGGCTATCGCTATCAAAGCAATCACAAATAAAACAACTAAAATAAGGCTAATGACCACTTTTAATATTTTCTTCATATTTTTTTATTTAGAAACCAAGATTATTGCCTTTGAAGGTCAGATCGAACAGTGTTAAAAAAAAGATTGAAGCCACGATTATCCCGGCAATGAACCCGGATAAGGATGAAGCTAAAATCTTGCCCAATTTCCATTCAAAAGACTTTCTATCATGTGAAACAAAATCTTCAAGCGGCTTTTCCATAGATAGTTGAATTCGCGTCTTTCCATTAAATATGAAAAGCGGGAATTATCTTAGTGAATTAGCTCCTATATTTTAACATAATCCGGCGATATCCTCAAATATTTTATGACTAAGGCTGCAGGATGTCTTCACTGCGGCCGTTTATCGAAATCACTACGCTTTCCACACTCGAAAATTGTTTTAAAGTTTCAGCGATTTGCGCCCTGATAGCCGTTACTCGACACGAACCGCCGACTTGCGCTTCCAACTGCTCGTTAAAATCAACCTTAGCCACTCCATTTTCAATCGTCAAACTCTTTATTTTGACGCCGGGATTGATACTAGTGCTGAAACCAGCCTCTTTTTCATCCGGGTTGATCCCTGCCAACAATTCTTCCAAGGCGGTGCGAGCAACGGCTGGCGTCTTAGTTATTTCCCGTTCTGACGGAAAAACTTTATTACAGGAGATTTCCGGATCAAATTTATCGTTGTTGAAGAAGACTTTTATCTTCATCTTCTCAGGGACCGGCAAAAACTTCACTGGCAAACTCAATTGATCGGAATTCTCAGGCAAGCCGGAAGGGTTATCTTTCTCTAAAACTATGGTGCCGTCCGTACTGGTAGCGCTATCGAACTTCAGTTCAGCCTTGAAAGGCACAAAATCAGCCGTCATCCAATCTTTTTGCGCCTGAGCTATGGCCGTCGCGATCAAGCGGCCGCTCCCGTCATAAAGCTTGATCGGGAAACTAGCCTCAAAAAACCAATTGCCGCGCGCTTCCCCGTTGATAATCAGAGGGCTCTGGATAGCTTGGCCGGAAACAAGATTGTCCACTCTTATAAAATCTGATTTGGAAACATTATCAATATCGCCAGTCATTTTCGGTTCGGCTACTGGCGCTTCTTTTTTCATGGATGTGCGCCTGCTCAATAGCAGACCGGCGGTAATAGCCAAAACAATGAATATTAAAAAAAATAGATAATATGATTTCCGCATATATGATCTTCAATTTCTTTCTTGACGCTTTTTTTCAATCAGATTCTCGGCCAAGCTCTTCTCATGGGCTTTATTGGCTACCGAAGTTATGAAACCGAGAATCACTCCGACGCCCGAGAATATATAGAAAATCGTGAATATTTTTCCGATATCCGTCTTAGGAGTGATATCACCGTAGCCGACGGTCGTCAAAGATATGGAACTGAAATAGAAAGAATCCAGCCAGCGCCAGCCCTCTACCTTATGATAGAAAAAAGTGCCGATAAGGAGGATAACCAGCACGAAAAACAAGAGGCTGCGGAACTTAGCGTCCTTCATGCCCCTCAGAATCGAGCTGAAAAATTTAAAAAGATTCTTTAAGAGTATAGACATAATTAAATATTATCATTTTTTTTCCAATTATAGATATAGAACACCAATCCGGTAATAACAGCGAGCGCCAACGACAGCAAGAAGCCGATCTTGAAGGAAAAATAAGTTATCGCCACCCCGGTAACGAAGGGACCGATCGTCTGGCCGATGTCCATAATAGACGACAGCTCCCCGAGAGAAGATCCTAACTTATCCTGTCTGGTCACTTCCGCGACGTAAGAGCTAGTAGTGACCGTCGAAAAAGACAAACCTAAACCGAAAAGCAATCCCAGTACGATGGCGGCGCTAACCGTCTGGAAATAACCCAAGAGTCCTATAGCTAAGCCGAGAGCCAAGACTCCTATCAATATCAACTTCCTTTTATCGACTCTATCGGCTAATTTGCCAAAAAACGGCTTTGATAGGGCGATAGCCAGGATCTGCATGGAAAAAATGAGGCCGATCTGCCGGGCGGGAATATCTAATTGAGTCAGATACAAAGGCAGATAAGTCTCAAAAGCACCATAAGCGAAATAGGTGGCCATCTCGATCAAAGCCGTAGAGGACAATCGTTTATTCGCGAAAAAATATTTCAGATCCGCAAAAAAATCCTGGATATTGACACTTAAGCCGTCTTTCCCTTCATCTTGCAGCATCAATATCAAGGCGAATACAGGAATCGCCAGGATAAAAGCGGCTGCATAGACAAATTTATATTGGATCAAAGGAAATCCCGTATTGACGAAATAAGAGATCATGAAGCCGCCCAGCATCGGGGCTAAGGCTCGGCCGACAAGCGTAGCCGATGAATAATATCCGAGCTTCTCCCCCTTTGACGTCGAATAGGCTTTAACAATCATCGCCGAGGCGATCGGCCCTAAAATCGCCGTAGCGATCCCATGGAAAAATCTTATCGGAATGAGCCAGATCGGAGAACTGACCAAAAGATACAGCAAAGGAGAGATTAAAAAGATTATTCCGGAAACCAGCAGTAATTTCTTTCTCCCGATCTTATCCGATAATAACCCGATCGGAAAACTGAACAATATTCCCGCCAGAGGAGAAAAGGCGGAAATCAAACCAATGATCAGATCGCTTCCGCCTAAAGCATTCACATATAGCGGCAGCACGGGGCTTTTCGAGATAGTAGTCGAGAAGATCGCAAAAAAACCTATCAATGACAGATAATAGATCATCTTTAAACTGAAATCTTTTTTCATACCGATTGAATACGAAGCTTATTCAAAAGAAATTATCTGTATCCCCTTCTCTTTAATGTCTTCCTCGCTCCACCATAAATCCTGAAGCTTAAATTTCCTTAGATAAGTAACCTGCTTTTCAAGCTTCCTGCCGGTCGCTTTTCTCGCCTTAGGATCGGCTGAAGTATATTCTTCCAGCACTAAAATGTCTCCGGGCTCGATATCGAAATCATTAAGCCGAAGTTCATATTTTTTCTTGCCGTCGAGAATATCCTGAAAATATTCAGGCAAAACTTTCTTGATGATGCGTCTAGACATATTAATTATTATTTTTCCTGCGCCAACCGATAAGAAACAGGATTCCTATCAAAAAGGCGGGGCCGGCAATTATCAGAGAATAGGACAGTATATACCATTCGAATCGGCCGACGTTTAGCAGCAGCAGCAAGATATAGGCCGCTCCGGCTAAGATGAAGGCGATTCCTCCGACTATCTCATGCTTCCAAGAAATCAAAAGGACGACTAACAGGATAAGGGCCGAAAGATTGTGCATGAGAAGAGCCATGGCTGTCGCCCAGAAACCCAAACCTATGCCGAAAACATCTAAGGAGAAAATGGCCAAAAACAGTATAAAGATAATCGATAAGAGCCGCGGCGTCCAATAGATTAACTTATTTTTTTCTTGTTCCATATGTTTATTATTTTATTATTTTTGTCCCCCTACCTATAATAAAAATAGCATAAAAAGCACTATTTTGTCCATAAAATAAAAAACGAGCGATTTTCATCTGCTCGTTTATTTTCTTAATAGGATTAAGCGATTCAAGATACCTTTTTTATATAGATATCAGTTAAACCGCGAGCCTCCTGATTGGAATCCATGCCGTTGCCTACGATCCATTCCGGTCCGATATACCAAGCATATCCTAAAATAAATTCTAACGGGGCATGATTCGTTTTTATCAGCAGCGCGCAATATTGAATTGAGCGCGGAGGTTCCTTCAAGCCCAGCAGATGCTTATTTAAGAAATTCAAAGTATCACCACGATCAATAATGTCTTCGACAACGATTACGTCTCTGCCCGCAAGGTTTAGGCGCGGATAATTGACTATCTCGACAGCGCCGCCATTCTCGTCATTATCATAGCTCTTAAGGCTGATAGTATCAATCATATGGCTGCGGCCGATCTTTTCTAGGGCTCGTGATAAATCGACGCCGAAATAAAGGCCGCCATTTAGAACTATCAGCAGTATAGGCGGATTATCAGGATGCGGATAATCAAACATGATTCTCTGCGCAAACTCATTGACCTTTTTCATTATCTCTCTCCGGCTAAAAAGCCGTTCGAATAAAGCTCCATTAAGCTTTATCTGTTTTTTTCTGCTCATCTTGCAAATTTTATTTGGTTCCGTATAATCTGTCACCGGCATCGCCTAACCCGGGAAAGATATAGCCGTTCTTCAATAATCTTTCATCAAGAGCCGCACAGAAGATCTGCACATCAGGATGATCGGTATTGATCCGGCTGATCCCGTCTACGCAAGCCACCAGACACATGAATTTAATATTCTTCACTCCCTTGTCTTTTAACAATCTTATAGCACAAGAGGCCGAACCTCCGGTAGCTAACATGGGGTCGAGTAGAATAGCGTCCCGCTGCGAGCAATCGTCCGGCAATTTATTATAATACACTACCGGCTGCAAGCTCGCTTCGTCGCGAAAGATCCCTAAATGTCCGACTTTTAAGGTAGGCATGATCTTGAGCATGCCCGGCACCATGCCGTCGCCAGCTCTAAGAATCGCGACGATAAAAGGCTTCTTCTCGGAAACGATTCTAACCGAGGCTGTTCCCATCGGAGTTATTACCTCCGCAGCGACTAAAGACAAATCCTTAGTCACCTCATAACCCATGAACATGGTTATTTCCTCCACCAATCTTCTAAACTCTTCTCGGCCGGTTTCCTTATTCCTAAGAATGGCCATTTTATCCTGAATTAAAGGATGGCCTAAAACTACAAATTTTTCCATGTATACTCCTCCTTAGTTTAGTTATTATTTAATTGTTAAAGTAGTCAAAATAGTTGACAGATAACTATAATATTTTTAATGAAATAAGTCAATTCTTTTTAACGTCAATCATTTTCAATAAATAAAAAAGGAGACTATCAAATAATTGATAGGCTCCTTTAAACGATACAAAAATAACTTTATAACATTCCCTGGCCGTCAAAAGGTTCGCCGGGAAGCCAGATTGAGTTATTATCGTCCTTGCGGAAAATAACTGCTTCGCCAGTTCCATGAAGAATGTAATTTTCACCGACGCCTTCAATCCAGCATCCTTCGGGCAATCCGACAACGCGCCAATCGGGGTTATGGATAATCACCTGCTTAATCCGCTCTTCCCTAGTTTCCCCCATATGCTTGCCGACTAATGCTCCGGGAACGAAATGCGGGTTGATCTGGAATGGAACCAATCCGAATCCCGCCGTACTTTTTATGACATTAAGAGGACACATGTCATTGGTAGTAATCATAGAATCACCAGCCATGACCGTACCCGCGCTAGCGCTGATGTATTTCCATGAGCCGTTATCAACTTTCTTCTTAATGGCATGACTCAAATTTATTACATCTGGATGATTGGCAAGCAGCCAGGTATTCCCGCCGCCAACGCAGACGGCACAGATTTTTTCATCCATCAAAGCATAAACTTTAACGCTATAGGTATGAAGTCCAATAACTTCATACCCGAATTTGCTTAAAATCTCGGAAATTATTTTTGTATAACCGTCATAATCTCCGTCAGCTTTAGCAAAGGGGATAAATAGAACCTTATTCCGATTTCCGTCAGGCTTACCTAAAAAAATTTCTAAAGAATCAGAACAATGGTCCCAAAAACCGCGACCCTGATACTTAGAGCTGCTGATTAAGAATAGTCTTTTCATGATCTAGGTTTTAGAGGTGAATATACTTGGATTATTTATGTTAATGAACGGACTTAACAAAAAAATATATCATCTGATATATTTTCTGTCAATTTCCTCTCATTTAAACTCTCCGCCCTTTATAGCCTTAAAAATGATAGTTGGCCCGAGTAATTTCAGCTGCTTTTTTGGATAAATTTGTTTCCATGGCCCGTTTACCCAGGCGGTTTGATTCTTGAATGTGATAGGCTCGATAATTCTATCGACTAAAAATCTGGATTTTCTTAAAGCGTCAAAAATATCGCTTAGTTTTACCCGATAATACACGAATTTATGCCGACTCTTGTCAGCCCATGTCTTTACGAGAGTATGCTTGCCTGTGTTGAAATAGCTGTCCGCTATCTTATGGGTGGCCGGATTAATAATACTCCAAAAGGGATGATCGAAAGAAAAAACGAAAATTCCATCTTTTTTTAATATCCTGTAAACCTGTTTAAAGACCTTATTCAAATCCGGCGAGTACTGCAAAGCATACGCGGAAAAAACGATATCAATGCTATTAGATTTAATCTTGCCTAAATTCTGAAAACTGCCTTTAAGAAAATCTATAGCGACCTTGTTGTCTGCCGCAAGTTTCCGGGCATATCTTAGCTGCTCTTGCGATAAATCCAAGGCGGTACATATGGCTCCCTGTTTCGCAAATGCCACGGAACATTGTCCGCCGCCGCATCCAATCTCTAAAATTTTTTTTCCTTTTACTCTGCCCAATAAATTAAATGCGGATTCATCGGGAGAATACGGTCCATAATGAGCCGAACGCAATGGTATTGTTGATGACTTCTGATAAAATTTCGACGTTTCATCCCACCAATTTTCTATTTCTTTAGCCATAATATTTTATCTTTTAATTATTTTATTTAATAATTATAGCATATTCCTTTCAAAATCTAATGATGCTATCAATAGCTAAAACAACGCCGGCACCCAATAAGCAACCGGCCATCTTGCCAACGGCTGATTTTAACATAGTCCTCTCCTCTGCAACGCTTTTTGATCTTAATTTTTCAGCCATTTGCCCTTCAAATATTCCGGCAATTCCGTCAGTGATGGCGTTGCCGACCACGCCGCCCAAAATAGCCCCAGTTACTCCGGCAAAATGTCCGCCGAATATTGCCAAGACGGCCAATATACCGTTATCGATTAAACCAAAAAATATGTCCGGCAGAATTGACTTCAAATCGACTTTAAACGGTATCAATGAAACGATACATAATAGAGCAAGGATTAGTAAAATAACCCCCATCCATCTATTATTTTCTATAAATGCGATACTGACCGCGGTAATGACGATACAGAGCATTAGAATATTAAGCACTGATAAAAATAATTTTCTATTCATAATTTTTTATATCTGCTAAGAGCCTATCAAATCTATCATACCCGGATTTTGAATTAAAATGTCCGGCATCTTTGATAACTATTAGTTTGCCGCCGAGATTTTTGGATATTGCTTTAGCGTTTTCCAGCGGTATATATGGATCGTTATCCGAATGATAAATATAAATTTTCTTAAAATTAGATTTGATTTTTTCCCAGTTAAATTTTTTAGTCGCGAAAGAAATATTCAGATCATCAAACTCTTTATTGCCCAATAATCCCAGAAAACCGGAAACTAAAAACACCGCCTTTACCGGGCTGTCCAGCGACTCGAGTATAGTTAAGATAAAAACCGCCCCCAAGCTATGCCCAATCAATATAGAATCGGTGTTGAGTTTATCCTTGGGATTTCCAAAAGTATTCATCCAAGATCCTAAACTTTGATTATCCGGTGTCGGAAATGACGGCACATCGACCCTGTATCCCATCTTTTCTAATTCTTCTTTTAACCAAGGGAACCAATTTTCATCAGGATTTCCGTAAGTACCATGGATTATAATAGCATTTTTCATAATTCCCATGAATTTAATATCGCTTGCAAACCCCATTACTGAGATGCTTTATCACTTCTTCGGAATATTCGGAATAATTTGCATAATAGTCTATCTGCGAATACAAATATTCTAATGGGTTGCCACAATCCAGATAATGGCCATCGGGAATTATTTTAGCCAGCAAACCCGTCTTTTCCTTCATGACATTTATCACTTCAACTAATCCGACTTCCCTACCGTCGCCGTCAGAAATAGCCTCAAAAGCCTCAAAAATTTCCGGCGTCAAGATATAAGCGCCATGAGCGGCGTACTCTGACGGCTCTGTTCCTAAAGCCGGTTTTTCCACTATTTTAGTTATTTCTTTAATATCAGTTTCACCGGGCAAATTTTTTAACTCCACCATTCCATATCGTTGACGCTTAATCGGGTCTTCAATCTTCACCGCCGAAATTACCGGCTTATTATATTTCTCAAAAGTTTCCAGGCATTGTTTGATTCTTGGCTTTGTTTTTGAAAATATAATTTCATCTGACCAAACTAAAATAAAGGGCTCATTATTTACAAGATGTTTTATCGCTCCGAGGGCGCTGCTATTGCCATGGGCATTTTTTGTATAGACAAAATCAAAATCGGCCATTTTTGAAATCTTTTTTAAATTTTCAACCTGATCCTTGGCGCCCAGCTTAATAAAGTAATCTTCCAGCATTTCATTGCTGGAAAAAAAACTTTCGACAACTTGCTTGTGCTGCGCAACGACAAAAATAATATTAGTAATTCCAGAAGCGACCACTTCTTCAACTACGTGCAGTATTATCGGCTTATTGCCTAGCGGAAGCATCTCCTTGGGAATACTTTTGGTAATCGGTAAAAAACGTGTCCCCCAGCCGCCAACCGGTATAATAGCGGCTTTTACTTTCGTCATATGGGTTATTTTAAATTAAATCCTTCATAGCTTGAACGATTTTTATATGTTTAATTTCATCATCAATTATACTTTGAAGCTTATTTTTTGCTATAGGATCATCAATTAATTCTAAAAGCTTTTCCGCTTTACGTTTCATATTCAATTCAATCTGATATAATTGCGTAAAATATACACGATAGTCTCTGGTATTAAACATATTATTTAATATTTTTTTTATAATTATCGCTTAATATTTTCAATATCTTGGCATGTTTCGCCGAATCGCTCTCTAAAATTTTTAAACCGGAAATGATCTTATCTTGTTTATTTTTGGGGATACCGGACCAAAATAAAGTCTGCTTGATATGGCTTGAATATACGGGAATGGCCAATTCTTCCGTAATCCTGGCTTCTTCTATATATCGCAGGGCGACGGCGGGACTAAGCGGCTCGAGTTTCTTTTTCATAATATTATTTTTATATTTTGGGACTTTTATTTAGTTTAAAAATATTAGAAAGCAATAACGAATGATAAGCGCACCAAAAGATATTAATACCAATAGCATAATAATTTTCGGCGATATGAAGAAGGCCATTGGTAATCGCCAATAGATTTAAAGCAATCATTGCCGTCCAGGGCCACAATTTCCAAAAACTCATTTTTCCGGTTTTTCCCTTATCGGTTATCTCAAAAGTTATTTTTTTACCAAAAATAGCGGCAGTGGTTGATTTGATTAGGACCGGATAACTGATTGATCCCATAATAATTCCCGTAAAAACATTTTTCGCTTTATAATGCCTTCTCTTCATCGTAGCGTAAAAAGTGAGCAGCATTAAGACGTAGTATGGAATAAAAGTACCTAAATATAAATAGGGGTTGGCAAAATAAGAAGGCACTCTAAAAAGCAAAAAAAGAATCGGGCAGATCATTAAGATTAAAAAAGACCAACCGACAAAATAATAAGTTGCCGACAAAAAATACTCCCATTTTTGCCCGATAGTTAAATTCAGGCGGCCATGGATAGAATCTAAAAATAACCGCCGTAAAACTCCGACCGACCCGGCCGACCAGCGAAATTGCTGCTTTAAATAGGCGGGCAATGTTTCCGGCGCCAAGCCAAAAACTCTGACATGATTATAGTATATTGAACGATAACCAAGTGAATGAATTCTCACGGAAGTGGCAAAATCTTCGGTAACGGAATATTCGTCAAATCCTCCGACCTTTTTTAAAACCTCGGTTCTCATTAAAAAATTTGTTCCGCAGCAAAACATGGCTCCGGATTTTCCCTTCGATTCACAAACATTCTCATAAAAAATAGACTGCTGAAAAGTGGCGCCGCGGGCAATCGGGCTATCATTAAAATTGGTATATAATTGCGGCGTTTGGACAAAACCTATTTTTTTTGAATACTCGGCCAGTCCGACCGTTTCCATTAAAAATTCCGGCAAAGGATTCTGGTCGGCATCAAAAACAGATAAATATTCACTGGAAATATTCGGCAGATATCGATTGATTATCTCCGCTTTGCTTTTTGTTTTTTCCTGCGGATGATAGTATTCTAAGCCATATTGCTCAGCTAATTTACGGTTAGCCGCAATATACTCCTCATCGGAACCGTCTAAAAAGACGATTTTTTTATTCTCATAATCCAAGGATCGGAGAGAAATAAAAGTTTTTTCCAAAATATCAACGGGCTCGTTCCTGGCCGGCACCATGATAGTCACCGACGGCAAATTTTTCCTGTCCAATTCAACGTGACGATGATAATTCACGCCGGGTTTTCTCAACTTGATAAGGCCGATTATGAAACCGAGGGAGTGGATAATAGAGTGGCCTTCGGCCGCAAGCAGAAGAAAGGAAATGATGAAACCAAAAACATTATAATCATTCGAGAAAAAAATATATAAACGCGTGGTCAGATAAAAAAGCAAACCTAAAAATGAAAGAAAAGTAAGAGCCAAAATTAATTTAGTTCGTTTTTTCATTTTATTTCATGGTAAATAATTTCATTAAAACTAGATGTCTTTCCTTGATTTCTTTCTTGGCGAACGAAAAAAATATCTTTTTATTATAATCTCGGTTTAATTTCTCTAACGCCCATTCTTTGAATTCAGACAGACTTCTTTGACCAGTAGTAGCTATTTGCAGATAAAAATCATTTACATAATGGGTCATGGCATCGGCCGTTGCTAAAATTTTGCCTTCCAATGTTGTTGGCATAGAGCCATCACAACTATGAGTGAGAATAATGTTTTGAACTTTTTTTATCATGTCGGAAGAATAACCGTATTCCAACATTATTTTTTTGGCTTCAATCGCTCCGATTTTTTGATGGTCGCCTTTTATTCCCCTAATCCTTTGCGTATCATGCAACCAAACGCCCAATAGCACCACTTCCTTATTGGCTTTAGGCAGTTTTTCCAATAAGAAATTAGCGTATTTTTCTACAGCTAATAGGTGTTTATCATAAAGCCATGAATCAATATGGCCTAAATTATAGCATTCATATTTAATCTTTTCCTTGATTTGTTTAATTGTTTTAAGAGACATATTAAATTATTATCTGTTTTCCATATAACAAAAATACCACGAAAAGTGGTATTTTGTCTATTTGCTCGGAGTTTGGGATGTAGTTGAAACTTTAATCTGTGCCAACCGATCACGATAATAGCCTTTTTATTTTTTTTACCTTAATAACAATAGCGCTAATAATATTATATCCTTCATTATCCGGTAAGCTTTGTACATACTTCAACCATTTTCCATAAGTATAATTCTTCGCCGTGCCTACGAACTCAAATCCTACGCATGATTTTTCCCATTCAGGATTCCAAATGACCAAAGAAACATTATTGTTATATACTAAATTTTTAATTGATTCTTTGATATGCGCATTTGATATTACTATTTGATCATCAATAACCTTAACACATGCTACAGCAATATTATGAGGTTTTCCGACTTTACTGACAGTAGCGAGCCCCATAGCGTTAGCTTCTATAATTTTTTTTAATCCTGAGTTAATAAGCATATTTTTATTATTATTTTGATACTAGCACTATCCGTTCCAAACTTCAATTCTCCCTACTAAAAATAACCCTTAAATAGGGCTATTTTAAGGTGCTCGGAGCTTAGGATAAGATTAGAACTTTACTATAATAAAAAAACCGAACTATATTACAAGTTCGGCCTTATTTCATTCAGCATTTTATTTATTCAATTTCGATACTTCCCCTGCGAGTTTTTGTTGAATAATAAGCTTTAACGCTTATTAAATCTTTTCTAAACTCTCTAACGAGATAATTTTCTTCAGCGAGTCCACGAAAGAACTCGAAACTTACTTTTTTAGCAATTATGCCAGATTCTTGTTTTTCCGGTTTGATTATAAAAATTTCGTCGGAAACAAAGCGTTTGTTAACGGAAAAAATAAGATTCCAGGAATGGCCGCTTGCATGATGATCAGCCCCACCGTCATCTACCGCTTCAATTGCGCTAAGAAGAACAGCTACCATTGTTTGCTTGTCGCTTATCTCACTTACCATAAAGCGAAAAGGAATAAGTCTTTTTTCTGCAAATAGACGTAACCCGTCAAACATTTCCTCTCTTGAAGGACCATCGGTAATTTCAATTTTTTTCATCGTACGATGTTTTTAAATAACTTTTCTTTATACATTTTACAGAGGATAAAGATAACTCTGGAGCCTAGTGGCAATCTTTCCGTCCAGAAAGAACTAAAAAAATAATATCACATGATAGCATATTTGTCAATATATAAGAAAAAATAGGCTTAAATTAGCCTATTTTTTATTCTTGCTCGGGGATAGGGATTTACCCCTATGCTTCGCTTCGGGGCATAAACTTCTCATCCCTTTCTCAAAATAAATAAAAATACACCCCAAAGGGTGTATTTTTATTTAGCTCGGAGTCTGGGATACAATTGGAACGACAATAAGTAATTAAAACCCATTTTTCTTTAAAAACTCTATAGAATCTAACTGACTATCTGTTTTACATTCAAGTGTCCATATTGCTTTAGGGGCATATTTAATTAATAAATTAAAAGCCTCAACTAAAGGAATATTCCCCTGCCCGAATCCCAAATGCTCGTCTTTTTCTCCGTGATTATCATGCATATGCACATAACCAATCTTATCTTTTAGGAATATTATCCAGTCAGCTACTGATACTGAAGAATTACAATGAGCGTGGCCAATATCTAAACAAACCTTAACATTGGGTTTTTCTATCCCCTCAATAACATCAGATAAAATCTCTGGACTCTTTTCTAACATATTCTCAATATAATAATTCATCTTTTCTGATTTGCCCTCTAAAAATTCATTCCAAAAATTAATACATCTTCCTGCCCAGTTTTTAGGGATACCAGTGCCAGGGACATAACCGATATGAAAAACTATATGAGATATATTAAGTTTAATAGCAATCTCATAAGCTAATTCAAATCGCCTCCTTGCAACCTCTCTAAGCAAGGGATCAGAACTCCCTGGATTTAAATCGGCGAAAGGAGCATGCATTGAAACGAATTCTATCTTATCAATATATTTTTTATAGTCATTTATAATTTCAGGGTTTTCTTCATAAAGACTCGGCTTATGGAAGGCTTGAATTTCAATCCCATAACCAAGCTGTTTACATAGTGCTGATACTTTTTCGACCTCGCAGTCATCGCATAAAATTAAATTTTTCATATTTTAAATTTTATTGTTTATATAACAAAAATACCACGGAAAGTGGCATTTTGTCTACTTGCTCGGGGATAGGGATTCGAACCCCAATAAACAGGACCAGAACCTGTTGTCCTACCGTTAGACGATCCCCGAATGATTATTTTATTTTTCCGGCCGCTTTTCCCAGGCTTCTATCCCGCCTTTCCCTATCCTAAATAAAGGATGGGGACTGGGTTTAGCCAAGCCTTTCAATCTATTATAGCGGCTCGGATCGCGCTTGGCCAGCTTCTTGAGGAGATGCGCGAATTCATACTCTATCTGACCCCTGCTTACTTTAATATTTTTTAAATTTTTTTTCAAGAGGCCGGCTTTATCCCGATTGAACTCATAGCCACGGCTAACTGCTTCTTGATAGATTCCTAGCAAATAAGCCTTAATATAGTCTATTGGCTTTTCCTGTTCTCTGAATCTTGTTAGTTGCGGATGATTCTTATACCCTTTAGTCTTCCCCTCTAGGACTTTCTTGGCTAAGAGGCCTTCGCGCCAAACCGCCAAAAGACCCTGGCGGTCTAGATATTTAGGCGATAAGCTCCAAAGGCGCATATTTTTTATTCTTCTTCCTTCTTAGGCTTCATTAATGGAAATAAAGTCGTTTCTCTAACCGGTTTATCGACTAGAAACGCGAAAAGACGTTCGCCGAAGCCGAAGCCGCAGGTAGGCGGCATGCCATGTTCGAGCATCTCGACAAATTCCCAATCCGGCATCATCGCTTCCTTATCTCCCCTATCTATCAATTTCTGCTGCTCTTCAAAACGTTTTTGCTGATCAAGCGGGTCATTTAATTCCGAGAAGCCGTTACCAACTTCGGAGCCGGCGATGATTATCTGGAAGCGTTCGGTCAATTCCGGGTTATCGGGCTTAGCTTTCGACAGGGGTGAAACCAGCTTCGGATGGTTGATCAGGAAAGCCGGACCGGCGATATTCTTACGGCAATATTTCCATAAGGTATCAGTCAGCCGCTCGCGATTGCTGCCTTCATATTTGACATGCAGTTTTTCTAAAGCCGCCGCCATCTCTTTTTCTGTCGCCTTCAAGACATCTATCCCGGTCTGCTTCAGGACTTCGGCGCGATAGTCTATCTTCGGCCATTCGCCGGCCAGATCATATTCAAAACCCTTGGTCGTAAACTTGGTCTTGCCGAAAACACGCACAGCGATTTCCTGATATAATTCCTGCACCAGTTTCATGCCCATCTCATAATCGGCATAAGCCCAATAGAATTCCATATTCGTGAACTCCTGGAGATGGTCAGGGCTCGATCCTTCGTTGCGATAGACGCGGCCGATCTCATAGACTTTTTCATAGCCGGCGGCCATGAGCCGCTTCTGCCAGAGCTCGCCGACGGAAATGCGCATGAAGACATCAAGATCAAAATCATCGTGATGCGTCTTGAAAGGATTAGCTTCCGCGCCGCCGGTCGTCGTCTCTATGGTCGGAGTTTCAACTTCAAAAAAGCCATGGCTCTTCATGAAGAAACGCACGGTTTCCCAGAACATCGCTTTCTTATAGAATATGTCTCTTAATTCAGGATTCAATAATAAATCAAGATAGCGCTTGCGCAATCTCTCCTCTTCGTCCTTCAAGCCATACCAAGCGTCAGGAATCGGGCGCAAAGCCTTAGTCAGCAGCTTCCAGTCGCGGACCATGACGCTCTTCTCGCCTTTATGGGTCAAAAATGCATAGCCTTTGACCTGGATAAAATCGGCAACGTCGATGAATTTCAAAAAATTCTTATATGAATCAGCGCCGAGATCTTTCTTGGAGAAAGCAATCTGGATATTGCCGGAAGCGTCTTCGAGGTTAGCGAAAGCCAGGTTGCCATGCTCGCGCTTGGCGCGCAGGCGACCGACGATGGTAAAAGCCTCCTGAGAGCCGCTCAGAGCCTCAAAATCAGCCAATACGGCAGCAATCTCACGGTCGCGTTCAACCTTAGCCGGATAAGGATTAAGACCCGCCTGCTTCAATTCTTCCAGCTTCTTCAGGCGTTCCTGGCGCTCGTTCGACGGAACGATAGCCTCTTGTTTGGCTTCAGCTTCTTGTTTAGCTTCTTTGGCTGCCGGCATATTATTTAGAATTAATCGATCTTGACGATCTTATATTTGACTACGCCTTTCGGGGTCTCGACTTCCACGTTATCGCCCTTATGGTGATGCAGGAAAGCGACGCCGAGCGGCGACTCGTTAGAGATCTTGCCGTTAAGCGGATCAGCTTCGTTGAAGCTGACGATAGTATATTGCTTTTCACCGCTGTCAGACTTGACTGTCACTTTAGAACCCATGCTCACTTCGCCGCTGGAGGCGGCGGTATCGACGACGGTCACGTTCTTAAGCGTATTCGCCAGTTCTAAAACACGCCCCTCGTTCAAAGCTTGGGCGTCTTTCGCTTCGCTATATTCGGCGTTCTCACTCAAATCGCCGAGTTCCTTGGCGCGCTCGATTCTTTCCGCAATTTCCTTGCGCCTGACTGTCGCCAAAAAATTCATTTCATCTTTTAATTTGTCGTAGCCTTCCTGAGAGATGATTTGTTCATTCATAATTTTAGTTTAAATATTGAAGCTTAATTCAGAATTAATATAGCCTATTTGGCCGGATTAGACAAGAGCTGAGGATGATTATTCCTATGCCCAGCGGATGATTGAGATAAGGGGTGAAGATATTGGTAATAGCCAAGAAAACCAGGCCGGCGGCCAAGCCGAAAAAAAGCGTCTGCCCGTTCTTGCAGCCCAGTATTATCCCGTTACTAACCAGTCGATATAATAACCATAGATAAGCGGCTAAACCCAAAAAGCCGAGCTTGAGCCATAATTCCAGATAGCCCCATTCGAAAGCATAAGTCGTGTATATTCCGTCAGGATTGGACTGTAGGACCCGCGGATCGCTCGACTTATAAGTAACAGTCGCGCCGTAACCTTGGCCTAGGATCGGCTCTTTCCTGATTTCTTTCATCAAGGCCGGCAGAAGCGACCAGCGTGAAGCGACGGCGGCTTCGTTACCATTAGACACTCTGTCCAAGAAACTAGCTCTGAAATTAGTCTGGTATATGTAAGGAAAAGCGGCGACAGCATAGATGACCACGAAACTCAAGACAAAAGAACCGGTTAGCCAAACACCAGCGATTAACATCTTCTTAAAAGAATAAAAACGCCAGATCAAAACTAGGCTGAAAACGAGAGCCGCTATCAAGCCGGCCCAGAAACTGCGCGAGAAGCTGATGATTAGCGTACTCAAGAAGAAACCGGCAGCCAGCAGAAACAGAATATTTGTGCGCTTAAAAATCTCCTTGATCTTGAAGCTCGCTTGGCTCATCCAGAAACATAAGAAAAAAGCGACACCAGAATAAATCTGTCCTTGGATGAAGATGCGCGGCCAACCGGCGCTAGTCGGAGTCATCTCTCCGTTCAAAGTCCTTCTCAGCCAATTATATATTTCCGGCGCTATCGCCGCATCATGCGTAAAAATATATAAGAAAATCAAAGTCTTTAGGCTCATCCATAGAGCGCCAGCCAAGAAGACCGTCTTCAAGCGCGCGATTTTTTCTTCTTCCCTATTTCCATAGATAGCGACAGCTGGGATTATCAGCAAAAAGAACAGCCAAGCATTGAAGTCCGAAAAAATCAAACCGAGAGCGTGTCCGCGGACCAAACCGTTAACCAGAGAAATTATTATGAATATTCCTAATATAAACAAAGCTCTTTTTTCGCCAAAACCCTTGAGATTCTTTAAATACGAACCTTCCTTTCCCTGCTTGAATAATTGGACTAGAAATTTTACCGCAAAAACGGCCATAAAAGCGCTCCAAATCGCAATCCGCAGCGGCAATTGCCCGGCGCTCAAATTGATGAAGAACAGATGGCCCATCGAACCGACGAATAATTCGCTGACGAGCGCCAAGAAGCCGTATTCTAGGCGATAAACGCTGAGAGCAATGACAGCTAAACTCAATATCGCCAACATCGCTCCATTAAAAAAGGGGCGGGCAAAAACTAAAAAAGACCAGGCTTCGATAATTAAGAAGCCAGCCATGATGATAGCGATCTTTTTAAAATTTATCTTATCCATATACTGTCTCCGGATTTAATATTATATTTTTCACAATAGCCGCCATTCACTTCCAGAACCTGATCGGCCGGACCGTCGCTTTCATAAAAATTCTTAGGAGCGCTGCCTTCCGGCGCTAGATTAGCGGCAATATTCTTGATGACTCCGTCATTTATGAAGATTATGTCCAGCGGAAATTTCATATTGCGCATGACGAACGTCTTGGGACTGGAATCAGAAAAGTTAAACAGCATTCCGCAATCGGCGCAGATCGACTTGCGGCCGCTCAGTCCCCGATATTGCTCTTCGGGAGTAGCGGCTATTTCGGCTTTTATTTCCCGCCGGTTGATCATCACGACTAAATTTCGACTCCCGTTATTCCGGCTATTATGGATTATCGCGCCCGCTAATATCGCCGTCAAAATTCCGGCAATCGCCAAAACTGCGCCTAAGAATTTGATATTGCTAGATTTCGTCCTTGATAAGGCCATAAAAAGACTTATTGCTATGCCAGCGCGTGTTTGGCTTTAACCGTCTTAACCGCATTATTATATTTCTTGACTCGGCTTAAGAAAGGCAGAAGCTTATAAGCGAAAGATGGCAGCCAAGAGCTGATAGTCCCGCCCGGCATAACCGTGAACAAGACTTGCGGCACCCAGACGCCGATATGTCCCTGTTCGAGCATGGTCAGCCAGAGATCCCAATCCTGTAATTTCTTGATAGCGATGTCCCAGCCGCCGCTCGGAAAATCCGCCCGCCTGATGAGCGCCATCGTATGGATATACGGACCGGCTTTGAGCTTATCGGGGTTGAAATCTCCGACCTTGAACAGCTTCTTGCCCCAATTGAAAGACGGATAAGCATAACTGGCCTGAGGATTACTCTCTAAAGTCCTCAGCATGATCTCCAGAGCTTCCGGTTTCATAATAGCATCGGCATCGCAGAAAAAAAGATATTCGCCCCGCGCCTCTTGCCAGCCGCGATTCCTCGCCGCCGGAGCGCCTTGATTAGCCTGGGAGATGAATAGATATTTATTTTCCGTTTCCAATTTCTTGAAATAATTAGCGAAGACGAGATCGACCTGGTCATGGCTGCCGTCATTGACGATGATCACTTCATAATCGCGATAAGTCTGGCGAGCGATGCTAGCCAAAGTTTTGATTAATTTTTGCGCCTGGTCATAGACCGGAATAATGATGGAAATCATAAAATATTTTCTTTTATCTGCCGACTCAGCTTTTCTGAGAGCGCCGGCCAATTGAATTCGTTAAGAGCTCTTTCCCTCCCCTGTCTGCCTAATTTATCGCGCAGTTCCTTGTCGGCCGCCAGCTTCATGATCGCGCCGCCGATGCTATTTTCATCTTCAGGGTCGACCATCAAGCCGTTCAGGCCGTCTTTCACCGCATCATCGACTCCGCCGGCCGCTCCGGCGATGACCGGCTTGCCGCAAAGATTCGCTTCCAGATAGACGATGCCGAAACCTTCGTAATCTCCCTGGATATCGCGAGCCGGCATGATGAAGACATCGCAGAGATCCAGCCAAGCCCATTTTTCTTCTTCGTTCAGACTGCCTAAGAAAATTACTTTATCTTTTAATCTCGCCGGAACCGCCGCTTTCAGATATTCTCCTTCCGGCCCGGCGCCGCCTATAAAATATCTTAATTTATTCAATAATTCTTCAGGCAGGCTATTTAAAGCGGCTATGACTTTATCGACGCCCTTGCGCTTGACGAGGCGTCCCAGAGTAAACAGGTTTACCGATCCGTTATCTTGCCCTAAGCCGTAATTTAGCTTCAGATGATTTAATAATTCCTCTCGCGGCTGCGGCCTATTTTTTGGTATGCCCGGATTGGCGATGATCGTCTTGGCGCTTCCGGCCGGATAGAACCTGTCGATCTGCGATTTCACGTAACTGTTGGCGCAAATAATCTTATCGGCTCTCCTGATTATCAGCCCGGTCAATATCCTTTTATGAAATCGCCGCAAAGAGTAGCTCAAATCCATACCATGGAAGAAGACCGCATACTTAAAGGACCGGAATAAGGACATATCCCAGATCACGGTGCCTAGCGGCAGCACTTGGCCGACCAGGATATAATCAATCTTATCTTTCTTTATCCTCTCCTTGATCGCCCGGAAAGCGCGCAGCCAAGGCCAAAAAACTTCGCCGGAAATAAGTTCGCCATTATTATTATCCAGAACGGAGAAATTATCCGCCTTCGGCCAAGAGTCGGCTAGATGACCATAATAATTAGCCACGCCGCCCTTGAATGGAGGAAATTCGATTGTCGTCAGCAGGATATTCATAACAGGATATTCATAACAGGATATTCATAATTAGATATTTGTTTCGATAACCGGTGCAGCTTGAGCCGCGTCTTTGCCGCGCTTGAAAGATTTCGCTACGCTCTCGATATCCGCCCGGCTGAAACCGCCGAATAAATATAAGCAGCCGAAATAGATGCCGCCACCCAAAATCGTGATGATGAAGATATTGAGATAAGCCTTCCCGACCATGATTATCAGGCCCATGATGATAGAAGCGGCCATGACCTTCAAGAAAGTTTTCAGATTCTTGCGCAAGCGATAGGCGATGATCTTCTTGACTGACAGGACGCCGAGAATGAACATCAAGAAATTAGTAGCCAGAACCGTAATGCTCGCACCGGTCGCCTGCCAATAAGGAATAAGCGCCAGATTGATCAAAACGCTCATGACTGCGACTATCGCCATGTTGCGGGTGTTCTTCCGCTGGGCGTCGCAGGCGTTCAAGAGCGAACCGATCGGGAAATTCAAGAAGATGAATAACAGCGAGATAATAGATATCTGCAACGGCAGGATCGCGCCGTCGTATCCGGCCTTAAAAAGCAAGACGATCTTATTGGCTAAAACGATGGCGCCGACGATTATCGGCAGAGAGATGATAATCAGATAATTCATCGCTCGCTCGAAAGAGACCAGAAGCTGATCGCGGTTGCCGTGCCAATAAGCGCTCATGGCCGGATAGAGCGAAGCCGTGAAAGCGGACGGCAGGAATTGCAGCGCGAAAATTATCTTGAAGGCGACTTGATATAAGCCGACTTGAATATCTCCGGCCAAAACCGATAAGAGCACCGAATCCAGATACGTGTATAATCTCTGCAGGATAGCATAAGCCGCGAAGGGCCAGCTGATCAGCAATATCTCTTTTATGAGCGGCTTCTCATATAAAGCGCGAACGGCCAGCCGCAAGCGCTTCCTGACGATGATGAGAGCGTAGCTGAAATTATAGATGCTGGCCAGAGCAAGCGCTGCCATCGCCGGAATCAAGCCGCCGCCCAGAAGCAAAGAAGCATAGCCGACGATCAGCACGATAAGCTGGAAGACGACCGAGGAAATGCTTTCATATTTTAAGTTATGGAAGCCTCGGACCGCGCCAAAGAAAGTCGTCGTGAAAGAATCCAGGACCATAGAGATAGCGGAAATATAAACCAAAGTCTTAGTGAGCGGATCATAGCCCAGCACGTTTATCAATATAAAAACCGCGGCCAAAGCTAAACCGGCCAGCGGTATCTTCAAGGTAACGATATTGCCGAGCCAACGCTCAGCTTTAGCCTGATCCTTGGCTATTTCTCTGGTTAAGACGTTAGTGAAGCCCAAATCGATAAAAATAGCGAAAATCGTCGTGAAAGAGATGGCCAAATAGTACTTCCCCAGGCTAGCCGGACCGACATAACGAGCCAAAAGCGTAAAGTAAGTAAAGGAGATTATTTTCTGCAAAATCAGCGCTAGGGTCAAATATGAAGTATTTTTAGCGATATTTTCTACTTTAGTCATAAATTATGCGAGAATCTTCATTGATTCCTCTCAGGTCTTGATTAAATCTAGGAGTTATGATAACATAATATTACATAAAAATAAATATAATAATAGTTCAAATTTTATTGATTTTAAATAAAATTTTTTTATTTGTATGAAAAATAATATCCATCCTAAGTACTACCCGGACGCCAAGGTAACTTGCGTCTGCGGCAACACCTTCTTGACCGGCTCTACTGAACCGGAGATTAAGGTTGAGCTTTGTTCCGCTTGCCATCCTTTCTACACCGGCAAACAAAAATTAGTCGATACCGCTCGCCGGGTCGAGAAATTCGTCGCTAAAGCTAGCGCTAAAGAAGCTGCCGGCAAAGACAAGAAAGGCAAGAAGGTCAAGCGCGCCGCTCGCGCCGTCGCTAAGGCTAAGAAAGAAGTCGTCGTCAAGACGAAGGATTTCAAGAGAATTACCCAGGTCAAATTAAACAAGAAATAACCTCTATAAAAGCAATCGGCTTTAATCATTTCGGCTATCCGTGCTAGAATGATTATATAAGACCGATTGTTTTTTGTTATCCGATTTACGATCATAAGCATATGTACGAAGATATCAAAGCGCGCTTCAAGGCGCTCGAAGACAAGATGATGGATCCCGCCGTCATGGGCGATTCCAAAGAGATGATAAAAATATCTCAAGAACACGCCGGCTTGAAGAAAGCCATGGCGCTGATTTTAGAATTGGAAAAAATCTCTGAACAGATCCGACAGAATACCGAGATCATCGAAAACGAGAAAGACGCCGATTTTAAGGCCATGGCTCTTGAAGAAATGACTGGCCTTAAAGAACGGGAAGAAAAACTGAAAGAAGAACTGGAAGAAGAGATCCATCCGGCCAGTCCGAACGACAAGAAGAACGCGATTATCGAGATCAGGGCCGGCACCGGCGGCGATGAGGCAGCTTTGTTCGCCGGCGACCTTTTCCGTATGTATTCCCGCTTCTGCGAACGCCGCGGCCTGAAACTAAGCTTGATCGAATCCAATATTATCGGCATCGGCGGCTTCAAGGAAGTCATCTTTGAAGTCAAAGGCGAAGGCGCTTACGGCTTGCTGAAATTTGAGGCTGGAACCCACCGCGTCCAGCGCGTCCCAGAAACCGAGAAACAAGGCCGCGTCCATACTTCGACCGCGACTGTCGTCGTTCTGCCGGAAGCCGAAGAAGTTGATATTGAAATCAAGCCTAATGATATCAGAATCGATACTTTCTGCTCCAGCGGTCCGGGCGGACAATGCGTCAACACGACTTATTCCGCTATCCGCATCGTCCATATCCCGACCGGCATCGTCGTTTCTTGCCAAGATCAGAAATCCCAGCATCAGAATAAAGAAAAGGCTTTGCAAGTCTTACGCTCCCGTTTATTGGCCAAACAGGAAGATGAGAAGCGCGCCGCCGAATCTAGCGCCCGCCAGACTCAAATAGGCGCCGGCGATCGAAGCGACAAGATCAGGACTTATAACTTCCCGCAAGACCGCGTCACCGATCATCGCATTAATATGTCTTGGCACAGCATTCCGCGCATCATTGACGGCGATATTGAAGAGATCATCAAAGAACTGAAGAAAGCGGCCAAATCAGAATTGAAATAATATGGAAATAAGAGATATCTTCAAAAACTCTTCCCTGCCGCCTCTAGAAACCGAATTACTCCTGGCCTTTTTATTAAACAAAAGCCGGGAGTTTTTGTTAACCCATCCGGAAGTGAAAATTAGTCCGAAGATATGCCAGAAATTCCGGTTGTTAGAATCTAAACGCTTGAATAATTGGCCGATAGCTTACCTGACCGGCGTCAAAGAATTCTACGGCTTTGATTTCAAGGTCAATCCGGCCGTACTGACTCCGCGGCCCGAAACTGAGAAGATCGTCGAGGATATCGTGGCTATAGCCAAATCATCTGCTCTGAAGCCGATTATCATAGATATCGGCACCGGTTCCGGGGCCATTATCGTCTCCGCCGCCAAGGAACTGAAACGATCAGCTCCGGCGGCCTACCGCCGCGCTGAATTCCTGGCCGTAGATATTTCCGGGAAAGCTTTGAAGATAGCCGAACAGAATGCTCATAATCATAAGCTGGCCGGTAAGATAAAATTCTATCGGGGCAATCTGATAACTCCTCTCCGGCTTGATAAACGTGATTTAAGCGGACATGAACTGATTATCGCCGCCAATCTTCCCTATCTGACCAAGGCTCAGATAAAAAAATCTCCGAGCATCAGCCGCGAACCTATCTTGGCTTTAGATGGCGGTTCTGACGGGTTGAGATATTACCGAGAATTATTCAAGCAATTATCCTCTTTGATAAAAATAGGAAATATCAGGATCATCTGCGAGATAGACGATTCGCAGGCTAAGAAGATCAAGGAACTGACAAATAAATACTTTCCTCAAGTCGCTTCCAAGATAATTTACGATCTATCGGGCAAGAAAAGATTCCTGGCTTTCTAAAAACAAACGAGTAAAGCAAAAAAACAAACTACAAAAAAACAGACGCATGATAGCGCCTGTTTTCTGTATCTGAATTTTTTTACTTTTATTTCTTAGCTTCCGGTTTCTTAGCTTCTTCTTTCTTGGCTCCTGCAGCGGCCGGAGCACCGGCAGCCGGAGCACCGGCAGCCGGAGCAGCTTCAGCGGCGGCCGGAGTCGGCTCAGGTTCAACTTCCGCCTTCGGCTCTCTGACAGCGGCGACCATTTCATTGGTGTGGCTGACAGCGCTGATTCCTTTCGGTAAAACCAGATCGTTGATTCTGATAGCGTCATCAAAAGTCTTTAAGACAGAGATATCGATATCAATGTGGTCGACCAAATCTCCCGGCAAGCACTCTACTTCTAAGTGAGCCATATCTTTGATCAAGACGCCGCCCAACTCCTTGATAGCCTTAGCTTCGCCGACAAAATGGAACGGAATTTCTGCCGTGATCTTCTCTTTCATATTGACTTGATAGAAATCGACATGAGTGAAAACATTCTTTAAAACATCGCGCTGGATTTCCTTGACCAAGACCTTAACGGCGCCGGCACCGAAATCCAAACTGATAAGGTTGGATTCTCCGGCTTTAGCGAAAGCCTTTTCCAATTCGACCTTCTTGACCTTCAAACTCTTGTTCTCCACGCCCTTGCCATAGATTACAGCCGGGATCATATCCGCGCTTAATTTTTCGTTCTTGTCTCTTAATTGTGCTGATAATTTGATTTCCATATCATTTTAATTTTTATTATCTTTATCTTAATTTTAATTAATAACTGATTTTTGATTTGATGATGATATTTTCGATTATTCCCACTAACAATAGCAAAGAAATAAGCGAACTGCCGCCATAACTGATAAAAGGCAGGGGCAAACCGACGACCGGCACGAGCCCTAGGTTCATACCAATATTAATAAACATTTGAATAAAAATCAAGCCGGTCGCGCCTAAAAGGAAATAAATCCCGAAATCATTGTTTATTTTCTTCAGTATCCTGAAACAACGGGCGAAGAAGATGGCATAGAATCCCAAGACCAAAGTTACCCCTAAAAAGCCTAATTCCTCTGATATTACAGCAAAAATGAAATCAGTATGCGCTTCCGGCAAAAATTTTAGCTGGGATTGCGAACCGAAACCGACGCCTTTGCCGGTCAAGCCGCCTGAACCGATAGCGATGATCGATTGAGCGATATTATAGCCGGATTCCTGGGCATTATTGCTTCCGCCCGCCAAATTCATTATTCTTTCCTTTTGGTAATCTTTGAACAGGAAAAACCAGGCGATGACGAATAGAATCAACCCGCCCGAAGCAATCATAATAAAATATTTCTTATTGAACCCGGCCGCCAATAGCATGAAGAGCCAAATTGCTCCTAAGATCATGGCGGAACCGAAATCGGGCTGTAATAAGACCAAGCCGATAAAGATAAGTGTCAACAAAGCCGAACCGAAAAAATGACGGGCGGTCTTGACTCTAGTCGCCAAGCCGGAAAAATAACTGGCTAGCGACAAGATCAGGACTATCTTGATGAATTCCACCGGCTGCAAGCCGAAACCGAAAAGATTGAACCAGCCCTTAGTGTCCCTGATAGTCTGGCCGAAAATCAGAACGCCGATCAGCAAGAGCACCGAGAAGATATAGATATACTTATTCAAGCTCTTTAGAAAATAAGAATCGATGAAAGTGAATAGGAATAAGAAAAAAAAGCCGATGCCGGCGAATAAGAGTTGCTTCTTGAAATTAAGCAAATTCAAGCTGCCCTGCCCTAAGGCAACGCTATAGATTTCCACTAAGCCGAAAGCGACCAATAGCAGGACTACGGCGAAGATTATCCAATCAAAATTTTTGAAATAGAGTTTGAAGCGGCTGAGCATAATTAGTTAGCGGACGTTCCTTGATACTTGAGGTAAACGCTATCATCCATGATATTGATATCCGGAACAACTTCCGTCCGATTGACCGAGCTGAAGCTTCCCGGCCAGCTGATATTTACCGAGCGCGTTTCTCCCGGCAAAAAATTCTGCAGGATATAGCGATTAACCGCAACGATCTCCGAACCGCTATATAAGAAGATATCCAGAGGCGCTTCATAATAACCATAAGCCGTCTGATTTTTAACGGAAAAATCAAAGGTGCTCAGGTTGACTTTGTCTGATAGGCCGCTCTGTGCTGCCGAGGCGAACTTCATATCAGAAATGGCGAAATCCAAACGCTGGTTGAAAAAATCAGCCCAGTTAGGAATCTGGTGCGCGTCGATGCGACGCCAAAAGACGTCAGAAATGACAAATGACATTTCGCTGCGGCTGCCGCTGAAATCTCGCGCCAGCGCCAAGATGCTCTTCTTCCCGCTCGGCAGGATGAAAGATTTGCCGCAAGCGATATCCTTATCGGCCTGCTTGAAGCAATAACTGAAATTCGCCATGAACTTGTCATTCGGGTTAGATACTTGAATCACCAGATCAGAATGATCATCCAGATCAAAGACCTGTAAGGCCGAAGTTTCCAGATCGCTTGTCACTTGGCGTGACGCGAAAGACAGGTTATTGTTTATCAATTGAGAATTAGGATCTCCGGAAATGAAATAAACGATGTAATTATAAGAAGAATATATGAAAAAAAAGGCTGATAGGAGGATGAGCGAAATGATAACGATCTTGATTATCCGGCGGCGATGTTCTGCCACCCAAAGCCCGAAATTCATGCGTTTCAAGCTAATATCTGCTTCATCATTATAATTTTTCAAATCAATATCCTTATTCTTGCCGTTTAGATTTTCTTCTTTTGACATATTTGTGATATAATAGTTTTACGCTTGAAGCAGCGCTTTAACGCCTTAATCATAACATAATCTCATAAATTTTTAAATATTTTAGCTATGAAATCTATCAAGATACCTCTAAGCGTTCCAAGCAACAAAAAACGCGAATATCTCAAAAATTTCCGCCGCCTGACAAATGGCAGCGGCCATCTCCTGCTTATCGCCGGCGACCAGAAAGTTGAACATCTGAATAATGATTTCTACGGTTCGGGCATAGCGCCGGAAGATAAGAACCCGGAGCATCTTTTCAAGATAGCCGCCGCTTCTAAGGGCGGGGTCTTGGCGACCCATCCCGGTCTCATCTCCCGATATGGACGAGATTATCGCTACCTGCCCTATATCATCAAGCTGAACGGCAAAACGAATATAGGCGAGGGCGAAAAAAATTCCAGCAAGCTCTGGTGGAGTATTGAAGATGTCATTAAATTCAAGAAACAAAGCGGCCTGAATATCGCCGCTATCGGCTATACTCTTTATCTCGGCGGCATTTATGAGACCGAGATGCTCAAAGCCGCCGCTAAGGCGATCTTCGAAGCGCATCAAGCCGGATTATTAGCCGTACTTTGGGTCTATCCGCGCGGCAAAGACATCAAAGAAGAAGATATCCATACTATTGCCGGCGGCGCCGGAGTAGCCGCCGCTTTAGACGCCGATTTCGTAAAAATAAAATATCCTTATAGTCTGAAAGATAAGAAAACGACGGCTCTCAGATTCCAAGAAGCTGTAGAAGCGGCCGGCCGGACTAGAGTGATCTGCGTCGGCGGCGATAAGCGGCCGGTCAAAGAGATTTTGGAACACTTAGAGGGACAAATCCATATTTCTAAAACCGTGGGGATGGCTATCGGACGCAACCTGCATCAGAGATCGCTAGAAGAAGCGACTAGGCTTAATGCCGCTCTCGGCGCGATCATCTTCCGCGGCCAGAATGCCAAAGAAGCCTTGGCTATCTATAATAACAAGGCCAAAATGAAAACGCCACGCTCCTCGAAATTCCTCGGATTATTCTAAAATTTATACAGCCAGGAACAAAAAAGCGCTGATCATCTCAGCGCTTTTTTATTTAAATTTTTTTTTATTTATTCCGTCTTTACTTCCACCTTGATCCTATCGACCAGGCTCGGAGCTTTCTTAATGAAAGATGGCGAGAACTTTAATTCATAATCCTTAACTTCGTTTTGATTCCTCAGATAAGTTCCGATCTGATCGGCGGTAAGATTGACTAGCTGGGACGGATCAATAACCTCGGAATCGCTCTTCAGTATCATCGTGCCGTTAAAAGACGCCTTGATGGTCGCCGTTCCTGATGTCGGATCATAATTATCAAAGGTATAGGCGATATTTTCCGGCTTGAAATCGCTCAATTCTTTATCGTCCGGAATAATCAGATTGAATTTAGCCGCCGCTAATTTAGCCGCCTGTTCTTTCGAGAAAGAGACCGCAATGATCTTGCCGCTGGCTTTAGCCGTGAATTCGTCCTTCTTGTCTCCGACTTTAGCGTCGATATTGACCACAGCCGGGCCGCTCGCCAAATAAAGCCAATCGCCGCCCGCCCCGTCCGCCTCGGCTTGTTTCTTGGCTGCGGCTGTCAAAGCTTCATTGATATCCTTAGAGGCCGCCTCAAGATCGCCGGAGGTGATATATTTCTTGACTTGCTTGGAAAAAGTAAAAGCGGCATCGCTCTTAGCGAAAATCTTATCCTGCAAACCGAGCCAGAGTCCGGGGATAGTGAAAGTCGTCGGCTCTATCGCCAAGTCAGAGGATGGCTTATCGGCATAAATCTCAGCGACAGTTTCCCCGCCGGCCGGGATATTGACCGCATTCTTGATCCTAAATAATTTATTATCCGCGCTCAATAAACGAGTCGTCGCGACCAACGCTTGATTCTTGGGAGAATTATTTATCAGCCGGACCTGTCCGATAATCGCTTCGCCCAGATAAGTTTCGCCTGAAGCCGGATAAGTCTTAGAAACATCGGCGCTTACTTCCTTGATGGTGCCGCCGATCTCTTCGCGCGGATCGTTAAGCAGGGTGAAGGCCGAGCTGGATGTCGCTTTAGCTAGGCTGGCATCCGCAATCTTCAGAAGCAAGGTATCGCTGATATTCTCACCCTTGAGATTAAGCGAGATCGTTAATTTAGAAAAAGAAAAGTAAAAGACTACGGCAGCTAAGATAGCCACCAAAATTATGAATTTGATCACTAAACGGCGATATAAGCCGACGCTCCTCTTCTTCCCGACCTCGCCTTTCCTGATTGAATATTCTTTAGAGTCATCGGATTCCTTGAGCTTCTCAGCTAACCCTGAAAAATATTTCTTCTGATTATCGATCTCCTCTGTCTTTTCATCCACACTTTTAAAATTTTCGCGTTTTGGTTCTTTTTCCGCCGTCTCGATCTTTTCATCCTGGTACTCCGGCCAGCTCGCCGCCATCATCGGCTCGTCTTCAATGACATCGATCAAGATCGATTTAGTCCTTTTCTTGGGATGGATAGTTTTAGCGACGGCCTTCTTTTCCGCATGCGGTTTCTTGGCGGCGGCAGAAATGGCAGATTTAGTTCTAGGCATAAACAAAAAACAAATTTAATTTTGATTAACTCCATTATAACAGAAAATCGGAATGCCGACAATAAAACCTAGCAGATTTTCGCTAGGTCGCCGTCGAGAATTATCGGCTGCAAGGCTTTCAATTCATCGCTATAGAGCATTTTCGGAATATCATACAAAAAATAAACCTTCTTATTTAAAATATGAGCAAAACCAGCCTCTAAGAAAGAATTGCCGCCGACATAATTATCAATACCGCCTTTATCATAATTCAAAACTAGGACGCCGTCAGCCGCTTCTATCTCCTGATAGTACGTTCTGATCAGGTCATACTTGATCTTATTCTTGACTGTTTCGGCTTTAGTCTCGAGCGCGAGCTGGGACTTGGCATAACGTTCAGCGTTGCGCGGAAGGATCACGATATGCCCGAGCTTTTCCAGCCCTGACTTTATCTCCATCATCTCCTTAGAGAAGATCATGCTGCCGCAGATAACGATTTTCATATGATTATATGATTATTCGGCTATCTTCAACGTTTTCTGAAAACGCTCTCGTAGCTCTTTATTAAGCTCGCTATTATTAGAAACTTTAAAGGCGGTCTTGATTATTCTCGGCTTATCCGCTTCGGTAATCCTGAAATAAACCTCGTCTGTTCCCGGATAAGCAGCGAAAAGTCCGCGCAGATTTTCAAGATTGGCGGCATTCGGCTCTTGCAGCAAGATCAAGCGCAAGGGCTTGGCTGCACGGCTGACTGGCGGCTTGGCGCTGAATCCATTGCCATGTCCGCCGCTATCCTTGCCGCGATAGCTCGGCTTCGGCGGATTGTCCATCATTATTTTCTTGAAGGCATCTATAGAAGCTTGCGGCGCGAGCGGATCGAGCGGCATCGCTCGATTTACCAGCACCTTAGCTTCCTGATCCTTTTCAGATACCTTGCTGTCAGTAATGATCGCCTGCCCGCTGACCCATAAAGAGGCGGTCTCTTTCAAAAGCCGCGGAAAAATCAGAAGCTCGACGGAATTAGTCGCATCTTCTAATTTCACGAAGAGCATAGACTCGCCTTTGCGGGTAATAATTTTCTTAATAGTGGAAATGACGCCGGCGACGATTACTCGATCATCGCTCTTATGGCCGCCGAGGGAAACCAAAGGAATGATATAATTAGCTAAATACGGTCGAAAAGCATTGAAAGGATGCTCGCTGACGTATAAGCCCAAGAGTTCCTTTTCCCAAATTAATTTCTCGTTCTGCTCGGCCGGAGCTGCCGGGCTAAGAGTAATATGGCTTAGATTGACGGCCGGCAATTCCGCGAACAAGCTAGTCTGCTTATTGTCTTTATTCTTCGCCAATTCCTTATTAAAGCTCAACATCCTTTCAATATTGGCCAGCAGCTGTCCGCGTTCGCCGAAATTATCTAAAGCGCCGCTCTTGATTAAGCTCTCCAAGGATTTTTTATTCAAATCTTTATCAGTCACTCTCTCCAGAATATCAAAAACATCTTGGTACGGCCCGTTTTCTTTCCTTTCACGGATCAATTCCTCAACGATATGTTCGCCGACATTCTTGATCGCCTTCAAACCGAAGCGGATAGTGTCGATACTCTTATCATCGGCGGTCACGGCGCGATTCTCTTTGGTTCCGGAAGTGACAACGGTGAAAGTTCCATATGATTCGTTGATATCCGGCGCCATAATCTTAATGCCCATATTGCGGCATTCCTCAATCTCAATCGCGACGCGATCCGTATCGCCTTGATCCGAGGTCAGGAGGGCGGCCATGAATTCTACCGGCCAATGCGCTTTGAGATAAGCGGTCTGATAGCCGATAAGAGCATAACAGGCGGCGTGGCTGCGATTAAAGCCATAACCGGCGAAAGGTTCGATGAAAGAAAAGACCTTTTCTCCTAATTCTTTATAGACGCCATTCTTGACGCAGCCCTCAATGAATTTCTCTTTCTGTTCAGCTAAGAGCGAGGCGATCTTCTTGCCCATGGCCTTGCGCAACACATCGGCCTGGCCCATAGTGAAGCCGGCTAAATCTCTGGCAATCTGCATGACTTGCTCCTGATAGATGGCGACGCCGTAAGTCTTTTCGAGGATAGGCGCCAATTTCGGATGAAGATAGACTACTTTCTTCGTCTTATGCTTGCCGGCAATATAGTCTGGAATCCATTCCATCGGACCCGGGCGATACAAAGCTACCATGGCGATAATATCTTCAAAAACCGTCGGTTTCAGTTCGCGCAGATAGCGCTTCATGCCGGAAGATTCGAATTGGAAGACGCCGGTCGTTTCTCCGTCTTGAAACAGCTTATAAGTCTTAGCGTCATCTAACGGTATCTTATCAATATCTATTTCTAGACCGCGAGTATTTTTAATGATCTTCAGGGCCGACTCAATGATGGTCAAATTTTTCAAGCCCAAGAAGTCCATCTTCAATAAGCCCAGATCCTCGACCGGATGGAGAGAATACTGGGAAATGACGCTCTTATCAGCTGAAGAAGCGTATTGAATAGGCACATTGTCCGTCAGCGGGTCCTTGGTGATGAGCACGCCGCAAGCATGGGTCGAAGAATGGCGGGCGACGCCCTCTAAACGCTTCGCGTAATCCAAGATCTTTTTGGCCGCCGGTTCCGTATTATACATCTCCTTTAATTCCGGCACGGTCTTGAGCGCTTCGTCCAGCTTCATCATCATCGGGATGCTCTTGGAGATCTTATCACAATAATCATAAGGCTCATCCAGCACGCGGCCGACATCGCGCACGGCCGCCCGAGCCGCCATAGTTCCGAAAGTGATGATCTGGGCGACATGGTCTTGGCCATATTTTTCTTCGACATATTTAAGCACTTCGCCGCGGCGGATATCGGCGAAATCCATATCGATATCAGGCATGGAAATACGATCCGGGTTTAAGAAGCGTTCAAAGAGCAGATCGTATTTGAGCGGATCAAGGTTAGTGATTCCTGTCAGATAGCAAACCAGAGATCCGGCGGCGCTGCCGCGGCCCGGGCCGACGACAATCTTATTATCCTTAGCCCAGTTTATAAAATCAGCGACGATCAAGAAATAAGAAGGCCAGCCCATCTTAGCAATAACTGATAGCTCATAATCCAAGCGCTCGCGGATCTTTTTCATTTCTTCCGCGCTAGCTTCAGGAAAACGCTTGCTAATTCCCTTCTCGCACCATTCTTTCAGATAAGACAGGCCGTCATAGCCCCGAGGCACTTCAAAATGCGGCAATTGGATGTTGCCGAGTTCAATCTCGACATTGCACATCTCCGCTATCTTCAAGGTATTCTCGATCGCTTCCGGAGTATCTTTGAAAGCGGCGATCATCTCCGCGTTCGGACGCATCGAATAATCGCCATGGCCGAGCATAGTCATGCGATCAGTATCGCTCTTCTTCTTCTTGTTCTGCAGGCACAATAAGATATCCTGCGCTTCCGCATCTTCTTTCTTAAAATAATGGACGTCGTTAGTCGCGACCAGAGGAATGCCTAGATCTCGAGAAAACTTGATCAGCGTTTTATTAACCTTCTCCAGATCTTCTCCTAATTCCGGATGGTCCATTATCTCCAAATAAAAATTACCCTGGCCGAACAGGCTATTATATTCTAAGATTCTCTTTTCCGCTTCTTCCAGCTTATCGGCCGTAATCAAGCGCGGGATTTCGCCGGCCAGACAGGCTGTCGAAGCGATCAGCCCCTCATGATGTTTGACCAATATTTCCCAGTCGATCCGCGGCTTATAATAAAAGCCTTCGATATGGGCATGGGAAACCAGCTTGATCAGGTTCTTATAGCCGGTCAGGTTCTTGGCCAATAAGAGCAGATGGTAGCCGCGGCCGTCTTCGCGCGTATTCTTGTCAAAACGAGAATGAGGCGCCAAATAGGTCTCAACGCCCAAAATGGGCTTAATTCCGGCCTTTTTGGCCTTCTGGTAGAATTCTATGACGCCATACATAGTCCCATGATCGGTAATAGCCACAGCCGGAGACCCCTGTTCCTTGGCAAAATTAACCATCTCGTCGAGCTTAGTCAGCCCGTCGAGCAAAGAGTAATGGCTATGATTGTGGAGGTGGACAAAAGACATGGAATATTTTAAGAAAAATTAAGATTTCTCTTATCATTTTAGTATAAGAAACCCGGGCTGACAACTTGACAAAAAGAGCCGGACTTGCCAGCTCTTTTTTATGATTCAAACTATTAAAATTATTCTTCTATTGCTTGTTTATCTTCTTCAAAATATTTATCAATTCTTCCTCGCTATAAAAATCAATCATGATCTTTCCGCCTCGCCCTTGCCTCTTCAATTCTACTTTAGTTCCGAGGAATTCGCCCAACTCATTCTCCTGCGCGCGATCAAAATAATCTTTCTGCTGCGCTTCTTTAGGGCTGGTCAGGCGCTTGATCTCCTTATCGGTTTCCGCGACTGTCAGATTCTGGCGGATTATCTTCTTCAGCATCGTCAGCTGCTTCGCCTCATTTTCCAGACCCATGAGATACTTGGCGTGCGCTTCAGTAATCTTACCGGTCGCCAAAGCTTCCTGAACGGCTATTGGCAGAGTCAGCAAACGTAAGGCGTTAGCCACGCTAGAACGCGCCTTGCCTACTTTCTTAGCCGCTTCTTCCTGAGTGATATTGAATTCATCAATCAGGCGCTTATAGGCGCGAGCGGTTTCCAGCGGATTAAGATTCTCCCGCTGCAGGTTTTCTATGAGCGCCAGCTCAAGCTTCTTCTGTTCCTGTTCTTCCCTGACTATAACCGGAACTTCCTTTAAGCCGATAAGCTTAGCGCTGCGCCAGCGGCGTTCGCCGGCAATCAGTTCATACTTGTCGCCTTTCTTAGTAACTATGAGCGGCTGGATGATGCCATGCTGCTTGATAGATTCAGCCAGATCATTGAGGGCGGTTTCAGAAAAATGCGTCCGTGGCTGCTGCGGATTGATGACTATCTTATCAGGATTAATCCTTAAGATTCTGTCTCCATCATTAAGAACCACAGTCTCCTCTTCCGAGATTTCCGCTTTGAAAGGGTTTTGTCCGTAAGTAACAGTTTTTTTCGGGATTAAGGAGCCGAGTCCTCGGCCTAAACCTTGGGGCATATATTATTTTTCTAAACTTAAGATTTCTTTAGCCAGACCCTCGTAGGCTTTGCCGCCTTTGGATTTCGGATCGTAATGCAGGATAGAGCGGCCATAGCTCGGCGCTTCGGCGAGCCGCACGCTGCGCGGGATGACGGAACGGAAAATACGATTCGGGAAATATTGATATAATTCGCCCATGACTGATTCGGATAATTTATTGCGGCGGTCGAACATGGTTATGACCGCGCCCATGATGCCCAAACTGGGTTTCAGATTATTCTGCACTAGGCTGATAGTCTCTAAAAGCTGGCTCAAGCCTTCCAAGGCATAGTATTCGCTTTGGATCGGAATAAGGATCTCGTCGGCTGCGACCAGGCTGTTGATCGTCAGGAGGCCGAGCGAAGGCGGACCGTCAATGATGATGTAATCAAAATCTTTCTTAACTTCTTCTAAGACATGGGCTAAACGGAATTCACGATTTTCCAAACTAACCATCTCTACGCCAGCGCCGGCCAAAGAAATAGTCGCCGGAGCAATATGTAGGCCTTTCTGAACTGTCCTTTTAATAACTTCGAATAGCGGCTTATTGCCAATCAGGGCTTCATAAACGCCATGTTCCAAGGTGCGATGATCAATTCCGATGCCGGAAGTCGCGTTCGCCTGGGGGTCGATATCGACTAAAAGCACCCGTTTGCCCAGGTGGGCTAAATAGGCGCTGAGATTGACGGAAGTCGTCGTCTTGCCGACTCCGCCTTTTTGGTTAACGATGGCGATTATTTTCCCCATATGAGGGTATTATATAATAAAGAATCCCTTTTGACAATTAATATTTTATTTATTATACTGAAAATCGTAATAAGCCAGTTAATTTAGCCCAGGTGTCGGAACTGGTAGACGAACACGACTCAAAATCGTGCGGCCGTGAGGCCATGCGGGTTCGATTCCCGCCCCGGGCACATTTACAAAAAGACCCTAGAAAGGGTCTTTTTTTGTAGCTACTGATTATGCTAATTACGATAGAGATTCTTTTACTAATTGAGCTATCTTCGGATCGGAAAAATTTATTTTAGCTACCAGCTTTTGAGCCTCTGGAGAAAGCCGATTATACATGAATCTAATTTTTTCTTTTGTCCTTTCTTCGCCATTTCTTTCTAAATAAAAAGGAATATTATAATCAAAATAAGCTAGGCTATCAGCGCTCATCAGCATGTCAGACTCTTCATCTCCCCCGAACTCATGATTTTCCACTAAATGCTTAACCTTATCAATAATTTCTTGACCATATCTGTGTTTCTGTAAAATATCAGCGATGAAGCTAGCAGACCTCAGGCAATGCTCTTTTTTAAATTCATTGATCTTTGAATAATCAACGAGATCTTTCTCGGTTATTCCAGTCATTGCCCTATCTATATCGTGCGATAAGGCCGCAATCTTAAGAGCTTCGTCTGCGGCCGGATTTATTTCTAGTATCCATTTCAAGACGAGCCGACCGTGAGCAAGCTCAAAATCCAAAGGAGATTTTGGTAATATAGATTCTATTTCTTGTTTAACTATATTAAAATCGGACATAACGCTACTGCGCTTTCTTGAATCTGACCGTGAATACCGGCTCGTATTCTACTTTATTCTCATCAACGATCTTGATCGGCTCGCCGCTCGTCAGCTGGTTAATAGCTAGATCACTCAATAATTGATTGTCTCCGGCGATGTTCAGTTTCAAGCCCTCGAGCTTATCAAATTCCTCTTTGAAGTCAGAAGCTACCGTCGCTTCAATCTTCTTCTTCTTTAATTTCAAAACATTCAATTCTTCCAGGGTCTGCTGGTAATCGCCGTTGACCGAGAGGGCGTCGCGATACATGGTTTTTAATTCGCGCTGTTCTTTCTTCCTGTCTTGGATGCGCTTGAAGACATCGGGGAGAGCTTGAGCCATAATGATAGAAAATTAATTTTTATTACGCCCATCATTATAGCACAAAAAATAAATAATCAAGACCGCTTCAGAGCGGCGATTATCCCTCCGCCTAAAACGCGCTGTTTATCGTAAAAAACGACGCTCTGCCCTGGCGTGACGGCGCGCTGCGACTTGTTGAAAATAACAAGATAATCCGTCTTATTCTTAGGAGAAACCATACAAGACACAGCCGGATGGCCGTAACGGATTACTGCTCCGCATTTGAAAGCTCTCTGCGGCGCGCGCCCGGAGAGCCAATTGACCTTCTTGGCAATCAAGCCTTCCTCATACAAGATATTCTCGTTCCAATTCTTAACGACATAAAGAATATTCTTCTTATAATCAAATTTAGCCGCATAATATGGCCCGGTCCCGCCGACTAAACCGCGGCGCTGGCCGATAGTATAGAGCGGCAAACCTTGATGCTCGCCGATCTTCTCGTTAGTGCCCAATATCCGGATATCTCCTGGAATCAACTTCAGATATTTCTTCAAGAAATTATTATGGCTGCCGGATAGGAAGCAGATATCCTGGCTTTCCGGCTTAGCCGCAACTGTCAATTTGAATTTAGCCGCTAATTTCCGCACTTGCGGCTTAGTATAATTCCCTAACGGAAACATGAGATGCGCGAGCTCGTCGGGCGTGAAAGTATATAAGAAATAGGACTGATCCTTGTTCTTATCCTTAGCCTTGAAGAGCTGATATCCGCGTCCGACTTTCTTGATATTCAGATAATGCCCCGAAGCGACGTAATCAAAGCCGAGCGCGCGAGCATGCTTTAATAAGAGTCCGAGCTTGATCCGCTTATTGCAGACAACGCAAGGATTCGGCGTCCGGCCAGCCTTATATTCGCTCAAGAAATTATCTACAACCGCCTTCTTAAAGGGCTCGGAAAAATTAAAAGTATAGAGCGGGATGCCGATCTTATTCGCGACTGCCTTAGCGTCCAAGAGAGACTCCAGCGAACAGCAGCGGTTTTCGGCTCCCGGTCCCATCGTCTCGTCTTTCCAGAAATGCAAAAAGACGCCGGCGACATCATATCCCTGGTTTTTCAGGAGCTGCGCGGCTACGCTGGAATCAACCCCGCCCGACATCGCGACGAGAACTTTTTTCTTATTTGCTTTCATGCAATTCTTTAAATAATCCTAAATATTCTTTAGCGGTCTTATCCCAGGAAAACATCTGAGCTCGCTCATAGCCAGAGGCTATCAAACGAGAGCGCAAACCTTCATCGGTCAAGACCATTTTGATAGCCTCTGCAATTTCGGCCGGCTTACCGGGATTAATCATGATCGCCGCATCAGCAACTATCTCAGGCAGGCTGGAAACATTAGAGCAAACGACCGGCACGCCGCAAGCCATCGCTTCTAAGGGCGGAAAGCCGAAACCTTCGTAATATGAAGGATAAGCAAAAACCGCCGCTCGGGAATATAAAATTTCTTTTTCTTCTTGACTGATATAGCCGAGAAACTTAATCTGATCCTTATAAGGAGAAACCTGCCAATCGCTATAGATCTGGGCATCCTTCCAGCCCGGAGCTCCGGCTAAGACCAGGCTGATATTCTCGCCGCTGCTGCGCAGCTGGTCATAAGCCTTGATCAGACCGCTGATATTCTTACGCGGCTCTATATTGCCGACATAAAGGATGAACGGACCGCTGACATCTAGTTTATTCAGACTAGCCTTGATCTTATCTTCCGGCCAAATTTTCTTGATAACATTATTGCCGGAATAGATTACCCTGATCTTATCTGCAGTAATTTCTGCCAACTCGATGATGTCATTCTTTGTATTCTCGGAAACAGCGATAATCTTGTCCGCTTCCCTTAATATCTTCTTGACGCCGAGGGCTTTATGCCAAAAATTCTTGCGGCCGCTAAAGAATTGCGGGTAGCGCAAAAATGATAGGTCATGGACGGTAATTACTTTCTTTAGCCCTGATCCGGAACCGCTCAGGCTCGTGAAATTGAAATGCGGCGACCAAAAAACATCGACGCCGCCGAGGACTTTGTCCAAACAAGGATAACCGAAAACTTTCTGCAGGCAGTAATTAAAGATCTTATTCGGATAATGGCGGCCGACCACTTGGGAATTAGAGCTATTCCATTTATCTAAACGGCCGTTCAAATCGCGATAAGAATTATAAAACAGCTTATACTCATTAGCTTTATCTTGAGCTAATATGGCCGATAATAAATTAGCGGTATATTCCGATATGCCGCTATAATGCTTATCCATCAATACTCTTATGTCGACGCCGATTTTCATAGAAATTTATATATCATTGACAATTCTTTGATATAAGGCTAACATATGGCCAAGACCGGTTAAACCAAGAAGCATCAAGGCCAATATAATAATTCCCGGTTAATAGCCAATAAACACTTTAATCATCAGTTTATTCGGGCTTATAACCAACGGAAAGTACTTTCCTCCAAAAAGATGCGATTATTGCTTTACCCGGACTGACATGGGGCATGATCTGTAATAATAAGCGCCATGCTAAGGGATAAGCTCTGCTTATCCCTTTTTTTGTATCTAAATCGACCTATTTACATCCTTACGCGCCGCGATAAACTCATTCATCTGGCGCTTAAAATTATCTACGGAAAATTGCTCGGCATGCGCGCGGATTGCTTTCGGATCATAAGTCTCCGGTCGGAAATTCCTAATCGCCTTTTCCAATTCTTCAGCAGTCTGGATATCGAAGAAAGCGCCAGTCTTCCCTTCTATAATGGTTTCGGTCGCTCCTCCTTTGCGATAAGCGATGACCGGCCGGCCGCTCGCCATCGATTCGACGGCTGTGATGCCAAAATCTTCTTCCTGCGGATTGATGAAAGCCTCGGCGCCTTGATAAAGACGGGCTTTTTCTTCTTCGGCCACTCGGCCCAGGAATTCAATATTATTACTATCTCCAGCCAAGCCCTTCAATCGTTTCATGTCGACGCCGTCGCCGAATATCTTAAGCTTATAATCTTTACCCAGACTTTTAAAAGCTTCGACAACGATATCGATGCGCTTATACGGCGCTAAGCGGCAGCCGGCCAAGAAATATCTCTCGCTTTGCGCTTTGCCGGATAGATCGACGACGGAGAACTTCTCCGTCTCCACCGGCGGGTAGATGACGACGGACTCGCGGCGATAATATTTCATGATACGTTTTTGGACAGTGACGGAATTGGCGATAAAAAAATCAACCCGGTCGGCAGCGGCGCGATCCCAGAGGCGGATGCGGCTGATGACCAGAGAAATGATCTTCTTGAACCATTTATTATATTTGAGTTCGTTCAGATATTCATGCGTATCACTCCAAAGATAGCGGGTCGGAGTATGGCAATAGCAGATATGGAGGCAATCCGGCTTAGTGATGACGCCTTTAGCAAAAGAGCTGGTATCGGAAATGACTAAATCATATTCGCCTAAATCAAAAAACTCCACGGCGATAGGCATGAAGGTCAGATACCATTGATAATGTTTGACGCCGCCGGGCAGTTTCTGAATGATGGAGGCCGCGACCTTGCGGCCGGCATAACGGTCGATATTCTTCTTCTCGTACAGAAGCGTGTATATCGGCGCGTCTTTAAACATATCGGCCAGTACTTGCAAAACCTTTTCGGCGCCGCCGTCCTGAGCTAAATGATCGTGGATAAGAGCGGTTTTCATGGGTTTATTCCGCTTCGCGATGCTTGAGCACGGCAAAAGGGGTCTTTAATAAGATAGAGATATCCAGAAGCATGGTCCAGTTCTCGATATAGTAAATATCGAGCTTCGCTTCTTCTTCAAATAATAAATCGCTGCGTCCGGAAACCTGTGCTAGTCCGGTAATGCCCGGTTTGATAGTCAGGGTCTTGCGATGATAATTCTCATATTTAGCCACTTCTTCCGGCAGATGCGGACGCGGGCCGACCAGACTCATGCGGCCGATAAAGACCAAGAACAGTTCCGGCAATTCGTCTATAGACCAGCGGCGGATGATCTTGCCGACGCGCGTGACGCGCGGATCATCCTTAATCTTGACCATCGGGCCGTCGGTGCGGATATTCCTATCGGCTAATTCGTTATAACGCATGCTATCGGAATTAGGGATCATGGAACGGAATTTGAAATACTTGAACGGCACGCCGCCTTCGCCGACGCGAGTCACCGGCTGGCCGTCATCGCGGCGCGAAAAAAAGATCGGCCCGCGAGAATCAAGCTTGATCGCCAGCATGGTAATCAGGATGATCGGGGACAGGATGATTATCAACACGAAAGAAACGATGATATCGAAACCGCGCTTCAAGATGCGGCCCCAGCCTTCTAAGGTCGTCCGTTTCACTTCCACGACCGGAATGCCGATTATTTCGGCGACTTCGGTTCTGAGCACTTTCACTTCCAATAAATCGGCAACGTATTTGAAAGTCAGATGATTGTCATTGGCGAAATCATAAAGGCGCAAAGTCTCTACCTTGCTCAGGTTCGGGTCGCTCTGGATAATCTCATCGACTTCCCTGTCCTTGATGAATTCGGCCAGCTCCTGAACTGTTTCCAAAGAAAAATCCCGGACGCGTTTGACGACCTCGAAACCGGCTTTCTTATTGCTGGAGAATTCCGCCATGAGGTTATCGGTCGTCTTAGAATTGCCGACGAGAATGACTTTATGGACGCCGATACCGAAGATATACAGGCGGCGCTGGATAAAACGGATGATTATATGAGCCAGGCTAATATAGATGACGGCAAAAAGCCAGCCGGCTAAAACGATAAAACGCGAATCGAATAATTCGCGCTGGAAAAAAATCATGACGGCGATGAGAGCCAAGCCGGTCGAGCAGGCGAAAAATATCTTCCGCAGCTCTTGAGCCAGCTGACGGGCGCCTCTGATCTGATATAGCCCGGCGATGATGAAAATGATAGTCCATAAGATCGCAATCAGCGCGACCGAACGGAAATATTGCGGAAAAGGCAAGCTGAAAATAGCCGGCCGGATACTAGCCGACCAGTCGGAAAATCTTAAAAAATAGGCGGAGACGCCGGCGAGGAGAACCATGACAAAATCTACCGGAATGAAGAGGACGGAAAAAAATGACTCAATTTTTTTCATATGTAAAGTTTTTGTTGACTAAGGTTATTAGAGCAGCCGTAAGCCGGATTCTGTTCTAGCGATCATTTATCTAGGCTCGCCATTGCTGACGGGCTCGAGCGAGCTACTTTTTCTAACCCGTAAACGGGCTAGTTTGCTCTTGCTTCTGATAGGGTTTGCCACGGTATCTCCGTCGCCGGAGGCCGAAACCGGTAGCCCCGAAGGACATCCAGCTACTTTTCACCTTTGATTCTGTCAAATAAATTCCAGAATTAGTATAGTCTCTGTGGCACTTTCCCTAATCCGCCTGGCGGCGGACCGGTGGGCGTTACCCACTATCATATTTGCTTATAAATAAACAAATTACGAAGTCCGGACTTTCCTCTCTATTAAAAATAGAGCAATCGCCCGCTTACTCTAATAACGTTTCCATAATACAAGAAAACCCGAAAAAAAGCAAGAGAAAGGCCACCCGAAGGTGGCCTTTTTTATTTATTATTAGTATAAATCTCTTTTACTTGACTTGGACTCAAAGCACCCTTCCAGAGGCTTAAATCATCGATTTCCGTCTCTTCTCCGCTAGTCGTTATCTCGATTCTCTTGATTTTGTCGCTGTCATGTATCCAGATCAAAGACGAACTGGCTTTCTCGATTCCATCGACATAGAAGCTTAATTTATAACGATAAGAGTCATAGACGTAGGTCAGATAATGCCAATCGCTGCCTCCGGGTATCGCCGTATTCAATCCTTCGGCCAGAATTCCGTAATTATTATTGAACCAATAATCAAGCCGATAATTATCAGGCAATATCGCAAATAATTTCTTATCATTATTCGCGCCGCCGATAAGATACAAGCCGGCCTCGCCATTATGATCATCGGGCGTATCCCGCCACCAGAAAGCCATGGACAAGTCTTTCGTAGCCGGAAAATCTGGCAAGGCGGCGGAATGTATGCGTCCGGGGGCGACCTTGATAGCATAATTATTATGGCTTCGTCCGACCCAGGCATTAGCGGCTAAATCAAGAGTGGCCCCGCCGATACTATCCAATGATGTTTGGCCGACGCCTTCTCCAAAGCTCCAGAAATTAAGCAATTCGGGGGCTGACTGCGCTTCACGCTCCGGCATCGGACTATAAGGCGCATCAGCTTCATAATCGGCTTTTATTTCTGAAGCTGAGAGCGGTCGGCGCCATAAGGCCAATTCGTCGAATAGGGCCGACATACTTTCGCTCTTGATATCTAAATTAGTCATTATCGGCAAAGGCAGGAAGAAAGATTCTTGTATAACCTGATTGCCATCGATATAGATTCCCCAATAATCAGCCGCCTGATTTATTACAAGGGTCAATTTATGCCATTCATAATCGCCGGGGATGCCTTGATAATATCGGAATTCGGAATTAGGCAGGCCTTCTATCTCTAACATGCTGATATCTATCCTGATAGAAAACTTATCTCCGGCGGCATTCGACAAGACCGTCTTTATGTTCGGAGAATCCTGAGATCTCTTATAATAGAAGCTCAGGGAAAACCCGTTGTTCATATTTACTGCCGGATTAAGCGCGATATTCAACGGCCCGTGATAATAGCCGAGCTGGCGTGCGCAATCCCATTTTCCGACCGCCCAATCCCCCGGTCCATAACATTCATTGAAATGCCAGATATCAGTCAGCCCTTCGGAAACGGTCGGAACCGGCGGCACGAATAAACCGGTATCGGTCTCCGGATCAGAACTGGCGGCATCAGGGTCATCGGAAGCGATCAGATTGAAATCTGTCGAATTGTTATGGGTATTGGCGATCCGATTCAAGATATAAGCATCGATAATCTCCGGCGCCGGGGCGATGCCGTCGTAATAAGAAGCGCTCGGACCGAAACCGACTAAATCGACGATATCCGAATCAGTGCTGGAGCTGATAGCATCCGTTCCCAGATAGAGGCTATAGCCATCTCCTCCCCAGCTGAATTCCGTCCGAGTGGCGATCGCATCCGCTTGATCACGATAATAATTATCGGCGTCATCGCGCGCTATCAGATAGCTATCATGCGCTTTGATTGTCGTGCCGCCGGGATAAGTCCCGTCACTTTCATCGCCGATGCGCATCAACAAGCTCGGGTCTTGAGTGGTCACGGCTTTCTCTAGCCGATAACCGGCATCAGCTAGATCGATATCGGTATCGGTCGGATTGAATAATTCTACCCAATCATTATCGCCGGTACTATATATTTTTCTTATCAGCATCAACCGGCTCAAATCGACAGCCGGCGTCGAGGTCGATACCGCTGAAGTCGAAGTGGCCGCAGTCGGAGTCGTTGTCGCAGTCTGATTTTCATCAATCTCCGATTCAAAGACAATAGAGGGATCATCGCTAGGAACTAAATGAAAATCTCTGGCATTATCATCCGTAGAACTCGCGCGGCTCAAGATATAGTTGTCCTTTATTTCCGCCGCCGGTCCGCTGCCCAAAAAATAAGTCGCCTCCTCTCCGAAACCGACAGCATCCACTATATCAGGATCGGTGCTGGAGCTGATCGCCCCCGTGCCTAAATATAAAGTATAACCGTAACCGGGCCAATTAAATCCTTCCCGATAAACTAAAGCGTCGGCTTTTTGCTTATAATAATCGTTGGCGCCGCCATTGACGATCAAATAAGTATCATGCGCCTTGATTGTCGTTCCGCCCGGATAAGTGCCATCATCGGTATCGCCAAGGCGCATCAATAAGCTCGGATCTTCAGCGCTCTTGGTCTTTTCCAGACGATAACCGGCCGCAGCCAGATCAAAATCATGATCAGTCGTGTTGATCAGCTCCACCCAATCATTATCACCGGTACTATATATCTTATTGATGCCCGCCAATTTCGGATAATCAACCGCGGTCGCGCCTGCCGAAGAACCGCCGGAAGAAGAGCTTCCGGAAGAAGAACTGCCGGAAGCGCCAGAGCTGGAACCGGAAGCGCCAGAATTATGAATTGTCACCGAACTCACTGTCGATACGGCCGGATTATAATAAGCCTGCTTGACGGATTTGCCCGAGCTCACGGCCAGGGACACAGTCGTGCTCGCCTTATCAGTTCTAGACGCGCTGATCTTGGTTGTGCTGGCTTTAGAAGCGCTAACCTTTGTTTCCGCAGTCTTACCCGCGCTGACTTTGACGCTAACCGATTTACCGGCTTTAAGCTCGACGGCGGCAGTCTGGCTGGTCTTAACATTAACATCCAGGCTTTTGGCGCCTGTCTTGATTTTGGGTGCGGTCGTCTTGGCTTTAACCGTATTCTTAGACGTCGTCCTGGCCTTGCTAGCAGTCGTCGTTTTTTTCTTCACCGCTACGGTTTTCTTAGTCTTACTCGCAGTCGTCGCCTTCTGCAAATCATCATCAATTAAAGTTATAGATGTCCCGGCGCCGGAACCGAAAATATTTTTACCCAAGCTTTGCGCTATCTGTTTAGTTTTGATAGCCGCTTTGACAACCGTTTCTTTTATAGCCTTCCCGACAATCTTCAAGGAAGAGACGGGATTATTGATCAAGCTCCAACGCGCCGCCAAAGAATAGACGTTTAACGGCCCGTTGATCTCTGCCCGTGAAAATGATGAAGAAATCTCGACATCCGCGGCCACTTTTTCCAAGCTGGACTGGAGGAATTGCGTATAGGGCAAAAAGATATAACGATCGCCTTCATATTCCAGTCCGACGTCATAGCCGACTAGTTCCGGCGCCGGTATCAGTATATCGGTCCGCCGCGCTATCTTAGAGAACTCCTTGTCTCTAGAAAAACAATCGCCGGAAGAATCGACTACGCTTTCATCATCAAAGCCATCGGGCGTAATATCGACAGCATAATAGGCGGGATCATACTCCAAAGCTCCGAGATTATTCGGATTGAAGATATTCGCGCTTTCATATAATTTCTCAGTCAGGCCGACGCAAGTCCATTCCTTATCTCCGGGGCCTTTCTGCTTATGGA
>CAZFBV010000001.1:105074-114043 GCA_964517325.1 uncultured Gammaproteobacteria bacterium | reverse complement strand
ATGAGCCGCGCCTGGCCGTTATGATTCTTCATATCCTTCATCAAGCCCTTGCGCTTGGAAACCTTTTCCATAATGACGCCGGTCTGAGCTTCGGGAATGTCTATAGTTATTTCTTCGTACGGCTCCATTTTCACGCCATCCTCTTCCCTGATAATGACCTGAGGCTGAGAGACCTGGAGTTCATAATTCTCGCGGCGCAGATTTTCCAGCAAGATCGCGATATGCAATTCGCCGCGCCCGAAAACCTTATAAAAATTATTATCGGAGAAATCGATCTTCAAGCCGACATTGACTTCTAATTCTTTTTCCAAGCGCTCCCGGATCTGGCGGTTAGTGACGAATTTACCTTCCCGACCGGCGAACGGAGAATTATTAACTAAGAAATTCAAAGAGATAGTCGGTTCATCGATCTTGATGGCCGGAAGCGGCGACTGCTCGGAAGCCTCGGCGATAGTTTCGCCGATATAGATATCGGGCAAACCCGCGACCATAACGATGTCGCCGGCGACCGCTTCGCTCACTTCCTGGCGGCCGACGCCTTTGAAAGTAAATAATTTCGTGGTCTTGCCCTGGCGAGTCTGGCCGTTAAGATTTTCAACAAAAACGGTCTGGCCGACTTTTATCTTGCCTTCATAGACGCGGCAGATAGCTAAGCGTCCTAAAAAATTATCATAAGCCAGATTAAAAGGCTGCGCCAATAATTGCTTAGCTTCTAATTCCGGATTGGAGGCCGGAGAAACATGCTCAAGCACTAAATCTAAAAGCGGATTAAGATTATCAGACTCATCGGTCAGCTGGCGCTTGGCAAAGCCTTGCTTAGAAGCGGCATAGATAACCGGAAAATCCAACTGCTCATCGGTAGCTCCCAAATCGAGGAATAGCTCATAGACCATCTCCGCCACCGCTTCCGGACGAGCAGCCGGCTTATCGATCTTATTGATGACGACGATCGGCTTGATGCCGAGCTCTAAAGATTTTTTCAAAACGAATTTAGTCTGCGGCATCGGCCCTTCTTGAGCGTCGACCAGCAATAGGACACAATCGATAGAACGCAAGATGCGCTCGACTTCGGAACTGAAATCGGCATGACCAGGAGTATCGACGATATTTATCTTCGTGTCGCGATAAAAGACCGACGTATTCTTCGAATAGATCGTGATGCCGCGCTCTTTTTCAAGGTCATTAGAGTCCATGCTGGCGCCGCTGTCATTCATGCCAGTCTGCTTCATTAAAGCGTCGGTTAAAGTTGTTTTGCCATGGTCAACGTGAGCGATGATGGCAATGTTTCTGATTTCCATATGATCAGGCTAAAATTAAATAAAATAAAAAAATTACGCACCTGACGTAATTTAAATTAGGTCTTTTGAGATATTACCTTATTTCTTAATAACAGTCAAGAGGGTAACGAGTAATAATATTCAGGCAAACCTTACCTTTCCTTTAATTTTTATTCAGCCCCGGCTTGTTATGATTAATTCCTAATTTATTAAATATATTGATCATGCCGCTAGATGACAAAGAAAAAGCTAAACTTATCTTTGAATGGCATAAAATAAAAATTGATATCCAATTGGCAGCCGTCAAAAATAATTTATATTTTTACGAAAAAGATGTTTGGTGGGCTAGCTTAGGCGCTAATATCGGCCATGAAGAAGACGGAAAAAATAAAAAATTCGAACGCCCGGTTCTCATCTTAAAAAAATTTAATAACCATCTAGCTTTAATAGCTCCTCTATCAAGCCAACTTAAACAGAACAACAAATATTATTATAAATTTTATTTAAACCAGCGCCTCACTTCGGTTATTGTGTCACAAATAAGAATTATCAGCAGTAAAAGATTAATCAGAAAAATCGGCAACATCACCAGCGCAGACTTTAACAAAATAAAACTTCAGATCAGAGGCTTTTTATAACAAAACGGACCCCCTCGCGGGAGTCCTCGGAGCCAAACCTATAAATAGGCAGGCCATTTATATTTCTATACTAGCATAACCTGATTTAACGCACAAGTCTTAAAATAGCGCCAGAAACAAATTAAAAACCCGCTATCTTTGCCAGACAACGGGTTTAAGCTTGATTAAACGAATGGTTTAATTAAGCGATTACTTTTTCTTTTTCTTTTTCGGATGCTAAGAAATCCGAGACAGTGTTTTGAATTTCATAACATTCCCTAGCTTCTCCGACGTTGACGCTTTCCATAAAAGCCCGGACGCTTAAACTGTATTTTAATCCGTAATCCGCGCATTTATTCGCTGCTTTCTTACGAGAATCAAAACAGGTAGATCCTTTAAACCTTTCTAATTCTTCTATCAGGGCATCATAATCACTCGAGTTGCTTATCGCCATCACTCTAGGCGAATTAGCGACAACGGCCGATAAGATAGCCTGTCCGGCGATATCGATCCGGGTAGAGACATTTTCAAAATCATTCGGCCCTTCGGGAAGAAGTATGGGGGCCAGATTAATGATCACCAAATCAATCAAGACAGTCTTAGTGTCTTTGACGATCTTTTGATGTTGGGGGCAGTAAGCTTTAGCTGAGATACCTAGAAAAAGTTTAGACTGGAAAGATTCAACCAGAGTGCCATTAATCTCCGGCTTCAATACTAACTGCTCCAAATTAAAATGATTTCCTAGGACGGCCGCGTATTTCCCCTCTTGCTTAGGTTCCGACCTTAATGACATGAATTTATTTATATCTAGATAATTATTGCTAGATGAATAGATGTGTACGTCAGGGCAATATTTTAGAAGTCCCTGAATCAAAGGCTCCAAACCATTCAAATAAGTAGCATAAATAACCACATTTTTGACCGGCACTAAGTCGTCGATCTTTTCCACTGTTCTAATCATTTTAATGTTTTTTAGTGAAACATGAGATAATGAAAAACTATTTTTTCATTTAATTGTTAAAGAATTTTTTAATTGTATTACTTTGCGATATTTTGTCAATAGAAAAACCAAGCCCCAGGTGCATAAGTCAAAAAAAGAGTCCGAAACTTTCAGACTCTTCATCTTGATCTATTATATTTTAGCGGCTCATAGCTTCCCCAGATCCAATTCTTCGGTCATTCTGATCTCCTTGACGAACTCGGGCATGTGGCTGACCATGATGATCGGGCCGTCATAAGCGTTGACCGCCTCGGCGATGACCGGAATATGGCGGAAATTTATATGGTTAGTCGGCTCGTCGAGAATGAGTATCCCCGGGCGCATCAGGACCAAGCGCGCAAACGCGAGCAAGCCTTTCTGCCCTTCGGATAAGTCGCCGATCTTATGATCCATGAGATCGCCGGTAATCAAGAAACCGGCCGCGATTGAACGGATATCCTGTTCCCCCCAGCCATCACCAGCGTTCTTGAGCGAATCAAAAACTTTCTCATCAAAATTAAGGGTAGAAAAATCCTGGCTATAATAGCCGACGCGGACATTCTTGGCAATGCTCTGCCCTTCCTGTTTGCCGCCGACGAGCGAACGCAGGAGCGTGCTCTTGCCGATGCCGTTAGGGCCGACGACGAGCAAGCGATCCTTCTTGCGCAAAACCTTATCGATATCCTTTAAGATCGGCTCATGATTCTTGATGATCCTGATTTTCTTGAGAGTGACGATTTCGCCGCTCAAATCTTCCTGGACAGGAATATCGAAATCCCTGATCGTCTTGTCTTCTTGGCGGACATCGACCATATTCTCCTCGAGCTCCGCGGTCTCCTCCTTCATCTTCGCGGCCAGCTTGCGCATCTTGCCGCCCTTATGAGCGAAGAAATTCACTTTCTCTTTGCGGTCGATGATCTGCTTCTGCAGCTGGGCGTTCTCGCGCTGCTCGCGTTCGACGCGGCGACTGATCTCCTCGACGACGGAATAATAATCGCCGACATACATCTCGGTTTTATGCGTGAAATTGTTGAGATAAATGACGCCCTCGGTGAAGCAATTCAAGAAATCGGCATCATGGGAGATGACTAAAACCGTCTTGTCATACATGATCAGAAATGTGATCAGATGATCGATGCCATCCTTATCCAGATTATTCGTCGGCTCATCGAGCAAGAGGATATCCGGATCCTGAATTAGAGCGTAAGCCAATAATAAGCGCGCCTGCTGGCCGCCGGACAAACCGCCAACTTTGCGATCCAACGGAATGTTAAAATTAACCGCATCGAGCGCCTTGCTAATCCGGCTCTTGATATTCCCAGGCACGACCGTGAAAGCTTTAGAAAAATACTCCTCTATATTCATCTCAAAAAATTCACGAGACATAGTCTGGGCGGCTGCACCGATAGTGGCATTATTGGAAACAGAAATCTGACCGCTTTTCGGAACCAGCTCCTTCTGGATAAGTCCGAAAATAGTGCTCTTGCCCGCGCCGTTCTGGCCCATCAGGGTTATTTTTGCGCCTTTGCGCACGCTAAAATCCGCCTCATCCAGGATAGGCTTCTTATGGAGATATTCAAATTTGACGCTATCGAACCTAAGCACGACTTCTTCGGCCATAGTTATGGGATTAAATTAAAATAATGACAATTCCATACTATAAGAAAAAACCGTTACTGTCAAAGTAACGGCTTTAAAAATACACACGTTCTAGCTTATTCTTCGCAATCAATCCTGACCTTGCTGACACCATTTTTCGCCAGCTCTTCTAAAGTGGTCGCGTTGCCAAAGTAAATAGCCTTATCATCTCCCTCTAATAAGAACCAGTGTTTATACTGCTTATCGTTTGGATCACGAGGATTCAAACCGATTCCCAGATACAAGGCAAAGGTTTCGCTGATCATCTGCGTGTTTACTTGGAATAGGTCTCCAAATAATCCGATTGGGGAATGGCGCGCATCAATATGCGGCTTCTCTCCTCTTTTTTGGGGCTTAGGAAGATGGATCTTCACTGAACAGGTATCAGAGATCGGAAAACTTCCAGAATATTCATTGAGCGGTCTCATAACGATACCGAGCATGTTTACTATTCCTTGTCTGATCTCTCTAAAAGACTCTTGGCTGTTTTTTTCGCTCATGGCTTATATTGTTTGGTTGTTTTTTTGTTAAAAATACTATGATAAAACTATAACATATATTATTTAATATGTCAAGATAAAAGAAAAGCCCTTACCGAAGTAAGGGCCCTTTTGAAAATGAATCCACGGCACAGTTTTTATAACTGCGCTTTCTTGATTTTGTACTGAGGCGTTGACAACTGGCTTTTGTCTTTCAAGCCGCCGAAAAAGATAGCGCCTATACTACCCGAATCGCTCTGAGAAAAGAACCAATGTTCTAAACTTTCAGAGGCGGGATCGACTCCTTGGCCGAGATAAATAGCAGCGGAGCTTTCTTTAGAAGTACTGAAGATGACCACATCTTCGAATGATAAATCCAGCTTAGACTCATGATGTTTGCCTTTTTTGAAATCTTTCGAATCAACAGTCCTAGGCTTAGTGATTTTTACTGTTTCATGGCCGGTTCCCATGATCGGCACTGAAAAAGAAGAGCTTGATTGATTGGCATACTTCGCAAGTTTTCTTTTTAAATCTTTTGCAATTTGCGCAAATTGCAAACTTTCTTCTTTCGATGCAGCTGTCATCATTTGTAAGAATTTTTAGGGTTAATTTAATAATGTTAAAAAACTATGACCACATCGTATCATAGATAATAAAAAGTGTCAAGACTAAAAACACTTGAATATTTAGAAATCTTAAATAAAAAAGCCCTATATTAAAAACAGGGCTTGATGTTTGATATTATTCTTTGCCTAAACGGATTTTTTCCAGCTCTTTGCGAACCGGTTCATAATTTATTCTGTCGAAAGCTGCCAAGGCATCTTCGAGAAGCATGTCACCGGGACGATGATGCTCAAAGCACCAATCCATAATGAACTCTAACTCTCTGAGCCTATCCGGACCCTCTAAAGAATCGGCAAAAGCGATGACCGCTTTTACCTTGGTCTCTTTTGCTTGGCCGGATCCTCCAGCTTCCAGCCAGGCCACAGTTATCCAACGGTTGACCATTATTGGTTCCATGATCGATATATTTATAGTTATTGATTTTTCAAAGTTCAAAAAGCCTTTCCTGCTAAAAATAATCTTCAAGTTATCCTATAATAATTGTCTTCACATGTCAAGACTGATTTTTAGAGATTGATAAAAGCCTAAAATCAGCCTATTATTATATTATGCAAACTCCCTACCGCAAAAAAGAGACATATATCCAGCCTAAAGCCGATCCGCATATTACGCCGGAAAAATTTGCCGCTTTGAGCGCCAAATTGAAACGGATGACGGAAATCGACCGTCCGCGCTTGAGCCAAGAGGTCAAGCATCTGGCTTCAATGGGGGATTTTTCAGAGAATGCCGGCTACCAGCTAGCCAAGGGGCGTCTGCGCGGCTTGAACCAGCGCATCCTAGACGCCGAGGATTTACTGAAACGAGCGGAAATAATCACGCCCCGCCAGAATAATGATCTGGTCGGACTCGGGCATAGCGTGACCGTAGAAATCAACGGAAAAATAAAAACTTATAAGATACTCGGTTCGACCGAAACTGATCCGCTAAGCGGCATCATCTCCCAGAGTTCCCCGCTTGGCGCGGCCCTCCTGGGTCATAAGATCGGAGATATCGTCTCTGTCGCTCTCAATGACCGTACGGTCGAATATAAAATTATTAACATAAAATAAATAATATATCCTAAAATAAAAAACCACCGATATTCGGCGGTTTTATGTTTGAAAAAAAATTTTAAGAGGCAGAGGATGAACGAGCTAGATTAAGAATAAATCCGCTCTTAATCTTTCCCTCTTCAGAATTAACATCGGCGAACAAATCCAGTCTCAAAGCTTCTTGATATAATTTCTTGGCTTCACGATAGAAAGCCGGGCCTTGGCATTCAGCCAATTCGCCTTGGCGAGATAGGATCTGGCTCTTCAATGCTAAAAATTCCAGATTGTTAGGCGCTTCCTCAAGGAGACTGTCGATGAAAAATATTGCTTCCTCGAAAGATTTTTTTGCTTCGCAGAAACAATTCATCATCCTTAGCAATGAGCCTTTCTCGTAATAGGCAATGACTAGGCTCATAATGACATTCGCCTGATACGGCTGTTTTTCGCCTTTCCTGGCATCTCTAATGACTTTGCATAAGAACGCTAATATCTTATGCCCTGTTTCGTAACCCTGCAGGTCGAACCCCTTGTGCAGCATCTTCCCATGTTCGAAATATCCAAGCCGGATATGTTCTAATTCTTTCCTGATTGCCCCAAAATCTTTTTGCTCGGCAATCGGAAGGCTGCGCTTATTCTTAAATTTTAAAGTGAAGAAACGGCTTATTAAAAGCCGAATCGACTTAAAGATTGGAGCTTTTGATCGTGCCATTGGTCTATGTTTTAGTTGTTATTATTAAAGATCTGTTCTGCTAGTTGAACGTCGATATTTCAACACTAAAAATTATCATATTAACTATTATTTGTCAACGGTTTAAGAGCATCAATAAAAAGTTAAGAACGGCTGCAAAACTGACCCAAAGTATATATGGAGCCAGCAGCCAGGCCGCAATTTTTGATATTTTTCGAAAAGCCAGAATAGTCCAAAGGATAGTTAACCAGAGAATGATTATCTCGACAAAAGCGGCTAAAGGGCTATGCAGGCCGAAGAATAAGATCGACCAAAGGATATTGAGAATCAGCTGGCCGAGAAATATTCCTAGAGCCCTTCGAACTTCGCGTTTTTCCCAGCCCTTTTTCCAAATTAGGAAGGAGGCGATGGCCATGAGCAGAAAGAGCGTAGTCCAAACCGGAGCGAAAAGCCAAGCCGGCGGATTTATCGGAGATTTGACGAGCGTCGCATACCAAGTCGGAATTGACGGCCTGGTGAATAAAGAACCGATGATGCCGGCCGATTCCGCGGCTAGGATAGAAATAACCAGCTTAGCGAAGTCATTTTTCTTCATATATTTTGATTATAAAAAATTGGCGACACCATCGGGAAAAATATTCTTATCCTTAGCTCCAGTAATATCCAGCCAGATAGCTCGGCCCTCTTCTTGGCTATCTAGAATCATAAATTCCTCAATCTCATAGTTAGCGGGATCCTTAAAATCAGCCTCGTAAATAAAACAAATTTCATGCCCCGGTTCTCCATTAAAAGTGAAGATATTCTCTAAAGTAGCGACTAGTTTATAATTAATCAACTCCGCATCCAATTCTTCTTTCATTTCCCTCTTTAAGGCCTCTAACGAGCTCTCGCCGAATTCGATACCGCCGCCGATCAGCCGGAAGAATCGTTCGTTTTTCACCTTATCATAGCCCGGGGATACCAGAATCCGGCCATTATTCTTAATGATAGCGATAGACAAACCCCTGATGCGGTCTTTTGATACTCCCATATTTTTTTATTGATTACTATTATTTTACCAAAATAAGCCCGAAGACGCTAATATTGACATAACCGCAGTATTTGATAGAATAAAGACATAAAATGTTTTAAAGCATTTTTGTTTTTTGAAGACAAATTAATATTCCCGGGTAGCGCAGCGGTAGCGCAGTTGGCTGTTAACCAATTGGTCGTCGGTTCGAATCCGACCCCGGGAGCTCTATTGACAAAAAAGTATACATATGGTATACTTTTTTGATAGTTAAATTAGTTAAATTTTGTTTGTTGAACCTTAAAAACAGTAGCCATGAAAAAGAATCTTTTTTTTGCATTAATTTGCTCTATAACCCTTTTGCTATCCTGCAACACATCATCAGAAAAACAAAATAATAAAACGGCAGAAGCAAAAAGCAACTACATAGATACTCTGATATCTTCTGAGGCAAGTAATAATGCTCTCTCGGAAAAAAAACAATCGGAAAAAAAACTAGCGGAGATAGCTGCTATAACCGATCCGGAAGTTGCTCAAAAAATTTATTTTGACAACCCCGCCGGTTCAAAATTTGAGAAAGCCGCTTACGCAAAATGGGAAGACTTAATGCTATTAAAAATCTCTGCC
>CAZFBV010000001.1:0-104974 GCA_964517325.1 uncultured Gammaproteobacteria bacterium | reverse complement strand
TGAGAAAGCCGCTTACGCAAAATGGGAAGACTTAATGCTATTAAAAATCTCTGCCGTAACTAACCCGGAAGTTGCTCGAAAAATTTATTTTGACTACCCCGTCGGTTCAAAGGTCGAGAAAGCCGCTTATGCAAAATGGAAACAGTTAAGCGGCCAATAAAAACGTTGGGGATCAAAAAACCCTGAAACTTTAAAACAGTTTCAGGGTTTTTAATTTCCCTATTTTTAAGACACCGATTCTCCATCTGCCAATATTGACAAATTATAAATATCATGATAATATAGATAGTTAAAAAGAACTTTAAAAATTTCAATTAATCATAAACAATCGGAGGAAAAAAATGGCACAAATCAATCTTTTTTTTATTAAAGAGGGTTATTATGCATGCATAATAACCACCAAAGAAGAGATCGGCCCGCCTTATGATCGAAAAATTACCGTAGAACTCGAAGGAAATAAGGTGTGGAAAGAAGGAAGGATGGCCGGCAGCCATGGCGCCTGCACCATACCCAGACGACTTCTGCCTAAAATGACGGATGATAAATTCCTATTCATTGACTGCAGGAAATGGTTATACAATGATCGCTCTGAAGTGTATCTGGCATTAGAAAAAAAATTTACCGACGGAGGCGAGTACTATTCACAAAATCTCGAAGAAACCATAGATGGTTCGTCATTTAATTCTTTCCTTTCCCCTGCTTATCTTTTAAAATTTAAAAGAGGAAGGGTTCCACAAAACGAAATCATCGGACATGCGCATTCACTGGGATTAAACAACGAACCCTCTCCTCAGAAATCCGACTGCTGTTTTATAAAAAACGGCTGGATCATATTTGGAGAAGCCGGATGTCCTTTATGGGACAGCTCGGAGTATACCGAAATAACCGAAGAGGAATTTATGAAATTGACGGATTATTTTCCTCATAAAAAGGAAAATTAAAAAATGACAGAAAAAAGCGAAGGAAGTCTTAAAGGCTTCCTTTTTTATTTACCGAATCCAATAAAAAAGCCCGATTTTTATCGGGCTTGACGATTTTTTTCAATACTTACTGATGAATTTTCCGGTGCCATTGCAGTGCTTGCAGATTCCTGATCCGCCGCAATACCGGCAGGTGCGCGAGGGATAATCCATGGTTCCTTTGCCTTTGCAGACATTGCATTTCCCCGTTCCGTAGCAGCACCAGCACATCTGATCAGTATGCTTAGTGCTATAATTATTATCATAACTATCTCCCCCGGATTTTGACTTAAGATAATCGGACAATAGATGGTCCGCCGCCGATCCTGCTTTTGCCAGATGCAATATCGAACTATCTTTGATCAAATCGATCTCATTGGCGTTTTTCAAGGCGACATCGAAATAATCCGTCCTATCGCTAAGCCTTATCGCCAATTTGTTTCCGATCAGGCTATATGTTCCCATGACCTTATGCGTTTCGCCGGTCACGAGGCTAGTCAGCATATAAATAAACTCATCATCCTGATTAAAACCGAATAATTCGCTTTCTGAAGAAATTTCAGGATTCTGTAATCGCCAAATATGGCCGCTTAAAGATTGCGATAGGGCCGAACCATAGAACATTATGCCAATCAAAAGAGCTAGGCCGATACCAAGAAAGGATTTTTTTCTTTTCATTCTTACCTCCGTGTTTTATGTTAAGTTACTAGTTTTACTAATTTCTGAATATACTGCTTCAATCTTTCTTTGTCAATATTACTCAACAAAAATGAGCCTCTCGGCCCATTTTTTTATACTTCTTTTTATATCCTAAAATTAATTGATGCATGTGCCATAAACCCCTTTAGGAATATTATATTGCTGCATCAAGCTGCATTTCGGGTCGCTCTGTCCGCTATATATTTCCTTCCAAGCATCGCTCCGATGTAATATAGCGAAATAGCCGGTCGCTCTGCCTTGAAGACCGACTTTGACAGAACTTCCAAAACCCTGGATAGAAACGATGGCCACTTTCTTATTATCTTTTTTTAATCCCTTCAAGAAGATAGTCTGGTTATTGCCGGCTTGAATTATGCTCTGATTGTCAAAGCACCCGATCTTAAATTCTTTAGGAGTCACGTCTACCGCAGCCGTAATTAGGCAGAACTCATTATTTTTAAAATAGGCTCTTATATAATCGTTAAAATTGCTGCCGGCTTCCGCTATCGAAGAATTATCAGTCTTAGAGATCGATGAATTAGCCTTATTCAGCTTAAAACCGTTATCTAAGAAAACTTTTTCAGCCAAATCCACTAGATCCTTGGGCGAATCATAATTCACATCGATGGATCCCAAGTCGTTGTTCACCATCAGATTATAGCCATTCCCCGTAATCCACCAGCTTTTAGTGCTTGAAGCGGACGATATTATCGCTTTCCCGTCAGATACGCTGATTTTCCCTTCAATCTTATAGTCCTGTTTAATCTTATCATAAACTTCATTCAAGATTTTTGGAGTTAAGGTTTCCACTGCCGCTTGATTCTGATCATTTGTTTGCGATTGCGGCGTGCCCATAGCCGCTGGCTGCTCGTTTTTTGCGATTTCCGGTCGGCTGCAACCGGCAACCAAGAACAGAGACAGGCCTAAGAAAGAGATAATAATTTTTTTCATAAGATAATTTTAAATACTTATGTTATATCTTAATTATACCCTATTTTTAATAATCTCTCAATTTCTCCAGCCCCTTGAATTTCCTGATCTTCTCAAGGGATTTCGATTCGATCTGGCGGATGCGTTCGCGCGTGACTTCGAATTCTTGGCCGACTTCTTCTAAGGTATGGGCGACGCCGTCAACGAGCCCGAAGCGCATCTCGAGAATTTTCTGTTCGCGCGGCGAAAGCTGGGCGACGATATTCTTCACGTAATCTTTCAATAATTGCAGGGCGGCGGCGCGGTCAGGCGTGACATTCTTCACATCTTCGATGAAATCTTCCAAAGTCGAATCTTCATCGTCATCGCCGATCGTCGTCTCTAAGGAGATGGTATCTTGCGAGATCTTCATGATATATCTGACCTTATCGATATCTTCTCCCATTTCTGAAGCGATTTCATCGGCTAAAGGCTCGCGTCCCAATTCTTGGATAAGGTTGCGCTGGACCTGCTGGAACTTATTGATCGTCTCGACCATATGGACCGGAATGCGGATAGTTCTGGACTGATCCGCGAGCGCGCGCGTAATCGCCTGGCGTATCCACCAAGTCGCGTAAGTCGAGAACTTATAGCCTTTGCGATATTCAAATTTTTCGACTGCGCGGAATAAGCCGATATTGCCTTCCTGGATCAAATCCAATAAGCTCATGCCTTTGGCGCCGGCGAATTTCTTAGCGATAGAGACGACTAAGCGCAAGTTCGCCTCGATAATCCTCTTTTCCGCTTCCTTATCGCCCTTTTCTTTGCGCTTCGCGAGCTCGACTTCTTCTTCGCCGCTTAAGAGCGGCACTTTGCCGATTTCCTTCAGATACATCTGGATAGAATCGGCGCTCAATTTCGACAAATCGACATTCAGGGCATTCTGGTGCGCCAAAGCCTTGCCGGTTAAAGGCGGTTCCGCCGCTTTCTTTTCGGCTGTATCTAAGATGCGGCCGGAATCTTCCATGATTCTGACGCCGCTCTTCTGCAATTCTCCCAAAAAGACATCATATTCATAAACATATTCTTCCACTTCCGGAAAAAGATATAATAATTCGGTTTCCGTGATAAAACCGCGCAGACGGCCCTTCTCAATCAGCTTCTTCAGTTGCTCTTCGGTCGGCTTGACGACCGGCTTAGCTTCTCGAGCCGGCGCCACTTTAACGCCTTTCAGGCCGCGGCTGGAAAAATTCTTCTTCGCCTTCTTCGGCGAACTATCGGCCCGCTTCTTCGGCTTGGTTTTAGCGGCCGCCTTGGCTTTCGACTTCGGCGCTGGCTTAGAGATCGGCTTCTTATTTTTCACTTTAGTATTTTTAACCATATGACTAAGTAATTATTTATGAAATAGTCGCTTGCCTCAATTGATCCATCAGAACATTGAGCCGCTCCTTGTCGCCGGTTTTTTCCGCCAGGGCGATTTCGCGCTGCAAGGCTTGCACCTGGCGCTGACGGCTATATTTCTTAAGTTCGGCGATAATCTTGATTATCTCGGCTTTGACTGAATCAACATTATAATCATAGAAATCTTTTTCTCCCAAAAGCACGAGCTTATCCAAGATTCTTTCCGACCCGCTGCCGTCTTCCGTTAAATGGGCGCGGAAGCCTTCATAGCTCAAAGAGGTAGATTTATTATAATAGATAATCAGATTTCTGTAAAACTTAGCCAAAGGACCGTCAACCAGGATGCTCGGATCAAGATTGCTGACGCTATAAGAAATGAATTCCGGAAATTTCACCAATAAGGACATGAGGAGCTCGGCCAACTTGTCTTCGCGGCTTAACTCCGGAACTGTTTGTTCATTTTTTGGCTTATTTTCGCTATTTTTTATATTTCTGGAACTCTCTGCCTTTAATACGCCATGCTTAGACTGCCACTTCACGAACTCCTCGCGAGTATCAGTTTCAGAAAATCCGAGTTCTTCGCTCAACTTCTTCAGCCAATATCCTTGTTCCATCTTATTCACGACGAGATCTATCATCGCGAACATCTTTGCGCTAATGCCGCGCTTATTGTCTAACTGGCCGAGATCTAATCCGGCGCTGACTTTTCCAAAATAATATTCCAGCATCGGCTTAGCGTTCGCGACGGCTGCCTTGAATTCTTCCGGATTATTCTTCAGGCATTCGTCCGGATCCTTCCCGGAACCGAGCACGATTATCTTCAGGTTCATTTCTTGCGCCAGCACTTCCTTTATCCCTCTGTCAGCGGCCATCTGTCCGGCGGCATCCATATCGAAGAGCAAGGCGACATTATTGGTGAATCTTTTGATGAGAGAGACCTGCTCGGTCGTCAGGGCTGTGCCTGATGACGCGACTACATTCTTAAAGCCGTGATTATGGCAAGAAATGGCATCCATCTGGCCCTCGACGACGATAGCCAGGTCTTCTTGCCTGATCGCGTTCTTGGCCTTATTCAGAGCGAATAGGACGCGGCTCTTATCATAAATCTTGGTCTGCGGGCTGTTGATATACTTCCCCATCTTCTCGGTCGCTTCCTTGGCCGGATTGACGCGAGCGGTAAAAGCGATGAGATTATTATTCACATCCCAGATCGGAAACATGATGCGGTCGCGGAAGCGATCATAAAAACCGCGGCTGCCGGCCCGAGCTTCTTTCTTGATAGCCAACCCGGCTAAAACTATCTCTTCATCGGTATATTTCTTGCCGGTCAGAGGCCGGGCTTTCAGGAAGTCATACAAGCCGCTCCAAGAATCAAGGCTATAACCTAATTGCCACTCGGCGATATTCTCATCGTTCAAGCCTCGCTTCAATAAATATTCACGCGCCTCATGTCCGGTCGGCGTCGTCAAAATATGCGCATAATATTTCCCTGCCAGCTCCATGATATCTAAAAGGCGATTGCGTTCGGAATAATCTTGGGGATTTTCATATTGCAAAGTCACGCCCGCTTTCGGAGCGAGCAAGCGCAGAGTTTCCATGAAGCCTAGGCCTTCCTTTTCCATCACGAAAGCAAAGACATCGCCGCCGCGGCCGCAGCCGAAGCAATGCCAGATCTGCTTTTCCGGAGATATCACAAAAGAAGGAGACTTCTCGTTATGAAACGGACAGAGCGCCTGGAAATTAGCGCCGACCGCTTTAACGGGAATATATTCCCTGATGACTTCCACGATGTCCAATTTTGATTTTATCTCCTCTGATTGGCTCATATGAATAAATCCGGCAATATTAAGCTTTTTAAGCGTTCTAATTCCTGCTCGACCAATTCCCCGTCATATTCGGCGTTATGGCGGCTGAAGCCTTGATAACCCGGGCGCTTCTGATCTAGGTGCAGATTAAAGGTGACCATATCTTGGCCGCTGTTGTCCGGCGCTTCCGTAAAATAAACATGGAAGCGCGGATAGAAATCGCGGCTCAAACGGCGGACAAAGCTCTCCTGGCCGTTTTCGCGTTCGGGTATGAAGACATAACCGGCATGCCGCAGCCAGATAGCGGGCGCTTCTCCTAATTGTCTCTTATTAACAAGCAATTTCATTTTTGTCCGTCCTAAAGATTAAGAATTTATAAACTAAGAAATTCCAGACGCCGATGACGACATTGACGATGAGCTGGGCTAAAAGGTACCAGACGGCATATCTGGCAACGAGAGTGTGCATGAAAAAACCGTTCAGATTCAAACCGATGAAAGCGTTAAGTACATAAAGGCATAACTGGCCGACAACCTTATCCTGACGAAAATTGCGGAAAGTCCAGAATTTCTGCAGCGTGAAGCTGATAAGGAAAGAAAGGATGAAAGCGGCGCTAGTGGAAAAGACTAAGCCCCATCTGAAAAGGCCGTGGAGAATGAATAAGAATACCAGATCGGCGCCTCCGGCCATGCAGCCGGCGAAAAAGAACTTGATGACCGATTTATGGCGGTTGCAAAAATCATAAAGCCTGGGCCAGCGGCTGGAAAAAAAACGGCGGAATTTGAAATAAAGATCATTTATCAGAGACATACTTAAAAATTATTTAACCAAACTATAATTATTAAAAACCCAATTAGCCAAGCTCTTGCTGTCCTTGAAACGCCCGTTCTTATCCTGGCTGTTCAGCACGACCGAAATCACCTCGCGGCCGGCGCCATTCTGCAAACGTCCGACAAAGCAATAGCCGGCCTTTTCAGTATAGCCGGTCTTGCCGCCGAGCACGGTTAAAGTTTTCTCGCCGGAATCAAAAAGCAGATAATCGGTCGATTCGATCTTTTTTTCCCGGCCGTTCATAGTCATGAAACGATAATCCGGCTTAGTGGTCGCCGCGCTGATCTCGCTGCGTTTGAAAGCGGCTTGGGCTAAAAGCGCGACTTCGCGGGCCGTCGACAGATTATATTCGCTCAAGCCGACCGGATCGCTGAATGATGTCTGTTTTAATCCTAATTTAGCCGCCTGTTCATTCATCTTTTTAACGAACTCCTCTTCACTCAAACCGCTAGCGTGGACTAAGGCTAAAGTCGCGCCGTTATCGGAAGCGACCAAGCTCGTATAGAACAGGTCTTTGAGAGTCACTTCGTCCCCCAAGAAAAGGTTCAAGCGCCCGCCTTCGACCTTGTCCGCTTCCGTGATCGTATAGGTCTTATCCCAGCCAGGATTATTATCTAAGAAGACCAGGGCGGTCATAAGCTTGGTGATGCTCGCGATCGGCTGGGCTTCATCCGCTTTTTCAGTGAATAGGAAGAAATGGTCATCTGCCGCCAAGACTGCGCCCCTTTCGGCACTCATCTGCGCTTTAGGCGCGCCCGGATTCAAGATCAGGCTCTCTGCTCCTGAGGTTGCGGCCGGAACGCCATGAAAACTGAAAAATAAGGCTGTGATTATGTTAACTATCGTCGTCCAAAACATCTTAGTATGATTAATTTTTATCTTCCGTCGCGGCCAAGACCGTGTTCAAGGATTCAGCTGAATTAAGCTTGGCATAATCCGGCAATTCCTCAATGCTGCCTAATCCGAGGAAACGGACGAAATCATGAGTGACCGTATAATAATTTTCATTCTTCGCTTTCTCGAATTTCTCCTCAATTAAGCCGCGCAAGAGCAGATTGCGGATGATTAGGCTGCAATTGACGCCTCTGATCCTCTCTAATTCCAGCTTAGCGATCGGCCCGCGATAAGCGATGATAGTCAAGGCTTCCAGGCTCGGCTGGGATAATTCTCCGCTGGTTTCATCCTTAAGGAATTCTTGAACCAGGGCCGCATTTCCGACCGCGGTCGTCAGCTGATATTGCCCGTTATTCTTAATAATCGCCAAACCGCGATCACCTTGGGCATAATCGCTTGTCAATTCATCCAGCGCTTCTTCCAGTTCTTTGGCCGGCGCCTTCATAGCCGCCGCCAATTCTTTCAAGGATAACGGCTTAAGAGAAACGAACAACAAAGATTCTACCTGTGATTTTAATGACATAATTAGATTTGATTAGTTAGAGCCGCGGCTTCATCCGGACGGCTGATCAGGATTTCGCTGAACAATTCGTCTTGCTCAAAGAATAATTCCTTCTGTTTGGCCAGCTCCAGGACAGCCAAGAAACTGACGATCACTTCCGTCCGAGTCGCGGCCGAAGCGAGCAGCTTTGAAAAATTCACCTTGATCTTGGCAGAGATCATCTGCTTGATCGAAGCGATCTTATCGTCGATGCTTATCTTCGGCTCTAAAGTCTTTTCCGGCAATTTCTCTTCCCGTATCTTTGCCAGCTGTTTTTCCAGATTATCCAGCAAGATCAAAAAATGTTCGTGGATCAAGGCGGCATTCAACTTGGCCGGCGGACAGAAGACCGGCAGATTGAAACCGCTGCGGCGATTCTTGGTCAAGGGCGGCAAGAAGGAACGGCGCGGCGATGCGACTAATTCCTTGACTTTCTGGCTAGCGGCGACAAATTCCTTATACATTCGGAGCTGGCGCTCCAAGTCATTGATCTCTTCCTCTTCTTCACCGGTATAAAGGTATGGCAAGAGCGCCTTTGATTTGATGAACAACAGCTTAGCGGCGATGACCAGGAAATCGGCCATTTCCTCCGGATCGATGCCGCGGTTAGCGCGGACATAAGCGACATACTCGTCAGCGATCTTCGCTAGGGCGATTTCGGTTATATCCATCTCCTCGCTCTCGATCAGACTGAGCAGCAAGCCGAAAGGGCCGGAAAATTTTTCACACGTTACATCCATCATACTTATTTAGTGGTTTCGACAGCTTTGACGACCGTATAAAGATTGCCGCGCAGGCATTGGTAGCCAGAGCGATGTTCCTTGCTATTCACATCCATACCGATATAAGAAGTCGCCTGTTTGGCGTTCTCCTCGATCGAATCGGTGCGGAAGGTCGCGCACATTTCGAATTCTTTGTCGCTGATCTTATTGTAAGCTATCGGCGCCTTGGTTTCCGGATCGATCAGCGCGCTCGCGTTGATATAGATATTCTTATCAGCCTTGAGTTCTTCCAGATTCAGCGGCAATTTCTTATTGCGATCATAATAGCTGTTTACGGCATTTTCGATAGTATAGATATTCTGAACCAGAGCCTGATCCAAGCGGCGATTGCGCGCGGTCTTAGGAGATTCGACAAAAAACCAGGCGGCGACGAAAGCGGCGATGACGCAGGCTAGAGTTGCGAAAAAAAAGATTTTGACGACCTTATCGGCCTTATCCGGATTCTCGCGCTTGATATCATAAAAATAAAAAGAAAAACAGACTCCGGAAATGAAGAGCATGGTCAGAGCCTTAAAAATAAAACGGCTGGTAAGCTCGCCTGATAAGAAATTATTGATGACGCCGATGAAGACGCCGAGGATGATCATCGAAGAGACGAGGATGATGAAATAAGTGAGCCAGCGGCGGATAGCGGAGTCTTTCTCTAATTCGCCCTTATGGATCCCTTTATGAATGAGGCTGGAAATGAAATAGAATATCGGCGCGGCGATGAATAAAGCGGAAATAGCGAACTTCAATTGGCTGTCGACATTGCTATAGCTATTCAGGACATCAGGAATGACCTTGTCAATGATGCTGAAGATGATCATGCCGAACGAAAGCGCCGTGAAGATGAGCGCTGCCAAGGAGAGGAGATAATAGAAAGCGTACTTCGCATTGTGCTTATTCATATGATTGATATTCCCTTCCCGCAGCGCCATGACGACAGATGTTATCATGAGCACGGTGACGGGTAAAATTATAAAGAAAAATATTATGGACATAACCGCTTTAGAACTCGGCATTCTTCGGAGTGCGCGGGAACGGGATGACATCGCGGATATTAGCCATTCCAGACAGATACATGATCGCCCGTTCAAAGCCTAAGCCGAAACCGGCGTGCTTGACGGAACCGAAGCGGCGCAGATCCAGATACCATTGATAGTCTTCCAGCTTCATATTCATCTCCTTCATGCGCTTAGTCAGATTATCTAAACGTTCTTCCCTTTGGCTGCCGCCGATGATCTCGCCGATGCCAGGAACTAACAGATCCATGGCGGCGACGGTCTTGCCATCATCGTTCAGGCGCATATAGAAAGCTTTGATATCTTTCGGATAATCAATGACAAAGACTGGCTTCTTAAAGACCTTATCGGTCAGATAGCGTTCATGCTCAGTCTGGAGATCGATTCCCCATTTTACCGGGAAAGCGAACTTCTCGCCGGATTTTTCTAAAATCTTGATCGCTTCAGTATAAGTGACCCGACCGAATTCAGAGCTGACGATATTATGCAAACGTTCCATCAGCGTAGTATCGATGAACTTATTGAAAAATTCCATCTCTTCCGGCAATTCTTTCAAGACATAGGCGACCAGATATTTCAGCATCTTTTCAGCCAGAGCCATGTCGTCATTCAAATCAGCAAAAGCCATTTCCGGCTCCATCATCCAAAATTCGGAAGCATGGCGGGTCGTATTCGAATTCTCAGCGCGGAAAGTCGGGCCGAAAGTATAGACCTTATTCAAACCCATGACTAAAGCTTCAGCGTTAAGCTGGCCGCTGACAGTCAGTCCCGCTTTTTTGCCGAAAAAATCTTCGCTGTAATCGACTTCGCCTTTCTTATCTTTAGGCGTATTTTTTAAATCTAAAGTCGTCACTTGGAACATCTCGCCCGCGCCTTCGGCATCGCTCGTGGAGATTATCGGAGTATGGACATAAGAGAAGCCTTCTTCCTGGAAAAATTTATGGATAGCGTAGCTGAGTGAAGAGCGCAAGCGGAAGACGGCAGAAAAAGTATTGCTGCGGCCGCGCAGATGCGCAATCTCGCGCAAGAACTCGAAGCTATGCTTCTTCTTCTGGAGCGGATAATCTTCCGGGGCGCGGTTGATGATAGTTATCTTTTTGGCCTGGAGTTCGAAAGCCTGCCCGGCAGCGGGAGATTCGACCAGTTCGCCTTCTATTTCCAAAGATGAACCGACGCTGATATTTTCTACCTCGGAAAAATTTTCTAAGCCGCTCTCAAAGACAATCTGCAGACTCTTGAAGAAAGAACCGTCATTAAGCTCAATGAAGCCGAATTCCTTGGAAGAACGCGCCGTCCTGACCCAGCCGGCGACATTTATCTTCTTATTCAGGTAGCGGCCGGTGTCTTTATATAATGATTTGATGGGAGTATAAGACATATAGAAATGATTAATGATTATGGGGTTAATCTCTTTACATCTCTCGGCAAGAAACAAGCTTCCTTAACGCTAGGCAAATCCAGCATCTTCATGACAATGCGCCCCGGACCCATGCCGATACCGCTATGGCTCGGGCAGCCGTAACGGAAAAAGTTCAAATAATCTTTAAGTTCTTCCAAGCTCATACCCTTTTCAACCGCCTGTTTTTCCAGAATTTCTATCCGATGCTCGCGCTGCGATCCGGTCGTTATTTCTAGACCGCGGTATAATAAATCAAAACTCTTAGTTAATCCGGGATTATCCTGATGGCGCATATGATAGAAAGGACGCGCCGCGATCGGATAATCAGTTACGAAAACAAAATCATGGCCGGTTTCATTCTTGATGATATTGCCCAATTCCCTTTCCTCTTCCGTAGAAAAATCATAATCTTTCTCGCTCTTAATACCGGCCGCTTTTAGTTTTTCCTTAGCTGCCGCCAAAGTTATCTTCGGGAAAGGCTTGGATGGGACTTCAATGGCTAGCCCTAAGTCCTCCTTGACTTTGGCAAATCCAGAAATCAACAGATCTTCTTCTATGCTCATAACTTCGTTATAATCGATAAAAGAAACCTCAAGATCCCAACCGGTAAACTCCGTGACATGGCGGCTAGTGAAAGAAGGTTCAGCGCGGAAAACAGTGCCGACCATAAAGACTTTTTCCAAGCCGGAGGCCATAGCCATCTGCTTGTAGAATTGCGGGGACTGGGCTAGATAAGCCTTGCGATCAAAATATTTAACTTCAAATACCTCGGAACCGGTTTCTGAGGCCGTGCTCATGAAGCATGGGGTATAGATTTGGATAAAATTATTCTTCAACCAATATTCACGGCAGCCGGCTTCTAATTTTGTCCAGACTTTAAAGATGAGCTGATGCTCTTCCTGGCGCAGATCCAGCCAACGCCAGTCAAAACGGTTCTCGGAGTTGGCTTCATTATCCGCTTTTGTCAGGACCGGGATAGGCAGATTTTCATCAGACAAAGAAATCAGCTCCGCGCTTGAAGCCGCTAATTCAAAATCTTTAACCGGATTAGGATCATTCTTCTTAGCCGGCTTTTCTTGCAAGGTTCCGGTTACGGCGATAACGCTTTCCAGAGTTAATTTTTCCGCTAGCTCATAACCTCCCTGGCCGGAAACGAAAACAACCTGCATCGATCCGGAAATATCGCGCAAGTCCACAAAAACTATGCCTTTATGAGCACGCAGATTCCTTACCCAGCCGGACACAGTCACTTCGCCGGCCCCCTGTTTTTTTGCGTCAGCAATCAATATCCTTGACATAAATAAAAATAGTTTTTAATTTGAAATATACAAATTAAAACTTGAATTATATGTATTTTTTTATACTTAAATATTAACTTATTTTCGAGATTTTAGCAAGAAAAAAACAGCCCCATGATAGCTGTTTTTAATGAATATTTTAGAAATGGAAGATTATAAATTTATCAAGAAGGTTGTTTGTCTCTTTCAAAGTCTTATTGTCTGTTTTCAATTTTTCTGCTGATTTGAACCGATTATCGACCATAAAACGCATCAATTTGATACAATTATCGGATATTGTCAATAATTCAGACTTAGGAATACCTCCGGCCGCACGATCTTTCTCGAAACATTCCACGCAGACTACGCCGCCATTGGCCAGATTAAAATAATTCTTGCCGGGATTAATAGCCTTAGAGCACCCCAGGCAATGATACATTTCCGGCTTATAGCCTAATTCCGCCAATAATTTAATGGTAAAAAAAGCTAAAACCAGTTCTCCGTTCTCTCGTTTGAAATCAGAAAAATCATTCAATATCCCTAACCATCTCTCCAATAAAAAAAATAAGCGCTCGTCGCTCTGATTCTCTTTAGTCAGCCGATTGAATAGATTAAGCGCCCTGCCGGCATAATAGATCTTATTCAGATCCTTTCTGATGCCTGGGTACGCTTCGCGCGTGATAGCGCTGCCGATATAGTCAAAACCCTTGCCGGCGATAATCATAAAGTCGGCTGAAGTCAGCGGCTCGATATGGCCAGCTAATTTAGAGCCGGCTTTTTTAGTTCCGCGAGCGACTAGCGCCAATTTCCCGAAGCGAGGCGTATAGACCGTCACCAAGCTGTCATTCTCCTTATAATCCTGGCGATTCAATATCAGCGCGGGTGTATTTTTTGTTTCTTCTGTACTCATATAAGATCTTAGGAAATATTTTTTACGTTCAGGATTTTTTCTGTGGCAAAAATCAATTAACATTGATTTTTGCTTTACGAAAAAATATTCACTTCAAAAAATATTTCCTAAACTCTTGATATCTTACACAATAAGCTAAAGAATATGTTTTTGAAGCGCATGTGATTTCGTAGAGCAATCCGCCAACTGGCGGATTGCCACAGAAATCACCCTAAGCGGAGAAAACATATTCTTTAGCTTATTACTTGCTAGGTTTATCAAGATAACCCTGAAGTATTATCGAGGCGGCAATTTCATCGCGCCCGGCCGTTTCCTTATCTTCCCCTCCCAGAGCGTCCGCCGCTAAGCTGCTCAAGCGTTCATCGACCGTCTCGACTGGCAGGCCGCTTTTCTCTTTCAATTGCGCGACAAAATCGATCCAAGCCGGATTATTCGCTGCTTCCCCGCTCATTTTCTGAGGAGCGCCGACAATAATGACGTTGGTTTCCTCTTCTTTAAGCACGCCCAAGACTTCGGCCAAATTAGCGACAGTTTTCAAAGGCAGGGCTAACTTTACTTCACTATCGGCCGTGGCCAAGCCGATCCGCTTTTCGCCCCAGTCTACGCCTAAATAATTTAAGATCTTGTCCATATGATTTTTTATAAAACCGCGCTTTAATCCGGCTTATAGGCCTCTATTTAGTCAGGACATCGCAACCCTTCTCGGTCACGGCCACCGTATGCTCAAAATGAGCGCTTAGAGAGCCGTCAGCCGTCAAAACGGTATAGTCATTATCAGCGATATCGACGCGCCAGTCGCCCTCATTGATCATCGGCTCGATCGCTATGACCATGCCCGGCCGCAAGACGATATTTTCGGAACTGCGCTCGCTGATCTCAAAATTAAAGACATCCGGCTTCTCATGGGCGAAATAGCCGACGCCATGGCCGACCAAATCGCGGACGACGCCATAGCCATGGCTCTCAGCGCAGCCGGAAACGGCTCGAGCGATATCGTTGATCGTATTTCCCGGTTTTACGACTTTAAGGGCTAATTCCAGGCATTTTTGCGATACCTGTAAGAGCTTCTTGGCATCTGAACTGATCTTGCCGACGCCGATAGTCGCGCACATGTCGGTAAAGAAACCGCCATTCTTAGAATGCGAATTTATCGGCAATTTATATTTAGCTCTTACTTCGGGATCGACCGGCCATTCCATGCCGATATCCAGATCGACTATATCTCCGCTCTTGAGAGTTCTGACAGGATAAGCCGCGCCATGAACGACCTCGTCATTGATAGAGATGCACAAAGTCGAAGGAAAAATGATGCCGCCGCCCATAGGGTAATTTTTAAAGGCGGAGCGTCCGCCTTCAAGCGCGATCAGCTCATTAGCCAGATCTTCTAGATAGCCGGTATCTATTCCCGGCTTGACTTCGGATAATAACCTTTTGAGGATGGCTGATAAACGCTTTCCGCCTTCCTTGATCGCTCTGATTTCTTCTGTTGATTTTATGTAAACCATATTTTATTTTATGATAGTCGTCGCCTTCTTATTGGCGCGCAGCGACATGAACAGGAATATCCCCAAGAATATTATCATGCTCAAAGGCGCAATCCAAAATGGAAATTCATGGCCGAAACTCTCTAAGGTCATAATGGCGCCGAGCACGCCGATAGCATACATCGCGCCGTTCTTAAGATAAGCGAACTTAGTGATCAAGTCTATGCCCTTGATAGTCATTTCCCGAACCACTAAGGCCCCCAAACCATTGCCTAAAATGATTAAAGGAACGCTGACAGTAAAAGCGAAAGCGCCGATGACACCGTCGATAGAAAATGAGGCATCAAGCACTTCCAGATAGATTATCTTGCTCCAGGCGCTCATGGTAGAGTCTAAGAGCTGTTTTTCTTTATCCTCGGCATTCTTCTTGAAGCCGTCGGTGATGAAAAACGCGCTGACGCCGATAGTCGCGGCCAAAGCCAAGATGGGGTTGCGTTGCAGAGAAAAATAAACTACTGCGGTCGTTAAGAGCGAAGCGAGCGCATAGAACCAGACTCCTTGGCGATGGATGAAGCCTTCGACCAAAAAAGCGTATTTCTTCTCTTCCAAAAATAGCCACGATAAAAATACTAGGAACAGATAAATACCGCCGCCCAGAAGCAAAAGCGGTTTGGAAGCATCCAGATAATTCCTGATGGCCGGATCATTCGAAAAAGCGGCGGAGGCGACTTGGAGTATCGACAGATCCGGGTTAGCTATCCAGACGATAATGAAAGGCAGAAGGCCTCTGACTATGAATACTGCGAATAACAGCCCCCAAAATAGGAATATCTTCCGATATTTAGCCGACATCGTCTTCAAGACATGGGCGTTGACAACTGCGTTATCGACGCTGCTGATGACTTCAAAAAGGCATAGTCCTATGATGATGACTAAGGTGCTCCAAAACATAAAGGTATAAGAATATTACGGATTAATACTAGCGATGATTCCCATGCTGACAGCCGCAACGAACCTGCCATTTTTCATTATCTTTGGTAGCGGCTTCCGACTTCTCTTTGAAGTTGACCATGCGGAGCTTCTGGCCGCTGGGAACATTCTTCTTTTCCATAAGTTTGATATGAAAATAATAAATATCGATTAAAAATTGACACGCTGATGCCCGATCGGATTATCGGGCTTCTTGTCGTCTAAGCCCTTATCATAGGTCTCTCCGCGATTCGCGGCGACGCCGTAATGGCTGCCGGTCGAAATGCTGCCCGAAGCCAAGCCGGTGCCATGCTGCTTATAAGTATCGACATTTCCATAGAACCCCGGATCACGGTTAGTCCGGGATAAACTCGGGCGGACGCTTTTAAGGGTCGAGGTAGCGGCAGCCTTCTTCTCTTCGGCCGCAGCGACCGCTTTCTGCAAAGACGACACTCGCGGCTCCGGAGTTGTCCCGAGCTGCTGGAAAACTTTCTTGATGCTGCGAGCCTCTTCGGCCGTCATATCCTTATTCAAGGACTTGAGCTTGGACATCGCTTCTCCGGCCTTGAATCGGCCGCCGCGGATAGCGCTCTCAGAGCTCCTCACAACCTTCATGATATTCTCGCGCTTGTCTTTCAGGCTATTATACTTAGTGGCGAAGCCGAGCTTATCCTTAAATTTGACGACGCTGAAATCTTTGCCGCCAGCGATGCCCTTCATTTCCATATTAGCTTGATTTAAATTCTAATCTAAAAATCCGTCTAAGAGCTTATTGATCTGCGCCAGATCATACTCAGTCAAACCGAGTTTGATCCGATTCTCATAAAGACGATATTTATCCTCTCTCACGGTCAGGCCGGAAGGTTTCAGTCCCTGCCTGATCTTTTCCTTATACTTCTTGATCAGCCCCAGCACTAACTCCCGATTAGCGCCATCGAGATTCTTGTAATTAGGATTGGTCCGCATCAGCTCTTCCATCCGTTGAGTGAGGCGGTAATCCGTCTGGCTAGTCAAATTCTTAGTTATATCTTTTAAGTCCATATCAATTCATTATACCATAAAAAAAATCAGCTTTAAAGCCGATTTTTTATATTCTTATTGGCTGGATATAGGATTAAAGGCCATCGTACTCGCGCATAGTCATCTGGGCCTCGATTTGCTTGACCGTCTCGATAACCACGGAAACGACGATGAGCAGGCTCGTGCCGCCGACAGAGAAAGCTTGCATGCCGGTATAATATCTCATCACTAACGGCAAAACGGCGATAAGCCCCAAGAACAAAGCGCCAGCCAGGATGATCTTATGAGTCGTATAAGACAGATAATCGCTGGTCGGCTTGCCCGGACGGATGCCCGGAATGAAACCGCCCTGCTTCTGCAGGTTCTCCGCGATCTGCGCCGGATGGAAAATGACTTCGGTATAGAAATAAGTGAAGGCGAAGACCAAGACGAAATAGACGATGCCGTAGAAAAGCTGGTTATTGAACAAGCTGATGGTATGGGTCGCGACATTGGCGATCCAAGCAGTCTTGGCATGGATCAAGAACTGGGCGATCATAGACGGAAATAGAACGACGGAAATAGCAAAGATGATCGGGATGACGCCGGCCATATTCACGCGCAAAGGCAGATGAGTGCTGGTGCCGCCGAAAGTGCGGTTGCCGCGGACCTGGCGGGCATATTGAACCGGAACATTGCGCTGGCCTTCGTTGATGATAACGACGCCGACGACAGTGATAATTGCGATAACGATAAAGCCAATCAGCATGAACAGCTGGGTAGAATCGAAAGTAGTCGCAATCTGCTGGAGCTTAGTCGGCAAGCCAGCAACGATGCCGGCAAAAATCAATAAGGAAATGCCGTTGCCGACTTTCTTTTCGGTGATGAGCTCGCCGAGCCACATCAGGAAGATAGAACCGGCGGTTATAGTCAAAATCATCAAGCCGAAATCAAAAGGGCTGACTTGGCCCAAGATGCCGGATGAACCATTGCGCAGAAGCGTGATCATGCCATAGGACTGCAGGACCGCTAAAGGCACAGTCGCCCAACGAGTCCACATATTTATCTTCTGGCGTCCGGATTCCTCTTTCTGCATCTCTTCTACCGAAGGAATGATCATGCCTAAGAGCTGGAAAATAATGGAGGAAGTGATATAAGGACCGACGCCCATCATGACGATAGAAAAATTTTCCATACCGCCTCCGGAGAAAAGATTCATCAAGCCCAGGAATTGATTAGAAGCGAAAAGATTCTTCAAAGCGACAGTATTGACTCCCGGAACCGGAATATGAGCAGCTAGACGAAAAATGACGAGCATGCCTAGAACGTAGAGAATGCTATTCCTTAAATCTTTAGCCTTCCAGATTTGCGATAATTTATCAAAAATCATAAAAGCGAAATTATTTAACTTGTTCCTTGGCGCCGGCCGACATCTTAATCTTATCGAAAGTAACCTTGACGGTCAATTTTTCCTTGCCTAAGATCTTAACCGGCAAAGAGGCGGAAGAAATCAACTTCTTCTCAAATAGAGCGGCTGGGGTAACGACCTCGCCATCTTTGAAAGCATTATTGATAGCCTTAATACTGACAACCTGATTCTTCGGCTTCAATGATTTAAAACCGCGAGATTTCGGAATTTGTAATAATTGGGCGCGCATGCCTAAGCGTTTCAATCCGGAAACGCCGGAACGTGATCCCTGCCCTTTCTGGCCGCGAGTACTGTAAGTGCCGTGGCCGGAAGCGTTACCGCGGCCGACGCGCTTATTGGTCTTAGCTCTGCCCTTGGCTTTGGTTATGGTATTAAGTGATAACATATGATTATGAAGTCTAATTAAACACGATTATTTATCGCTCTTAGAAGCCTTGGCTTCTGCTTTGTCCGCTTTCGGTTCGCGCACACGCAATTCTCTCAGAGCTTCTATGGTGCAACGAGCATTATTGATCTTATTATTGGAACCCAGAGCCTTGCTAGTGATATTCTTGACTCCGGCCAACTCCAGGATGATTCTGGTCACGCCGCCAGCGATGACGCCGCGCCCGGTTTTGGCCGGTTTGATCATTATAAGGGCCGCGCCCATTTTCTTAGTGATGGCATGCGGGATAGTCTCTTTAGCGATAGCTACCTTGACCATATCTTTCTTAGCGCGATTGACGGCTTTATTGACAGCCATCGTGACATCAGCGCCCTTGCCGACGCCGACGCCGACGCTGCCTTTCCTGTCGCCGATAGCTACACAAGCGCGGAAATTCATTCTCTTACCTCCGGCCATAACACGGGTAACGCGCGCTACCTCGAGGATACGCTGCTCCATCTCGTCTTTTGGCTTGTCATCATGACGATCGCCGCGTCCCTTGCCGCGTCCGCCCTGGAATCCGCCGCGTTTCTTTTCGCCGTATAGGTCTTTAGCGACAGTCGCCGCTGCTCCCTGGCTAGCATCCTTGGCTTTGGCTTCGGTTGTTGTTTTTTTGTCTTCCATATAATGATTACTAATTGCAAAATTGTTTTTTAAAATTTCAAGCCGCCTTCGCGAGCTCCCTCGGCCGCCGCTTTAACCCGGCCATGATATTTATAAGAGCCGCGGTCGAAAACCACGGATTCGATCTTCTTAGTTTTAGCTTTGGTCGCGATAATCTTGCCCAGCTCTTTGCCGGCTTCAGATTTATTGACCTTAGCCTTGATCTCTTTCATGCCGGCGCTAGCCAGAGTCTGACCGCTCTGGTCATCGATCAATTGCAAGAACATCCCCCGATTTGAACGGAAAACGCTTAAACGCGGGCGGGACTCGGTTCCGGAGATCTTAGCGCGAACGCGTCCATGACGTCTATCCGCTCTTTGTTTATTGGCCTTGATTTTATCCATATGATTAAAATTCTTATCGATTTAAGATTATTTGCCCTTAGCCGCCGCTTTACCGGCTTTGCGTCTGATGATTTCATCAGCATATTTGACGCCCTTGCCTTTATAAGGTTCCGGCTTACGGATCTTTCTGATCTGAGCGGCTGTCTCTCCGATTAAAGCCTTATCAGCTCCTTCTAAAGTGATGACATTAGCGGCGACAGAGGCGGTAATACCCTTCGGCAGCTTGAATTCGATCGGATGAGAGAAGCCGAGGCTCATATTCAATTGGCTGCCGGCAACCGCAGCGCGATAACCGACGCCATTAATCTCTAATTTCTTGACGAAACCGGTCGAAACGCCCTCGACAGAATTACGGATCAGGCTCCACATCAAACCCCACATGGCGCTAGCATTTTTAGCTTCCTTATCATGGGGGGCAACGATGATTTCATTGTTCTCGACCTTAGCGGTAATAAGCTTATTGAGAGCCAAGCGCAATTCGCCTTTAGGCCCTTTGAAAGTATATTCCTTGGCATCAGCAGTGAAACTCACTCCGGCCGGCAATTTGATTGGCAGTTTTCCTAAACGTGACATATGGGATTAATTAAAATATTGAAAGATTAAAAATTAATATATTTCTCCGAGGACCTCGCCGCCGATATTGTTCTTCTTCGCCTGCTTATTCGTCATCAAGCCGCGGGAGGTGGAAATTATCGCGATGCCGAAATTATTCAAAACCGTCGGGATTTCATCCTTGGAGACGTAAATTCTCAAACCCGGGCGGCTGATGCGCTTGATTGAACTGATCTGGGGCTTGCCATTCTTATGATATTTCAATTGAATTTGCAGCTGATCAAAGTTATTATGGCGTCCGTTCAAACCGCCGGCAATTATGGCCGCTTTCTTGATCCAACCCTCAGTCTCCAAGATCTTGGCGATCTCGAGCTTGAGCTTGCTGAGCGGCAAAACAATCTCCGACTTTTTTACAGCGGAAGCGTTTCTGATTCTTGTGAACATGTCTGCGATGGGATCCATCATATTTTTAGGTTAACTTAATTACTTATTTTTACCAACTGGACTTCGTGATTCCAGGCAAATCGCCATTATCGGCCAATTCGCGGAAACAGATACGGCATAATTTAAAATCACGCATATAGCCGTGGTTACGGCCGCAGCGCCAGCACCGATTGATCTTTCTCGTGGAGAATTTCGGTTTTCTTTTTGCTTTGACGATTAATGCAGTTCTTGCCATATATATTTAATTATTTGGTATCTTTTTTAAACGGGAAACCCAGCAGCTTGAAGAGCTCTAAGCCTTCGGCTCTGTTCTTGGCATTGGTAGACAAACAGACCTCGAGACCGAAAATATTGTCAACTTCCTCCATGTGAATTTCCGGAAAACAGGTATAATCCTTGAAACCGACAGTCATGTTGCCTTCCCGGTCGATAGCTTTATCGCTGATGCCGCGGAAGTCGCGGACGCGAGGAAAAGTGATATTGACGAGCTTATCGACAAAATCATACATCTGCTGGCCGCGCAGGGTCACTTTGGCGCCGATAACCAAGCCTTCTCTGATCTTAAAAGCGGAAATTGATTTCTTGGCGGCAGTCATGACCGGCTTCTGGCCGGCGATCTTCGTCAAGGCCTTTTCCACTCCGGCGACGAATTCTTTTTCCTTGAGATGATGGCCGAAACCGACGTTCAGGACTACCTTAGTCAAACGCGGAACGAGCATGTCATTCTTAAAGCCAAATTCCTTCTTCAGGCTCGGAACTATCTGTTTTTGATATTTTTCTCTTAATCTCATAATATTAGTCAATTATTTCCTGACATTTTTTACAAACGCGCTGCTTCTTGGATTTATTGCCTTCGGTCTTGACGGTCTTATGGCCGACTTTAGTCGCCTTGCCGCATTTCGGACAGATAAGCGCCAGATTATCAGCTGTCATAAAAGCCGGAAATTCTATCCGTTGGCCTTTCTCGCCGTTCCGATTCGGACGCATATGCTTGATCAGCAAATTCAAGCCTTCGATGCTCGCCTTATTTTCAGACGGGATCACTTGTAAAACCTTGCCGGACTTTCCCTTGTCCTTGCCGGCTAAGATCTTCACTTTGTCATTCTTTTTGATATTCATATATTTCTGGCTTGATTTTTTTATAAAACTTCAGGCGCTAAAGAAGCGATTTTGACGAAACCCGCGCGACGGATCTCTCTAGCCACCGGCCCGAAGATACGGGTTCCCTTCGGCTCTTTCTTTTCCGCATCATTAATGATCACGCAAGCGTTATCGTCAAAACGGACATAAGAACCATCCGCGCGGCGGATCTCCTTCTTAGTGCGGACGATGACGGCCTTAGCCACGTCGCCTTTCTTGATGGCGGCATGAGGAACAGCCGACTTGACCGCGACGACGATGATATCGCCGACATGGCCATAACGTCTCTTATAACCGCCTAAAACGCGGATACACATCACTTCCTTGGCTCCGGAGTTATCGGCTACTTTTAAATTTGTCTGTACTTGAACCATATAATTAAATCAAATTTATCAATTAGGCTTGACTGACTACTCTCCATCTCTTATCGCGGCTGAGCGGGCGGCATTCGACGAAGCTGACCTTGTCGCCGACATGGAATTCATTCTTCTCGTCATGAACCTTGTATTTGCGGCTGACGGTATAGCGCTTCTGATATTTCGGATGCTTTTTGACGGTTTCAACCTTGACCACTACGGTTTTGTCGTTCTTATCGCTGACGACGACGCCGTTAAAAGTGCGGCTGATGATTTCCGGCTTCTTGATCTCTTCTTTTTTAGTCTTAGCTGCGCTCATATTATTTTTTCTTATTTAATATAGTTAAAACTTGAGCGACCTGTTCCTTGACGGCCCTGATCTCCCGGACGTTCTTTAATTGCTTATTAGAATCCTTGAAACGCAATTCACGTAATTTTTCGCGGTCCTGGACTAATATCTTCTGCAATTCAGCCTCGCTCTTAGTTTGTAATTCTTTGAAATCCATATAGTTATCCTAATTATTCTTACGAATTATTCTTTACTGACGAATTGGCACTTGATCGGCAATTTATGGCCGGCGAGTTCCATCGCTTTCTTAGCGGTCTCCTTATCGAGGCCTTCCATTTCGAACATAATCATGCCCGGCTTGACGATCGCAACATAATAATCGACGGCGCCTTTGCCTTTACCCATCGGAATTTCTCCGCCATGAGCGGTGACTGGCTTATCCGGGAAAATTCTGATCCAAATCTGTCCGCCCTTCTTGACGTATTTAGTCATGACGCGACGGGCCGCTTCAATCTGGCGGGAATTTATCCAGCAAGGAGTCAAAGCCTTCAAGCCATAGCTGCCGAAACTGATAGTCAGATAACGGCTAGCTTTTCCGCCGCGGCGGCGCTTCTGGTCTTTTCTCCATTTAGTTTTCTTTGGCATTAACATATGTTTTGCAGATTTGTTTAATTTTATTCGGCGATCACTTCACCCTTAGCATTGCCGTCTTTTTCAAAAACCTCTCCCTTATAGACCCAGACTTTGATGCCGATAGCCCCATAAGTGGTATGAGCGGCGCCGCGAGCATAGTCGATATCGGCGCGCAGGGTCTGCAACGGCACTTTGCCCCAGACTAATTTCTCTCGGCGGGCGATTTCCGCTCCGTTCAAGCGACCGGAAACGACGATCTTGGCACCTAAAGCGCCGGCTCTCTCGATCTTGCCCAGATTCTGTTTCATCACTTTTCTGAAAGGCATTCTTTTTTCGATATCCATGATCATGCTTTGGACGATTATCTGAGCGCTCAGATTCGGGCGGCTATATTCTTTGATATTCAAGCTGATTTCACCCATGCGGAAATCCTTTAAGAATTTATCATGCAGCTTCTTCTTCAATTCCTCGGCGCCATTGCCGCCGCGGCCGATGATGAGTCCCGGCTTGGCAGTCGTAACGTTGATCTCGATCTTATTGATAGAACGGATGATCTCAACCTTATCTATGCCGGCTTCCTTGAACTCTCTGATCATGTATTTGCGGATATAGATGTCCTGCTTGATATTCTTCACATACTTATCGCCGGATTCAAACCATAAAGACGCCCAAGTCTTGGTGATGCCCATGCGAAGTATTTTCGGATTAACTTTTTTACCCATATGAATTCAATTACGAATTAAGAATTTATTTTAATTTCACTAGCCTGCCTTTCTTCTGAACATCTTGGTCTTCTCGCCGGCAGCCTTCTTGCCCTGTTCTCTATCCGCTTTGATTCCGGCTTTCTGAGCGGCAGCTTCGCCTTCCTTCGCCAATTTTTCCAACTTAACCGGATCGGCAGTCTTCACGACCTTCTTCTCTTTCTTGCCGCTTTCTTTTATTTCAGCCAAGACAAGAGACAGATGACAACCGCGCTTCCGAATAGAACAAGCGCGACCATGGGCGCGAGGCATCCAACGCTTCAGCATGACGCCTTCATCGGAACGGATCTCCTTGATATAAAGATTATTGCGCTCCAGGCTATAGGTATTCTCGCCGTTAGCGATAGCGGATTTGATCAGCTTCGCGACCGGTTCGGCGGCTAGCTTATTCATGAATCTTAATTGATCCAAGGCGGCCTCGACCGGCATCTTGCGGATAACATCAATAGCCAAGCGGATCTTCCGCGGCGACATTCTCAAATGGTTTAAACTGGCTTTTACTTCCATATTAGTCAATATTAATTATTTCTTTTAACTAGGGTTACTTCTTCTCAGCGGCCTGAGTTTTTGCCATCTTACCGCCATGGCCTAAGAATTTCTTCGTCGGAGCGAATTCGCCCAAACGATGGCCGACCATATTCTCAACGACATAAACCGGCAAATGAGTCTTGCCATTATGAACGCCAATAGTGAACCCAACCATTTCCGGAGTGATCGTGCAGGCGCGATCCCAAACCTTAAGAACAGTCTTGTCGCCCGGTTTCAAATTCTTGATTTTGTTTAGTAAGCGCGGGTTAACGTATGGACCCTTTTTTAAGCTTCTGGACATATATTTATTTGCGTTTAGCTCTTCTCTTAATTATTAAGCGGTCACTATGGCGCTTGCGTCTGGTCTTAACGCCCAAAGCTGGCTTGCCCCATAGAGTCTTAGGATGACGCAAACCGATAGACTGGTTGCCTTCACCGCCGCCGTGTGGGTGGTCGACCGGATTCATAGCGGTACCGCGGACAGTCGGGCGGATGCCTAAGTGGCGGCTGCGTCCGGCCTTACCCAAAGAAACATGACGATGATCAGGATTGCTGGCACGGCCGACAGTGCATAAGCACTCTTTCTTAACCTGGCGGATTTCTCCGGACGGCATTTTCAATTGCGCATATTTTCCTTCAATACCCATGACATAGACGATGTTGCCGGCGCCGCGAGCAATTTTCGCTCCCTGACCCGGTTCTAATTCGACGCAGCAGACAGGCATACCGGCCGGAATAAACTGCAAAGGCAAAGCATTGCCGGTCTTGATCTCGATAAGTTCCTTGGAACTCATGATCTTATCGCCGACATTCAGGTCAGCCGGAGCGACGATATATCTCTTAGCGCCATCAGCATAATTAAGCAGGGCGAGGCGAGAACCTCTGTTCGGGTCGTATTCGATCGAAGCGACAGTCGCTTCCACATTGAATTTATCGCGCTTGAAATCGACTAAGCGGATATAACGCTTAGAACCGCCGCCATGATGACGGACGGTGATTTTTCCCTGAGAATTGCGACCGCCTCTCTTCTTCTTGATGACGATCAGTCTCTTTTCCGGAACAACCCGAGTAACATCCTTAAAATCATCGAAGGTGGCTTCGCGTCTTCCCGGAGTATTCGCTTTTACTTTTTTGATACCCATATATACAGATTAAGAATTGAAAAATTGAAAAATTGAAAATTAAACGCCTTCGTAAATCTTGATCGCATCGCCCTTGGCTAAAGTGACGATCGCTTTGCGCCAATCGCTCCTCTCACCGCTGATGCGGCCGCGAGAAACTTTCTTTCCGGAAACATTGATAACATTAACCTGTTTCGGCGTGACGTTATAAGTCGCCTTGATCGCTTTGGCAATCTCGATCTTATTAGCGCTCGCAGCGACGATAAAGACATATTTGTTCTCGCCGACAAGAGTAGTCGCCCTCTCCGTGATGAGCGGGCTCACTAAGACGCGATAAGATTCATTAGCTTTAGAAGCGGAGACAGCCGCCTTCTTAGAGCCGGAGACCGTCTTGGCTCCGCTATAAAGATCCTGCATGCTAGTTCCCTCTTCTTTCTTAACTTCGTCTTTCTTGACCGCTTTGGCCGCCGGTTTCTTAACGGCGGATTTAGCAGCCGGTTTTTTCTTGTCTTCGTCTATTTTCTTGTTTCCGAATAAAGCCATAGATTTATTACTTTAAGTTCTTGCTATAACGGTCCGTTAAAATCTTAACGGCGTTTTCCGTTACTAATAAATTTTTATAATTCAAAATATCCAGCAAGTTGATGTTTTCTAAATTAATGATCTTGACGCCCTTCAGATTACGGCCGGAATACTGGGTCTTTTCATTCTTAGAATCGTTGATGATCAAGACGTCGCGGCGATCATTAGCCAGTACTTTCTTTTCCATAGCGGTCAGCATCGCGTCGAAATTCTTGGTCTTATAGTCATTAAAATCAAGGCTGTCAAGGACTACTAAAGTGCCAGTCAAAGCCCTGTCGGATAAAGCCATGAACATCGCCTTCTGCTTCATCTTCTGATTTATCTTCTGCTTGAAGTTGCGATCTTTTCTCGGACCGAAAGTGACGCCGCCGCCGATCCAAAGAGGAGAGCGGCTGGAGCCGACGCGAGCGCGTCCGGTACCTTTCTGTTTCCAAGGCTTCTTGCCGCCGCCGGAAACTTCGCTTCTATCCTTGGTATGCGCCAAGACCTGACGGGCGTTAGCCTGTTGAGCGATGACAGCCTGATGCAATAATTCATTGTTAGGCTTGATGCCGAAGATCTTAGCTGATAGCTCCAAATCCTTAACGGCCGCGGCAGATTGGTTATAAACTTTTATTTTCATACGATTCGTAATTCGCTATTTAATATTATTTCGCTTCTTCCGCCTTAACTTCTTCCGCTGGAACCTCGGCTACCGGAGCTTCTTCCTTGACCTCTTCAGTCGGGACGACGCTGGCATCTTTCTTGGTATTAACCCTTAATTCGCCCTCGCCCTTGATCATTACGAAGCCATTGACAGCTCCCGGAACCGCGCCTTTGACAAAGATGATATTCTTCTCCTCGTCGATAGCGGCAACTTCAAGATTAGCGGCGGTAACTCTGTCTCCGCCCATGCGGCCGCCCATGCGAGTGCCCTTGAAGACGTGAGCCGGACCCTTAGCGCCGACAGAACCACCCATTCTCTCTTGATCTTTATTGCCATGAGTCTTGCGGAAACCATTGAAATGATGGCGCTTAACGACGCCCTGGAAACCTTTGCCTTTAGAAGTGCCGACAACATCGATTCTGTCACCGACCGCAAAAGCGTCAGCGCTGACAACATCGCCAATCTTAAAATCAGCGGCATTATCCAATCTGAATTCACGAACATGAGCCGGTTTAACGCCCGCCTTCTTGAAATGGCCTAACTGCGGCTTATTGATATTCTTCTCTTTACGTTCGCCGAAAGCTAACTGCAAAGCCTCATATCCGTCTTTCGCTTTAGACTTGACCTGAGTAATAGTGCACGGACCAGCTAACACCGGAGTGACGGCCATAACCGCATCGCCGGACCAGATCTGAGTCATGCTTAATTTTTTTCCGCTGATAAATTTCATATAATTTTCTGGACCTTAAATAAACAAAAACTGGTTTAGAAACCAGCTTTAAAACCAAATAATAAAAAATGATTATTCCCCCTATTTTTTATAATTGTGTTTTCCCAGCTGATTTTCCTCCAAATTTAGCTAATTTTCGCTTAAACACTTTCTATTAAGGCAGAGTTATTCAAGCGCCTCTTAACTAATTAAATATTACTTTTAAATTCTACTACATTTTTATTTCTACGTCAACCCCGGCCGGTAAGCTAAGATTAGTTAAATCTTCAATGGTTTTAGCAGTCGGATCAATAATATCAATCATGCGCTTATGAATGCGCATTTCATATTGGTCGCGAGCATCCTTGTGAACGAAAGTCGAACGGTTGACTGTGTATTTGCGAATCTCGGTCGGAAGCGGAATCGGCCCAAAAAACTGAGCGTCGCTGCGTCCAATGGTTTCCACGATGGTCTTGGTGGATTGATCAATGATCTTATGATCAAACGCTTTGATCTTGATCCTGATTCTCTGCTTGAATTCTTTTTCTTCTTTTTTGTTTTCGGACATAATTATTATTTAAAATATACACTACAAGCCTGCCCTTTCATCAAGAGCAGGCTAAAGTGGTTACTTTAAAATCTTAGTAACGACACCCGCGCCAACGGTACGACCGCCTTCGCGAATGGTAAATTTCTGTTTGTCTTCAAGAGCGATCGGAGCAATTAACTTAATAGTTAAGTTAGTAGTATCTCCAGGCATAACCATTTCAGTGCCGGCGGCTAAAGTAATATCGCCGGTAACATCAGTAGTCTTGAAGTAGAATTGCGGCTTATAGCCGTTGAAGAACGGCTTATGGCGTCCGCCTTCATCCTTAGACAGGACATAGACTTCAGCAGTGAATTCAGTGTGAGGAGTGATAGATCCCGGTTTGCATAAAACCTGGCCGCGCTCAACTTCATTCTTCTTAGTACCGCGAAGCAAGATACCGGCGTTATCGCCAGCCATACCTTGATCCAAAGACTTATTGAACATTTCAATGCCGGTAACGGTAGTCTTTTTAGTATCCATCAAACCGACGATTTCAACTTCATCGCCGACTTTGACGGCGCCTCTTTCGATACGGCCGGTAACAACGGTACCGCGGCCTTCGATTGAGAAGATATCCTCGATAGGCATCAAGTAAGGAAGATTGACATCGCGGGTAGGCTCAGGGATATAAGAATCCAAGGTCTCCATCAGCTTCATGATCGGCTCGGCATCAGCGCCGGTCGGGTTCTCTAAAGCCTTCAAGGCAGAACCTCTGATAATCGGGGTGGTATCGCCTGGGAATTCGTATTTCTTCAATAAATCACGGATTTCTTCTTCGACGAGGTCGATCAATTCCTTATCTTCAACCATATCGCACTTATTCAAGAAGACAATGATATAAGGGACGCCGACCTGGCGAGCCAATAAGATGTGTTCTCTGGTCTGAGGCATAGGGCCATCAGTCGCAGCGACCACCAAGATAGCGCCATCCATTTGAGCGGCACCGGTAATCATGTTCTTGACATAATCGGCGTGGCCCGGACAATCGACGTGAGCATAATGTCTCTTTTCAGACTCATACTCGACGTGAGCGGTGGCGATAGTGATACCTCTCTCTTTTTCTTCAGGAGCGGCATCGATTTCACCGACGCCTTTGTGAGAAGCTTTCATGCCTTTGGCATTGAAAACGGCTAACATCGCGGCGGTTAAGGTAGTCTTCCCATGGTCAACGTGGCCGATAGTACCGACGTTAACATGGGGCTTGGTGCGTTCAAATTTTTCTGTTGCCATGTTTTTTGGTGTTAGGCCCCCGTTTACCACGGGGTTTCTTTCCTGGATTAACCCAGGAAACCAGCCGAACTTAATTAATTAATTGTTATTTAAATTATTTATAACCTTGTTAAACTCTTACCTATTATTACTCTATTTCCTGCGCTTTATCTTTTACTTTCGAAGGGATTTGCCAAGCTTTTTTAGGCTTATTCTCTTCCCCCAAGAAAACAGAATTTTCTCGATTTTTCCACATCGAGATTTCGCGATTAATCTTATCAGTTAAATCTTCTTCTGTCAAATTTTCCTTTTCTTCAAAATTTACTGATAAATCAGCCATAATCGGGGTATTAGCCGGGGTTTCTTGAATCTTGGCGATTTTTGAGGACGGAACAGAATTCAGGCCAGCGGCATAATTATCAAAACCCATGATCACATAAGAATCATCCGGAGCGCTGGCGTCGAAGATTACTACCCGGTCACCGGTCTTTTTAACTAGGTTCAGAATTTTTTTTAACTGTTCTGGGAACATACACAAATGTTATTAATATGAACTGTTGTAAAAAATCATATTTTTGGAACGAATATTTTTTCGTAGAGCAAAATCAATGTTAATTGATTTTGCCACAGAAAAAATCCTGAGTGGAAAAAATATAATTTTTTACTTCCCTTGCTTCTCTTTGATAGCCTCTAAGATATTCTTCGGCACTTCCGAGTAATGAGAGAATTCCATCACATAATTAGCGCGGCCTTGGCTCATGGAACGCAAGCCGGTAGAATAGCCGAACATTTCAGCAAGCGGAACTTTAGCCTTGACGACTTTGATATTCGCGCGATCAGACATTTCTTCGATCTGTCCTCTCTTGGAACTAAGATCGCCGATGATGTTGCCCATATATTCTTCCGGGGTAGTGACTTCAACTTTCATAATCGGTTCGAGCAGGATAGCGCCGGCTTTCTGGCAAGCTTCCTTAAAAGCGAAGATAGCTGCTAATTTGAAAGCGATTTCCGAAGAGTCGACTTCATGGTAAGAACCGTAATAAACGGCCGCTTTGACATCAACCATCGGGTATCCGGCCACGATGCCGCTGAGAATCGCTTCCTTAACGCCCTTTTCAATCGCCGGGATAAATTCGCGAGGAATGACTCCGCCTTTAACTTCATCGGCAAACTCGAAGCCTTTGCCGGTTTCAAGCGGTTCGACGCGCAAAGCACAATGTCCATATTGTCCTTTACCGCCGGATTGCTTGACGTATTTATGTTCCGCTTCAGCCGTTTTGGTTATCGTTTCGCGATAAGAAACCTGAGGATTGCCGACGTTAGCTTCGACGCCGAATTCACGCTTCATGCGATCGACAATGATTTCCAAATGAAGTTCGCCCATGCCGGAAATGAGAACCTGGTTAGTTTCCGGATCGGTCTCGACGCGGAAAGTCGGATCTTCTTCAGCCAAACGCTGTAAGGCGACGCCCATTTTCTCCTGGTCGGCCTTAGTCTTCGGTTCGACCGCAATCTTAATGACCGGTTCCGGGAAAACAATAGATTCTAATAAGACAGGAGAATTCTCATCGCACAAAGTATTGCCGGTAGTCGTGCTCTTCAAACCGATAACGGCGGCGATATCTCCAGCGCAGATCTCCTTGATTTCTTCACGATGATTGGCATGCATGCGGACCAAGCGCCCGACTCTTTCTTTATTATCTTTAGACGAGTTGAGAATATAGGAACCGGCCGTCAGGACACCCTGATAAACGCGGACGAAGCAAAGCTTGCCGACGAACGGATCAGTGGCGATCTTAAAAGCTAAGCCGACGAAAGGCTTGCCATCATCAGCCGTAATGATAATCTTCTTATCCGCATCTTTCATGTCGGTCACTTCCAAAGTCGGGACATCCAAAGGAGACGGGAGATAATCATTGACCGCATCAAGCGCTAACTGGACGCCGATATTCTGCAAAGCGGTACCGCATAAAACCGGATAAATAGCATTAGCGATCACGCCTTTTCTGATGGCTGCTTTCAATTCTTCAGAAGATATTTCCTCGCCGCTCAGATATTTTTCCATAGTCGCTTCATCGCACTCTACGGCTTTTTCGATCAATTCGTTATGGAACTTAGCAACCTTATCTTTCATATCTTCCGGAACCGGGATCTCTTCAATATTGACGCCATTCATGCCGGTAAACTTATACGCCTTCTGAGCTAATAAGTCGATAACGCCGCTAAGATTGCTTTCCGCGCCGATAGGCAGCTGGATAGCCACGGCTTTCTGGTTCAATCTGGTCTTGATGGAGTTCAAACTCATGTAAAAATCCGCACCCATTTTATCCATCTTATTGACGAAACACAGGCGAGGAACATTGTATTTATCCGCTTGGCGCCAGACAGTTTCAGACTGCGGCTCGACGCCGGCCTGGCCATCGAAGACAGCGATAGCGCCGTCTAAAACACGCAAAGAGCGCTCGACTTCGACAGTGAAATCGACGTGCCCTGGGGTATCGATGATATTGATCTTATTCTGTTTCCAAAAACAAGTGGTCGCGGCAGAGGTAATAGTGATACCCCTTTCCTTTTCCTGTTCCATCCAATCCATTTCCGCGGCGCCTTCATGGACTTCGCCGATCTTATGCTTCTTGCCGGTATAAAACAAAACACGCTCGGTAAAAGTAGTTTTGCCGGCGTCGATGTGCGCCATGATGCCGATGTTTCTGATGTTTTCCAACGCGTAGTCTCGAGCCATATAAAAAGATTACAAATTATTGAATGAAAATGTCTCTATTGATTTATCTGGAGAAATGAGCGAAGGCTTTGTTCGCTTCAGCCATCTTATGAACAGCTTCTCTCTTCTTGACAGCCGTACCTTCGCCGTTAGAAGCATCGAGGATCTCGGTGGCTAATTTTTCCGCAGTAGAGCGGCCTTTACGGTCGTTAGCGGCATTGATCAGCCAATTGCAAGCCAAGAAATAGCGTCTTTCGCCGCGAACCTGGAAAGGGACCTGATAGTTAGCGCCGCCGACGCGTTTGCCTCTGACTTCAACGAGCGGAGAAACCTTCTTGATCGCCTTATTGAAGATATGGCGAGGATCCTGTTTAGTCTTGTCTTTTAGGATTTCAAAAGCGCCATAGACGATCTTTTCAGCGCCGCTTTTCTTGCCGCGTTCCATGACGTAATTAATAAACTTGGCGATATTCGTATCGTTATATTTAGCGTCGCCCTCGATTGTTCTTTTAGGAGCTGGTTTACCTCTCATATTTTTTATTTAAGAATTGAAAATTGCATGTTTATTTGGCTTTCGGCTTCTTCGCGCCATAGCAGCTTCTGCCTTGGCGGCGAGCCTCCACGCCGGAAGCGTCGAAGACGCCGCGGACGATCTTATAGCGAACACCAGGCAAATCTTTGGTCTTGCCGCCTTTTACGAGGACGATAGAGTGTTCCTGCAAGTTATGGCCCATACCCGGGATATAAGCGGTTACTTCCATGCCATTCGATAAACGGACGCGCGCAATCTTACGTAAAGCGGAGTTCGGTTTTTTCGGAGTGGTCGTAGTTACCTTCAAGCAGACGCCCTGTTTGAAAGGAGCGCCTTGAGCGGTAGTTTTCTTCTTACGATGCAGAGAATCAAGGCTGGAATGAAGAGCAATCGCGTTGCGTCTCTTTCCAAGAGATTTGCGTCCCTGGCGTACCAATTGGTTAATAGTTGGCATAAACGTTATGATCTTGATAATCAAAAATAATCCTGAATATTCAGGATGACTTTTAGACTTTTTTATTACTAATTTAATTTAACAAAATATAAAATATAAGTCAAGGTCAGCCAAAAACTATCCGAATAGCTATTATTAGCTAAAACGCGATCAAACATTCTAAGCCCCGACAATAACTTTAAACAAAAAATTAACTATCGGCATAATTAGGTTCCCGGCGAGCATCACAAAGAGGATAACGAAGATAAAACCGATCCTTTCGCTGCCCAGATAGCGTTCCCTGAGATTAGCCGGCAAAAATGCTCCCAATATCTTTGAACCGTCCAAAGGAGGAATCGGTACTAAGTTAAAAATCATCAGGACGAGATTTATATAGACGATAATGCCTAAAAGTCCGGAAAAATAGATATTCAGAAATGGTAAAAATCGCAAACATAAGCCAAAAAATACTGCTATTACCAGATTAGCCAAAGGTCCGGCCAGAGAGACCTTCGCTTCCCCGTATTTCTTGTCTCGGAGATTGAAAGGGTTATAAGGAACCGGTTTAGCCCAGCCGAAAACGAAGGGCATGCCGGACAGGATCATTACCAGGGGAAGGAAAAAAGATCCGAACCATTCCAGGTGCGCTAGCGGGTTCATGGTCAAGCGGCCGGCGTTCTTAGCTGTGTCGTCGCCCAAGCGAAAAGCCATCCAACCATGCATGTACTCATGGGCGATAGCCGATAAAATCAGGACGATTATTTGAAATATTTCAATCATATGGAAATATTGTAGCATAACTTGATTAATTTTAAAAATGCTGTTAGAATAAAACCATTAAAAAAATAAGAAGATTAACCACAAGCAATATGGCGAAAAAATGCGATTTATGCGGACGCAGCGCGACTAAGGGTGCCAGCCGTTCCCATTCCAAGATCAAAACCTTAAAGAGGCAGAATATCAATTTACAGAGCAAAACTATCGACGGCATGAAAGCTAAGCTATGCACGTCTTGTTTACGCACGATCGACAAGCCGAAACGCGTTAAGACTCCGAGAAAGCCGGGCAAGGCGCCAGTCAAGCCGATGAGCAAGACGAGAGCTAAGAAGACAAAATAAAATTTTCAAATCGAAAGATATAAAAAAGGCGTCACGAGACGTCTTTTTTGTAATGAAACGGATATAAAAAAGAGGCATATTTTAATGCCTCTTTACTAATCAAAGCGATCTTAAATTTCTCTGCGCTAGTTCTGCCCCGGACAGGCATCTAATAATTCAGCGTAGTCCAGGCGTTCGCTGGGATTGCTTATTATGGACAACGCCTTGATGGCCTCATCAATCCCCTTTCTTTCCAGGCAATTTACGAGTATTTCCTTCCATCTGTTGGCCACGATATCCCCGAGCTTGCCATACTTGTTTCCGATCATCTTCAGAGCGTCATAATCGCCCCATCTGATAAAAATTTCTAAAAGCCTTTCAGCTTCCAGCCGATCCAATTCGACAGACATCAATTGAGAAAGCTGAAATATCTTCACTCCCTTGAGATTCTGCACCTCCAGATAAACATCGATTATCTTTCGAATGAAGACGTCAAGATCTTCTTTTGGCGATAAAGATATTGATGCACATATCAGGTCATACAAGAAATCAGCCAGCTCATCGACCGGGGCATTCATTTTTTTGATATACTCCGAGCCCTTTCTGATGATCTTCTTATTCATAAGCCAGCGCTTCTCGATATCATCTATCTGTTCAGAGAAAATTTTAGCTGACTTAAAACACCTCACCAGATCGGCCCAATTAGCTTCGGTCAGGCCATTAAAACTGCCTAATCGGTCCGCCTGATTTATCTCTTTTAAATAGCTATCCGAGATGCTAACCAAGAGCCTATCTCGATCTTCCAGGGAATCCAGATACTGGATGGCCTTTAAAGCTTCATCGTGGCGATTGTTTTTAACAAAAGCCCAAATGGCCGCTTTGACAATTTTTTTGTCCATGATTCTTCCCTTTCTTTTAGTTTATAATGTTAGTTATTAATGTTCTTTTTTAATTAAACGGAGACGGAATAGAGCCTCATATTTAATATTTAAAATTAACATAATATTTTATTTTTATCAAGATTCTACCCGCCTTTAAATTAAGGGGTGGCGCCGAACTATTTTTTGAAAATAAAAAAGGAGACTGATGTCTCCTTGTTCATTTTTAATGTTTGTTTTCAATTTTTTGTGAGTATCTCATCTGCTGCCTTCCAATCTACTCCGTATTCTTTAGCTTTCTGGAAGAAAGGGATTCCAAATCCTAAATAGGCTTTATTTTCCGCTCTTTGGCGAAAAACTACCCCTATGCCGCAGGCCGCCTCGTCGGCTGAAGTTTGATTGATGACAATTCCTGCGGCTATCGAAGAATTTTCTGCCGCCAACTGGTCAATAACTATTCCAAGACCCAAGAAAGATGCTTGGGCGCTTTGAAAAAAAGAAACACCTATCATCAAAAAGGTATTTCTTCCGGCCTTCTGAAAACAAACCGGACTAATTATTCCATAGGAATCCCCTTGAGAAATCTGGATCAGGGGAAATACGGAATAAACATTTCCGGAACAATTAGCGCCGCCGAATAGAGAAAGAATAGAGCCCATTATCTTCCATGGGTAAGATACGAGAAATATACCCAGAATGACAGAAAAATTTTCAATTCCCGCCAAGATACTGATAGATACAGTTATTAACGCGGCTAAAAGAAAATTAAAGAGGTATTCGAGATTCTTGTTCATTTTTTGTCCTCCTATTTTGGTTTATATTTTATTGTTAAAGTAGCTTTAAATATTATCATATTTTTAAATTTATGTCAATGTTGTTCTCACCTTGCGGAAATATATCATTATAACCGCTAAAGCTACATAATAGACCGCCCCGAACTGCCAGCCGAAACCGGAAACGGAAACCGCCGCCCAAGCGGGTTTTGCCAGAATCTCTGAAACCAAAAAAATAAATCTCAATAAAAAATAAGCTGGCATCAAAAACAATACCCCCAAAGGCGGAATAAGGGCGGCGGCTATAATCCCGATAATCAGCGCGGCTAAGAGGGGCGCGAAGGTCCAAAGAACCAAGACGTTAGCTAGGGGCGCGATGACGGAAAACTGCTTAAAATCTATCAAAGCGATAGGCAGGATGACTATCTGGGACACGATGGTTAAATTGATAGTATCCAGGATATTCTTAAAGACATTCTTGGTTTTCGTGCGCCATCTTCTCTTCTCCAAGAATCGCCGCGTTATTTTTTCTCCTAACGGATATAGGTAAATTATTCCTAAGAGCGCCAAGAAAGATAATTGGAAGCCGATATCGTCGCGCAGCAGGCGCGGATTGAAAGCCAACATAAGCGCGGCCGCGAAAACCAGCGCTCTTATCAACGAACTGATCCGTTCATAATAGATTGCCAGGAAAGCTAACGCGCCCATAAGAGCGGAACGGACAGCCGAAGCGGATAAGCCGGTAATAAACGGATACAGGAATAAGAAGACAAAAATAATCTTCAAAGCGTGGCGGCGAGAAAATCCGAGCGCTAACAAGAAATTCAGCGCCATCGCGCTCAAGATCGTGATATGCGAGCCGGAAATGGCGATCATATGGCTCAGGCCGACGCGCGCGAACATATCCAGATCTTCCCGATAGACAGTGCGGCGATAACCGAGCAGGAGCGCGTCTGCCAATCCGGCTTCGGGTTCAGGCAAATTGGAATCGATGATTGATTTTAAAAATTGTTTGCCTTTTATCAATTTTTGATAGACTGTTTGAGACCAACTTAAAGTTCCGCTCGCTAGCTTTATCTTCGGATAATACATCACCGAATAGATATCATAGCGCGCCAGATAACTCTCATAATCAAAGCCCTCGATAACCGGCGGCGCCTGTAATTCCCCGCTGATACTCAAGAAATCGCCATAGTCATAAATAGGGTAAAGATCGGTCGTTGCCAGAACTTGGCCTTTTGCTTGGCCGTCGGCGCATAAGGTCAATCTTCGGCTCTTATAATCGACATCGGCCTCTTCGCAGACGCGGCCGATAAAAGCTATCTTTTGGCCGTTGTAAGAAGCTAAATCGCCCGACCTGATTTCTTTTTGAAAAACTTTGGTGAAAGAGCCAAGAATAAAGATGACTATAATAAAAAACAAATTCACAACCAACAAAATTCGCGATGGCGAACGCCAAAATTTTGATTTTTCCATAAAAAAATGCCGCTAGTTTAATAGCGGCATTTTAACAGATCGAAGATGAAAAAAAGATAAAGTCTACTTCTTCAGCCACCTCAAATAAGCTTCCATGAATGGCTCGAGCGCGCCTTCAAGCACGGCTTCGACGTTCGAAGTTTCATATTCGGTCCGATGGTCCTTGATATAACGCTTGCCATATAGGCAATAGGAGCGAATTTGCGAACTCCAAGCCGCTTTCTGGACCTCGCCTTTCAGCCGCCGCTCTTCCGCTTCTCTCTCCTCCAAGGCGCGCTGATATAATTTCGCTTTCAGGATCTTGAAGGCATTTTCCTTATTCTGATGCTGCGAGCGTTCGCTCTGGCAGGAAACGGTGATGCCGGTCGGAATATGGACTAAGCGCACGGCCGAATCAGTCGTATTGACGCTTTGGCCGCCCGGACCGCTCGAGCGATAGACATCGATGCGCACATCTTCATCTTTAACCACGATCGTCCCGTCGTCTTTTATTTCCGGAATGACTTCGACGAGGGCATAAGAAGTTTGGCGTAAGCCGTCGGCATTGAACGGCGAATTGCGCAACAACCGGTGGGGCCCGTTCTCGCTTTTCAGATACCCATAGACCCAGGCGCCGGAGATGCGCATGACCGAGCTTTTAATGCCGGCTTCATTGCCGTAATTCCTGTCCATTATTTCCGCTTTCCAGCCCTGGCGCTCGGCAAAGCGCAGATACATGCGCTCGAGCATCTGAGCCCAATCCTGAGCGTCTATGCCGCCAGTACCGGCATGGATAGCGATTAAAGCGTTATCATGGTCATATTTCTCAGAAAAGAGCGAAATAAACTCTAAATGAGTAAATTTATCCTCTAATTCCTCATATTTCTTATCCATATCTGCGGATAGGCCGCTGTCGCCTTCCGAGCCAGTTCCCGCTTCTTGGCTCGCTAGAGCCGCCATCTCTTCCGCTTCCCTGATCTCTTTTTCCAAGTCGCGCCATTCCTTAGTCTCCAAGGATAATTCTTCCGCGTCCCGGCCGATCTTGATAGCAGTTTCGCGATCGTCCCAGAAATCAGGTTCTGACATCCGCAGGCGCAGCTCCTTTTCCTGCACGACCTTGCGGTCGATATCCAAGAGCGCCTTCGTTTTCAGGAAGCGTTCGCGCAGCTCTTCTAATTTTTTCAAAATATTTTCCATATCTTTGCACTGATCTATTATTCGATAATATTATTCTTGCTGATTATCTTCTTTTTGACAAATATGCCGAATACTAAGATCGTAATCGCCGCCAATAACCCCAGAGAAACGACCCAGCCGGCCAGATCGCTCAGGAGGCCGATCAGGATGATGCCGGCAAACCCGCCGAGATTAGTGATCTCATCTAAAACGGCGCTGATGCTGCCAAAACTATAATGGGTTTTCCAGAGCAAAAAATTATTCTTAACGTTAAAATCAGCTATCAGCTGACGCCGGCACAAGGCAATTGTTTCTATGAATATCCCCACCAGGATCAACGCGGACAAGCGCCAGAGGAAGTTAGTCCAGAATATAGAGCCGATGATGGCGGCGATCAATCCGCAGAGGCTGACAATCAGGCTACGGTTCACTTTTACCTTATCTATGACCCAGCCTAACAGATTACCGCAAGCTTCCGGCAAAGAGTAGAATATAGCTAAAATAATTACCTGTTGCAAGCTAGACTCCTCTTTCCAAACTTCAATCGGAATAAAGAAGAAAAACGCGCTGGAGACAAAGCTTATCAAGAAGCTGGAAAGTATCACGGTTCTTAACTTGACCGGCCAGCGCCAGATTTCTTTGATCGTTTCTTGATAAGGGCGAAGATTGAATTTTATAGGCTTGATCTTCTTTAATTTCGTATCATTCGGCAGGAAGAAAGCGATGATCAGGGATATTACGGCAGCCGGAGCAACTAATAATAAAAGCTGATGGATGGCGAGCCTATTAACCAAGAACAAGCTCAGGCAGACAGCGACTATCCAGGTCATGACTCCTAAAGTGTCGAAGAAACCGAAAGCTCGCGCCATATAACGATGCGGCGTATATTTGCAGATATAGCTTTCGCGGCTGACGCAGGTTAAGGGCCAAGACAGGCCGTTCAGGACACGGGCGATAACTATGAATATAGCCATCGCCAAAGCGCCGGCGAAATAATAATTTATAGCTACCAAAAAATACAACACCGTGCCGGCAAGCATCATTTTCTTAATCGAAATCTTATCGGCATAATAGCCGATGATAGGAGTGACCAAGAGAGCGATAATATCCAGGATAGATTTCAATAAGCCGGTTTCGGCATAGCTATTGGCGAATTGATACAAGAATATCGGAATCAGAGACTCGCCAAAGCCCCAGCCGAACCAGAGGATAGCGGTAGAGACGGAAACTATCTTTACTTCGCGCGAAGCTTTAAAGCTCATATATTAATTATTATAACTGGAAAACCGGCGATTTTCAAACAAAAAACGTCCGCATGAACGGACGTTTTCGTATATAGAGGTAATACAGAGGTAATTTGGCAGATTAGCGTTTGCTCCATTGCGGAGACTTTCTGGCTTTGCGCAAACCCGGTTTCTTTCTTTCCACTTGTCTCGGATTGCGAGTCAAGAAATCGTTAGCCTTCAAAGCTTCTTTAGCGGCCGGATCAAGGGCAAAGATGGCGCGAGCGATGCCCAAGCGGACTGCTCCGATCTGGCCCTGTTTGCCGCCTCCTTGAGCGATGACAGAAAAATTATAATCGCGGCCATGGCCGGTCGCTTTCAGGGGCTGAGAAATCAAACTGGCTCCGTCACCCGGGAAATACTGGCTAGCACGCAAGCCATTGACCATGATAATACCTTTGCCATCTTCATATAGACGGACTTTGGCAACCGCAGTCTTGCGGCGGCCGACAGCTTTGATATATTTGCCTTTGAATTCAGCGACTTCGTTCTTCGCCCATTCTTTCTCTTCTTCCAAAGGAGTTTCGGCGATCAGGACTTCTCCGATCTCAAGCTCTTTAGCTTTAGCTGGTTTTGCTTTTCTTTCTGCCATATTATTTGATAATTAATCTTTTGAGCATATCGGTGCGCAGCTTCGTCGGCGGAAGCATCTCGCGCACAGCCCTGAATAAGACTTCGCCCGGATCCTTAACGAACATTTCGGACATCTTCTTGGATTTCAAACCGCCGAGATAACCGGAATAATGATGATATTCTTTCTGGCCGAGCTTCTTGCCGGTGAATTTAGCTTTCGCGAGATTAGAAACTTCGACGATATCGCCCAAATCCAAATGCGCCTGATATTCCGGCTTCGTCTTCCCTCTCAAGATGAGAGCGATACTGGTCGCCATGCGTCCGATGGTCTTGCCGGTGGCATCGATCTTGTGTAATTTTCTTTCGATATTTTTCATATGATATTTATACTAATTCGATCTGGACCATTTCCGCGCCATCGCCAGGCCTGGTGCCTAATTTAGTAGTGCGGGTATAGCCGCCCGGGCGGTTCTTATAGCGGACGCCGAGCACTTCGATCGCCTTCTTGACGGCATTCTTCTGCAATAAGACTTTGATTAAGCCGCGGCGGGTAGCCAAGTCTCCCGCTTTGGAAGAAGTGATCATCTTTTCCACCAAAGGACGGACGGCAGCCGCTTTAGCTTTAGTCGTCTTGACTTTCTCGTATATTAAAATACTAGAAGCTAGATTACGAAGCATCAGTTCGCGCGGACCTTTCTGGCGATCCAAGATCTTGTTTTTGTTTCTGTGACGCATATCAGTTCAATTACGATTTACGAATTATTTCTTAATTTTTTTAGCTTTCTTCTCTTTCTTTTCAGCCTTCTCTTCCTTAGCTTCCTCGACTTCTTCAGTTTTTTCGGCTATAGCTTCTGCGACGGCCGCCTTATCTTCCTTCTGACCGGAAAGAGCCAAGAATGAGGAGTATTGATCGACCAGGATCTTAACCGCTTCGTCAAAGGCGTTTTCAGCAGTGATAGTGCCGTCAGTCTTGATATCTAAAACTAATTTATCCCAGTTAGTCATCTTGCCGACGCGGGTATTTTCCACGCTGATGCTGACGAGAGTAACCGGAGAAAAGACGGAATCGATCTCGATATAACCGATTTCACGGGCATCTTTCTTCACATTTTCAGACATCTTATAGCCGCGACCTTCCTGCACGGTTATTTCTATATCCAGGCTGCCGGCTTCATCGGTGATATGGGCGATAACTAATTCCGGATTCTTGATCTCGACTTCGGAGTTCTTGGTGATATCGCTCGCCTTGACGGTCTTCTTGCCCTTAACCTTCAATTCCAAGCGCACTTCTTCTTCCGTAAAAGTTTTCAAGCGCAGTTGCTTCAAATTCAATAAGATTTCCAAAACGTCTTCCTTAACATGAGGCAGCGCCATGAATTCATGACTGGCACCCTTGATCTTGGCGCCAATGACAGCGGCTCCCGGGAGAGAGGATAAGAGAACGCGGCGCAGAGAGTTGCCCAAAGTCATGCCGTAACCCGGAAATAAAGGTTCGACCGTAACGATCCCTTCATGGAGATCCTTACCGGCTTTGAATTCGATTTTTTTTGGCAATGCGATGTTTTGCATATTTTTTATGTATACAGGCGAGCTGCCTATATTATTTGAGATTATTTCGAGTAATACTCAATGATAACTTGGACGTTGATATTCTGAGGCAAATCCGCGTCTTTCGGCTCATGCAAGACCTTGGCGCTCAAATCTTTAACATCGAAATTCAGCCAGCTCGGGCGATCCGCTTTCTTCAGATGCTCGACGGCTTTCTTGAAGTAAGGGCTATTGGCGCTATTCTTCTTGACTTTGATAGTCTGGCCGGCTTTGACGGAGAAAGACGGGATATCAGCCTTGCGACCGTCGACAGTGAAATGGCCATGATTGACCAATTGGCGGGCAGCTGCGCGAGATGCGGCCCAGCCTAAGCGATAGACGACGTTATCCAAACGCATTTCCAAAGCGCGCAGAAAATTCTTACCGGCATCGCCCTGCTTCTTAGAGGCCTTCTCCAGAGTCAAGCGGAATTGCTTTTCCAATAAGCCGTAGAATTTCTTGGCTTTCTGTTTTTCCGCTAACTGAGCTCCGTAATCGCTTGAGCGCTTGCGGCCCTTAGGACCATGAAAACCAGGAGCGTAGTTGCGCTTGATCATCGCGCATTTCGGAGTGGAACAGCGGTCTCCTTTTAAGAACAGCTTCTCACCGGAACGGCGGCACTGGCTGCATTTGCTGTCAATATTTCTTCCCATAGCTTTGTATCGTTAATGACTTTATGTCTTTTTTATAATTATGATTAGACTCTTCTCGGTTTCTTCGGACGGCAGCCGTTGTGAGGCACAGAGGTCATATCCTTGATAGAAGTGACATTGAGGCCGTTGGCGTTCAAAGCGCGGATAGCCGCTTCACGACCGGTGCCGACGCCGGAAACAAAAACGCTCACTTCTTCCAATCCATATTCTTCCCTGGCTTTTTGAGAAGCGATCTTAGTGATAATCTGGGCGGCATAAGGAGTCGCTTTCTTAGCGCCCTTGAAACCGGCCAGACCGGCGCTAGCCCAAGAAATCACGTCGCCGTTGGTATCAGTCAGGGTGATCATGGTGTTGTTATAAGTCGCCTGGATATAAGCGCGGCCGATCTTGACGACCTTAGCGGTCTTCTTCTTTTTCTTCTTGATCAGCTTCTTTTTCGCCCTGGCAGCCTTATTCTTTTCCAATTTCTGCTTGATTTCTTCAGGCAATTCCTCGACAGCTGAATCGAAAGAAAACTCCGGGGCCTCTTTTTCTTCCTTAGGCTCGCTAGCTTCTTCTTTATTGGTTCCGCCGATTATCGGGGCTTCTTCTTTTTTTACTTCTTCTGACATAATTTAATTCTTAGTTCGTAATGCTCAAATTATTGGATTAAGTCTTCTGTAAGCCGGCCTTGCTCTTGCCGCTGCCCATGGTCACGCGCTTGTTGCCTCTAACCGTGCGGCTATTGGTCTTAGTGCGCTGTCCGCGAACCGGAAGATGCTTGGCGTGGCGCAAGCCGCGATAGCAGCCGATTTCTCTTAAACGCTTGATATTGCTCTGAACCTCGCGGCGCAGATCGCCTTCAACCGTATATTTCTTTTCGACGATTTCCCGAAGCGCATTCACTTCAGTTTCTTTCAAATCCTTGACTCTAGTATCCTTATCGACCTTGGCGTCAGCCAAAATCTTAGCGGCCCGAGTAGTTCCGATGCCGTGGATATAAGTCAGAGCGATTTCGATTCTCTTGTCATTAGGGATGTTAACTCCCGCGATTCTTACTGCCATAATATTAAAAGATTAACCTTGTCTTTGTTTATGTTTAGGATTCTTGCAAATAACGTGGACGCAGCCTTTGCGGCGGACCACTTTGCAATCTTTACAAATTTTTTTAGCGCTGGCTCTTACTTTCATATAAAAGATTTATCTAATTAACGTGAATTACATGCGATAAGTTATCCGGCCCTTGGTCAGGTCATAGGGGCTGATCTGCAGCTTGACCTTATCACCCGGAAGCAAACGAATCTTATTCATCCGCATTTTTCCCGATAGATGAGCTAAGATTTCATGCCCATTTTCCAAGCCGACCTTAAAGCTGGCCGCGGGCATCAGTTCCAACACTTCGCCCTGCATTTCAATGAAATCTTTAGCGTTGAGCGTGGCGGAACCGTCGTTATTATTTTCTTTTTCGTTTGACATTAACACAAAAAAATTTGATAAAGGCCAAAAAAGCGTTTTATCAAAATTCTTTAAAAATTATTTAAGATATTTTTTCGCTTGATCTTAATAAAATTATTATAGAGATAAGTTTGGAAGTTGTCAATAGACAGGATTATTTTGTTAAAATAGCTTTAATTCTCCTAACGCCGGCGCTTGAAGCCTCTTCTTTTACAATAGAAAAATGACCTAATATTTGCGTATTCTCAACATGAGGACCGCCGCAGATTTCTTGCGAAAAGGCCGATTTCAAGGATTCCGGAGAAAGACTATGCCCTTCGCCCAGATGGCAGACTGTATAAACCTTAACTTTTTCTCCATATTTAGAATCAAAAACTCCCATAGCGCCCCGCTTTTTCGCTTCTTCTAGGGTTAATTCTTCGCAGATGACTTTAAAATCGCTCTTAATAGCTTCATTAACGAGATCCTCAACCTGTTTGATCTGATCAGGCGTCATCTTCTCTGGATGGGAAAAATCCAAACGCAAGCGCTCAGGGGTGATATTGGCGCCCTTCTGCAGGACATGGTCGCCCAGCACGCGGCGCAAAGCAGCCAAAAGCAGATGCGCGGCCGTATGCAGCTTAACAGTTTCTTCGCCGGCGTCGGCCAGACCGCCCTTAAATTTTCCGGCCGAAGCGGTGCGAGATAGGTCTTGGTGCTTCTTAAGTTCAGCTTCAAAACCGGCGCGATCAATAGTAACGCCCTTTTCTTTAGCTAATTCTTCAGTTATCTCTAGCGGAAAGCCATAACTCTGATAAAGATTGAAAGCTTCTTCCCCGCTGATACAGTCAGCTGATAATTTATTGAATTCGATCAAGCCTTTTTCCAAGGTTTTTTGAAATTTCAATGTTTCCTTGGTGAGTTCGCTAGAAATAAAGCTAAGATTATTTTTTATTTCTGGGTAAACATGGGTATAGTTATTTGCTACCAAATAAGCTATATACGATGTCCATGTGGGGTTATACTCGCTTATTCCTATCTTTTTCCCTTGCATAATCGCACGCCTAATTAAGCGTCTGACGATATATCCCTGATCGGTATTGGACGGAGTGACGCCGCGGGGATCGCCAATGATGAAAGTCGCGGCCTTTAAATGGTCGGCGATGATGCGCATGGCACGCATTATTTCCGGCGTTTCATTATATTTATGACCACTCACCCGTTCTATTTCCTTAATAATATCGATAAACAAATCAGTCTTATAATTATCATCCAAACCGTTCATGACAGCCAGCACTCTTTCCAGACCCAAGCCAGTGTCCACATTTTTCTGGACTAAAGGTTCAAATTTTCCGGCAGCATTCTTATTATATTGCATGAAGACGTTATTCCAGATCTCTACCCAGGAATCATTATCATCATTAAAGCTGCCGGGGATACGAGTAGCGTCACCGGTCCAATAAAAAATTTCCGTATCAGGTCCGCACGGTCCGGTTATGCCGGCCGGTCCCCACCAATTATTCTTCTTAGGCAATTTAGCGATCCGTTCTAATGGCAGATTATTCGCTTGAAATATTTCCGACCATAAGCTATAAGCTTCCTCGTCGAAAGGCGCGTCTTCATCACCCTTAAAGACGGAAACAGCCAAACGATTCTTATCCAGGCCGAGCCATTTATCGCTGGTCAAGAACTCCCAGCTGAAATTGATAGCTTCTTTCTTGAAATAATCTCCCAATGACCAGTTGCCCAACATTTCAAAAAAAGTATGATGAGTCGCGTCGCCGACCTCATCAATATCGCCGGTGCGGATGCATTTCTGCGCGTCAGTCAGGCGCTGGCCGGCCGGATGCTTCTCGCCCAAGAGATAAGGAACGAGCGGATGCATGCCGGCAGTCGTGAATAATACTGTCGGATCATTTTCCGGAATCAAAGAGGCGCTCGAGATCACGGCGTGACCATAGCTCTTGAAAAAATCCAAATATTTTTGGCGGAGTTCCCTTGAAGTCATATGTTTGATTGATGCTTTCTTATATTACATTAACTTCCTCTTCTAAATCAAGGCCGAATTTCTTCTTAATAGAGGATTTTATCTTCTTGACCAGCGCCGTAGCTTGGCTGGCGGTCGCGCCGCCGTAATTGACGAAGATCAAGGCCTGTTTCTCATACATGCCAACAGAACGGAATCTCTTGCCTTTAAAACCGGCAGCCTCTATCAGCCAGCCGCTCGGAATCTTGACGCGCGTGGCCGAAACCGGAAAAGATGGCATCGCCGGATATTCTTTCAATAATCTCTTATAGGCGGCCATACTTGTCTCGATATTCTTAAAGAAAGAGCCGGCATTAGGTAATACGCCCGGATTAGGCAGCTTGCTGTTTCTAATTTCGGTGATGACGGCGATGACGTCTCTGGAAGAGGGATTATCAATGCCCCGCTCTGATAATTTTTCTCGCAGCGAGCCGTAATCTAATTTCAAAGACGGCTTCTTATTCAGCTTCAAAGCGACAGAATAAATGAAGTAGCGGCCTTTCAGCTTATTCTTAAAAACGCTGTCGCGATAGCCGAAACGGCAATCAGCCGCTTTGAAGATTTTCTCCCGGCCGGTTTTCAGATCGATTGCCGTCAGCGAATAGAAGGAATCTTTCAATTCGACGCCATAAGCGCCGATATTCTGGACCGGAGCCGCGCCGACAGTGCCATAGATCAAAAATAAATTTTCCAATCCGCTCAGATTATTTTCCACAGTGAAGCCGACGAAACGCGTCCAGCTTTCGCCCGACTTCGCTTCGACGACGGCGGAGGAAACGCTCTCCTTCTTTATTTCCATTCCTCTGATTTCATTCTTCAAAACCAAGCCCTTTACCTTCTTAGAAATCAAGACATTGGAGCCGCCGCCTAAGACCCAGATAACTTTCTTATTCCTTTTTGCCCAGAGGATAGCTTCATCAAGATCTACCCGGCTCTTGATAACGGCAAAAAACTCGGCCGGAGCGCCGATCTTCAGGGTCGTATAGGGGGTTAAATCCTTATTTTTTTCGATATTAAGCATATTTTTCATTAATCTACCTCTCCCATCGCCTGCAGCTTCAAGAGCTTAGAGTATAAGCCTCCTTGAGCCGAAGCTAATTCCTTATGGCTGCCCTGCTCAGCCACTTTTCCGCCCTCAAGGACAATAATATTATCCGCTTGCTTGATAGTGCTTAAGCGATGCGCGATGATTATCATGGTCCGGTTCTGGCTGATCTTCTGCATCGCGTCTTGGATCAGCACCTCGCTCTGGCTATCAAGATTAGAAGTCGCTTCATCAAAAATGAGAATGCGCGGATTGGCTAAAATAGCTCGCGCGATGCCGAGACGCTGGCGCTGGCCGCCGGATAATTTTACGCCTCTTTCTCCGGTCATAGTCTCATAACCCTTATCGAGCTTATTGATGAACTCGTCGGCATTGGCAATCTTCGCCGCCGCGATTATCTCTTCACGCGTCGCTTCGGGACGGGCATAAGCGATATTTTCCGCCACGGTCAAATCAAAAATTTCCACCTCCTGAGGCACGATCGCTAAGAATTTCCTGAAAGCATGCACATCATAATCGCGCAGATCTTTTCCATCTAACAAAACGCGGCCTTTCTGCGGATCATAATGGCGATAGGCTAAGCGGGCGATAGTCGTCTTGCCGCCGCCGGAAGGACCGACCAAGGCTGTGATGCCGCCCGATTGAATCGTAAAATTAAGATCGCTGACGGCCGGACGCTTATTGATATTATAATAAAAAGAAGCATGATCGAAACTGATCTCGCCCTTGATATCTTGCGGCTTCAAGCCGTTCGGCGGGTTGATGATATCGCTCTCTTCATTGAATAAGGCGATCAAACGGCTGACGCCTTCCCGGCCCTTTTCCATGCGATCGTAAAAACGGGACAGACGGTATAGCGAGGCATAAGCTTTTTCGCTGAGAGTAAAGACAAAAATCAAAGAGCCGATAGTCATCGATCCTTTATAAACCAAGTAAACGCCGAGGAATAAGACAGCGGAACGGCCGACATCGACGATGAAATTCCGCACCACGCCTATTTTCATCATCCAGCCGTATTGCTTGTTCTCATTGTCGCGGATGCTTTCCTTGATACGGCTGAAGCCTTTCAATTCGTTCTCTTCTTGGACGAAAGATTGGACGGCGTTGATATTGATGATCGCCTGTCCCATCTTGCCGGAAGCGGCTTCATAGTAGCGGAAGATCGCTTTCATGACCGGATACATCCGCTTATTCGACCAATAGGTAATGAAAATGAAAAGGGGCGCGAAAATCAAAAAAGACAGGCCGATGCGCCAATCAGACCAGAACAGGGCGACGAGAGTGAAAGCAAGCTGGAAGAAAGTCGGGAGCACTTCCCAAAAAATATTGTTCAAAAATTCAGAAATCTTATCGACCCCCTTCTCGATCTTGATTATTTTAGAGCCGGTATTCTGGCGCTCATGATAACCGAGACTGAGCGAAACTAATTTTTCCTGAGCCTTCATGCCCAAAAAATATTCCACTTTTACCAATAAGCTCAAGATCTTGCGGTCAGATAAATATTGGATGAAGGAACGGACTTCATCCGTAGCCAGATAAAGGGCAATCAGCTTGATCAAAAAGAAGAACTTCTCATTGGAAAAATTATTCAGATTATCAATGACCAGCTGCAAGATATACGGCTTGCCCAAATCCAAAAGCGCCGCCGCTAAAATGACGACGGTAATAATTCCGAATAATTTTCGGAAAGACGCCAATAAGCGCCATAATTCTACCCAGAAACGTTTCCAGGATATGGTCTCCTTCTCGGTTTTCTTCTCGTTTATTTGAGTCATAAATGAGAATAATACAATATTTCTGCTATTTTAGCAAGTCTGCCCCGATTCTAAAGACATCTCCGGCGCCCATCAGCAGCAAGACATCTTTAGAGGCCAAATGCCGGCGCAGATAAGCGGCCGCCTCTGTCATAGCGCCCAAATGCCTAACCGGCTGGATTATCTTATGCGCCTTATTGAATTTGAGTATCGCGGCGGCTAATTGGCGGCTCGAGACGCCGCCCTGTTTTTCTCGCGCCGAACCGTAGATATCCAGAATCACTAATTCGTCAGCTGCGGTGAAGCTTTTAGTAAAATCTTTAAAAAGAGCTTTGGTGCGCGTAAACGTATGCGGATGAAAAACCGTAATAATCTTCTTATCTGGATAATGCGCGCGCAAACCGGAAAGAGTCGCGGCTATTTCTGTCGGATGGTGGGCATAATCATCGATGATCAGAGCGCCATGATATTTTCCCAAAATCTGCGCGCGGCGTTCGGTGCCGGCAAATGACGCCAGGCCGCTTCTGATATTGCTTAATGGAACTTTCAATTCACGGCTGGCGGCAATGACCGCCAAGGCGTTCAGCACATTATGTTCCCCCCAAAGGCTGATTTTAAATTCTCCTAAACCGAAAACCGTCTCGAGGCGCGTCTGGCCTTTCAAGCTTACTTCACGATAAGCGACTTTGAATATCTGATAGCCGTTCTTCAGCCGCCAGTCATAAGCCAGATAATCCGATTTCCCGCCGGCAGCTTCTTCGGCTTCGGTAAAAGTCTCGGCCTGCGGCGCCAAATCATAGGAATAAACTCGTCCGCGGCAATTTTTCTTAACCTTCTGACTGGCCGCATCGCGATTATTGATGATCAAAAAACCGGAAGCCGGAATCTTCTTGATAAAATCGGCGAAGACTTTAGCATAAGCCGCCTCGGTCTGGAAATAATCCGGATGATCATAGTCGATATTATTGAGCACGACGCCGGCGGGCTGGAAATATTGCAGCTTGTTCTGATACTCATCGACTTCAGCGACGAAATATTTCGACGAGCCCTTCAGGCTGCTGCCGCCGAACTGGGGGACGCGCGAACCGACGAGCACATTCGGCTTCTTCCCGGCTTTCATTAAAACATAACCTAGCCAGGCGGAAGTCGTCGTCTTGCCATGGCTGCCGCAAACAGCGACGCCATAATATTCATTAAAAATCTGGCCTAAAGCCTCGGCATAAGACAAAATCGGGATATTCTTAAATAAAGACCGATGCTTTTTGATATAGGCCATCTCCGGATTATTCTTATCATTGAAGGCGGAGGAATAGACAATTACGTCCGGACGAGCAGGAATATTTTTGACAGCGAAAGGCGACGAGACCCTTATCTTCTCTTTCTTCAAAACCTTGTCAGTCATGAAAGAATCGGCGATATCAGAACCGGATACATTATGGCCGTGCGCCGACAAGAACTGCGCCAGCATGGTCATGCCGACACCCTTGACGCCGATGAGATAAAAATCCTTCCTTTTCATATTATTCTCGTCCGCTGATTATCTCCCAGATGATTCCGGAAATAGTATCAGCGGCATCGCGCTTCATGATCTTGCCGATGTTATTACTCAAATTCTTCAACCGTGCCGGATCGCTTAAGATATTCTTTATTTCCCAGATTAATTTTTCCGGAGATAATCCGGATTGGTCCAAAGACAAAGCCGCTTGCGCTTTGGCAAAATAAGCGGCGTTATCTTCCTGATGCGAATTCGGCATCGGGATCAATATCGCCGGCTTGCGCCAATAAGATAATTCCGTCAGAGCGCCGAGTCCGGCGCGAGAAACGACCAGATCGGACATGGATATCAGCGCAGACATGATGCGATTATCCAGAAACTCCGAGACATGATAGTCCTTCATCTCCAGAAGACTGGCATCATCGGGCAGCTTGCCGCGGCCCGTCAGATGGATGATCTGATAATCGCGAGCTAAGGCGGGAGCGATTTTGAATATCAGCCGATTTATCCCGGTCGCGCCTGTGCTGCCGCCACTAATTAGGATCAAAGGAACGGAATTATCTAAAGAATATTCGGCTTTCAGTTCTTTGACCAAGCTTTCATCCTGGACACTGGCCGGCCGGCGTATCGGATTTCCGGCCAAAATCGTCTTCGGGCCGTAATCGATCAAGGATTTTTCAAAAACGACGGTAATAGCTCGCGCCCAAGGAGCCATCAGCCTATTGGCTAGCCCGGGGCGCAGATCCTGCTGATGGACAAGTATCGGGATCTTCTTGGCGGCTGCCGCCCAGACCAAAGGCACGCTGACAAAAGCGCCGGCGCTGATAACGATATCGGGGCGGATCTTCTTTAATACGGAAAAAGATTGGAACCAGGCGGCGATAACCTTGAAAATGTCCAAAAAATTATGGATAGAAAAATAGCGCCGCCATTTGCCGCTGATAAGCGGAATGAATTCCATCTCGCCGACTTCTTTATTGAAAGCGGCAACCATTTCTTTCTCCGGGCCGTCTTTTGTGCCGACGAAGACGAAACGCAGGCCGGAAGCGCCGGCGCCTTGATACAGCTCTTCCGCCACGGCTAAAAGCGGCGCTACTGAACCGCCGGTGCCGCCGCCGCTGAAAACTATCGTTTTGGTCGTCTTGTTGTTTTCCATATCATCTTATTATTTTTTTCCATCTAATTGCGGCTTTTCGCGTGCTTGCTGATATTGACCAATATACCCATGCCCAATAAAGACGACAGCGCCGCCGAACCGCCGGCGGAAACGAAGGGCAAAGGCACGCCGGTCATCGGGATGAGATTGATCATACCGCCGATATTCAAGAAAGTCTGGATTGCCAGCCAAGCGACGATTCCAACCGCTAAGGAAGAGCCGTAAATATCTGGAGCGCCGCGGGCGACCAACAAGCCGCGATAAAAAAGAAACAGATATAATAATATCAAGAGCGTCGAGAAGAAGAATCCGGTCTCTTCGGCGATGATCGGAAAGATCGAATCGCCCCAGACTTCCGGCAGATACATGAACTTCTGGCGGCTCTGCCCTAAACCGCGGCCGAATAGGCCTCCGGAACCGACCGCTATCAGGGATTGATTTATCTGATAGCACTTATCCTGGGCACTGAAGCTGGGATCCTGGAGACACTTGAAGCGGTCGCTCTGATAATTGGAATTCAACCTTAGGAACAGGAATAAAGCCAGCCCAGCCAGGATCCCGGCGATGATTATATGGACCACCTTGCCGCCGCCGGCGAAGAAGACGATTACGGCCGTAAAAGCGATAATGAACAAGGTTCCTAGATCCGGCTGCATGATCATCAGGACGCTGATCACTCCAAGTATCACTAAGAATGGCAGGACGCCGCTCGTCAAACTGTTCAGATCTCCTTTCTTCGCTTCCAGCCAAGTCGCCAGATAGATCAAAAAGGAAACCTTAACTAATTCCGAAGGCTGGAAAGACTGGCCGAAAATATTTATCCAGCTGCGAGCAGTCCCATATTCGGAACGCAGCCCGGGGATAAAGACTAACAAGAGCAAAACGATAGAAAATAACAGGAAAAAGCCGGCAAGTTTCTTCCACCAATGATAATTGATGCGGGCGGCGGCGAAAAAAATCGCTAAAGCGACGCCGAGATTAAAAACTTGTCGAAGGAGATAGTGATAAGTATTGCCGTAACGGGCGTAAGAAACGACCGAAGATGCGCTGAAAAGCATCACCAGCCCGACGACAAGTAAAATGAACAGAGCCGTGATCAGGCTCTTATCGGGTTCATGTTCGCCCGGACGAGGCGATGTCTTTTTCGTGTGTATGCCGAACATAGTTAGAATTTCTGATCTAACAAGAAGATCGTCAGGCCGATAGCCGCGCCGATGATCGCTATCACCCAAAAACGCATGACAACCTTCGCTTCCGGCCAGCCTTTAGCCTGATAATGATGATGGATAGGCGCCGACAAGAAGACTTTGCGGCCGCGCAGCTTTTTAGACAAGACCTGGATAATGACCGACAAGGATTCTAGCAGGAAAATCAATCCGACAAAGATCAGAAGAAGCGAATTATTAGTGAGCATCGCGATGATGCCGAGAGTCACGCCCAAGCTCATAGAACCGGTATCGCCCATATAGAAACGGGCGGGCGGAATATTGAACCATAAGAAAGCGAGCAAAGCGCCGATGATAACGCCGCAGAAAGTGGCTAATTCATAACGGCCCAGCATGAAGGCGATGATGCCATAAGTGGCGAAAGCGATCGCCAGGGTCCCGCCAGCCAAGCCGTCGAGACCGTCGGTTTCGTTAACGGAAAAAGAGGTGGCGACGATGATAAAAATGAATATCGGGATATACCAAGCACCGATCTCAAAATTTCCCAAAAAAGGCACATGGAAGACGGTCCAATCCAGCTTGAAATAGAACCAAAGCGCGCCGGCGATGGCGATGAGCGTGTATATAAGCAAGCGATGGCGCAATTTCAGGCCGCCGCCGCCAAGAACGCCTTTGCCGCGCACATCCAGCCAATCGTCGAATAAGCCGATAAGCGCGGAAATGATCAGAGCGCCTAAAGGCAATAATGTTTCCGAACGGGATAAAAAATTAAGATGCTGGAAAATATTTCCCGGGAACAAGCTGCTCAAAACGGAAAAACCGAGGATAAAGATCAGAACAGTCCCCCAGATAAGAATTCCTCCCATAGTCGGAGTTCCCTCTTTATGGGCATGCAGCTCGCTGAAGATCGGCGTCTCCCCGCTGTTCCGGATCTTCTTCCCTAATTTATACTTATAGAGATAGTGGGTCAGGATCGGCGCGACAATGATCGTAAAAATAAAAGCCAGGGCGGAAAAAAACAAAATCTTAACGACGTAGAATTCCATCATAAGGAAAATTATCTAAAATTAATCAAATAGATAAACATCAGAGCCAGGCTGATGAACAGCGAGAATAATTCGGCTGCGGTCAATAAGATATTGGCGAACAGTCGAAAATATTGGCGGCGATGCAGCGCAGCGGCCATGATCCAGTTCAAAACGAAGATACCGAGGGCGTAAAGCGGATAAAAGAAAATATGCCAAGGCGCGCCGACGAGATCGATGCCGAAATCAATATTATAATGGAGGACCAACAGCTCTCCGCTCAGATGCCGATAGATGAAAACCGCCTGCAACCAGATGGCAATTTGGAACAAAGCGGCCAACCCCAGATAGAAGCGGCTAGGGATAAAACGCCAAAGCGCCGCGCCAGCGGTCCTTATCTCTTGACAAAAAGAGTAAAAACGGGCGTAAAGATTAGAATAAACCATAAAAAAATAAGAAAATAATCTATTTATTTTCAGTTTATCACATTTTAAAATAATACAAAACTATGTTATAATTAAGATATTATGAGCCAAAAAATTATCACTAAAATATTCAATTATGCCGCCGGCGAGGGAGCGGATAATCTAGTCATCTCGCTTCGGGATGGCCGGCTTATCCTGGACTGCTATTTCTCGGGACGGGAGAAACAGAGCCTGGTCTTGCCCAAAAGGCTGGAACATGAATTATTTTCTAGCCTAAGAAAGATATTAGCCGTCGCTCCCGGAGAATTCATCGCTCGCAAATATTGCCGGCTGCCCCATAAATCCGGCTGCTTGAATTTTTATCTGACTATCCTGCCGGAAGCGAACGGCGAAAAGATAATCATCAATCTCATCAATAGGCCATTCACCCTTTGGCGCCTCAACCGGATCGGCCTGCAGAAAACCGATCTCCAAGGACTGAAAAAATCTCTTGATCTGAAATCAGGCCTGGTGATTATCAGTTCTCCCGAAGGCGAAGGCAAGAGCGCCACTCTCAATTCCCTGCTTCTCGAGCTGGGCGATTCTAACAAGAGCATTTATTCCTTGCAAAGACAGGCCGCCTATGAGATTCCGGGAGTCGTTTCTCTGCTTCCGACCAATGCTAACTGGGAAAAATTGCTCAAGCTGGATTCGGAAATAATCTTTACTGACGATCTGGATAATCCTGAATTGCTGGAATACGCTATCCGAGCAGCCGATAGCGGCCGCCTAGTCTTCGGAACCGTCACCGCTGCCGATTCTTTCAAAACGCTCCATAAAATCATGGCGGCCAAGCTGCCCTTGAAATTAAAGCTGGATAACCTTAAGATAATCGTGAATCAGCGGCTGGCCGCTATGAAGAGAAAAATCGGAAAATCTAGCCGCGACCGGCGGAAAGAAATCGGCTTGTTCGAAATCTTGCCGATTACGCCGTCTCTAAAAAGACTGCTGATTGAAAAGAGCGGACAAGAACCGGAAAGCTATTGCGCAGAACTGGAAAAGACAGCGCTCAAGGACGGCTTCCGCCCGCTCGCTCATGACAAAGCCAGAAAAAAGAAAGAAGGATTAATATGAAGATAATCTGCGTCATCCCTGCCTGGAATGAAGGAAAGAATATCGCTAAAGTCATTGCCGGCGCTCGGCCTTTTGTCGATGAGATCGTCGTCGTGGACGACGGCTCCGGCGACGATACCGCCGCGGCCGCCGAAATGGCCGGTGCGACCGTCTTCCGCCATCCGATTAACCGCGGCCAAGGCGCAGCTCTCCAGACTGGCAATGATTACGCTTTAGACCATGGCGCCGATATCATTGTCCATTTCGATGCTGACGACCAATTCTTGGCCGCGGAAATAAAAGATATGGTCGCACCGATAATAGCAGGACGTGCCGATATCGTCTTCGGCTCCCGCTTCTTAGGCAAGAAAGCTAATCTGCCGCCGGTCAAGAGATATTTGATCATGCCGCTCGCGCGAATCTTCACTCGCGTGATCCTGGGCATAAAGCTGAGCGACCCGCAGAACGGCTTCCGGGCGATGAGCCGCTTAGCCGCCGAGAAAATCCGAATAAGCAACCGAGAAATGGCTCACAACAGCGAAATCCAGATAAAAGCCTTCCGAGAGAAACTGCGAGTGACAGAAGTGCCGATTACCGTCGTCTATCATCATTTCGGACAGAAGCTTTCCGGAGGATTCAAGGTTGCCAAAGATCTATTGATACATAAGATAATAAAATAAATAATATGCTACAGCAGATAATCGCTATCGTCATCATCCTCTTTTTTGTCTTGCGCCTGGTCGCGCAGAAAAAAAAGAACCAGATCAGCAATAACGAATTCACTTTATGGCTCGTCTTCTGGCTGATAGCCGCGGCCGCCATCATTTTTATCAAGACTATAGACCGTTTCGTCGCTTGGCTCGGCTTTTCCGGCAGCGGCATCAATTTCCTGATCTATATCGCCGTCCTAGCCTTGTTCTACCTGGTCTTCCGGCTCAGATTAGACCTGGCTAAGATGGACAGGAGCCTGACCGAAATCGTCCGCCAGATAACCTTAAAGAAATAAACATGAAAATCGCTTCTATCGTCTGCGCTTTCCCGCCTTATGCCGGCGGCATGGGCAACAGCGCCAGCCGCATCAGCCAGATACTGAGGACCGAACATGAAGTCGTCGACTTCACGCCTTATAATACAAAACCGTGGCTGAAATATGGCCACGGTTCTGTTTTAGGCTCTCTGCTCTGGCGCTTGAGATCGTTCGATTATATCTATCTTCACTATCCTTATTTCGGCACGGCGGAAATCGTCTGGCTCTTCAAGATATTCAACAAGAGGACGAAACTGATAGTCCACTATCATATGGACGTCGTCGGCCTGAATCCGCTGGCTAAAATATTGAGCCTGCCGAGCCGCTTCATCCGCGCATCCTTATTGAAACAAGCCGAACTGATCGTCACGGCCAGCCTGGATTACGTGAAGCAATCCCAGATAAAAGATTATTATGAAGCCCACTCGGAAAAATTCCGCGAGATACCCTTCTCTGTCAATCTGGATAAATTCCGACCGAGAGAGATGAAGATGCCGGCCGATAATATCCTGCTGGCGAAGGCTAAAGAAATAGTGAATTTCGTCAGCGCCAAATTCATCAAGAAAGACCGCTTTGATTTACTCTTTGTCGGCGCGCTCGACCGCGCCCATTATTTCAAAGGGGTGGAAGTGCTCTTGCGCGCCGCGGCCGGCCTGAGCGACCTTAATTTTGAGCTGATTATCGCCGGCGAAGGCGACAAGCGTCTCGAATATGAAGCCCTATCGCTGCGCCTCAATCTCGATAAGAAAGTCAGGTTCACCGGCAAGTTGAGCGAGGCCGACCTGATCCGCACCTATCAAAAAGCTGATCTGCTAGTTCTCCCTTCCATCAACGGCAATGAAGCTTTCGGCATCGTCCTGATAGAAGCTCTGGCTTGCGGCGTGCCGGTCATGGCTTCCGATCTGCCCGGCGTCCGCCGGATCTTTAATGACGGCGAAGAAGGATGGCTGATTGAACCCGGAAGCGTCTTCGATCTGGAAAAGAAGCTGAGGTTATTCATGAGCGATAAATCAATGGCCGTAAAAATGGCGGAAAAAGCGAGGATCCTGGCAGAAAAAAAATATGGCGATAGCCTGATGGCCGCTAAACTTAAAGGATTATTCAAATGATATGAAGATAGGCTTGATGCATAATTTATACGGAGAATATAGCCGCGGCGGCGCCGAAACGGCCGTCAAGCTCATGGCTAGCGATTTGCGCCAATCCGGGCATGAAGTCTTCCTGATTACGACGCGGCCGAAAACAGGCAAACGAGTTTGGGTTGACGGAAAGGAGCCGGCCGGAGAAAAGATATATCATCTAGATTCAGAATTCTATAATTTAAACAAGCATTCTCGGCTCTATCGCGTCGGCTGGCACATCTGCGATATTTTTTCTTTCCGCAAGACCCGCCATATTAAAACCATCCTGGAATCAGAAAAACCCGACCTGGTCATCACTCATAACCTGATGGGGTTGGGCTTCATGACTCCGATCGTTTTGAGAAAGCTGAACATCCGCCACGAACATTTTCTGCATGATATCCAGCTCCTGCATCCGTCGGGACTGATGATCTTCGGGCAGGAAAGAAAGATCAATAATTCCGGCGCCAAAATATATCAGGCTCTGACGCGCTTATTCTTCGCTTCTCCGAATAAGATCATCTCCCCTTCCGACTGGCTCTTAGAAATGCATAAGCAGCGCGGCTTCTTCAAAGATTCTGAACAAGAAATCAGGCCTTTTGTCTGGCCGCAGATCGGGATTGCCGGCCAAAGCAAGACCGGCCCGGCCAAAAATTTCCTTTTCATCGGACAGATCGAAGAACAGAAAGGCATCTTCCTGCTCATCAATGCTTTTAAAAAGATAAAACGGCCGGAACTGGCTCTGACTATCGCGGTGCGTGGCGGCGGCCAAGCCCTGGAGAAAGCCAAAGAGGCGGCCAAGGACGACGCACGCATCAAGATTTCCCCGCCTCTCTCATATGAAGAAACCGATAAATTAAAAATTGCTAGCGATTGTTTGATCGTCCCTTCCTTGTGTTATGAGAATTCTCCGACGACTATTTACGGCGCCCATGCCGCCGGCCTGCCGGTCATCGCTTCCCGCCTCGGCGGCATTCCGGAGCTGACGGAAAGAAGCGATCTCCTTTTTGCGCCGGGAAATGAAAACGATCTGATCGAGAAGATACTCATGATGGCTGACAAAAAATAATCATCTCCTAATTTACACGATAAGACTATTTAAAAAGACCGGATCAAACCGGTCTTTTTTATCCCTATATCTTTATCCCTATATCCGATCTTATTAGAATCCAAACCCCTGCAATCTCTTATTGGCTTCGATATCGAAAATCGTCTTCTTCAATCCATTCTCGAGCGTCACGACCGGCATCCAGCCGAGCTCATTGCGCGCCTGATGGATATCGGGCAGAACCAATTCGCTCAGGAACAGCTTATTCTCAGCATAGGTGATCTTAGAGCTGGAGCCCGTCAGCGAGATGATCATCTTGACTATATCGGTCAGATTAGCGTCCACGTCGGAACCGATGTTGATCGGCCCAGGCAATTCGGAGTTCATGAACTTACCGACAGCATCGACAACATCATCGATATAACAGAATGATGAAGAAAATTTTTCGTCGCCATTGATGATTATATCGTTATTATCCAGAGCATTCTTGATAAAATCCGGAATCATCTGATCGTCGTTAGCTTCCATGCGCGGCCCATAGATGCGGAAAAGGCGCATGATGCGCGCGTCGACGTTATAGAGAGACCGATAATTGCTGACTACCGTTTCGGCGAAGCGCTTGCCTTCGTCATAAGAGCTGCGTTCCGATAATTGATCGACTGTACCCAGATCGGTTTCCTTAACTTTAAGTTCGGGATTATCCGACCGGCGCGGGCCATAGACGACCGACGATGAGAACTGCAATAGCTTGGAATTGTACTTTACGGCCATATCCAGGAGATTCTTGACGACATAGGAATTAGCCATGATGGTGGCTAAGCGATTTTCCAGAAAACGGCGCGGCGACATGGGGCAGGCTAAATTATAGATCTCTTGCAAACCCTGGAATTCTATCTTGAATTTTTTCAATTCCGGAATCGCTTCCAAATCCAGGGGCTTAGACAGGTCATAATTGATAAAGATAAAATCAGGATTAGCGAGCAGATGGTCGATATTGCGCTCGCTGCCGGTGATGAAGTTATCCACGCAGATGACCTTGTCGGTCTTGAGCAGCTCGTCGCAAAGATGGGAGCCGATAAAACCGGCGCCGCCGGCGACAAGAATGTTCTTCTTATCAAAGATGACTTGCTTAGACATATGGTTATTAGTTATTGATCTTTATTATACCAATATTGACGCCGCCGTTCCAGTTTTCCTCCCAGGCATAGAAAGATTCCATCAGTTCGCCGCGAGCGCTGAAGACGCGGACGTGCGGTGCGGCCCCGGCCTGAGCGGCGGTCGCTATTTCCGGCAAGCCGTCATTATCCAGATCGCCGGCAGACAGATTCACTCCGCCCTGCCAATTGCGATTATAGGCTAAGAATTGACGGACCATGCGGCCATGATTATCAAATATCTTGATTTGCGGATCCCGGCCTTTCCCCGGGGAAACGATTATTTCCGCCCGATCATGATCCTTACGGCCGTTCAGATTCGCAATGGCCACCTTCACGCCGCCGCGAAATTTCTTTTCATAAGCCAAGAAAGCTCCCATAATCTTACCGTTAGTATGGAACATCTTGACCATCGGCTCGGAACCGGAGCCGTAAGCGGCCACTATCTCCTGATCGCCATCGCCGTCGATATCCCCGGCGGCCAGATTAAGCCCACCGCGCCAATAGCGGCTATCGACTAAGAATTGTTTCTTCAATTGCCCGTTATAATTGAAAATCTTCACTTGGCCCGTGCCTCGCGCCGCTTGAGCAGCGGCAATTTCCATCTGTTCATCGCCATCGATATCCACCAAGGCGACGCTCAAACCGCCGCGGAAATATTTGTCATAAGCCAAAATCTGCTTGATTAATTTCCCGGCCGGACTATAAATCATGATCTTCGGCTCGCTGTTCGTCCCCGAGCCGATCACTATTTCGTCGATGCCATCGCCATTGACATCTCCGGTGGCGATGCTTTCTCCTCCTTTGATATCCAAAGGCAATTTACTGACCAGATCGCCGGTCGCGGCTGTCAGCCTAGTTTCCTTATTCTTGGCAGCGGTCTGCGGCAAGACGATTAAGCGCCCGTTACGGCTATATAATTTCTCTTTAGCCATCTCCACCGCCTGATCGACATTCAAGCGTCCGTTGCCGAGCTTGCCCGCATAATCAGGATTAAGCCGGCTGATATTATCGGTCGAAGCGAATAAGATATTGACTATTTCACGGCGGCTCAATTCCGGATTAGCTTGGGCGATCAGAGCCAGGGTTGCGGAAATTTGAGGCGCGGCCATGGAAGTTCCCGACCAATAGCCGTCATAGAGCTTATTAGGAAAATCAGGCACGCTACCGGCGGTTGTCGCACTGAAGAAGCTGATGCCTGGAGCGACCAAGTCGACGCAACGGGAGCCATAGCTGGAAAATTTCGCTTTCTGGTCAAGCGCGTCGGTCGCGGCCACGCCGATCACCATATTTTCGCCAAGATCGCCGTCATAACAGGCCGGATAAATCGGGGTCTTATCAATATCATAGCCGACGCCATCCGCCTGCTCATTGCCGGCAGCGGCTACGATCATGACGCCAGCCTTATGCGCGCGGCGTATCGCTTCTTGCAGGCCGTCGCTATAATTAAAAGAAACGAAACTTAAATTTATTATGTCAGCGCCATTATTGATGGCATAATCGATCGCTCTAATAACATTGCTCAGCTTCCCTTCGCCTTTGTCATTCAGGACTTTTAAGGCCATGATCTGCGCTTGCCAAGTGACGCCGGCAATCCCTTCGTTATTATTTCCGCTCGCGGCGATTATGCCGGCGACCATAGTGCCGTGAGAGACTCCGGCCTCGGTCCAGCCAGCCGTAAATTTCGGCGATGGATCAGGAGTGTTATTGACGAAATCCCAACCGTTCGCATCATCGATGAAACCGTTGCCGTCATCGTCGATATTATTTCCGGGGATCTCCCGCGCATTCTTCCAGATATTATCTTTCAAATCGGGATGATTTATCTGAATGCCGGAATCGATGACCGCAATTACCATATCAGGACTGCCGGCAATCTTATCCCAGGCGCTATCCGCCTTAATCTTCGAGAGATACCATTGATTGCCATAATAAAAATCGTTCGGCGTAATATTAGCCAAAACTGGTTCTGCCAAAAAAAGAGACAGAATAAAAAAAGATGTTATCAGTTTTCTCATATAACACCTTAATACTAACATATCTTTATTATTATTTACAGGCTCGTAATAACCTGCAAAGTCTCTTCGGCACAGCGGCGCCAGCTGAACTTTTTAGCCTGCTCCAGCCCTTTCAAAACCAAGCTTTTTCTTAACTCATCATCGGATAATATCCGACCCATGGCAGCCGCGATCGCCCGCTTATCATTCTGATCGAAATATAAAGCAGCGTCGCCGGCGACTTCCCTAAGGACGGGAATATCAGAAACGGCGGTCGGAATGCCGCAAGCCAAAGACTGCAGAACCGGGATGCCGAAACCTTCATGCTTAGACGGAAAGATAAAAGCGGCGGCGGCATTCATGACATAAGGCATATCCTCTTCGGCTACCCAACCAGGCATAATCACCTGGCTATTGAGATTGAATTCCTCGATAGTATATTTTATCTCATCAAATCCGAAACCGGCGTCTCCGATCAAGACCAGTTTCGCTTTCATGTCCGGATGATTCTCTCGCAAATAAGCAAACGATTCGACTAAAGCGGGGATATTCTTCTTTTTCTCCAGGCGGCCGATATACAAGAAATATGGAGATTCTAAACCGTATTTATCCAAGATAGCCGCCGTCTTCTCCGGATTTTCCGGCAGACGGCGATAAAGCTTATCATTATAGCCATTATGGACGACGGTTACCTTGCCGGCCGGAGTCTTAGGGTAGAGATTCAAGATATCCTGCTTGGTAAATTCGGAAACGGCGATGATCTTTTTGGCGTGACGCAAAGCGAAAGCCGTCGACCAATAAAGATAGTCGACCGAATCGCTGCGATAGCGGCCCAGAGTCAGGAGCCTGACGAAAAAATTTATCAGCTGGCGCGAACCGGCTAAGCTGGTCTTTGCTTTAGCCGCCCGATAAAGATTCTGCTCGCGGACGAAAGCGATATCATGGATAGTGTTGACGGTACGGCGCGGGCCGAAGAGCGGCAAAGTATGAGCCGGAATGAACAAGACGTCCGGCCGGCGATAAAGCATCTCCAAAGTCAGGCGGCCGAGAGTCCAGAAGGAAAAGAACGGCCACTTCAAGAGTTTGAAGGAAAAATTCGGATTATTCTTGACCGCCGCCGCCAATTCCGGCTGCGCCGGCTGATTAAGGTAGAGCCAATAAGTATTAACCTTATCTATTTCCGCCAGATTCTTGATCAAGTAAAAAGAGTACCATTCGGTACCGGTCTTGTGGAGCAAATTAGCGCGCGAGGCGTCAATCCCAATTATCATAATAAATAAAAATCAGCTGGCTCCAGTCGAGCCTGCTGATTATTTAGTTGCTAGGATGCTGCGTTTATAGGAATCCAGATTATCCAAAGCGATACCGGTGCCTTTGGCGACGCAAAGCATGGCGTCATCGGCGACATAGGCGGAAACGCCGGTCGTCCGGGCGATCAATTGATCGATATTGCGGAGCAAGGAGCTGCCGCCGGTCAGAACTATGCCTTTATCCATGATATCGGCCGATAATTCCGGCGGCGTTTTCTGCAACACTTTCTTGGCGGCGGCAATAATCGCTTCCAATTCGTTCTGGATAGCTTCAGTCACATCGTCGCTTGAAACAGTCAAGCTGCGCGGCAAGCCGGTCACGATATCGCGGCCGCGGATTTCCAGATATAATTTATCTTCCATATATAAAGCCGAACCGATATTTATCTTGATTTCTTCGGCCGTGCGCTCGCCGATAGCCAGATTATATTTCTTGCGGATATATTCCAAAATAGCCGCATCGAATTTATTGCCGCCGACGCGGACGGAAGTAGAAGCGACGATGCCGCCTAAAGAGATGACGGCCATTTCCGCTGTGCCGCCGCCGATATCGATAACCATGTGCCCGGTAGCCGAACCGATCGGAATATCGGCGCCGATAGCGGCCGCCACCGGTTCCTTGATGATATAGGCTGCCTTAGCGCCAGCCGCGATAGTCGCTTCGATAACGGCGCGGCGTTCCGTCGAAGATATTCCGGCGGGAACGGCAACCATGACTTCCGGACGAAAAAGGCGGATGCCGCCTAAGGTCTTATTGATAAAATAACGGATCATCGCTTCCGTCGCTCGATAATCAGCAATAACTCCGTCTTTCAAAGGGCGCACGGCTATGATCGTATCCGGGGTGCGACCGATCATATCCTTAGCTTCATTGCCGACCGCCAGGATTTTCTTATCATGAATAGAGACCGCCACCACGCTCGGCTCATTAATAACGATGCCGCGCTTAGGCAGATGAATCAGAGTGTAGGTTGTACCGAGATCGATCCCGATCCTTTTGATAAACATACGCAAAAATATAACACCAATCTATCTTAGTATTTTTAGGAGTATTAGTCAAACCGGCTGAAACCGGCGGAGAGACGCCTATTCTTCATAATCGCGATCGGCACTCTTCTCGCTCGCCGCGATTATCCGCTTGACTTTCTCTGCAAATTCGAAAGTATCGAACTCTTCTTTGAAGAAAACATAATCAGCGCCCAGCTGCAAGCTGCGCTGGCGGCTATCCTCGTCGCTCAGGTCGGTGAAGATAAAGATCTGCTTATCGCTAAGCTCATCATCTGACTTCAATTTCTTGACGATCTCAAAGCCGTCGATCTTAGGCAGGATCAGATCGAGAATGATATAATCCGGCTCGAAATCCCGGAGCTCCTCCATCAATTCTTCAATTTCCTCATTGCCGCTAGCGGTTTCCACTTCAAATTCGTCGGCGGAAAACTGCGCTTCCAGGCCATAGAGGAGATTAGCGTCGTCTTCAATAATGAATATTTTTTTATTTTCCATATGTTTGCTTATTTTAATTTCTTCCACCAAGATTCATTGGCCTTATACCACTCCAGCGTAGCGCGCAAACCCTCTTCAAAAGAATGGAGCGGCTCCCAGCCCAGTTCCGACTTCGCCTTGGAAAAATCAATGGCGTATCTCAAATCGTGACCGAGGCGATCAGGCACATGCTCGATCATATCTTCCCCCTTGCCCATCAATCCCAGTATCAATCTGGTTATTTCCAAATTAGTCTTCTCATTATCCCCTCCTAAGCAATAAGTCTCGCCGATACGGCCATGCTTAATGATCATCTCGACGCCGCGATTATGGTCATCGACATGGATCCAATCGCGCACATTAGCGCCGGCGCCATAAACCGGCACCTTCTCCCCCGCCATCAAGTTAGTGATGAATCGCGGAATCAGTTTTTCCGGATGCTGATACGGACCGTAGTTATTAGAGCAATTGGAAATCGTGACCGGCAGGCCATAAGTATGATAATAAGCGCGGACGAGATGATCGGAACCGGCCTTAGAGGCGCTATAAGGAGAACGGGGATCATAAGGCGTCTTCTCATTGAATTTCGGCGCGCCGAATTCCAAAGCGCCGAAGACTTCATCGGTAGAAATATGATGGAAACGGATATTGCCATTATTCTTCGCCGCTTCCAATAAGGTCCGCGTCCCTTCAACATTGGTATGGACGAAATCGGCGCTATTTTTGATGGAACGATCGACATGGCTCTCGGCCGCAAAATGGACGATGACATCTACCCCCTTCATCAGATCATTGACCAAAGCCGCATCGCAAATATCGCCTTTGACGAATTTATAATTAGGATTGGCCGCAACATCTTGGAGACTATCCAGATTGCCGGCATAAGTCAGGGCGTCCAGATTAACGATGCTGTCCTCAGGATGATTCTTAAACCAATAACGGATAAAGTTGGAACCGATAAATCCGGCGCCGCCGGTAATAAGTAATTTCATATTAGCTGATTAATTTCTTTAAGATTTCCTCCGCTTCGCCCTCCTTATAAGGATGCTGCGGCCACTGCACATGGCCGTCGCCCTCGTGACGCGGAATGACGTGAAAATGGATATGAGGAACGTTTTGCCCGGCGACCGGATCATTATTAACAGTGACATTATAGCCAGCGGCGCCGAGCTTATCTTTCAGCAAACGTCCGATCTTCTTGACCGTCAAAATCATAGCGGTCAGATCCTCTGCCCCGATCTCTTCGATATTCGGGTAATGCTGCTTGCTGATCACTAAAGTATGGCCGGCATTGACCGGCTTAATATCCAGAAAAGCGAGGACACGATCGTCTTCGTAAACCTTAGCGCAAGGGATCTCATTATTGGCTATCTGGCAAAAAATGCACATATTATTTTATCTTATAGGGGCTATCTTCTTTCGCTTCCCATCTGATCTCGTCAACCTCTTCCTTCTTCCCTTCGCCTTTATACAGCTTATCGGGCAGATTGATGCTAAGAGCCGGAATATCAGAAATACATTTATAGCCATGGACGACGCCCGGCGGCACGATGACGAGGGTCGGATTATTTTCTCCGACTTCTATCTCTAAGGCTTCTCCTTTAGTCGCCGAGGCGTCGCGGCGATCCCAAAGATGCAAGCGGAAAGCGCCCGGACCGAGAAAGACGAAACAATCGCTCTGTTGCACGTGTTCATGCGGGCCGCGGATGATGCCCGGCTTGGTCAAGCTGACATAAGCCATAGACATATCGAAGGCCAGCTCGTCGCGGCGGAATATCTCCGCCAGCCAGCCGCGGTTATCTTCATGCTTCTCTATCTTCTTGATAATGACTCCGTTAATCATATTTTTTATTTAATCTTAATTAAGCTGGTCTGGGCGCCGATATGGGCGACCTTGGCGGCGGCATTCTGCGAGCTCAAGTACAAGGCCTTGTCGATGTCGCCCTTGAATAATGTCCAAGCGGCAGCAAAAGAAGAATTAAAAATATCGCCGACGCCGGTCGTATCCACGCGCTTTTCTTCTTTAACGATAGCATGCCGATAAATTTTCTGGCCGTCGAAAGCCACCACGCCGTCGCTGCCCATAGTGATAACTACTATCTTCGGACCGAAACTATGGATGATATTGATCAATTTCTCCGTATCATTCAAGATGCCGTGATCCGTGTCTTTATAACCGGCGGAATTCAGAACTAAAGCCAGCGCTTCATCTTTATTGCAGGCCAGGACAGTCGTTTTTTTCAAATAAACTTTGATCTTGTCGACTCCGCCCAATAATTGCGTCATGCCCGGATTCCAGAAAATATTCGGCCCATCCTTGGCGACCACCGAGAATATCTTCCTTAGATTCCCCGTCCAATCGCCGGCGAGAGACGCGATATAGATGCCCTTGGTCTTTTTCAAATAAGAGATATCCTTCTCGCCAATAGCTAGATGGCTGTTAGCGCCGCGCTGAGCGAAAATAATTCTCTCGCCGCTCGGATCTATCAAAATGAAAGAAGAGCCGCTTTCTTGATTCTCAATTTTCTCGATCAGCCTGGTGTCGATTCGGCGCGCTTTCAAATTTTCGATGATGAGCTGGCCATTCTTATCGCTTCCGATCGGAGCGAGACAGGCGGTTTTAAAACCAAAATTGGCCAAACAAGCCGCAGCATTGGCGGCGCCGCCGCCGTAAGAATAATAAAATTTATCGACTTTTATCTTCGCGCCGGACTCAAATGCCAATAATTTCTGATGCAGAATATCAGTGCCCTCTTTTATCAATACTCCCTGGTCGGTGAAGAAAGAAATGTCGCGCGTCGTCCCGCCGATAGTTATGAAATCATACATATATTTAAAAGCTATATTTTAAGGCCATAAAGATTATTTCTTCTCCAAGAAGAACGGCTTGAAGCGGCGCGTCAAAGCGCCGGCTAAGCTGAACATTAATAAGCCGGCCGATTCGCTCCAAAGTATCTGATAAAGAAGATTCGACCAGAAAGCGCCATTCCATAAGAAGAAAGATCCGACAGAAGCGCCAGCCAGATAAACCAGGAGAGCGGCGGCGAGATCGTAGGCGGCTGTCGCTATCAAAATCAGCAGCAAGAAAGAATACAAAGAACGGTTAGTCAGCCTGGTTTCCAGTATCCAATTAGCGAATATGGCGGTCAGTAGAAAAAGCAGAAGATAGAGGCCGAAAAAGTAGAAAGAAAAAAGATCAAGCCAGAAACCGAGGACGAGCGCGGCGTAAAGCGAAGGGCGGAAACCGAAGAAGAAGAGCGTGAAAATCAGAGTGATCACGGCCAGATTTATCTGGCTGAAAGCCGACGGCAGCGAGAAAATAAAAGAAAATTGGACGATGGCGACGCCCGAAAGCAGTAAGATAAAAAATGCTATCTGCGCGAGCTTTTTCAGCATATTCCTAAAAATTAAGGGATAAGGATAGAAACTATAGTCAGATTATCAAGATCGACTAGAGGCTCGATGATCGCTTCCTGCCAGACCTCATTGCTCTCGTTGAATACCTGTGTAATCCGGCCGATAACCAAGCCGCGAGCGATATGCTCGCCTAGACCTGAGGTGATGACGATATCGCCCGGCGCTATCTTCTCCAGCTGGGGGATATAATTCATCTTGATCGTCAGGCCGAGATCGCCGTCGGTGATTCCCTGGGTCTTATCGGAATTCTGTATAGCCGCCGCTAATTGGCAATTTGGATTCGTCGTCAGGCATATCTTAGCAGTCGTATCCTTAGTTTCTAGGACTTTGCCGACTATCAGCCCTTCTTCGCTAACTACCGCCAGGCCGGGAACTAGGCCGTCCTTAGCACCGCGATTAATGACTAGACCCAAGCTATCTTCAGCGGCCGCTTCCTTGGCGATGACGCTCGCGACTACGACGCGAGAATTATTATTGCTGACAAATTTCAAAGCTTCGCGCAATTTACGGTTCTCTTCTTCGATTTCCAGGCCGCGGGAATTAGCGACTGTCAGCACGGCCACTTCTTTGGCTAAGCGCTCGGCTCTCGCGTTCGGATCTTCCGAATTATTATTGGCATCATAAGCTGTCTTGATATCTGTTCCGGCCTTATAGAAACGGCCGGCGAGCGGCTTTATCAGATAAGACAAGGAATTTTCTAAGGGGCGCAAGAACCCGGAAATATGCAAAAAAAACAGCGCGACGGCTATTACCAGGCAGGGGACGATCGGATTGTTCTTCTTGATCCTGATCATATCGGTCGGCGTTAATCAGTATTCGAAGGCAAGATGACTTTTTCCAATAATTCTTTATCGGTTAAAAGGATGCCGGTGCCGCGCACGACGCAAGTCAGCGGATCATCGGAAATCTTGACGGGAATCTTAGTGGCTAAAGAGATAGCTTTATCCAAACCGCGCAGTAAAGCGCCGCCGCCGGAAAGATACAGGCCGCGCTCATAAATATCGGATACTAATTCTGGCGGAGTCGTTTCCAGGATCATCTTGATATTGTCGATGATCTTAATAACGGTGCGGCTGATCGCTTCCCTGATCTGCTTATCGCTGACCATTAAGGCCTTAGGCAAGCCGGTTACGAGATCGCGGCCGCGCACTTCTATCTCGGTCGGCGTCTCCAAAGGCACAGCCGAACCGATAGCGATCTTAATCGTTTCCGCTAATTGCTCGCCGATAAGGATGTTGAACTCTTCGCGGATATACTCGATGATATTATTGTCGAATTCATTGCCGGCCGCTTTCAGAGATTTCCAAGTGACGACGCCGCCGAGAGAGATGACGGCGATTTCTGTCGTGCCGCCGCCGATATCCACGACCATAGTCGCAGTCGCTTCGGTTACGGGCAAACGGGCGCCGATAGCGGCGGCCATCGCTTCTTCAATCAGATAAACCTTGCGGGCGCCGGCAGACTTAGCGGCATCCTCGACCGCTTTCTTCTCTACCTCGGTCAGGTCGAGCGGAATGCCGATGACGACGCGCGGGCGGGAGATCAAGGTGAAATTCTCGGTATGGACCTTATTGATAAAATATTTGAGCATCTTCTCGGTCACTTCGAAATCGGAGATGATCCCTTCGACGAGAGGCTTGATCGCTTCGATATGGCCCGGAGTCTTGCCGACCATCTTCTTGGCCGCTTCGCCGACTTCCAAGATCTCGTTCGTCCGCTTATTGATAGCGACGACGCTGGGCTCATTGATCACTAACCCCTTATCGACGACATAGACCAGAGTATTCTTGGTTCCCAAGTCTATCCCTAAATCATGGCTGAATTTTCCGAGAAGATTATTGAACATAGATTAAGCTGTTATTTTAAACTAGACGATAGGTCTTTTATCTTCACTAACTTGCCTTTATCTTCTGACCGGCGCTTCAATTCGATACTGTCTTCGCCCAGGGTCTTCTTGCTGACGACGACGCGATAAGGGCAGCCGATCAGGTCGGCATCGGCGAATTTCTCTCCGGCCGATGCTTCGCGGTCGTCGAACAGCACTTCAAAGCCGGCTTTAGCCAGATCTTCATAAATACGCGCAGCCGCCTCATTCTCATTCAGGGATATCAGGTGAATCTTGAACGGCGCGACGCTCTCCGGCCAGATCATCCCCTTCTCATCATGGAAAGTCTCTACGATAGTGCCCATAATCCGGCTCGGCCCCATACCGTAGCAGCCCATTACCGGAGTATTCTCCTGACCGGCGCTATCCTTATAAGAGATATTGAAAGGCGCGGAGAATTTCGTGCCGAGCTTGAAGATATTGCCGACTTCAATCGCTTTCTTCTCCGATAATTTCTTATTGCCGCAGATCGGGCAGGAATCCTGTTCGGCGACTATCTCTTTATTGACGGCGACATGGCACTTCTCACAGACATAGATCAGATCTTCTCCCGCTTCGGCCAAGGTCTGGAATTCATGGGAATACTTGGAAAAGGTCCCGCCGGAAGCGTAGGTCAGATAAGTTATCTCTCCGAGGCCTAAGCGATCATAAACTCTCTTATAGGCTTCGACCGCCTTTTCATAATAAGCATCGAGATCGGCCTGATCGACATGGAAGGAATACAAGTCTTTCATCAAGAATTCGCGGCCGCGCAGTAAGCCGGCCTTAGCTCTCTTCTCGTTGCGGAACTTCGTCTGGATCTGATAGACGCCGAAAGGCAAGTCTTTATAAGAAGCGATGAATTTCTTAGTTAACGGCGAAACTATCTCTTCGTGCGTCGCTCCGAGAGCGTATTCCTTATTATCGCCGCTAGCCAGACGGAACAGGACGTCGAAATGAGACCAGCGCCCGGAAGCCTCGAGATTCTCTTTCGGGATCAAGGACGTCATCAATATTTCCTGGCCGCCGATAACGGCCATCTCTTCGCGGATGACGCGACAGATATTATCAAGCACGCGCTTGCCTAAGGGCAGATAAGAATAAACTCCGGCTGCGACTTTATCGATAAAGCCGGCGCGAATGAGCGCCTGAGCATTATAGCTAGGTTCATCTTTAGGCAATTCTTTGACAGTCCTGGTAAAAAGTTGCGATTGGCGCATAAATATTTAAAAAAGGGTGTTTAATTATCTATATCTTAACCAAAAAACCGGCTCTTGTAAAGGCGATTTAAGGGGGATTTAAGCGCGTTCCGCCAGCATATAATAGCGTTCCTCATCGCCCAAAACTGTCACGATCAAGAAGAGATCGCCGCCCTCTTTCAATTTCAGTTTCTTGTATAATTCTTCGGGCTGGAGCGGAAACCTTTTCGTGATGATATTAACGCGGACGATATTCTCGGCTTTAAGATAAGCCTTCAATTCCTTGAGAGCGAAGGGGCAGCAAGCCCTGATCTTGAATATCCGGAAAATTCCCGGCTTATCGGTCCCGACGAGAGCGTCTCCGGTCAAGAAGGATAGCTGGCGATTGATTTTCGATAGGCCGTAAGAAGCCGCCAGTTCTTCGATCAAATGAGCTTTGATGATCGCCTTATTAGGTTCATAAAGAAAATTTTCCGGTCGCGGAGAAATCGGGACTAGCGGGCGAGTCTCGGAAACAGTGAAATCATAGACGGCGCTTTTTGTTAGGATAGTCGCTCGGCGCTCGGACGCAGTTTTCAGCTCTCCGAACCACAGCATTGCCACCTTGCAATTATTATCCTCGGCAATGACTTCGATTTCCGGCTTCTCCGGCAGAGTTTCCAACTCCTTATAGTCAAAAGCGGGCGATATCTTCACGCCGACGTTATGGGTGATCTTGAATATTTCCGGCAAGATCTTGAACAGAGCCGGCCCGGAGTTGGCCAAGGAGCGCGTTTTCGTCTTGCCTTCCCTATCCCTGGCCGGATCAAGGAAAAAGGCGTCGACATCGGGGCGGATATTGTCATAAGCGTCGCCCACGATGAATTCTATCTTTTCAGCGACTCCATAAGCGGCGGCGTTAGCCTGAGCGCAAGCGATATTGCTATCCAGCTTATCGACTGCGACCGCCAAACGGCAGCGCTCCGCTAGCGGAATCAGATTGCCGCCCAGACCGCAGGTCAGATCGGCGACTTTCCACTCCGGCCGGAAACGCCGAGCGATATGTTCGGAAATAATCTCGCTCGTCGACTGCTCCAGATTAAGCGGCGTAAAGAACATCTCTGCGGCGCGCGCGAATTTTTTCGCAGCTTGGCGCCTTAATTTTATCAGCGTCACCATTCCGGGAAAAAACTTATACTCCGGCTCGCCGGCGCCCTTAAACAACAAACGATACAAATCTTCTTCCCGATAAGATTCATATCGCTGCAATAGCTCGCGTCCGTTCTCGGACTTCAAAAAATTTATATCTTCTAACGTCATGCGGTTATATATTCACGCGCCTAAATTATTTCTGCCTCATCTTCTTCAGGGCCGCCTTCACCCTGGCGCCGCTATCGACCAAGTCCGCAGCGACGAGATTCAAAGCTGCGCGCGCTTCCGATAAGGAATAGCCGAGAGTCATAAGCGCGTCTATCTCATCGCTGCCGGAAGACATGGCGGAATTCAGAGCGAATGAACTGCCGCCAAGGCGCATTATCTTAGTCTTTAATTCTAAGACCAGGCGTTCGGCCGTCTTCTTGCCGATGCCGGAAACCTTGGTCAGGAGATTAGCATCGCCGCGGATAATTGCCTCCTTGATATCGCCAGCCGCGGCGATACTGAGCACTCCGAGCGCCGACTTCGGCCCGACGCCGGAAACAGTCAGCAAGAGTTCGAATAATTCTAAATCTTCCAAAGATTTGAAGCCGTACAGATCGCTGGCGTCTTCCTTAATCTGATGATGAGTATATAATTCTACTTCCTTATCGATTTTCAAATCGTTGAGCAAAGTCTCTCCCATAAAAACCTGATAGCCGATATCATGCGTTTCTAGGATCGCGTAATTGAGGCCTTTGTTGATTATCCGGCCGCGCAAGAATGAAATCATATCTTTAAGACAATTTTATTTTACCAGCTTATTATTTTACCAATCTTCTTATGACCGATAATGGAGGAACCGGTCCGGCGTTTTCCGGCAGACCGATAATTGCGATCCGGCCGCCTCCGCCGCCATGCGCTTCTTCCATTTCTTCTCCGGTTTCAGCGTTCCAGATAATCGCCGGGCGTATCTTGATTATATCATATCCGGGTCTGATTATCTCTATCTCGCCACCGGTCTGGATAGTGTTGTGGACCTGAAAGACGATCGGATTATCCAGCCGCAATCTTTCCAGCTGGCGGCGCGTTTGGGCAGATATCTCTCCTAAAGTCTGGCCGCAGAATTCCCAAGCGCTCTTCTGGTGCGAATCGGAAATATTCTGATCCGCCTTCCCACCCAGCAGGAAGCCGGCCGTATAGCCGCGGTGGACCAGCTTGGTGTCCAATTCGGAAAAAAGATAATCCAATTCTTTCTTCAATTTAGCAGCCGGAATTTTTTTCTCCAGCGCGGTCAAAGCGCGGCGATAGATGCCTACGACGGTCGCTTGATAATAGACGCTCTTGGCCCGGCCTTCGATCTTAAAGCTCGTAATGCCCGCATCCGTCAGTTCCCGCAGATACTTTATCAGGCACATGTCTTTGGAGTTCAAGAGATAAGCGCCATGCTTCTCTTCCACTAATTCTAATTCCTCGGGATGTCCCTCGGCTTTCAAGGCATAGCGATTAACATCATATTTCCAGCGGCAAGGCTGGGCGCAATCGCCGAGATTGCCGCTCCGATCGACGAATAGCTTAGACAAGAAACAGCGGCCGGAATAAGCCATGCACATCGCCCCATGGACGAAATATTCTAATTCCACTTTAGGAACGGCACGATGGATCTCTCTGATTTCTTGCAAAGTCACTTCCCGGCCCAAGATTATCCGCTTCACTCCCTGCCGCACCCAGAACTTCACGGCTTCCGAATTAGTGCAATTCGCTTGCGTTGACAGATGGATCTCCGCTTGCGGCCAGGATTTCTTTACGAGCGCGATTATCCCCGGATCAGAGATTATGAGCGCATCGGCCCGCAGAGCTTTTAATTTACGGAGATAGACCGGTAATTTTTTCAGATGCTCATTATGCGCGAAGATATTGATAGTCACATAAACTTTTTTTCCTAGATCGTGCGCATATCTGATCGCTTCTCCTACTTCTTTCAAGCCGAAGTCATTGATCCTGACGCGCAGAGAAAAATCCGGAATACCCAAATAAACCGCATCAGCGCCGTGGGCGTAGGCAGTTTTCATCTTGATAGTATTTCCGGCCGGGGCCAATAGTTCTATTTTTTTCATATATATTAGCCAATTTTTATATTATAAGTATAATCCAAATTCTCATTTTTTGAAATATTGACTAAATTAAAATTAAATGATACAATTTTTTTTACCGAATAATAGTACTTTTCTAAAAAAATAATTCATCATCTGCACATAACTTAAACCCCTAAAAAGATGAAAAAGATGATCTTATCAATGCTGTTGCTTGCAGCTATCGCTAGCTATGCCGGCGCTAGCGAAACCGAAGAAACGATTATAATGCAAAAGGGCGGAAATTATACAACTTTCGTGCTTAAACATTATAGAAATGATCTCAAAATAGTCTACCGCGCTCCGATCGGATTGAATAATTCAGACCTCAAGAACTTGGGCATTCCGGAAGACGCTTGGCCTTTCATAAAAGCTGACGGAGACCAAATATTTTCTTTAAATCATTATTATGATACGAAGAAGATCGAGGCCCTGAACCAGGAATTATTCGAAAAGAAAGAAACGATACGCCAGCAATATCTCTGGCTAGGCATTATCATCTTCGGTTTCGGAATTATGCTCCCCTTCACGGTGACCGGAATAATAACTAAATTCAATCTTTGGAACCAAAGACGCAAAGTTCGGCCCTATCTTACAACCTTAAAAATGATTTTTGGCCAAGGCAGCCACTGATGAACAACATTAACTATAAAAAGCTTCCCCCAAGAAGCTTTTTTTATTATCATTGACTGAAATTTGATATCATTGTAATATATGAAATCAACAATAGCCCTTTTAAAATAATTTGCCTCAATGTCTAACTTTAAAGATAACTACCATGAAAACTCCGATGGCCTACTATCTTGCCGGCGCCGCGCTTATAGCCTGTTCCCTTTTATGGTTTTTTTTCCGGAATATGAGCATCAGGCTCACAGTCAATGACATAAAAAGAAGACTGGAAGAAAATGGCAGCCTTCACTGCATTCTGGCGCTTTTTAATGATCTGCCCTTATGCAAATTATGGGAAGAAGACTTTAAATTCGATAACTACGCCAAAACGCTGATTAAGGATGCCTCCTCTTTAAGCAAATGCCTCCAAGATATTAGAATCTATCTTCCGGATGAAAGAAAAAGAGAAATTGTTCTGGAATTGCTGACAGAAAGCATGGACAGAGCTTTCTCGACAGAAGACTTAGCGAAGATCTACGCCGATTGCGTCCTGAAGAATATCGCGCAAAAAATGACCGGATTAGAAGATATCTTCACCGACGAGAAGCGCTTTATCGGCCTGATCATCACCAAAAAGCATCTGACGCGGGACATCGACCAAAGGAAAGATTCATTCCGCGCTCGCGTCTTGCGGATATTGGAAAACTCCTTAATCGAAACGGCAAATCAAAGCGAAAAAGTCTCGATAAGAGCGGAGATGGAAATATTTAAGAATTCGCCGCTGCCGACTCATGAAGAAGATGAAACCGCAGCTTAAAAGCTTGGCGATCAAGACCAAAAAAACAAAAAAACCGAAAGCACAATCTTCCGGTTTTTTATTTATCTGGACTTGTTCTCCTTTTTTTTAAAAACGTCTTATTCTCATCAAGCCGGAAGTCGGGATGACTTCGATTCCCTGCTTTTCAAGCTCATCCAGGAATAAATTCATGCCTAAAGAATCCGAAGCCATATGGCCGGCGATGACGACGTTGAGATGATATTTTTCAGCTTCCTTGCGATGCTCCTCGGTCATATGCATGCCGATGATCGTGCCGATGCCGTATTGCGCCATCTTTTCATAGATATCTTTGGAACCGGAGGTGCCGCCGGTAAATTCAGTGACTACTATTTTTCCGCAGCTATGCTCCGGCGCGCCGGCGAAAATCGTCGGACCGGTTTTTTTGCGAACAGCATCCTGATATTCGGGTATAGTCTTCAACAGCTCCAAGATATCGCCGACATTTTCCAATTCCTGTTCTTTCTCCTTGAATAATTTAACCAAAAAATTAGCGCCTAAGTTATCGGCCGGGGTATGGACGCACATAAAATCCAGCCCAAGCAAACGCGCCATGTCGACAGACCGGTCATGATTGAGCGGCGATATGCCGCGGCTCACTTCCGAAATCCGCGGCTTGATAACCGACTCGGCGATATTTATCGGCACGCCATAATCGGCCAGGACTTCGGCCTGCAGATGCATGACGTCTGACAAATCGGCTAAGGCGATGCCTTCGGGATGATGCGCGATTGCCAGATCGATATCGCCCATCTGCTTGGCTAATAATAATTCCGGTCCTTCCATATCGATGCCAGCCAAGATTTTCTTGATTTCTTTCTTGCCATTATCAACCAAGAGGCGGGTATCGGAATAAGGATTAACGAGCTTCTCTTGGTCAAATTCGGCCTTGGCTTTTTCCGGCAATTCTTCATATCTCTTCCGTTGCCGAGCCAGATATTTCACAACGCGCTCTTCACCGCGCAAGTCCGCTTTCCGGCCTAGGGAAACCGCTAAGTTGAATATTTCTTTGGTAGTCATAGATTGATCATTAAATTTTCTTAATGCCCAGCTCTAATTTCGCTCCGTCCACCTTGACCTCTTTCTTGAATTCAGCTTTCATTTCCGAAACGATCTCTAAAGACGATGAAAGAGTATCGCGCAGGATGTCGGCGCTCATCTTCTTGATATCCTCAGCCATAGCAGCCTCGGTTCCGGCGATAAAGATAGCCGCCTTATCTTGCAGATTCAAGCCCGCATCCTTGCGGAGCATGTTCACGAAGCGGATGATCTCGCGCTTAGCTCCCTCTAATTTAAGTTCCGGAGTAATATTCGTATCTAATTCTACTTCTATCTTCTCGGTAGCGACGACGGAAAAATCTATTTCTTGAATATTAAGCTCGTCGGTAATGAGAGCCAGATATTCCGGCGGCAGGATACCGACGCCCCGGACAGTCATCTTCGCCAGCATCTGGCGGATTTTTATTCCGGCTTCGTCGCGCTTCGCCAAGCCTAATTCTACCAGGCGGCGGACTAAAGCCATCTTTTCTAAGACGGGATCTTCGTCTTCTTGCTCAGGAGCCAATTCAATCTCTTGCGGCCAGGCTTCCAGATGCACCGACCGGCTTTCGTCCTTAAAATCAAAGCCGCTCGCTTTCTGCCAGAGATTCTCAGCTATAAAAGGCGTGAAGGGCGCCATCAACTTTGCCAGTTCTATCAAGACATATTTAGTCGTCGCGAGCGCGGCCTGCTTATCGGCTTCGTCATCGGACTTGAAGCGATCACGGCTGCGGCGCAGATACCAAGTGGACATTTCATCGATGAATTCCGTAATCGGGCGCATCGCTTTCGGCAAGCTATAGGTTTCCATAGCGGCGGTTATCTCTTTAATCAATAGATTTAATTTATTTAGGATCCATTTATCAAGGATATTGGCGCTGGCATTGACTTTAATCTTATTATTTCCATCAGCCGCGAACATCTCGTAAAATTTATAGACATTCCATAAGACCATGACATTCTTGCGCAGCGATTCCTGGACGCCAGCTTCGGAAAAATTAAGATTCTCGGCCGCCATGACCGGCGCCGCTGATAAGTAGGCGCGCAAGGCATCGGAACCGTATTTCTCCATCACCAGCATCGGATCAGGATAATTCGTCAGGCGCTTAGACATCTTCTTGCCGTCTTCAGCCAGGACGATGCCGTTAGCGATGACATTCTGGAAAGAATGGCAGCCGAAGATTCCGCCGGCGATGACATGGAGATAATAGAACCAGCAGCGCGTCTGATCAATGCCCTCGGCGATGAACTGGGCCGGGAAATTACTATCAAACTTTTCCTTATTCTCCTCGGGATAATGCAGCTGCGCGAATGGCATGGAACCGGATTCGAACCAGCAATCCAGCACGTCCGGAATGCGTTTCATCTCGCCGCCGCATTTCGCGCATTTGAAAGTGAGCGGATCGATCTTATCCTTATGTATGTCATCGATCTTCTTGCCGGTAAGTTTCTCCAGCTCGGCGACGCTGCCGACGACCTGGCGTTCGCCGCAGGTACATTCCCAGATCGGCAGAGCGCTCGCCCAGAAACGCTGGCGCGAGATAGACCAATCGCGCGCGCCTTCGAGCCAATTGCCGAAGCGCCCTTCCTTCAGATAATCCGGCGACCAGTTTATATGTTTCGCGCTTTCCAATAATTGTTCCTTTATTTTAGTGACGCCGACGAACCAGGACGAAGTCGCATAATTTATCAGCGGCGTGTCGCAGCGCCAGCAATGCGGATAGCTATGTTCATATTTGGCCTTAGAGAATAATAATCCGTTCTTCGCCAGGTATTTTATGATCTCGACATCGGTCGAAGTATGGTCATCGAGCGGCTTGACGTGCAACCCCGGAAAATCTTTAACTTCCGGCTTAAAGACGCCATCCATGCCGACATGCTGCACAAATGGTAAGTTATTGACCTTGCCGAGATTCATATCATCTTCGCCGAAAGCCGGCGCGATATGGACGACGCCAGTGCCATCGGTCGTAGTCACGAAATCACCGGCATAGATCTTCCAGCCGTTAGCGCGATTAGCCAGATTAGCATCGGAAGAATAATAGTCGAAGAGGGGTTTATATGATTTGCCGACGAGATCGGAGCCTTTAAGAGAAGTTAAAATTTCATAGGCCTGATCTTTAAAAACTTCAGCTAAGCGTTCTTTAGCCGCAACATAGCTGATATCAGCTACCTTAATTTTTACATACTCAATCTCCTTCCCGACTGCCAACGCGACATTGCCGATCAAAGTCCAGGGCGTCGTCGTCCAAGCGAGGACGAAAGTTCCCGGCTCATCGACCAATTCGAACTTCGCGATGCAGGAAAGATCTTTGATATCGCGATAGCCTTCGCTCACTTCCGATTGCGACAGGGTCGTCTCGCAGCGCGGACAGATATGCATGGAGCGGTAATCCTTGTAAATCAGATCCTTATCCCAGAGCTGCTTGAAGGCCCACCAGATAGAATCCATGAAATTCAAATCCATGGTCTTATAGGCATTCTCCATATCGGCCCAGCGGCCGAGGCGGCGGATGACTTTCTTCCATTCATCGACATAAGTCATGACGCTAGCGCGGCAGAGATCATTGAATTTTCCGACGCCGAGCTCTTCTATTTCTTTCTTGGTCTTGGTACCCAGCTGCTTCTCGACAATATTCTCGATTGGCAAACCATGGCAATCCCAGCCCCATTTCCTGTCGACATGATGGCCGCGCATAGTCTGATAACGCGGCACGATATCTTTCATGATCGAGGCGACGATATGGCCGTAATGCGGCGTGCCGGTCGCGAAAGGAGGCCCGTCATAGAAGACATAATCGCCTTGAGGCGCATCTTTCTCCAGAGTCTTATTGAAAATATCCGCCTGATCCCAAAAATTCAGGACCGCTTCTTCCATCGCAGGAAAAGAATTCGTATTTGGCGTTTTTTGTTCGTCAGACATATGATTTAATGATTAACGTCGATTAAGATTACGGCTATAAGGATAGATATCGCTAAAAGGACGATCATCTTCCCCGCCCTCTTCTTTTTCAGGATTCAATTTAGACAGATACTCGGCAGCTTTACGGGCCGGAAAAATATTTTTAGCCGGCTTCCTGCTTATCTGATTATTAGTTTCTTTGGACCGATATACGTGAGTCTGGGATTTAGGATAAATCTTCTTATCGCTCTTAGGCTGTTGTTGGCTTTTCTTCTCTTCTGCCTCTTTCTTTTCCAATTCTGCGACTAATTCAGCCGTCTTCTCCATTTCTGCCATCTCTTGCTCGGCCATGATCTGATCAGCCCTTTCCCGCTCAGATAATTCCGCGGCGTACTCGGAGTCAGATGAATCTAACGGCTTCGGCCAATTTAAATTTTCGAAATTCATATAGTTAATGCGGCGAATCTTTATGGCCTAATTATATCGCTACGACGGGTTTTGTCAATCTAAAATATGCTGATCCTTCCAACCCGAACGAAGAGTTTATTCGCTAAAAATAAAAAAGAAAAGTTGTCTTGCATTTTTTATGATAACATGGTAAACATATAAGTTAACATGGAATAACCATGATTAATGAATCGAACTTTAAAATAAAAATAACTAAAAGATAGGAGGTAGAAACCATGAAAACGAGCACGTCTTTTCCGATCAAAATCGTCTGTGCCTCTTTGAATTTTACTAGGCTTGACGACATTTCTTTATCTAACTTAAAATCAGCCAGTTTCTCTAGTGTCCAGAACGCCGTAGAAAAATTCAAGCGTCAACTGGACTTTCCAGTAAAACAGCTTGCTATAGTCCAGAAATGCAATGCCGTCATGATAATTTTCACCCATACCGAGAACATAGCCGATACTTTCTTAAAGCATCGCATCCTGGATACCTGGCAAAAATTATCGCATCACGGCATAATCAATTTTTCCAAGAGAATAAATTTCTTCTATGATGAGGCCGCCGTCCGTTATATCGGCGAGGCAGCTCTAGGTATCCACAGCGTGACTATCGGCGACTCTCAAGTATTCGCTCAGGTATATGATGCCATCCATGATTCCGGTCAAAGACAGGCTGGGAGTCCAATCTTCTCAATATTAGCAACTTGGATTAAGGAAATGACCGATGAGGTTAGGGAGAAAACAGTACTTTTTTCAGGCAATACTTCCCTGGAAAGAATAGCTGTCAATCAGCTAATCGGACGCGTTGATGTTAATTCTAAAATCTTAGTCGTTGGCGCCGGTCAATCCGGCTCATTACTGGTTAAAATTTTGTCAGAAGAATATAAATATCAGGTTATACTGACAAATCGGAATAAATCTAAGATTGAGGAAATTGTGTCCAGATACCCAAAGGTGGCTGCTATCGATATCAAGGACGCCTCAAATCTCCAGGATATTCAAGCGATTTTCTGGGCTCTTGATAATAATTCTGAAACACATCATTATTTCTCTGCTCTAGAATCATCCCTCGGCAGCAAAGTACCATTTTTAGTAGACCTATCCACACCTTCTCTTAAATCTAAGTCGTCCTGGACAATTCTGGACATAAAGTATTTTTCCAAAGAGGCGAAAAAGACGTTGGCCGAAAGATCTGGCGCAGTCAACCAAACACGTCAGATTCTAGAGAAGAATATCTTATTCTTTATGACTAAAATAAAGAATGCGCTTGGTAAAATCAGTATCGACAGCCAGAAGACTTGTGCTTCGACACGTTTGCCGGCGGAGATGCTTGAAGTCATTAAGGTTAGGAGCGCTGCCTTCAATTCCGTACGTCAATATCTCTTAAGTCGAAATTTTTATGAGATCAATACTCCTTATATCGTTGGGATATCGACCGACCCTCCCAAGGTTGACGATGGCGGAGCAATCGAAGTGGCTTGGCCGGGAGGAGAACGCGCTTTCTTAAGGCAGTCAAACCAGATGTATAAGCAAATGGTCGTGGCTTCTGGAATGGACAAGATTTTTGAAATCGGCCCTTTCTGGAGAGCAGAAACAGAAAACAGCTGCCGGCATTTGCAAGAAAGCATCGGCCTGGATGTAGAATTCGAAAAACCGGCTAGTCTACAAAATTTAATCGAGTTGGCCAGAGATATCCTTATTTCCAGCTATCAAGCTATGAAACAATTATCATTGCCGGTAGCAGAACTGAATCTTCCTCAAGATGGCTTTCCTATATTAACCTATCGGGAAGCCGTGGACCTCCTGAACGAAAATGGCTTTTCTTTCCAGTATGGTTCCGATCCCGGGGTGATAGGAGAAGCGAAGCTTGGAGAAATAATCAAGAAAAAGAGAGGAAGCGATATCTTCGCCATCAGCTGCTACCCTTCCAGCATTAAGAAATTTTACACTAAGCGGAAAGGAACATATCTGACAGAAACTTTCGACATAATCATGTGCGGCTGGGAATTGGGCAGCGGAGCAATCAGGGAAACCGATCGCAAGAAGATTGAATATTCGATGAAGCTTTCTGATATCAACCCGAACGATTATTCTTTCTATCTTTCAATCATAGACAATGCCGTCGAGCACGGCGGCTTCTGCCTAGGATTAGACCGGATGGTCGCTAAATTTCTAGATATGGCTATCATTAGCGACTGTGTGCCATTCCCAAGAACATTTTCTAAATTAGTGCCCTAAAAAAGGGCTGACTTGCACAAAAAAGGAGGACCTTTCAGTCCTCCTTTTTCTATAGCTCCAAATTCATGCCGTCAAAGGCAAAATCAAATTTTACATCAGGATAGTCCTTCTTAGCGCTCTTGAATCTTTTATCATACAGCCGGAGTTCTATTTCTTCAATATGAGTCAAGATTATTTTTTTTGGCGCATTCCGCCGCAAACGTTTTATCAATTCAGGAAATCTTATCTCGGTTTTATGATCAAAAAACATACCGCATTCATGAACCAACAAATCAAGATTACCTATCTTGTTAAAATTATCGAAATCCAAAGTATCACATGGGGCATATAATGCCCGTTTCTTACCCGCGGAAATCAAGTAAGCATAATTATGTGATCTTTTTCCTTGATGACCCACAGCTTTGATAACTGTTTTTCCTATCTTGATGCTATCACCGTCTTCAATAAGATGCAGGTGACCAGTCTTCTGAAAGCCGACTAGATAATCAATGACTGGAAATTTAGCCAACAGATCTCTATAGACATTCTTAGGTATATATATTGCGATCGTCTTATCGGCGCGGCCAGCACGAAAATCATACCCAGATTCTAAGAGCGCTCTGAGACCGAAACTATGATCGGGGTGCCAATGAGTGATAAAAAGATTCTTTACTTCCTTAATATTATTCCGATTAAGCGAATCGGCAATATCCTCACCGCAGTCGACTAAAGTCTTAATATCTTCAATATAAAGGGAGGAATTATTGCGTTTATACTTACCGCCAAATTTTCTGGCCTGAACACATACCCGGCACTGGCATAGAGGCCGAGGCACTGTCATTGTTCCTCCGGATCCTAAGATCTTTAATTTCATAAAATTAACATATTATTTCCCATGGCATTGCTTATATTTCTTGCCGCTGCCGCACGGGCACGGATCATTGCGGCCGACCTTCTCCCCGCTCTCGTCCTTCACCTTCTCGTGAACCAGATCGACGGTATTGCGTCCGCTCGCTTCCTTATGCATCTCCTTGACCGCTCCGGTAAAATCCAATTTCTTCTCCGGAGCCTCGGCAAATAATTTCAGTTCCGAAGATGCCGCCAGCGTCAAAGCGTCGGCTGTCTTATAGATAGAATAGACGACCTGCCGGCTGATGAGGTCATTCAATTCCTGATACAGATGGTAGGCTTCTTTCTTATACTCAACGAGCGGGTCGCGCTGGCCATAGCCGCGCAGGCCGATGCCGCGGCGCAGATAATCGACAGTCTCGAGATGCTCCACCCACATCTGGTCGATAGAACGGATGAGCACGCCCTTCTCGACTTCCTTGAATTCGAGGTTAGCGGCTTTGAAAGTCGCATCCAAAGTCTGATATTTCTTTTTCGCTTCCGCGATCAATAAATTCAGGATTTCATTTTTCAAATCATCCTTGGAGCGGCCGCTTTTCACGATCCCTTCCATTGACGCCAGCATATCGGCGCCCGTCCAGATCGTGCGCATAGTTTCGGCGATTTCTTTGATATTCCATTCGGATACATTATCGGCCGCCGTATGGAAATTAACGACCTTCGTAATTTCAGCGTCAACCATCTCTAAGATAATGTCGCCTAAGGTTCTCTCCGGCTCGATAGTCCCGTCCTCTTTACCTTGTTCCGCTTTCACGCCCTCGGCAATCTCCAAAATTTCACGGCGGCGGCGATAGATGCCCAAGCGATGCTTATTGATAACATCGTCATATTCCACTAAGTGCTTTCTGATATCGAAATTATTCCCTTCGACTTTCTTCTGCGCGCTCTCGATAGAACGGGAAATCATCTTATTCTCTATCGGCATATCGGCCGGAACATTCAGAGTCTTCATCAGATTCTTCATCCGGTCGCCGCCAAAAATACGCATCAGGTCGTCCTCGGTCGAGACATAGAATTGGGACGAACCCGGGTCGCCTTGGCGGCCGGCACGGCCGCGCAGCTGATTATCGATGCGGCGGGATTCATGGCGCTCGGTGCCGATAACATGCAAGCCTCCCAAAGCGCGCACTTCGGCTTGTTCGGTTTCAAGCGGCGGATTGCCGCCTAAGATTATATCGACGCCGCGTCCGGCCATATTCGTCGCTAAAGTGATAGCTCCCTTACGACCGGCCTGAGCGATGATTTCCGCTTCTTTTTGGTGGTTCTTAGCGTTCAACATCTGCGGACGCAAACCTTCGCGCTCCATCAATTCCGCCAGCACTTCATTCTTCTCGATAGAAATCGTGCCGATCAGCACCGGTTGGCCCTTCTTGTTCCTCTCTTTGGTATCGCGGATCACAGCCTGATATTTATCCATCTCCGTGCGATAGATCAGATCATTCAGATCCTTGCGGATATTCGGGCGGTTAGTCGGGATGACGATAGTCTCCAAATTATAAATCTTATGGAATTCTTCCGCTTCAGTCGCAGCCGTACCGGTCATGCCGGATAATTTCGTATAGAGGCGGAATAAATTCTGGAAAGTGATCGTCGCCATGGTCTGGGATTCTTTCTGGACTTTCACGCCTTCCTTCGCTTCGATCGCCTGGTGCAAGCCTTCGCTATAGCGGCGCCCCGGCATCAAGCGGCCGGTGAATTCATCGACGATGATTATCTCTCCGTCCTTGACGACATAATCCTTGTCGCGCTTGAATAAGACGCGCGCTTTCAAGGCCTGCTCAAGATGATGGACTTCCTTGACTCCGCCTTCGACATAGATATTGCCGAGCCCGAGAATCTTCTCGACTTTACTGATACCGCCTTCGGTTAAAGTCGCGGCGCGCATCTTCTCGTCGACATTATAATCGTCATTCTCTTCCAAACGTTCCACTATCTGAGCGAATTTGAAATACTTATCGGTCGATTCTTCGGCGGCTGCGCTAATAATAAGCGGGGTGCGCGCTTCATCGATCAAAATGGAATCGATTTCGTCGACGATAGCGTAATTAAGCGGACGCTGTACCGCTTGATCCAGATTATAGACCATGTTATCGCGCAGATAATCGAAACCGAATTCGTTATTGGTGCCATAAGTGATATCACAGGCATAAGCTTCGCGGCGCGGAATTTTCTTGAAATGCTGCAAGCGTTCGTCGTATTGGCTCTCATCGACATATTCTGGATCATAGATATAAGCGATATCATGGACGATGACGCCGGTCGTGAGACCTAAACTATAGAATACCGGAGCCATCCAGCCGGCGCCTAAGCGGGACAAGTAATCATTAACGGTAATCAAGTGGACGCCTTTACCTGACAGCGCGTTAAGGTATAACGGTAAGGTCGCAACCAAGGTCTTACCTTCACCGGTCTTCATTTCCGCAATCTGGCCGCGATGCAGCACTATGCCGCCAATGAGCTGGACATCAAAATGGCGCTGGTTCAAGATGCGGCGAGCCGCCTCTCTAATAGTTGCGAATGCTTCGGGCAATAGGTCATCCAAAGTCTCGCCTTTAGCCAAACGATCCTTGAATTTCGCAGTTTGCGCTTTCAGTTTTTCAGCAGTCATCGTCTGTAATTCCGGCTCAAAGCTGGCGATCTTATCGATCGTCGGCTTCATAGCCTTCACTATCTTTTCATTAGGATCGCCAAACAGCTTAAAAATATTCATATCATTAAAATAATTTACCTAAGATTACAAAAAATAAATCAAGCAAAATAGTTCTTTAGCTCTAACATTAGTATAATACGTATTTCCTATTAAATAAATATTGACTTAGCGGCGGAAAAATGACAAATCTAGTTCTAAAAGGCCTTGCCGCCAGCAAGGCCTTTCTCGTTATCTAAAATTTCTCTCAAGATAAACCTATTCCTCATCCGGCAATTCTTCCGCACCGAGTTTATCCGCTTTCTTGCGGTCATAAAGCTTCTCTTTATATCTTTTGATCACCATCTCCAAATGATCCTTGACCTTATCGATCGCCTTATACATATCTTCTTCGGTCTTTTCCACGCGCAGGATTTCACGCGGCAGCCGCAGATTCACTTCCGCGCGGAAGATTTCGCCCTTATGCTGCCCGCCGACCGACTTCTCGATCTCCACGTCGCAATTCAAGACCTGGATGCCACCCAGATACTTATCGACCATGTCCATCTTCTCCTGGATATAATTCTTGATAGCCGGAGTCATCTCTAACTTAGTCGCTTTTAATTTGATCTGCATAAATTTTATTCTTTATTATTAATATTCTCTGTTTAAGAAATAAAAATATCTTTTCCGTTCAGGATTTTTTCTGTGGCAAAAATAAATTAACATTTATTTTTGCTCTACAAAAAAATATTCACTCCAAAAATATTTTTATTTCTTTAACGCCCCTATTAATCTTAATGATTAAAACAACTTGATAATATCCTTATAAGTCACGAAAATAATGACGGCGATAAGGAGCATGAAGCCGATGTTATGGATCAAGGCCTCCACATCTTTGCGCACCGGCTTGCCTTTTATCTTCTCGATCGCCAGGAATAGGATACGTCCGCCGTCTAAAGCCGGAAAAGGAATGATGTTAATGACCGCCAGATTCAAAGACAAGAGCGCCATGAACTGAAGCAGATAAGTGAACCCGAGGTGCGCCGCTTGCCCGGTGATCTTAGCTATCCCGACCGGCCCGGCGAATTGATCGCCGACATTATCGCCATGGAATATCTGAGCGAATAAATTCCCGAAAGCGACCACAATCTGTTCCAAGATCCAACCGGTTGTTTTCGCGCCTTCCCAGAAAGCTACGAAGAAAGGATAGCGGACAAGCCCGGAAGAATAAATCGCGATACCGATAGTCGCGCGGCCGCCTTCTTTAACCGGGGGCGTCACTTTTATGGTCTGCTCAACGCCTTCCCTATTGATCAATAATTCCGCTTCCCGACCGGCGCTAGCCGCCACCGCATCCTGCAAAGCCTTTTCAGTTTCTATGCGCGTATCATTAATACGCAAGATAGCGTCGCCGGCTTTAAGTCCGGCGCTGGCAGCGGCCGACTCTGGCAGCACTTCCTGAACCATGACTTGCGCATTGGTAATATGCGCTTTCCGGCTGACCGTATCGGACGATTGCGGCAAGCCGATCATATAACCGACTGAGAACAAGAGCCAGGCCAAGACGATATTCATGATTACGCCGGCCGAGAGAATCACGATGCGCCGAGCGATATTCTTGGAGGCGAAGCTGTCTCCTTCTTCCTTCTCATCGCCATTCTCCCCCTTGATTTTGACGAATCCGCCGAGCGGCAGCCAATTAAGCGAATAGATAGTCGCGTGCTTAGCCGGATGCAGAGCTTCGTTATCGCTCGCTTCCAAGCTCTCGACACTGCGATTGCCGACGATCGTCCGCCATTTGCCATAGCGATTGACATACCAGCCGATAGCCCGCGGCGGGAAGCCTAAACCGAACTCTTCCGCTTTGACGCCGAAAAAACGCGCGGTCAAAAAATGTCCGAATTCATGAAAAAGCACGAGCACAGACAAAACCAACAAGAAGATGATGATTGTTAATAACATAGATTATGGTTAGATCTCCATGATATCCTTTTCCTTGCGGTCGCGGACATCTTTCAATTCCTCGTTCTTTTTCGCGGAGAATTCATCCAGCTCCTTCATGAAGCGGAATTTATCGTCCTCGGATATCTCTTTGGCATCAAAAGCTTTCTCAATCAGATTCTTGACATTATCCCTGGCGCCGCGCAGGATGATGCGGACTTTCTCCATCTTCTCGTTCAATTTCTTCACCAAATCCTTGCGATTCTCTTCGGTGAGCGGCGGCACAGTCAATCTGATCTTGTCCCCTTCATTTACTACGCCTAGTCCCAGATCCGCTTCAACCAGCGCTTTCTCGATATTCTTGATGACGGTCTTATCCCAAGCCGCGATGATGATGCTGCGGGAATCGGCCACGGCGATATTGCCGACCGCATTGAGCGGATTCATGACGCCATAAGCTTCGACTTCGACGTTATCGAGCACGGCCGGATTAGCGCGGCCGGTGCGCAGAGCGCCGATCTCCTTCTTAAAAAAATCCAACGCATTGATAAATTCACTTTGCTTCGTTTGTAGATACTGGTTCATATATTTTTATTATTAAATATTCTTATTTCAATTTGATCGTGCCCAAATAGATATTATTAGGATTGCTGAAGTCTATCAAGAGCGCGCGACCGGCGCGGGCGGTCGGCAAGTTCTTAGTGGTCCAAGTCGCGCCGCCGTCAGCCGACTTGAAGAAAGTCGTGTTAGTCACATAATAAATATTGCTGGAATTCTGCGGATCGATGGCGATAGCGTTGATGGCGGCAGATTTATCCGGCTGGAGCAGCTTGATGTTTTCCCAAGTGATGCCGTTATCCGGAGAACGCAGGATAAGTTTTTCCGTCGCCAGGAAGATCGAGCCGTCCTTGGCGCTGATGACGATATCCTTGAAGCTGCTGCCGAGATCGAAGTCGCTCAAGACCGCGTTCAGATCCGTCCAATCATCAACGATAAAATTCTGCTCGATATCGGAAGAATAGGCGGCATTAGTATCGGTATTGGAAGTGAAGCTGTAAATCTTATTCTTAGCCGTAGCCACGAAGACTAAGCGGCTGTCGAGCGGCGAAATCAATAAGCGCGTAATGCCTTCGTCCGTCCGCTGGATAGTCCGCCAAGCCGCGCCGGAATCGATGCTCTTGATTATTTCCCCGCGGCTCGTGCCGATATAGATATTGGCAGTATTGTAATGGTCGATAGCGACCGTATTGACGGTCACGCCGGAATTATTATCGAAATAGATCTGCGACCAAGTCCGGGCGCAATCGGAAGAACGGTAGACGCGATTGGCTAAAGCCGCATAAATTACGCATTTATTCTTCGGATCGACCTTGACGTCGTTCACGGTCGCCGTCGGCAAACCGGAAACGGCTATCCAGCCCTTAGTGACATTATAGGTATAATACAAGCCGCGATCAAAAGTCGCCAGGTAGACCGCTAACGGATCTTGAGGATCCATGGACATGACATTGACATTGACGTCGCTGATAGACTGGAGGCGGCCATCAATCGTCGGCACGCTGGCGACCGAGCGCCAAGTGTTGCCGGCATCGGTCGACAAGAACAAGCTGCTGTCTTTAGAGGAGTTCCCTCCCGTGGAGGAAGTAGAGACGGAGCAGGCCGAGACCGTGATCATAACGGCTGCGAGCGCAATTATCATCTTAAGATTTTTCCGATTCATATTTTTAAAAATTTAAAATAATCTGTTCAAGCACTAAACGCGGATTGACGTTCCCGGCCAGATATTCTTTCGCCTGCGATAATACCCGGAATTGGTTCAAGATAACTGCCGCGCTGGCGCTGCCGCCGCCGATTCCGCCTAAAGCTTCTAAAGTCTTTTCTAATTCCGCTTTCAAAGCCGCATGCTGGAGATGCTCTTCTTTATCCAGGCTCAAGAGCAATAGATCCCGCGCCAAGCCCTCGGCCATGATAATCACGGCATTGGCCGATTCGACGGCCGATTTGCTCCAGGTCTTATCGACAAAGATCTTATCGAGGATGCTCAGACGGTCGCTCGCGCCAAGACGCATCAATTCAAGCCAGCTGGTCGCCTTTTCGAGATAAGCTTCATAAGCATCCGGATTCTCAAATAACTTCAGGGCGGCCAAAGGACGACCTAAAGCCAAAGAAGAAAGATCCTTAGCTAAATTCCGATTCGCACCATGATTCTTCAAGAGATAATCATAGATAGTCGCCGCCGGCACCGGATAAAAATACAAGACTTGGGCGCGCGACAGGATCGTTTCCGGCAGATTATGCTCGTCGACGGTCAAAAGGATGATGATCACCTTCTCTTTCGGCTCTTCCAAGGTCTTCAGCAGCGCGCTCTTCGCCTCCGGACTCATGAGATCGGCCTGCTTGATGATTCCAATCTTATAGGAATTAAGGAAAGAACTCAAATTAAGGGTCTTAATGAATTCCCGGACGGCCTCGATCGAGATGCCTTTCTTCTCGACTTCCGGCTCGAGGATATGCAGATCGCTGTTGAAGCCTTGCGGATGGCCCTGAAGATTATCGGCGAAAGCCAGGGCGATCGTTGATTTTCCCAAATCATCGGCGCCGGTAAAAACATAAGTCTGGGCGACTCGGTCGTTTTTCAGGCCGCGCTCCAAAAATTCTATCACTTTCTCATTGCCGATAGTCGGCCATTTATAATCGGTCTCTGCCATAAGAATCTTTCAGATTGATAATTATTTTCCGGTTGCGATCTTATTCAGGTTGGCGTTGCTTATCCCCAAACCGCGGCTCCTGATGACATTGAAAGCGTCCGCCGGACGGCCAAGATAGTATAATTTCAGTTTGATCGGATCAAAATAATAAGCCATGCCTTTGTCTTCAGTCTTGATCAAGATGCGGCCGGCTAAATTCTTCCAGGAGCTCGGGTCTTTCGCCAGCGCCGTAAAATTAGCATTGGATATGCCCAAGCCGAAACGGCGCATCAGATTGAAAGCATCGGCCGGACGGCCCAGATAATATTTCTTGCCGTCCGTCGGATTGACATACCAAGCCTGCCCCTTATCCTGGACCTGCAATAAGATCCGGCCTTTCAAGCTCTGCGCGAGAGAAGAGGCGGCCGCGGCGGCGGAAGCCGAATTAGCGGCTGAATTCGAAGCGGCCGAGGAAGAGGAAGTCGAGCTGGTCGAAGGCGCGTTCTCTTTTATCCGCGCTTCGAAGGTCGTATCCTTATCCGCGGAAACAATAATATTATACAAGACGATCGTCGTGCCGCTGGCATTCTTCGAGCTGACGACATAGCGTCCGGTCTGATTGCGGCGATACGGATTATACGGCGCGACATAAATATAAGCCTGGCCGCCGGCATCGGTCGTCATATTAGCGATCAAGCCGTTATTAGGAATGACCGGATTATTATCAGCGTCATATTGCTGGGCCGATAAAGAAAAATCATGGTTGCGTTTCAAATTTCCCTTGCCGTCGCGCAAGATTATCTTCAAGACCGGGATAGTCTTGGCAATCGTCTTGTCCGCGCCGCAAGTTAATTTAAGCGCATCGAAGAACCAGAACTCGCCGAGATCGGCTTTCTTATCCCAGATCTTAAGAGCATAGGTCTTAGTGGTATCCGGCTTGAAAGAGGCCGTAGCGCGGCCGCCGGAATCGATTGTACCGCTCGAAACTTTTGTCCCGGCCGCAGGCAAGCCGTTAGCATCGGTCGTCTGCGTGTAAATTTCGAATTTCAAGCCTGGAGCGATATCGCCCGCAGCATTGCGCAAGACCAGATTCAGATTAGAACTGCTGTTGCAGACGCCGCTGGAGGAAGTTCCGGATGACGAAGAGGAAGAATAGGCTTTATCCAGCGTCAAGAGATATAAGCTCGTGCCGCCGCCGACAACCGACTTGTCCCAAAAATATTTATAAGTTCCGTCGGTATTCTTGACGGCGATCATATATATGCCATTGGCGATCTCCATCGAGCCGTAGCCGTTATCGCTGATGGTGAATTCTCCGACTTTAGTTCCTTTCACGTAATTATCGTTGGAATCGGTATCTTGATTATAGACTTCGACTTTCGCTCCCACCGCATTATCGTCGTTAGCGTCTTTCAATCTGACCTTTAAGACGCTTAGATAATAATTGACATTGGTCAGCTGGCCGTCATAAATGCGGATATTATAGAAATATGATTTTATGTTGTTATGGACTATTTCTATCGCATAATAGTCGCCTAAGCTCTTGTCGATGCTCCGGACGCTGCCCTGTGGCAGATAGGCTTTGACGCGGCCGGTCGAACCGGAATTAAGGCTGGTTAACAATTCATCTTTTACTGTTTCGCCGCTAGCGTCAGTCGTCTGGGTATAAACGTTAAAGCCGGTATCAGTGATCAAATCCCCGTCGGAATCATAGAGCGTAAACAAGGCGCCGCTCAAAGTTCTTTCCACGGAGGCAGTCTCGCCGCAATCCAAATTTACTCCATAAAACCAGAAACTGGCGTCATCTTTAGAAATGGTCTGGACGCGGATAGCATAAGTATCCGAAGAAACATTAGAATTGCGCCAGCTCAGGCTTACCCGTCCCAAAACCGCATCGGTATTGCCGCCGGCAAACTTCGTCGTCGGCTTGGTCACGCCATTGGCATCCGTCTCCTGTTTATAGACATCGACGCGGGCGTTCATAATATAAGATCCGCCCGGATCGCGCGCCACGAAATTTAAATTAGTGTTCTGATTGCAGGTCGCCGCTTGCGAGGCTGATGGAATCATAAATAGGACAGAAACAAAAAAACAGACCCCTAAAATCAGCCAGGATTTTTTTATCTTTAACATTTTATTTAATATTAGCAAAATAAATTAAATCTTACCGCTACCCCAGTCAGCGAAGCTGATCGCCGCGGATAACTGACTTCATTATAGCATATCTAACCAGAAAATAAACCGATTTTTTCATTGATTTTTAGGGATTAAACTGATATATTTAAAACGTAATCCGCTAAAAATATGCTAAATCGTTTTCGAAAATTCATCCTGTTCTGCGGCGACCTGGTCAGCCTTAATCTGGCGCTTTATCTAACCATCATCATCCGCTACCCCCAGCCTCTCTGGGCGCAGACGTGGACGGAGCACCTGCGTTATTTTTTCGTCGTCTTCATCATTTGGCTGATCGTCCTGTATATCAACGATTTCTATAATCTTAACTTGAAAGCCAATGGCCGCAGCTTCTTCCAGAAGCTGGTCAGCGCGATCGTCCTCAGCGGCAGCTTGTCCATCCTCTATTTTTACCTTAATTCCACTACCAATATCGCTCCTAAGACCAATCTCTTGATCTTTCTGGGGCTCTTCAGCCTGATCTTCTTCGCTTGGCGCAGCCTTTACCGGGGATTGATCCATTCTTTCATCCCCAAGGACAGCCTGGCAATCATCGGCTTTAATCAGAAAACGGAAAAGATCGTCGCCGGTCTGCAGAATAATCCCGGCGCCGGCTATCAAGCCGCCCTGATCTTCAAGAATCAGGAAGAGCTGGCCAGCCTGACCGATAGCATCCGCGAAAAAGATATCCATACTATCGTCATCTGCGACGATTTCGGGCTTAGCGGCAGCTTGCGCCAAGTCTTATTCAATTGCCTATCCCTTAACATTACCTTCTTCGATTATCCGGACTTCTATGAGCTCCTGACCGGTAAAGTCCCGGTGGAAGAAATCGGCCCGAGCTGGTTCTTGGAGAATCTGAAGGAGGGCGGCAAGAATTATTATAATTTCATCAAGCAGCTGATAGATACGATCCTGGCTATCGTCGTCTTAATCATCACTCTGCCCCTCTGGCCTCTCATTGCTCTTATTATCAAGCTCGGAAGCCGCGGCCCGATCTTCTTCCGCCAAGTCCGCCTCGGCCGCAACGAGAAGCCGTTCAGAATGATAAAATTCCGAACCATGAAAGAAGAGGGTAATACCAGAACCTTGACCGTCGAAGGCGATAAGCGCATTACCCATTTCGGCTCTTTCCTGCGCAAGACGCGGTTAGATGAGATTCCTCAAGTCTTAAATATCCTGCGCGGCGAAATGAGCTTCATCGGTCCGCGTCCGGAACGCCCGGAAATAATCGCCGATCTCGAGAAACAGATCCCTTTCTTCAAGACCCGTCTCCTGATCAAGCCGGGGCTCACCGGTTGGGATCAGATTTCCGGCCGCTACCATTCCCCTTCGGTCGAAGACAGCTTAGAGAAGCTCCAATACGACTTATTCTATCTCAAACATCGTTCCCTCTATCTGGACTTGTCTATTGCTCTGCGGACGATAGCGACTATGCTTAGCCGAGGAGGGAGATAAAAATAATGGGATATAAATGGAATATAAAAAGACTTATCAAGAGATAAGTCTTTTTTATTAAACAGTCTTAATCTATTTTTCCATCATCTTAAATAATTTCTGCCAGACATCCTTGATCTTGCCTATCGAGAAATCTTCGGCTCGAGCCAAAGATAATTCCCGGAGCTCCTCTCTCTTCTCTTCACCATTCAAAAGTTCGGAGAAAGCTGCGAGCCATTCTCCATATCTTTTATCGGTCGCATCGATATTATCGGATATCTTATAATCCAAGACCGGCACGAGCAAACCGAATTTCTTATCGCCGCTTACGAGTATTTCTCTCGGCCCGTAGTCGCAATCGCTAGAGATGACTGGTAAGCCACAAGCCATGGCTTCCAGTACGACCATGGGCAGACCCTCAGAAACAGAACTCAAAGAGAAAATTTTAGATCTAGCCATAAACTTATAAGGATTTTTCTGAAAACCTAAGAAATAAACGTCATAAGAAGGAACGATATCCTCTAACGGCTGAGAAAAAGCGGAAAACACTTTCAGTCCCAGGCTTGCAGCTCGATCTAATAGCTTCTCCCGCAGATCGCCATCGCCGACAATAAATAGCTTGATGCCGGGATGCCGAGACAGCAAATTGCGAAAAATTTCCAATAAGACCCATTGGGATTTTTGATAAAATAGGCGGCCGACAGTAATAATGCTCTTCTGCATTATTTCTTCGGGAAAGCCGAGCACCTCGCCCTTCAGCTCATTTAATGAACTCAAGTCTATCGGATTATAAATTACGGAATTATATCCTGAGAATTTTATGATTTTCCGAAAATCATCATTGATTCCCTGAGACACCGCAATGACGGCATCAGCCCGAGGATAAAGGATCTTGATGAGAAGATAATAAAGATATTTTTTAGCCGTCTTAAATGATGAAGAGATGTTGGCGTGGAGAGCGATGATCGCTTGATGGCGAAGGAATATCTTAGAAAATATATTGACGAAATTAGCCCGCTCGATAAAACTAACTACCACATCATCTTTGCTAATGATCTTATGCAATCTCCAAGCGTAAACAGGAATAAAGATAGTCTTCAAAAGACTATTAGTCTTATAGCTATGCTTGCTCAGGCTAGCGACCGGAATATCAAGCGGGAAATCCTGTTCATTCTCTAGCATGATCACCTTATCAAAAACGCCGGCAGAGGCCAGAATCTGCGCCACCTTCTCCGCGCCGCCGAATTTCAATGAGTTGATCAGAAGATATTTCATAATTATCTATGGCGATCTGAATAAAAAAAATAAAATCCTAACGGCCAGCAGAAGAAGAAAGATAATTTCAGATAAAACGACTTCAAGGCGGCTAGTTGCTTCCCGATACTGATGCGGCCATGCAGAGAGAATCTGATATAATTGACGAGATTCCTTAATTTCCAAGAAAATGACACCGGCAGCGCTAAGAACTCTTGGTAGTAGGCGATGGCGCCCAGCGGGTTCTTCATTCTCAAGACAACAGAACGATCAGATAATCCGCCCGGCTGATAATCAGCAACCAGCAGGCAATCATTAATGAAGCGAGCCTGATACTTCAGGGCGATACGATTCCAGACGAGAGCTTCCGTCAAGAAATTTTCTCCATCAAAGACTGGAAACTTATAAGCTCTCAGGATAGCGGTCACGAAGAAGCCGCATTTATCGCCCCTCACCTTCCGGCGATAGAAAGTTTCGATGAAATCGGAATCATAGACATTTTCAGGAAACTCGCTGCCGATGAGATGATGGGCGGGATCCATGCAATTAGCGAATATCCCAAAAAAAGATTCTTTGCCTTCAATCAGCTGCCAATATTTACAAAAAGTGCTCAAAGCCGCATCCACAAAATAATCATCAGAATCAATAACCAAGAAAAAATTTCCGCGTGCGTTATCAAGAGCCAGATTCAAAGCCACGTGCTTGCCTTTATTCTCCTGCCGGATATATCTGATCGGGAACGCCGCTTCCTTGATCCAAGAATCAACTAGAATCCCGGTATTATCAGTCGAGCCGTCATCGATGATCAGCCATTCAAAATCCTGATAATCCTGTCTCCTTAAAGAATTATAAACCCGGCCCAAAAAATCGGCTCGATTAAATGTCGGAGTGCAGACGGTGAAATTAGGACTGGATTGATTATTCATCTTGCTTGATATCCTTAACGGCTAATAATTGAAAAGCTAGATCCGGGAAATGATAGACAATCTTCTGGCAGATATCATTGATCACTCGCCATAAAGCATAAGGCTTATATTTCAGTTCACCTCTCTCGCCTCTGAGGAATTTCAAGCCACCGATTCCATAGACGCGATAGCCACGCTGCTTGAATTCTCCGATGTTCCAGCCTGACTTATGGATCTGCAGTGGATTATCATCATAAGAATCCTGCTTAACGTAGCCATTAGGGGTAGTGATAACGACTTTTTTCTTAGCCCATCTCTCGGCATTATTAAGCAGGATAAAGCCATCCGGCTTATCAAGATGCTCGATAATCTCGGAAGCTAAAATAAGATCATAAGAACGCGGCGGGAATTCTATCGTCAAGATATTCGCCTGAAAATATTCGTCATGTATTTTTTTCTCCCGGCTCTGCTTCAGATAATCTTCAAACATCTCCACGCCGACCTTATGCTTGATATCCAAGAATTGCGCCAAGGAATTATAGCCGCAAGCTAGATCCAAAAGGCTATCGCAGCCCTGAGCCTCCCTCTGCAGATAGGCCGTCCAATCTGGAAAAATCTTCTTATAAGCTTTCTTTAAAAAATTATTCATAAATTTTAATTATTATTCTTAGCAATGATGACAGCATAAGGAGAAAAACTCCCGCTATTCAAAGGCAAAAATCTGAGAACCTTGCCTGCTAGATTCAATATTCTTATCAGCGCTCTCTTGAAAGCGCTTTTAGAATCGCTTTCTGCCCAGAAATCAAACCCACCCTTGAATCCATAAAACAAAATCTCATATCCAGCCTCTGCCAGAGTTTTCTTCCAGGCCGCTGGGTCCATAGAAGGCAGATAATGCCTCTCTAGATTATTGCCATCCAAATATTTATGAAGTTTCTTCTGGAAAGAACCGCGAAAATTCGGAGTAGTCAGGATCAACATCCCGCCCGGAGAAATGAAAGATAGATGCCGGCGCAAGACTTCATCATAATTTACAAAATGTTCAATGAACCCGAAAGAACAGACTATGTCATAAGTCTTTCCAGGCTCAAACTTGAAAAAATCATCGCAATAAAAATCTCCCGTCTTATAACCTTTAGCAGCGAGCCATTGCGGCATGTCAGTCAGAACGCGCGGGGTCAAGTCAACGCCGTTCAAGACGCACCCCTTATCGCCGAAGATGCTCAGATAGCGGCCGGGAAAACAGCCGACTTCAAAGACGGATCGAGCTTTTCCGTCGGACGGAACATAGGTCTTGATAATCCGACTAATCGGATCGGAAAAAGACGGCTTAAAAAAAGTCAGATTCTGATAAGACTCATCCCAATGCTTCTGGCTAGCGAGATTATTTCCTTCCATGTTAGTAAGCTGAAAGCGCACGGCGCTTCTTAGCGTTAAGTATAGATAAATAAATATTCTTGCCGAAAAGCGAGCAGGCGGCCGTAAACAGATTGCGCCAAGTAAAATCAGTCTTGAGAGATTTGAGAAAATACTGGCGCGCCTCTTGAGATTTTCCGGCTAAGAAATTCATGGTTCCCAGATGACGATAGTGGATAGCTAGGATATCAGGATACTGGCTCAATAATTTTAAATGCTTAGCGACGAAGCGCTCATAATCAGGAGCGGCTTTCGTGAAATCCTTGGAGAGATTCTCGTCATCAATATAATAATTAATCAGGACTTCGTCAACGAAATCAAAGCGATAGCCCGCAGCCGCTATCCTGACAAAGATATCTTGATCTTCAAATAATTTTAGAGATTCATCTCTCGGGCCGACTTTTTCAATAACAGCTCGCGGCACCATGATAGAGCTATTGCTGAAAGCGTAGTTCCCACCCTCCAAGAGCAAATCGCGGATAGAGTTGAATTTATGCATTTTATGAATGCCGCCGGAATTCTTATTGCTATTATTGACGATCATGACATTGCAGCTGACCAGTCCGAGATTCTTGTCGAAAGAATCTTCAAAAAATTTCAGTTGCTTTTCCAGCTTGGTCGGCAGCCACTCATCATCATGATCAAGATAAGCGATAAATTCCCCGGAACTGACAAGAAAGGCTCGATTCTTCGGATGAGCCGCTCCGCCGGAGTTAGCCTGATAAATATATTTTATCCTAGGATCAGTCTCAGCCATCCGCCGCACGACTTCGCCGGTATTATCCTTGGAGCCGTCATCAATGACGATCAATTCAAAATCTTTGAAAGTCTGATTCAAGACGCTATTAATAGTCCGAGGCAGGATGTCAGCGCGATTGTAAGCGGGAATGATTACGGAAACTTTTGGCATAAGATCAATTATTATTACTAGTTTTCTTATTGAGCGACATGAGTATCGGCCATAAACTATAAGAGATAAGCGTAGCTAAAGCTGAACCAGCCATTCCGAAAAGCGGCAAGAACGCCAAGTTCAAGGCAACGTTGATGATAACTAGCACTATCTGCGTTAAGAAGATAAATTTTTCTCTATTTTCGGAAATCAGGCGATAATTTATAGCCATTCCAAGGAACATACCGATGTTAGACCAGGCATATATCCTGAGAATAGGGGCGGCGGCGGAATATTCCTGACCGAAGATCAGGGAGATGATGGGTCTTGAAAATAAGGACAGGAAAACCGCTAAGAAGAGGGCCACAAAGAACATAAAAAGGTACAAAGATTTTAGTCGCTTGGCGAAAGAGACATCGCTTCCCTGTCTAGCGTTGACTATCGCTGGAAAGAGAGAATAACAGACGAGCGTCGGGATGAAATAAAATATCTCCACTAATTTGACGGCGGCGGAATAGATGCCGACCGAGACGTCGCCTAAGAGCTTGCCAATAATGACTTGATCTATCCGCAGCAGTAAAAAGCTAGCCGCAGCTGACAGCATCAAGGGCCAGGAATATTTTAAGATCTTGTAGAACAACACCCGATCGAAAGCAAATTTGAAAACTTTCTTTTCTGAAGCTAGATAGGCTGAAATAAGCAGGATCGCCAGAAGACAAGCATCCAAAACATAAGAGGCCGCCAGGTAGATAATCCCGAGCCCCAGCTTGATAATGATCAATTTAACGGTCAAGGAAATCGCGGAGGCGATAATCTGAGAAATAACATTCTTTTTAGCCATCACTTTTGACTGGAAGAAAGATCCGGTTATCTGAAAAGAAGTGGCAATAAAAGTCAAAGAATATATGGCGATCATCAAATGAATCAACCCACTATCATTAAAGATGAAAGAAAAAGTTAAAGCCGATAAGAAGGCGAAGGAGCCGCCGATAAATTTCAGAACAAATCCAGAGCTCATGATCTTGTCTGCCTCCTGATTATTCTTGATAATCTCTCGAGAGATGACAATATCTGACCCGATCGCGGTAATGAAAGAAAATAAACTGGCGAAACCAATAGAATAATTCAAAAGCCCGTAATTCTTCGGGCCTAGATAGCGAGCAACCAAAATGCCGGCCAAGAAGGCGACCAGGAGCGAAAACATCTGCCCGAAAAAAAGCCACCCCGTATTCTTGAAATACTTGCGAAAACCCTCATGGCTCAGAACCCAGCGCCATTTTTCCGGAAGGAATTTATTTATCTTGTCGAACAAGGCATCAATCATTTTTATAATAAAAAAGCGGCGGATAAGTCCTACCACTCCCTAGTCTTCTCTATAACCTTATGTTTCAAACCTAAATAAGCTTCTACGGCTTTTTGCTCTGCTGCCGGAGAAACTAATTTCAAAATTTCTAAACCGAGAATACGATATTGCTTCCCGACCTTATTCGCCTTCAAGAGCCCCTTCTTCAAGAGGCGCTTCAAGGTGCTATTGCTTATCTTGAGAATCTTCTCGGTCTCGCCAGTCGTATAGACGGCATGAGGCTTGATTTCTTCGTCAGTTGTTAGCATATGCTCCCATTATATCCTTATCCTTCTCATAGGTCAATAAGTGTCATTAGAGGTCAAATTAATCGTGATAAATCTCCAAATACCCCTTAATCATGGCTTCGGCTGAAAAATCAGACCCGGCCAATTCCGTTCCCGATTCTAATTCCCGGCCCGGTTCCGGATTTCCCAATAATCTCAGAAATTCCGTCTGATCATTAAGCTCGAAACATCTCTCTTGCCCGATTATTTCCTCATTCCCGCCGACGCGGCTGGCGAGAGCCGGAATGCCGGCGCGTTTGGCTTCGATCAAACTTATGGAGAGGCCTTCAAAAATCGAGGGGAGAACGAACAGGTCAAAAGCTTTGAGATAGCGACCGGCTCCATCTATCCCGCCGCTGAGAAATATTTTATCTTCTAGTTTATAAGATTTTATCAATCCTTCATATTTCGCCCGCTCCGGCCCTTCCCCGATCAAGAGCAGCTTGGCGTCCGGCTTGATCGCTTTGACAGCCTTATAGGCATTGATTAAGAATTCATAATTTTTCGGGTAAGCCAGGCGGCCGATTGAGCCGTAAATAAACGCTTCTTGAAAATCCGCCTTAGCTTCCGGGCTTAATTTCAATATTTCCGCTAATTCCCGGCGCGCTTCTTCTCGGTTCAGAAGATAATCCGGCGCGAAATCCAGGCCGTTATAGATCAAATGGCTTCTGCTCGCCAACCCGCCTTCTAATAAGCCGGAGGCCATAGCTGCTTTAAGATTCAATCGGCTGACAAAAACCAAGCTGTCTAACTTTTTAAAAGCAACCTGAAAAAATAAGCGATAAGCCGATTTTAATAATCCGGAAGCTTTATAGCCGCTATCGAGAAGCGAAAGCCCATGGACAGTAAAAACAACGCGAGGCTTCGGCTCCAGACGGCTTAATCCCCAAACCCCTAAAAGCGCGTTCGTGCTATTGAGATGGACGACATCGAACTTTTCCCGGAAGACATATTCTTTCAGCTCGCGCATAAAACTCAACCCTTTTAAGGGATTGCGGCTGCGCTCCAGATTTTCCAAGCGGCGGAAAGGAATGCCGGATTTTTCCAGCTCTGCCGGAAGATACGCGCCCGGGCCGCCGGCGACGGACACATCTTCCCCGGCCGCTTTCAGGCCGCGAGCTAAACTGAGCGCAAACATCTGCGCCCCGCCGATTTCGCTTTTGGTGATGACGATGAGTATTTTCATATCTTTTATTCTAGCATTTTTCCCGGGTTTTGCCACTTCTTTTCCGGCCTCATGCCATCTCCCCTCGAACATCAAAAACTGCTATAATGGTGGGGTGGAATAATATTTATGGATCAACATTTAAATTTATTTTTAGCTATCTTCGGCAGATTTGATTGGCTGGGCAATTGGCTATTTTTATTTATCGCCCTGGCAGAATGCATCCCTTTCCTGGGGGCTGTTTTCCCGGGCGGAACTCTGATTACGATCGGCGGTTTCTTCGCGGCCCAAGGAGTCTTTAATATCTGGGGACTGATAATTTTTTCTATAATCGGCGCCATACTCGGCGACTGGGGCGGCTATGCGCTCGGCCGCTGGGGCGGAAAATGGCTGGAAGAAAAAGGCCTGGTGAAGACCGCCTGGCTGGCTAAAGGAGAAGAATTTTTCCAAAAATACGGCACTAAGAGCATACTTTGGGGGCGTTTTGTCGGCGCAACCCGAGCGATCGTGCCTTTCGTCGCCGGTGTCTCTAAGATGAAGCAACGGACTTTCTTCTTCTGGAACATCCTAAGCGCGCTGATCTGGGCGGCCTGGAATATCGGCATCGGTTATTTTTCCGGCAACCTCATCGCTATTATCATCGAAAGATGGTCCAGCCATCTCGGCATCGGCATCTCAATCCTAGCCGTTATCGCTCTGATCTATCTGACGATCAAAAAGCATGGCGCCAGCTATTGGGAATATTTCAAGCACATCAATTCAGTCTTCGCCGAGAAGATCGCGGCCAGCTCTTGGTTCCAAACTTTAAGCAGCCGCCAGCCGGCTATTCCGGAAGTAATCGGCGTCAAAAAAAGCCAGGAAAAAATTTTCGCCGGCTTTGTCGGGCTGATCAGCTTGATTATAATTTATTTTCTTATCTTGATACTAGACCTATTCTAAATCTATATAGGGACGTTTTAAAAAATTCCAGGCCTATCTCTGATAGGCCTATTTATTTCCAACGCGACAATCACGCTCTTCCGGTCCATACAGATCCCTTATCTGTCCGCAACGCAAGCATTTGATCTCGATATGGCCCTTGAAATCTCCTTTGAAAAGAAGCTTCCCGCAATTACAGCGGTGTTCATTTAGAACCAATGGTAAAGTCATTTCTTTTATAGAAATGGGTCTCTCATGAGCCTCTGAATATATTATGACACATTTCTTAAAATCAGTAAATAATAAAATATAACAAAAAAAATAAAAATTCCATACTAACCAGACAGACCTTTGAGTCTCTAGGGCTTCTAGGTCTTAATCGCCGAAGCGATATCTGGCTAGTATGGAATTTTTATCTTATCTATTACGCGGCTGTCAGCAACTTCTTCTATTTGACAAAATACTAAAAAAAAGCTATAACAATCATACCCCAATATATCCCAGAAACCGAACATTACCCGAGACCTTTAAAAATAGAATAAAAACAATAAAACCCAATAATAATGAATAGCTCAAGTACTTTGCGGATTCCCGGCCAGGACCGGAAGATCGCTGAATTCCTAGCATCAGGAATAGGATGTTTGATAGTCCTATTCAAAGCGCCTACATTATTGCAGAACGCTTTAGCCGCTCTCGGCCGGAAGAAATATATAACCCTGGCTGAATTAAGCCAATTATATTTCTCACTGCCCAAAGAACGCCTTACTGAATTAAGATCTGTCTTGAACCAGATTGCCGGCGATTTCAACGGCTGGCTGAGATTCTTCATAACTAACCGATCCAATAAAGAGATTCGGCCGATGATTGTCAGCGAGCTGATAGCAGCCGCTCAGACTTTCGGAGAAAAAGAGACGATCATCAAGTATCTAGACGAAAACGAAAAAAAACAAATATTGGAAGCCATGAAAAAAGAAACCGGAACTTGGTCCGAAATCATGGCAATCCTCAGCCAAGATTTTGACGCTAAATTGTATAAGAGAGCCTTAAGCTTGGCTAAGAATGATAAAGAAAAGCTATTGGCCCTGACCAGGCTGAATAATATCAGCAACCATAGGCGCGCTTATCTCTATAGATGCCTGCTGGAAATGAAGGATTCGCTTTCAAGCGAAGAACTGCTATCGCTCTATCGCCGGTCCAGCCGGAAATCGATCATGCGATCCAGGATACTCGCTATCCTTGGGCAGAGAGAGAATATTTTCTCTTTCTGGTTGAGAATATATCAGACAGAATTCCATAATACCAAACTAAAAAATCTAAGCTTAGAGAAAATAACGGCAGCGGACATTGAACCGGAAATACTTGTAAAAACCTGTAATGACTACGGGGACAAGAAATTCATAGGACTGGCCGCCGCTAAATTGGAAAAGACAGAACTTCCTTCCCTGCGCTGGGAAAGGCTCTATGATGAAACGACGCTCAACGCGCCGGAAATCAGAGAAATAATCCTAAACAAGCTGAGATTAGCGATACCCCCTGACAATAGCCAGGAATCGAGGAAAATCTCTTCTATCTTATATATCAAAAGCATCCATTATTACCCGGCTATCGCCGAAAATATCATGATTGATCTGATCAATCGCCTTCCCGAACTTCATAATCCGACCGGATTATGCCTGGCAGCCGTAGAGCTCCCCGCTCAGCCTCCTAGCCCTCTCCGGGTTTGGCCGCTTGAAAACAAGCGCCAAGATCCCCTAGGATTGCAAGCTGCCAACCAAGAGCGCCTAGCTCTATTGAATACGATCAAAAGTTTAATCATAAAAAGCGACGCGCCTTCTTTAAAGAGACTGCTGGCGCTGTTAGCTCCGAAAATCAAAGATCACGAAGAATGGATCGATCTCTCAAAACAATCCAAACCCTACCCCCATCTCCAGAGGTTGATCATCGAAGAATATCGAAAGTTTTTCATCCAGGATTTCCGACAAGTGTGTCTATCATCTCCTTCCGCCAAAACTGCCCCCGCCGACCTGCGGAATCGCGAGATCAGGAAAATCTGGGAAACAAAATTAAAAGAAGTAAAATTAGTTGCCTGACTTATTGTTCCTTAAGCCAATCTCCGGATTGGCTTTTTTATTGGCGGAGACAAGGACGGAGCGGAAACGATAACTTGAGAAATCTAAACTAATAACGTCAAGATGAGCCGAATCATCTTATCCTTGTCTTTTGGGTTGCTCTCGGCGACTAAGATAGTCAAAGCGGTCAAAGCGGGCGGGGTCATGCGAGCAATATTTAATATCTTGGCCTGACGCAAAAACCAAACGAAGGCGTAAGCGCCATTACGTTTATTACCATCGATAAAAGGATGATTCTTGACCATGAAATACAAAAGATGTGCTGCTTTTTCCTCGACGTTATCATATAATTCTTTACCGTCGAACGTCTGCATGATATTTCCTATTATGCCGGCGACATTCCCGGCACCGCGTTCTAGCCCAAAAAGATCCGTGGCTTCCCCTTTATCAACAAGGATCTGCTTTAGTCTGGCCAGATTTTCTGAAAGTTTTTCAGCAGTCAGGATAATTCGCTTCTTAGTTACTCCTTTGGTGATAAGCGCATCTTTATCATAAGCATCGAGCGAGAACCAGGTATTCGCGAACATATTGATCAGATCCAAGATGCTTTCCGTATCTATGACCGTATTTGCAGGCAAAAGATGCTTTAAATCATCAACCGCTTCCAAAAATTGACGGTAATTTTGGGCAATGCGGTCTTTATTGATGGCATAACCGTCAACGATATATCCATGCAAAGTTTTGGTCGCCCATTTACGAAATTCAATAGCTACTACAGAATTAGTCCTATAACCGACACTTAAAACTATATCCAAAGAATAAAGAGTGACAGGCTTGTCAGAATTTGCATTATGCATTTTTTGCACATTGCTTTTTTCTCCAATTTCTCCATCTTTAAAAATATTTCTGATATGGCGAGACACCACGGATTGATCTATGCCAAAAAGCTTGCCAATTTGCGCTTGCGTCGCCCAAATCGTATCAGCTTTGGCGTCTTTCTTT